>CAZRFD010000090.1:0-29050 GCA_964599085.1 uncultured Enterobacterales bacterium | reverse complement strand
AATCAGGCCGGAACGCATGCCGGGCAATGCTGATCGCTTTGACAGCGAATTCATCTCGCAGCGAGGCGGTCGGAGCTGCCCCGCCGGCGACAGAAGTCGGGGGGGCTGTCGCATCCCCCCGGAGAAGTGTCGCCACCGAGGGGCGCGAGCTGCCCCGCCGGCGACAGAAGTCGGGGGGGCTGTCGCATCCCCCCGGAGAAGTGTCGCCGCGTCGCCGCTCGTGGCGCCCCGCCGGCGACAGAAGTCGGGGGAGCTGTCGCATCCCCCCGGAGAAGTGTCGCCGCCTCGCTGCTCGTGGCGCCCCGCCGGCGACAGAAGTCGGGGGGGCTGTCGCGTCCCCCCGGAGAAGTGTCGCCGCCTCGCTGCTCGTGGCGCCCCGCCGGCGACAGAAGTCGGGGGGGCTGTCGCGTCCCCCCGGAGAAGTGTCGCCGCCGTGGCTCTCGTGGGGCCCCGCAGGCGTCACAAGTCGGGGGGCTGTCGCAGGCCCGTGTGCGCCCTCGCTTCGTCGCCCCCTCGCGGCCCCCGACCGTACCCCCCCAACGCGCCCCCCACCGCTCCGCTCAGCCCGTAGCGCGAACCTCTGTCAGAACTGGTAGTAGATGAACGCGAGCTGCTCCCCCCCGCCCAGGGTCATGCAGGCGACCCCCACGGCGGCGGCGATGCCGGCCTGGAGCAGCGGGTTCTGGCGGGAGAACCAGGTCTCGGCGCGCTGGCTCCACCGGTCCGGCGAGAAGTGGATGGCGAAGCCGAGCAGGAAGACGGTCCAGGCCAACAGCGAGTAGCGGGGCATGACGAAGGTGGGGTCCAGCAGGTCGGTGAACAGTTCCCAGGCGCTGGACAGATCATCGGCCCGGAAGAGGATGCGGGCGAGGACGACGAAGTGGAAGGTGGCCAGCCAGCGCCAGGCGAAGGCCCAGGCGCCGGGCAGGGGATCGTCGGGCCGCCGCCCGGTGACCTTGCGGCGGTAGCGGCACCAGGCGACGGCGGCGCCGTGCAGGGTGCCGTAGACGACGAAGTTCCAGGCCGCGCCGTGCCAGATCCCGATGATGATCAGGGTGGCCATGATGTTGCGGTAGACCTTCCACTGTCCACCGTCCACGCGGCTGCCACCCAGCGGGTAGTACACGTAGTCGCGCACCCAGTTCGACAGGGTGATGTGCCAGCGCCGCCAGAAGCCGGCCACGCAGGTGGCCTTGTAGGGGCGGCGGAAGTTCTCCGGCAGCTCCAGCCCGAACAGTCGACCGGCCCCGATGGCGATGTCGGTGTAGGCCGAGAAGTCGTAGTAGATCTGCAGGGTGTAGGCGTACAAGGCCAGCAGGATCTCGGGACCGGTGAAGCGCCCCGGGTCGCTGAAGACGGGGTCGACCATGCCCACGCGCACGATGTCGGCGATGAGCACCTTCTTGGCCATGCCCCGGGCGATGCGGAACAGGCCCGCGCCGACCTGACCGTCTCGCAGCAGGGGCAGGTCGTGGAGCTGGGGCAGCAGCTCGTGGCGGCGCACGATGGGGCCGGCGACGAGCTGCGGGAAGAAGGCGACGAAGGTCGAGAAGCGCAGCAGGTCCCGCTCGGCCGGCTTGCCGCCGTGGGCGTCGTGCCGCGCGGTGTCGATGACGTAGGCCAGCGCCTGGAAGGTGAAGAAGCTGATGCCGACCGGCAGCGGCAGGTCGACCCGCGGCAGCGCCAGCTCTGGATGGCCGAGGAAGGTCGCCAGCGCTTCGGCGTTCCAGGCCAGCCAGTCCCAGTACTTGAAGAACAGCAGCGGGCCGAGGAGGAGACCGAGGACCAGCACGCGGGCTGGCAGATCGGGCTGCCCGGCCCGCGCGTCGCGGCGGCTCGACAGCCACAGCCCGCCGAGCCAGGACAGGGCGATGACCCCGAGCAGCACGGGCAGGTAGGCGAGGCTCCACGCGCCGTAGAAGAACAGGCTGGAGAGGCACAGCACCCACAGGCGCGCCCGCCGCGGGACCAGCCAGTAGATGGCGACGGTCAGCGGGAGGAAGACGAGGAAGTCCAGCGTGTGGAACAGCACCGGCGGCGCCTATCCGCCGGTGGTCGGTGCTGCCGCTCAGCGGGCCTGCGTGGTCGGCAGCGGGGGCGCCGTGGCCGGCGATGGTCGCCGTCGCCGCTCAGCGTGTCCGCGGAGGGGGTTCGTGTCCGTGGACGATGGAGCGATCCAGGAAGATGCGGATGTGCGTCATCTGGTCGGAGCCGAGCCCCTGGCCGATGAAGGCGGCGCCGTAGACGAAGCCGATCAGGGCGAGGAGGGCGACACTGATCAGCAGCCCCCAGGGCGAGCTGCCCAGGCTGATCTGCGCCAGCCCCCAGCAGAAGGCGATCAGGCTGGCGACGCCGAGGGCGGCGTAGATGAACACGAAGAGGGTCCACACGCTGGGGTGTGGGGCGAAGCGCCCGTGCAGCTTCGCGCCGAAGTCCGAGGGCTCCACCGTGAGGTCGAGGGTCGGCGACCAGAAGTGGCGGTCCTGCTGGCGCAGGTGGATCCAGGCGTGCTGGCTGCTGACGCTGCCCTCGCAGGGGCACTCGTCGTGGGAGAGCCCGTTCTTGATGCGCGCGGTGACTTCTTCGACCGGCAGATCGACCTCGAGGTCGAACCGCGGCCGCTGGCGGGGACGATCCATGGACCGATGCTACACGAACTGGACGGAGCGGGCGAGGTGCGCAGCTTGGGGGGCAAGCGCGCTGCACGGCGTTGCCGGCGCGCCGGATGCCGCAGCGCCCCCCCGAGCCTCTCCCCCTTCGGAGTCTCCCATGTCCAGCAGCTCACTGACCTTCCGCTGCCCTTCCTGTGGTCGCCTGAACCGCGTGGCCCCCACCCGCCTGTCCCAGGCGCCGACCTGCGGCGCTTGTGGGGCCGCCCTCGACGTCAGCGGCGCCCCGGTGTACCTCGACGACGATGGTCTGCAGCGCCTCGTGGCGAAGAGCCCCGTGCCCGTGCTGGTCGACTTCTACGCCGACTGGTGTGCGCCCTGCCGGATGCTCGCCCCGACCCTTCAGCAGCTTGGCCAGCGCTACGCCGGGCGCCTGCTCATCGCCAAGGTCGACACCGACCGCCACCCCCGCACCGCCCAGCAGCTCGGTGTGCGCGGCATCCCGGCGCTGTACCTCTACGAGGGTGGCCGGGTCGTCGACCAGCGCACCGGCGTGCAGAGCCTGCCAGCGCTGGAGCAGATGCTCCGCGGTCGCGTTGCGGCCTGAGCCGATCCCGGCACGGTGTGCCGAGGATGCTCAGAACGGCAGCCGATCGAGGTCGACGTTTCCGCCGGAGAGGATGACGCCGACCCGATCGAGGTCGTGAAGCGCCGGCAGCTCCAGCCGGAGCACGGCGCCGAAGCCGATGGCGCCGCTGGGCTCGACGACGACCTTGAGCCGCTCCCACAGGTGGCGCATGGCGGCGATGATCTCGTCTTCGGGGACGGTGACGACGGCCTCTACGAGGTCGCGGAGGACGGGCCAGGTGTGCGTGCCGAGGCTGGTGCGCAGCCCGTCGGCCACCGTGCGGGGGGCGGTCTGTGGCAGGACGCGGCCGGCCGCCTTGGAGCGCGCGGCGTCGTCAGCGCCGAGGGGTTCGGCGGCGAAGATCCGCGTGCCCGGCGACATGAAGCGGGCGGCGAGGGCGCAGCCGGCCATGAGCCCGCCGCCACCGACGGGCACGATGATGGCGTCGAGGTCGGGAACCTGCTCGAGCAGCTCGACGGTGCAGGTGGCCTGGCCGGCGATGACGCGGGGGTCGTCGTAGCTGGGGATGAAGGTGGCGCCGGTGCGGGCCTGGACCTCGTCGGCGACCTCCTGGCGGCGGAGCTGCGGGCAGCGGGTGATGGTGGCGCCGTAGCCCCGCACCGCGGCGACCTTGACCTCGGGTGCGTCGTCGGGCATCACCACGTGGGCCTGCACGCCGCGGATCCCGGCGGCGATGGCCAGGGCCTGGGCGAAGTTGCCGCTGCTGTGGGTCAGCACCCCGCGGGCAGCGGCGTCGTCGGGCAGGGACAGCACGGCGTTGAGCGCGCCCCGGATCTTGAAGGCCCCGCCCCGCTGGAAGGGCTCGCACTTGAAGAACAGGCGGCGACCGGCCAGCCCGTCCAGGCTGCGGCTGGTCATCACCGGGGTGGGGGCGAGGTGGGGCCGCAGGCGAGCCTGGGCCGCCCGGATGTCGTCGAGGTCGGCGGCGTAGCGCATGAGCGGCTGGCTAACCCTCTGTCTGGCCGCCGCGCGCCCCCTTCACTCGCCCAGCAGGGGCGCGAGGTAGGGCCACCAGGTCTGGACGTCGGAGTCTGGCGCGTCGTTGGCCCGCACGGCGAAGCCGCGACCCCGGTCCAGGCGCAGGGCGAGCACGCCGGTGTGCAGGGTCTGTCCACGGTAGTCGCCGCCGACGTCCTGCCAGTGCACACCGCGCCAGGCCCGCCCCTGCAGGGCGTCGCCGATGGCGTCGGCCAGCGGGCGCCCCTCGGCCCAGTCCTGGCAGTAGAGCAGCGCGAGGCCGCCGTCGGCGAGCAGGCGGGGGAGCAGGCGCACCACCTGGACGAGGAGCCCGGGCTGGCCGGAGATGGTGTGGATGGGCCCTTCTTCGGCCAGCCCCTCCCAGGACACCAGCAGCGGGAGCACGAAGGTGATGCGGTCGAAGCGCAGCCCGGCGTCGGCGGCCTGATCGGCGCGGGCCGTCCAGGCGGTCACGCTGTCGATGCCGTTGAGCGCGGCGGTGCGCTGCACCGCGCGGGCCGAGCGGGGGGCGAGGTCCATGGCGACGGTGCGGCGCGCCCGGCGGGCGGCGGCGATCGTGACACAGCCCCCGCCCGCCCCGAGGTCGAGGTGGGTGTCGACCATGGATGGCGGCAGGCAGCGACGCAGCGCCAGCGAGGTGCTGTCGGGCAGGAAGAGCCCGCCCTCGCGGAAGCTGCGGTCGGCACGGTCTGTCCACACGAGGTCCTCGCCCAGCGGCAGGACGATGCCGTCCACCCACACATCACCCCGGCGTTGCACCAGCACGCCCGCGTCCCAGGCCGAGCGAGGCAGGGCCCGCTCCGCGGCCCGGGCGGGCAGGCTGGCGCCCCGGATGAACAGATCGACCAGCGCGCCCAGGCGCCCCTCTGCGTAGTTGGGCCGCAGCCACCACTCGCGGTCGAGGTCGTGGCTGCGCCACTCAAGCAGACCGAGCGCGCGCGCGACCGGGCGCTCGGTGTAGCCCAACGCGCGCAGGTCGCGTCCGAGAGCCCGCAGTCCACGTGCCGTGGCCAGACCCAGCGCAGGGGCTGCGGTCGCGGCGGTGCCGTAGGGCGCGGTCATGGTCGGCGACCATGGTCTTCGCAGATCCGGCACGTGCATCGCGAGCGGCCGGTGTAGTGCCGCGCCCCGACCAGCGTGGACCCCTTTCGATCGAACCGCGCGTAGAGGGGATCGAAGAGCTCCCGTTCTCCACGCTCGATGAACCGGCGCGTCGCGAAAGCTGCGAGGTCGGCGAGTTGGATCATGGAGGTGAGCGAGGAGTCCACGAACATCGGCGTCTCCACGATCTATGGGATGCGCGAAAAGGCTGTACCTCGGACCTGGAAGCGCCGCATCTGCTCGGTGAACCGTACGGAGACGGCCTGGTCGTGGTCGTAGACCAGGAGCCCCCGACTGAGGACCTCGGGCCTCGCCAGGTAGTGGTGAAAGCGCGTGACCACCTGTTCAAAGGCATGGTCCTTGATGCGGTCGGCGGCGCACTTGCTCGGCGTGCTTCGCGTGGCGCTCTTTCGCTGGATGTCCGCAAAGATTCGCGCGTCGCTCCACGTCCCGAGTTCCTTGGCGACGTCCACCACCAGGGTACGGCGTTCCGCGAATGTCATGTGCGTGTATGGAAGAGTCTTGCGGTGGTTTCGCTTCAGGTTGGCCAGCTTGCGGTCGCCACGGGAGCGTGCGGCTCGGAGCAGCACCTTGCGGGTCTTTGCGACTGCAGCCCGACGTTGCTGGCGACTGAGCTGCTCGAAGCCGTCGATGGCTTCCTGCTCGGGGTAGCGGCGGACCATCCAGGCTGTGTGGATCTCCGTGTCCGCGGCGCAGTGTCGGGCCTTGATGTCCGACAAGCGATAGTCATACTCGCGCCACTTCTCGACGGGTATGGCGATGCCGAGCAGCACGAAATGCGTCGTGCCGCCGTGACGATGTGGCACCCCTGACTCGTCCATGTACAGGATGTGCAAGCTGGCGCCTTCGAATTTAGAGGCGACTGGGGCGGGGTCATGGACCCCGCACGAGGCGCTTGCGTCTCACCCAGTCGAGTCCGACTCAGTATACCGAGTCGGCGGGGCTGGTGCAATCCCGCCCCCGTGCCGGGGCTGCAGTCGCGGGGGTGCGCCCCCGCCAGGTCACGTCGCGGCGGTGCGGCTGTGCATGGCGAAGACGGCCCCCTGCGGGTCCATGCACTGGGCCACCTTGTCGCCGCCGGGCACCTCCATCGGCCCGTTGAGCAGCTTGCCGCCCAGTTCCTGGACGCGGGCGACGGCGGCGTCGATGTCGGCGACCTCGACGTAGTGCAGCCAGTGCGGGGGCACGCCCTCGGGCATGTCGGGCTTGTTGAACATGCCGCCGCGGGTGCGGCCCTGCGCGTTCCACATCCAGTAGGTGCCCATGGGGCCCATGTCCATCGCGCTGGCTTCCGTCCACCCGAACAGTCCACTGTAGAATGTGCGGGCCCCCTCCCAGTCGGTGGTGGCCAGCTCGTCCCAGGAGAAGCGGCCCGGCGTCGGGGGCGGCTCGGCGTCGTCGTCGCCTTCGTCCATGGGTTCGGGCTTGAAGACGGCGAAGACCGCGCCCTGGGGATCCTGCAGCACCGCCATCTCGCCGACGCCCGGCATGGCGAAGGGGTCCTTGAGCGCCGTGCCGCCGAGCTCGACGCAGCGGCGGGCGGTGGTGGCGACGTCGTCGGTGCCGATGTAGCAGAGCCAGTGGGGCGGGGCGCCGCCGGCCGCGGCTTCTTCGGGCAGCTCCATGAGCCCGGCCTGCGGCGCGTCGCCGAGCATGAACACCACGTAGTGCATGGAGCCGTCGCCCCAGGGCGTCGGCTTCCAGCCGACGATGTCGGCGTAGAAGGCCTGGGCGGCGTCCGGGTCCGTCGTCATCAGCTCGTACCAGAGGGGGCGGCCGTGACTCGCCATGGAGTGCTCCGTTGCGGGGCCGGACGCTGCCGGCGGTGGGGGAACCGAGGGTCCATCGGGCCGTAACGCAGGAGGGACGACCGCCTACCGCTGCCCTCCAGCGGCGCCCTCCACTGAAGCGGCGGAGCGGCTGCAGCCGCCCTCGGTGACCCGGCCGCGATAGGGAGCGGCGAGCTCCCCGGAGGTCCCATGGCCGCACCCGGCCGCATCGTCGCCGGCATCCTCGCCCCGCATCCGCCGCACCTGGTCTACGGCGACAACCCCCCGCAGAACGAAGCGTCCAGCGAGGGCGGCTGGGAGGTCCTGCGCTGGGGCTACGACAAGGTCCGCGACAGCCTCGCGCGCCGCGACTTCGACGTGCTCGTCGTGCACTCGCCGCACTGGAAGACCGTGACGGGACACCACCTGCTGGCCGTGCCCCACTTCGAGTCAGTCTCGGTCGACCCCATCTTCCCCAACCTGTTCCGCTTCCACTACGATGTCGACGTCGACGTGGACCTGGCCCGGGCCATCGCCGACGAGGGTGCCGCCGCCGGCCTCGTCATGCAGCTCATGGACAACCCCGACTTCCGGGTCGACTACGGCACCATCACGAGCTGCCACATGGTGCGCCCCCAGTGGGACAAGCCCATCGTGGGGATCTCCAGCAACCGCGCCTACTTCTACTTCGGCAACCACGTCGGAGACGCCGAGATGCTCGCGCTCGGCGCCGCCACCCGCCGCGCCATCGAGAAGACCGGACGCCGCGCCGTGCTGCTGGCCAGCAACTCCCTGTCCCACCGCCACTTCACGGTCGAACCGGCCATCCCCGAGGACATGTCCGCCGAACACCCCCAGTCGCACAACCAGTACCTGTGGGACATGCACGCGATCGAGCTGATGAAGCAGGGGCGTTGCCGGCAACTCCTCGACGAGATGCCCGACTTCATCGAGCAGTCCACCAGCGAGTGCAAGGACGGCTCGCTGACCTGGATGCTGGGCGCGCTGGGCGTGCCCGACTACCCGGCGCAGGTCCACGCCTACGGCACGGTGATCGGCACCGGCAACGCCGTGGTCGAGTGGGACGCCGACGCGCAGGGAGGTGCCTGATGCCGGTCGTGCTCGGTGTGATCATGCCGGGGCTGCCGCACCCGCTGCTGGCGCCGGACGCCTCGCCCCACTGGCGGCGGATCCGCGACGCCGCCGACGCCGCCGCGGCGCGCATCCAGCGCGCGATGGCGGAGGAGGGGGCCGACCTGCTGGTGATGTACTCGACACAGTGGATCAGCATCATCGGCCACCAGGTCCAGGCCGACCCCCACCCCGTGTGGACGCTGGTGGATCCAGAGTTCCACGCCCTGGGGTCGATGCCCTACGACCTGTGCATCGACGCCCCCTTCGCCCACGCCGTCGACGCCGCGGCCCGGGCGCGGGGCCTGCACTGCCGTACGGTGGCGTACAAGGGCTTCCCCATCGACACCGGCAGCGTCGTCGCCGAGCAGCTCCTCAACCCCGGCAACCGCCTGCCGGCCACCATGGTGAGCTGCAACATGTACGCCGACCGGGCAGAGACGGTGGTGCTCGGCAAGGCCGTGCGCGACGCCATCAACCAGTCGGGCCGCCGCGCCGTGGCCGTCGCCGTGACCACCCTGTCCTCGCGCATGCACACCCGGCCTGTCGAACCCGCCGACGATCACGTCTCGTCGGCCAAGGACGACGAGTGGAACCGCAAGCTGCTCGAGATCCTGGGGGAGGGGCGGCTCGAAGACGTCGCCCAGCTCGCGCGCACCGTCGCCGCCCAGGCCCACGCCGACCAGAAGATGAAGGCCATCTGGTGGCTGAGTGCGGTCATGGGCCAGCACAACCGCTACCGCGGCGACGTGCTGGCCTACGCGCCGGTGTGGGGGACGGGCTCGGCGGTGGTGACGCTGCAGCCGGCGGCGGTCGCCCAGGGGCAGCACGAGTTCGACGAAGACGATGTCGAGCGCTACCACGGCGACCTCGAGGTCCTGGAGACGCCAGCGCTCGCCCGGGGCCTGGGTGCAGCACCCGCGACGCCTGCCGCGGGGCGCGGCCTCGGCCGCCCGGGGCCGGAACAGGTGCCCGTCGCCCCCCCGTCTCCTGCCGCCGCAACGGCGGAGCGGCTGACCCGCTCGGTCACGCCCACCGTCGATCAGCCGCCGGTGCCGTCCGGCAGCACCAACACCGATGCTGCCCCCAAGCCCGTCGGCGCCTACCCACACGCCCGCCGGGTCGGCGATCTGCTGTACCTGTCGGGCGTCGGACCGCGCCAGCCCGGCACCGACGAGATCCCCGGCGGCGCCATCCGCGACGCCGCCGGCCAGCCGCAGGACTATGACATCCGGGCACAGACCCGGGCCTGCATCGACAACATCGCCCGCATCCTGCAGGCCGCCGGCTCGGGCCTGGACCGCGTGCTCGACGTCACTGCCTTCCTCGTCGACATGGACCGGGACTTTTCTGGCTACAACGACGTCTACGGGGAATTCTTCGGTCCGGTCGGCGCCACCCGCACCACCCTGGCGGTCTCGGCGCTGCCCACCCCCATCGCCGTCGAGCTGAAGGTCATCGCCGCCGCCGGTGACGTCGACATCGAGACCCTGACCACCGGTGGCTGAGCCCTGGGACCGGCAGCGGACGGCGGCCGCCTTCCGGGAGTTCGCGGCCCACGAAGCCGTGCGGCGCTCGCCGCTGTACGTGCACCTCGCCGGGTCCATCGCCGACGACGCCGACCTGCTGGACCTCGCCGCATCCTGCCCGCCCGACCAGCCGCCCCCGAACCTGCTGCTGGCCGCCGTCCAGGATCTGCTGCTGGGCGGGGTCGAACATCGGCTGGCCCGGTGGTACGCCAGCGTCGACCGCGCCGCGGCGAGGGTGGGCGAGGGGGACGACCCCCTCGACAGCTTCCGGGAATTCTGCGCCGTCCACCGCGACGCCATCCTCCACCGCCTGCGCACCCGCCGGGTCCAGACCAACGAGATCGGGCGAGTCGGCCTGCTACTGCCGGGCCTCCACCACATCGCGGCGACGGTCGGACGACCGCTGGCGACGGTGGAGCTGGGGGCCAGCGCCGGCCTGAACCTGCTCTGGCCGCTGGTGGAAGCGGACTACGGCGATCAGCGCACCGGCCCGCTGATGCCCGCGGTCCAGCTCCGCTGCGCCAGCCGGGGCGCTCGCCTGCCGCTGCACCGCCGCCCGCCGGCCAGCGGCCTGCGCCTCGGCGTCGACTCGCACCCCCTGGACCTCGCCGACGACACCACCCTGCGCTGGCTGGACGCGCTCATCTGGCCCGAGGACGATGACCGCCGCCACCGCCTGCGGCAGGGCGCTCGTGCCGCCCGGCGCCACCCGGTCGCCGTCGAGCGGGCCGACCTGCGCGAGGGCCTGCAGCCCCTGCTGGACCGGGTTCCCCTCGACCAGCACCCTGTCTTCCTGCACACCGCCGTCATGTACCAGCTCACCGCGGAAGAGCGCGCCGCCCTCGAAGAACACCTCCGGGACCTCGGCCGCCGCCGCCCGCTGCACCGCCTGTCCATGGAGTGGGTCGACGCGTCGCAGACCGAGCTGCGGCTGCGTGCCTACACAGAGTCAGGCGTCGAGCATCGAGTGCTCGCCAGGGTCAACGCCCACGGGCACTGGATCGAGTGGCTCGATGTCGCCTGACGGAGAGGAGCCTGACGTGGCGCGCATCATCGACATCAGCCCGCCGATCACGCCGGCGCTGGCGGTGTGGCCCGGCGACGTCCCCTTCCGGCAGGACTACGCCCTGCGCATGTCGCAGGGGGCCAACCTCGACCTGTCCAGCATCCACACGACCGTGCATCTGGGCGCCCACGCCGACGGGCCCGCGCACTACGCCGACGGCGCGCCGGGCATCGGCGAGCGCCCGCTGGAGCTGTACTACGGCCCCTGCGAGGTGGTCGCGGTCGACGTCGCCCCCGGCGAGCGCATCCTGCCGCGCCACCTCGCCCGCCCGGTGCGGGCGCCGCGGGTGCTGTTCAAGACCGGCAGCTTCCCCGATCCGGACCGCTTCAGCGAAGACTTCGCGGCCCTCTCGCCGCAGCTCGTCCGCCACCTCGCCGACCAGGGCGTGGTGCTCGTCGGCATCGACACCCCCAGCGTCGACCCCTTCGACAGCAAGGCGCTGCCGTCCCACCTCGCGCTTCTCCACCACGACATGGCCGTGCTGGAGGGCCTCGTCCTCGAACATGTGGACCCCGGTCGCTACACGCTGATCGCACTGCCGCTGGCGCTGATCGGCGCAGACGCGTCACCGGTGCGGGCGGCGCTGGTGAAGCGGTGAAGGCCTGAATCGGAAGGCTCCAAGCCGCGCCCGGAGCGGATCAGCCCTCCCCCCGCTCCCAGGGGGTCAAGCCGCGGGCGAGGGCGGCGCGGGTGTCGGCGATGAGCCGGTCGCGGTCGCCGCCGTAGCGCGCCGGATCGATGGGCGGCTGCACGGTGATCCGCACCCGGCCGGGCAGCAGGCGCAGGGCATGGCCAGGGAGGATGTCGCTGCTACCGGAGATGCTGATCGGCAGGATGGGGACACCGAGCTGCTCGGCCATGACGAAGCCGCCCTTCTTCAGCGGCTGCAGGCGGCCGTCCCGGCTGCGGGTGCCCTCGGGGAAGAAGGCGATGGAGAAGCCCTCGCGGCGCATGCGGGTGGCGGCGGCGTCGAGGCTCCTGACGGCGCGGGCGTGGTCGCGGCGGTCGACGAAGACGTGGCCGCCGGCCTGGCAGTACCAGCCGAGCCCGGGGATCTTCTTCAGCTCCTGCTTGACGACGAAGCGAAACTGCTGCCGCCACACGGCGTAGAAGCAGATGACGTCGAAGTGGCTGTTGTGGTTGAGCATGAGCACGTACTGGCGCCCGGGATCGACCTGGTCGACGCCGTGCAGGCTCACCCGCGTGAAGTTCAGCGCGCACATCAGCCGGCCCCAGGCCTGCCCGACGCGGCCGGCGGCGTCGGCCGAGACCAGCGCCACCAGCGCACCGGTCGTGCCGAACAGCACCATGGTCACCACCTGCAGCGGCAGGAACACCGCCAGCGCCCACGGCAGGTAGAGGACGGCCAGCAGCCGCAGGCGCCGCTGCCGCGCGCGCCAGGCCTGGACCAGCGGGGACGCCGGGGACTGCATCGCCCCCGATGCTACCGGATGTGGCGCCGGGGGAGCGCTACTCGCCCTCGGCCAGCCAGTCGGTCTGGGGGTCCATGTCCAGGGCGCGGACGAGGAAGGCGAAGATGTCGGCCTTCTCTTCGATCACCAGGCCCGTCGGCTTGCCGCCGCCGTGGCCGGCCCGGGTCTCGATGCGGATCAGCACCGGGGCCGGCCCACCCTGGTCGTGCTGGAGCGCGGCGGCGAACTTGAAGCTGTGGGCGGGCACGACCCGGTCGTCGTGGTCACCCGTCGTGATGAGGGTCGGCGGGTAGTGCGTGCCGGGCTTCGTGTTGTGGACGGGGGAGTACTTCAGCAGCGTCTGGAACTGGTCGGGATCGTCGCTGGTGCCGTAGTCGCTGGCCCACGCCCACCCGATGGTGAACAGGTGGTAGCGCAGCATGTCCATGACGCCGACGGCCGGCAGCGCCGCGCCGAACAGTTCCGGGTGCTGGGTGATGGCCGCGCCGATGAGCAGGCCGCCGTTGCTGCCGCCCTGGATGGCGAGCTTGTCGGTGCGCGTGTAGCCGTTGTCGATGAGGTAGTGCGCCGCCGCGAAGAAGTCGTCGAAGACGTTCTGCTTGTTGTCGAGGGTGCCGGCGTCGTGCCACTCCTCGCCGTACTCCCCGCCGCCGCGCAGGTTGGCCACGGCGTAGACGCCGCCCATCTCCATCCAGACCTGGTTGGTGACCGAGAACCACGGCGTCAGCGAGATGTTGAAGCCGCCGTAGCCGTAGAGGATGGTGGGGTTGCTGCCGTCGAGCTCGATCCCCTTCTTGTGGGTGATGAACATGGGCACCCGGGTGCCGTCGCCCGACGTGTAGAACACCTGCTGGGTCACGTAGGCGTCGGGATCGAAGGCGACGGCGGGGCGCTTGAACAGGCTGCGCTCTCCGGTGCCGACGTCGTAGCGGTAGATGGTGCTGGGATCGGTGAAGCCGGTGAACGCGAAGAAGGTCTCGTCGCGGTCGGGGTCGCCGGCGAAACCCCAGACGCTGCCGAGGCCGGGCAGGTCGACGTCTCGTTCGTGCTGGCCCTGCAGGTCGGTGATCTCGACCTTGTCGTGGGCGTCCACCTGCCAGCGCAGGACGAGGTGGTCGCCGACCCGGTTCGCCGAGCTGAGGACGGCGTCGCCCTGGGGGACGACCACCACCAGGCTGTCGCTGTCGACGGGCCCCTCGACGCCGTCGAGGTCCAGCGCCACGACGCGGCCGCGGGGGGCGTCCTTGTTGGTCCAGAACAGCAGCCTTGAGCCGTCCTTGGCGATGAAGTAGTAGCCGGCGTCGTATTCCGTGAGCAGGGGAACCACGCCCTGTCCGGGGGCGTCGTCGCGCCAGTCACCGGTCAGGTCCTTGACGTAGACTCGGCTCTTCTCCTCCGTGCCCTCACTGTCGGTGATCACCAGCAGGCTGCCGTCGCGGGTCACGCTGCCGGAGAAGCTGCGCCGGGGGTGCTCGGGATCTTCGTAGACCAGCAGGTCGTCAGCCTGGTCCGTCCCCATGGCGTGGAAGTAGAGCTTGTTGTCTTCGTTGACGTCCTGCAGCTCCTGGGTGGGCGTCGGGTAGCGGCTGTAGAACACGCCGCTGCCGTCGTGGGCCCAGGACACGCCGGAGAACTTGGTCCAGGTCAGGGTGTCGGGCAGGTCGGCGCCGGTGTCGATGTCCTTGAAGGACCAGGTCACCCAGTCGCTGCCGCCGTCGGAGCGGCCGTAGGCGATGAACCGGGCGTCTTCGCTCACGCCGTAGCTGGACAGGGCGACGGTGCCGTCTTCGCTCCAGGCGTTGGGGTCGAGTAGCACCCGCGGCTCTGCGTCGAGGCCATCGGCCACGTACAGGACCGACTGGTTCTGCAGGCCGTCGTTGCGCTTCCAGAAGTAGCGCCCGTGCTGGTGGAAGGGCACGCCGAAGCGTTCGTAGTTCCACAGCGCGTGCAGGCGGTCCTGGATGGCGGCCCGCTGCGGGACGGCGTCGATGTAGCCGTGCGTCAGGGCGTTCTCGGCTTCGATCCAGCCGCGCGACTCGGCGCTGTCGGGGTCTTCGAGCCAGCGGTAGGGGTCGGCGACCTGGGTACCGTGGTAGTCGTCGACGACGTCGCCGCGGGCGGCGTCGGGGTACTGGAAGGCTGGCGCCGCAGCGGCGGCGGCCGGCGGCGCCTTCTCCCCGCAGCCGGGCAGCGCGAGGGCGGCGCAGGTGGCGACGAGGGGGAGCAGGGGCAGGTGCGATCGACGCATGGCGGACTCCAGGGGGGCGGAGTCCTAGCAGGGAGCGCCGGGTCGGGCCACGATGGTGGCCGCGCGCTCAGTCGGCGGCGCAGCGCACGCAGAGCGTCGTCGTCGGCAGGGCGGCGAGGCGGCGGGGGTTGATCTCCTCACCGCAGCGCACGCACTCGGTGTACTCGCCATCGGCGATCCGGCGCAGCGCGTTCTGGATGCTGGCGATGGCCTCGCGGCCGCTCTCCTCGAGGGCCTCGAGCACCTCGTCGTTCTCGATGAGCTGGGCCGCCTCCGACCAGTCGGCCGGCATCTTGCGGTCGGCGTTGTGGAGGTGGTCCCGGATCTTGCCGTGGCGGTCGAGGATCGCCGACAGCTCGTCGCCGAGCCGGTGGCGCACGGCGTCGACGTCGAGGGTCCCGTCGGGGTGGAGCAGGGCGGTGGGCATGAAGCCTCCGGCCGGGCGGGGGAGAGGAACGGCGAGACGGGCATCCCGGCCGTCCAGGGACACCACGTCCTGCGCATCGCGCACAGCAAGCTGCGCACCCGTCCCGCCCCGGGCAAGGCCGGAGACTGCGACAGTTGCTGCCTTGTCGGCCGGATCGGCGGTGCTCAGCCCAGCAGTCCTCAGCCCCGCAGATCGACGTGCGCGGCCCACAGCTTGGACAGCGCGTCGCGCAAGCCGCTGTGGAGCTGGTCGCGCAGGGTCGGATCCCACTCTTCGGGCGGCTGGCGCACAAACGTCGTCTTGTCCACGCGGTTGTCGAACACCCCGATCGGCAGGGCGTAGGTGTTGCCGTGGGCGGGGATCTCGATGGTGTCGGGGTGGCGGGCCTTGTCCAGCAGCCACTCGATGTCGTCGCAGCCGTAGTCGTTCATCATCACGGTCTCGGGGGCCGCGTGGAAGAGCACGGTGTTGGTCTCGCCGGGCTTTGGCGCGCGGGCGGCGTTCTTGCGGCGGGACTCTTCGGGCGTGACCTGGATGTAGAGCACGCTGGCCTTCTCCAGGATCTCGGGGCGCAGGTTCGACAGGTTCCAGCGGTAGCCGTGGGGCTTGCTCAGCGGCATCTCGGCGCCGTGGGTGCCGCCGCGGGCGAACTCGATGACCAGCGTCTTGTCTTCGATGCTGTCGGGGCGGTGGCCGAACAGCTCTTCGACGACCCAGGCGGCCTTGGCGGCCATCTTGTCGGCCAGGGCGGCGCGGACGTCGTCGGCCAGCGTGCCGTAGACCACGGGCGCGCCGATGTCCTGGCGGTGGCGGTCGATGCGGTCGAAGATCCGCTGGGGATCGGCGGTCGGCGTGGGCTTTGCCGGGTCGACCATGATCTCCCAGTCGTCGTTGACCAGGCGCAGCAGCACGCCCCAGTCTTCACCGTGCAGGAAGCGGCCGTGGGCGCCCTGAAAGAAGCGGGGCGCCTGGTCCAGCTCGGCCAGGGCGTCGTCGGTGTCCCGCATGAACTCGACGTAGGGGTAGTCGTCGAGCTGCACCGTGTCGCTGAGGTGGAACATCTCCACCCGACGCTCCCGCTTCTCGTGCATCAGGTAGCGCCGCACCTCGGACTTGCCGGAGGCGGGCAGGGCGATGAGCAGGACGGTGTCGAGGAAGCTCTTCATGGCGGGGCCTTGTCGTGGGGAAGGGGGCGAGCGGTGCGGGGCCGCCCCGGGGCGAAGGAGGCTGATTACCTCGCCCGGCCCGTCGCTGGTAGTGTGGCGGCCGTGACCGACCCCCAGCGCTCGCCCAGCATGATCCGCAGCCTCGTGCTGGCCGACTTCATCACGCTGCTCAACGCCGCCTGTGGCACGGCGGCCATCTTCGCCAGCCTCAACCACATGGACGTGGCGGGCCGGGCCTGCGCCACGGCCGGTCGGGAACACCTGCCGGAGTGCATCGACAGCCCGTGGCTGTGGGCCGCATTCGCCCTGCTGCCGCTGGCCTTCGTCGCCGACGCCCTCGACGGCCAGGTGGCCCGGCGCAGCAAGCGCCAGAGCGCCTACGGCGGCGACCTCGACAGCCTGGCCGACACCATCTCCTTCGGCGTCGCCCCGGCCGTCATCGGCTTCACGCTCGGCATGCGCGGCGCCTGGGACGCGCTGGTGCTGGTGTACTTCGTGGCCTGCGGCATCGCCCGCCTGGCCCGCTTCAACGTCACCGCCGACGCCATGACCACCGACAGCGGCAAGGTCAGCCACTTCGAGGGCACGCCCATCCCCACCAGCCTCGCCCTGGTCCTGGCCCTGTTCATCGCCTGGCGGGGGCACGACGTGGGGGCCGCGCTGTGGCTCGGTGAGCTGCACCTGCTCGGCGCCACCTTCCACCCGCTGGTGCTGATGTACGCGCTGTCGGGGACGCTGATGGTGAGCCGGGTGCGGATTCCGAAGATCTGAGGGGGCGCCTACATGTACGTACACGCCAGATCGAGCGTCTCGCAGCCGAGCGCGGCGTAGTATCCCGGGTCCGAGCCCCACACCCAGCAGGCGCCGGTGCTGTCTTCTTCGAGGTAGTAGGTCAGCGTGATGGCGTCGCTCATGATGGTGGTCGAGCCCTCGACGATGTCGGAGACGGTGGACACGCTGATCAGGCTGCCGCCGGTGGCGGTCATGGGGTGGCAGTACAGGTAGAGGGTGCCGTCCGACGCGGTGTAGCCCTCGTAGCAGTCCTCTCCGGTCCAGGGGACGCTGGAGAGGTCTTCGGCCCAGCCGAAGTGGTAGCCGGCGGGGTCGCCGTCGGTCAGGCTCAGCGTGAAGCCGCTGCTGCGCCAGGTGCAGTCCACGGACACGGTGGTGGTCGCGCCCCCATCACCGAAGCCGCCATCGGCCGAGCCGCCGTCGCCGAAGCCCCCATCTGCGGAGCCACCGTCGCCGGGGAAGCCTCCACCGTCGCCGCCGCCGTCGCCGAAGCCCCCATCTGCGGAGCCGCCGTCGCCGCTGCCACCGTCGCCGGGGAAGCCTCCACCGTCGCCGCCGCCGCCGTCGCCGCCAAAGCCGCCATCCCCGGTGCCTCCACCATCCCCGGCGCCCCCGTCGCCGGGGAAGTCACCACCGTCCCCGGTGCCGCCATCGCCGCCACCATCTCCGGTGCCGCCATCGCCGCCACCATCCCCGGTGCCGCCATCGGTCGCCCCGCCGTCTGCGGTCCCCGCATCTCCCGTGGATCCGGCATCGCCGCTGCCGGCGTCACTGCTGCCGGCGTCACTGCTGCCGCCATCGGTCATGCCGCCGTCGCCGGTGTCCCCGGAGTCGGCACCGCCGCCGGACGGGCCGTGGACCGTGCCGGTGTCGCCCTTGAGGCCACAGGCGCTGATGCTGAGGAGGGCGAGCAACAGGGAGGAGTGGATCACGGCAGCCTCGGGACGCGGGGAAGCCCGTGCCTTATCCGGTCTCTGAGTCGTCGTCGGCGCCGTAGCGCACCGCGATGACCTCCATGTCGACGCTGCCCCGCGGCAGGCGGACGGTGAAGCTGTCGCCTTCCTGCTTGCCGAGCAACGCCCGACCGATGGGGGACTGCACGCTGATCCGCCCCCGGGCCGGGTCGCTCTCGTCCTTGTCGACCAGCCGCCAGGTGCGCTCCACCGGGTCGTCTTCGCCCGCCTCGTACACCTCGACCGTGACCAGCGCGCCGAACACGACGTCGGGGCGCTGCCGCATCTGGCCGAGGTCGACGACGGTGACCCCGTCGATCTTGCGCCGCAGGTAGCGCAGGCGGCTGTCGATCTGGCGCAGCCGCTTCTTGCCGTAGATGTACTCGGCGTTCTCGCTGCGGTCGCCCAGCTCGGCGGCGGCGGTGACCTGAGCGACGACGTCGGGGCGTTCCTCGTGCCAGAGCTGGTCGATCTCGGCGGCGATGGCGTCGTAGCCCTCGCGCGTCAGGTAGCGGCTCATGGTGCGGGCGACTCCGGGGCCGGGCCGGCGAACTCGTAGTAGGCGAGGTCGTCCAGCGGCGGCAGCTCGTGGCGGGGGAGGAGCAGGGTACGCACGGTCCACAGTTCCGTGAAGACCCGCATGCCGGTGGTCTGGTCGAGGTAGTCGACGCCGCTGCTGCCGCCGGTGCCGATGCGGCGGCCGATGACCCTCTCCACCATCCGGGCGTGGCGGTGGCGCCACAGCACGAGCTGCTCCTCGGCGTCGACGATGGTGTCGATGAGCAGCCGCGGCCAGGCCAGCAGCGGCAGGCTGCGGTAGCTCTCGATGAAGACCAGGCCGGCCCGGATGCGCCGGATGCGGCCCCTGGCGGCGGCTTCGTCGCTGCCGGCGTCGACCAGCGCGGCGACCTGTGCGTCGGCGGCTGCGTCCGTGGCCTGGAGAAAGGCCCGGGCGGCCGCGGTCATGCCGGCGAAGCGGCTGGCGACCTTGTCGGGGTCGACCCCGGGGGCGAGCGGCAGCTCGCGCGCCTGGCGGGCGTGGACGTCGGCGATGCGGTCGAGGTAGTCGGTGACGAAGCTGTCGACGACCTGCTCGTCGCCGGGATCGTCGGGCCCGCTGCCGCGGATGGGGGTGCGGTACAGCCACTCGTGCAGGGCCTGCCGCAGCGTGGTCTCCTGCATGGCCTGGCGCAGGGCCTGCAGGGCCGTGCGGCTGCTGGGGCTGTGCTCGGCGAGCTTCTCGATGTGGGCGATGGGATCGATGGTGCCGTACCGGACGCGGGTCTGCATGTCGACGCCCAGGAGCACCTCGAGCACGCGCATCTGGAAGCTCTGGAAGCCGCTGGCGGGGACGAGCTTGTCGCGGAAGGCCAGGAAGTCCTGGGGCGTGAGCGTCTCCATGACCTCGAACTGGCTCACCGCCAGGCGCAGGATCGTGGTGACGCGGCGAAGGTGGTGCACGACGTGGGGGATGCGTTCCTCCGGCACGCGGGGGGCGGCCAGGTGGTCGCGCGCCAGGCGCAGCTCGCGGATCACCAGCTTGAACCACAGCTCGAAGGCCTGGTGCACCACGATGAAGTGCAGCTCGTCGGGCATGAGCCTGGACTCGTCGCCCTCCAGGCCGTCCTGGATGGACAGGAGCTGGTCGAGGTGGAGGTAGTCCCAGTAGTTGGGGGGCTGGCGGCCGGCATCGGCCGGGGCGTCGTGTGGCATGGGGGCTCCGAGGGAGCCCGATGCTACCCGCCCGCGGCCGCGGCTGCGACCCCGGTGCGCTGTGTCCGCTGCGACCCCGGTGCGCGGTTGTGGCGTGATATCGGGCTGCCCTGCCCGGGAGCCCCCATGGTCACCGTCCTGCTGCCGCTGTCCCTGCTCGCCTGCGGTCCCGCCGTGTCGATCTCCGAAGACGAAGCGCGGGCCGTGCTCGAACCGGCGCTGGCCGACGCCCACCAGCATGGGCGCGTCGGCCTGCTGCTCAAGGGCAAGAACGTGTGGCTGCAGGCGCCGATGTTCGACAAGAGCTGTCTGGAACAGAAGGACCTCGCCTTCAACGACGACCCCGGGCGCCGGCCCACCAGCGGCGGGGGCATCGCCCGCATCTCGCCGACCTACGAAAACCAGCGCTACCTCACGGCCAGCACCCCCACCGGGTACTGCGTCTACCTCGGCGACGACCTGACCACGGAGGTCAAGGAAGCCGAGTTCGACTGGGGCACGCAGGACCGCTGGCGCTTCCAGGTCGCCTACACCATGGGCAAGCCGACCCCGTGGTTCGAGTGTCTCGACGACAAGGTCAAGCTGCGCGAGATCGTCGTGCGGCAGGGCGAGGGCGACGGCGCCGCCCCGGTGATCGAGGGGACGACCCTGCTGGCCGAGGGCGACTGCCCGGCACCCCTGCCGGCGGGCGAGGAGCGCAGCTCACGTGCCCGCCCGACCGCCGCTCCCAAGAAGGCCCCGACCAAGGCCCAGGTCGAAGCCGCGATCCAGGCGCTGGACGACGCCCTCTGGGAGGGCAACTTCCTCGCCGCTCGCGACGCCATGGTCTGCTACAACCTGTTCGAGAAGGACAAGGTCGGCACCTGCTCGGCGGGAGAGCTGGTGGCGCTCGGCCCGGTCCCCCGCGGCGAAGCGCGCATGCAGGACGGCACCCCCTGGTTCGAGTACGTCCGCGACGACTGGCACGAATTCGACCGCATCACCTGGGACCGCAAGGACCGGACCCTGGCGCATGTCACCTACAAGCACAAGCGCAACGGCCGGACCCGCAGCCTCTCGGTGCAGTACGACGGCGGCACCTGGAAGGTCGTGGGCATCGTCGGCAAGAAGGCGGAATCCATCACCACGGCCCGGGTGATGACCGACCTCTACGACAAGGACAAGCGCGACATCTTCGAGCGCCGGCTCGCCGGCGAACAGATCGACGAGGCCGGCAACTCGCTGCTGCCCGAGACCGAAGAGGAGTAGGGCGGGTGGACCGGGCGGTCGCCTGTCGCCCCGAGCGCAGGCGCCGCGTCAGTCCAGGTCCTCCTGGAGCACCCCGCGCCCGCCCTTGATGAACTCCCGCAGGAAGCGGAGGTCGCTCTTCCGGGCTTCGTCGGGGGTGCCGACGAAGGCGATGTGCCGCTGGTAGACCAGCGCCAAGCGGTTGGTCACCGTGAACACGGTGTCCATGTCGTGGGTGACGACGACGCTGGTGACACCGAGGCGCTCCTGCAGGCGCAGGATGAGCCCGTTGATCCGCCGGACGGTGATGGGGTCGAGGCCGGTCGTGGGTTCGTCGTAGAGCACGACCTCGGGGTTCATGGCGATGGTGCGGGCCAGGCCGACGCGCTTCTTCATGCCGCCGGACAGCTCGCTCGGCTTGAGCTTCTGGACGCCGGGAAGGTCGACGAGCTCCAGCACTTCCTCTACCCGGGCGTCCATCTGTTCTTCGGTCCCCCAGGCGTGTTCTCGCAGGGGGTACTTGATGTTGTCGGCGACCGACATGGAGTCGAACAGGGCCGCCCCCTGGAACAGCATCGCGATGCGGCTGCGGACGCCGAGCAGGGCTCGTTCGTCCATGGTCGTGACCTCCTGGCCGAAGGCCTGGATGCTGCCCCTGTCGGACTTCAGCAGGCCGATGAGCATCTTGAGGCAGACGCTCTTGCCGACCCCCGAGCCACCGACGATGGTGAGCGTCTCGCCCCTGCGGATGTCCAGGTCCAGGCCCGAGTACACCACTTTGTCGCCGAAGGCCTTGTGGACGTCCTTGAACCGGATGATCTCCTCGCCGTCGACCGGCGGCGGACCGATCTCGGTCACCGGCTCGGGCACGACGGGGGTGGGGGTGTCGGACATCGGGATCAGCCGTAGATCGCCAGGAAGAAGCGCGTCAGGAAGAAGTCGCTGATCAGGATGGTGATCGAGGTCCAGACGACGGTGCGGGTGGTGGCCTGGCCGACGCCCTCGGTGCCGCCGCGGGTGTTCATGCCCACCCAGCAGGAGATGATGGCGATGAAGTAGCCGAAGAAGGCGGACTTCAGGATGCCGTGGACGAGGTCCGGCACGTCGACCGTGTCGATCATCTGTTCGAGCCCGAAGCGGAAGCTGATGTTGACCTCGAGCATGGTGATCAGCACGCCGCCGAGGCAGCCGACCAGGTCGGCGAGCACGGTCAGCAGCGGCAGCGCGATCACCATCGCGACAACGCGGGGCAGCACCAGCTTGCGGACCGGGTTGGCCCCCAACGCCCGGATGGCGTCGATCTGTTCGGTGACGGCCATGCTGCCGATCTCGGCGGTGAAGCCCGCCCCGACGCGACCGCCGACAAGCAGTGCTGTCAGCACCGGCCCCAGCTCGCGCACGATGCCGAGGCTGACGAGCTTGCCGGTGTAGAGACTGGCGCCGAAGGGTTCGAGTCCGATCGCGAACTGGCTGGCCATGACCATGCCCGTGAACACGGCGGTCAGGAAGGTGATCGACCAGCTCTGGACGCCGCCCTGGTCGAGCTGCACCGTCCACAGCCGCAGCTCGAAGGGGGGGCGGACCAGCTCCCGCGCGGTCTGCCCGGTGAGGATGGCCACCTCGCCGAGGGCCCCGAAGAAGGTCTGGAAGGCCGACACCGGCGCTCAGCCCCGCGCCTGGAAGCCGGCGAGCACGGCTTCGAAGCCCGACCAGGCGGTGTCGACGCTGCCCGGCGGCGAGACCAGCAGCACGTCGTAGACGCAGTCGTCCTTCTTGAGGACGGCCACGCCGAGGTTGAATTGGACGCCGTCGAGGACGCCGTCGTGGCGGCGGACCAGGGCGTCCCGGCCGTCGATGGTGCGGGCTTCCGACAGGGTCGGGTCGCCGACCGCCATGCCGAAGGCGACGGAGTCGGCGAGGGCGTCCAGCGGCCGGTCGTCGAACCGGGTGGCGCAGTTGCTGTCGGCGTAGATGGTCGCCTGCAGTGTGTCGCTGTACCAGGCCTTGTCCGCGCCGCCGGGGCGGACACGGGCCCAGGCCGCGCCGGGATCGCCTGTTTCGTAGCGGCCCTCCAGCCGGCGGGCCTTGCGGGAGGCACCGCAGGCCGTCAGCAGGGCCAGCAGCAGCAGGTGCCGGGCCTTCATCGCGTCGCCTCCGCGCCTTGGGGACCCGTCAGCGGCAGGCCGGTGGCGCTGCTCTCTTCTTCGGTGATCGTCATGAAGACCTCTTCGAGGTCGGCGCCGCGATCGCCGCCCACGAGCTGCTCCATCGTACCCAGCGCGACCAGCCGACCCCCGTACAGGATGCCCACCCGGTCGCAGACCTCCTGGGCGACATCCAGCGAGTGGGTCGACAGGAAGACCGAGCGGCCCTCGGCCCCGAGCTGGCGGAAGCGGTCCTTGATCCGCCTGGCACCATGGGGATCGAGCCCCACCATGGGTTCGTCGACGATGAGCACACGCGGTTCGTGCAGCAGGGCGGCGGCCAGCACGAGGCGCTGCTTCATGCCGTGGGAGAAGGCTTCGACCAGCTCGTCGGCGCGGTGCAGGAGGTCATGTTCGGCGAGCAGCACGCGGGCTCGCTGGTTCGTGTCGTCGGGCGAGACCCCGTACATGCCGCCGACGAAGCGCAGGAATTCCCAGGCAGTGAGCTTGTCGTAGAGGTAGGGCCGGTCGGGGATGTAGCCGACCTTGCGCTTGCTCTGGACCGGCTCCTGGCGGATGTCCATGCCGTCGATGACGATGCGGCCCTTCGTGGGCAGCAACACCCCCGACAGCATGCGGATCGTCGTCGTCTTTCCGGCGCCGTTGGGGCCGAGGAAGCCGAAGACCTCGCCGGGGCGTACGTGCAGGTCCAGGCGATGCAGCGCCTGGAAGCTGCCGTACCACTTCTCGACGCCTTCGACGCGGATCATCGGCTGCCTGGCGGGCGGGATGGAGTTGGAGGAGCGGCCCGGAAGCTACCACGGGACCGCTCCCCGCGGGTCCGCCCGCTCAGCGCGCGTCCAGGGCGACGAAGCTGAGCCGACCCATCACCGCGAGGATCTCCACCTGGCGGTCGAGGTCCCCCTCGACCAACTTGACGTGGGTGGCGTCGGCGGGGGCCTGGCCGAAGGTGGGGTCCACCGGCAGCCAGCCCCAGGCGCTCGCTTCGCCGTCGGGGGTCCGGCCGTCGCCGATCCAGACCTCGGGCCAGGCGTGGTAGTAGAAGGCGCCCCGGTCGCCGACGCGATCGCTGTACACGACGCCGGCAGCGATCCGGGTGGGGATGCCCAGGCTGCGGGCCAGGCTGACGTACAGGGCGGTGTGCTCGTTGCAGTCGCCCTGGGCGGTGCGCAGCACCTCCAGGCCGCTGGGCACGCCGAAGGTGGGGACCTTGTCGACGTAGTGGAAGACCCACTCCTCCAGCTTGACCGCCGCGTCGATCCGGTCGCTGGCGCCGGCGGTGATCTCTTCCGCCTTCTGGAGGATGTCGGGGTGGTCGGCCTGGATCGTCGGGCTGCTCTCCAGCCACTCCGCGGGCACCTCGGTGCCGGCCGCCGGCACCACCGGCGGGCGCGGCAACTCGGCGAGCAGCGGCATCTCCACGCGGACCTTGCCGTCGGTTCGCGTCTGCACCGGCGGGTCGTCGACGATCCGTTCGGGCGCCACCCCCTGGATGGCCAGCTCCACGACCCGCAGCCCCCGGGCGCGATCGAGCTTGCCCGTGAGCTGGACCGCGCTCTTCGCGATGATGTCGACCGCCTGGTCTGAGGCCGGCATCGCCTGCGCTTCGTCGGCGGTCATGCGGACCATGGACATGCCGAGCGGGCTCTCCTGGCGGATCACGTCGCCCGCGCTCGTCACCAGCTCGCGGGCCTGGACGTCGCCGAAGCGGGTGTCGACCCACCAGGCCTCTTCGCCGTTCTCCAGTACCTCGACGTCGGTGACCTCGTACTCCATCACCCCCTCGGACATGGTGGCCGGGTTGAAGTAGGGGACTTCGAAGCGGGCGCCGATGGACAGCTCCTGGCGGCGCACCACCTCTTCCAGGGACAGCTCGACGTGGGGGGGGCGGCTGACGGGGAAGGTGAAGCTCTGCGTGCCCCCGCCGGTGTCGACCTCCATCACGATCTCGCTGCCCCGGACCTCGCCCCGCGCCGAGATGCGGACCTGGTCGCTGACCATGAAGAAGTCGAAGCGCTGCAGCGCCCCGTCGGCGTCGGTCAGCGCCGCCTGGGCGGTGATGACATCCTGGATCGTGCCGAAGGCGGCGAGTCGGAAGTGGCTGCGGCCCTCGTGCAGGGTGCCGCCGCCGGCCACGGGGGCAGAGCGGTTCACCGCGTAGCCGACCTTCTGGTCATCGAAGAAGATCCCCATCCAGCGCTCGCGTGACGGACCGGTGGCCAGGGCGTCCACGTCCAGCGGCACCAGCGAGCTGTCGCTGCCGTGCGAGACCACGAAGCCCAGCGACAGCCCGATGAACGCGAGCAGCGCGACCAGCTCGAGGGCAAGCAGGGGGGTGAGGCGGGGCCGCGGCATGTTGCCTGTTGCTAACATGCAGCGTCCGCAGGCCTGGTGGGCGGTCGCTGCGCACCTCGGTGCGCAGACTGCGCCCCCCCCCCCCTCGCCTGCAAACCCCTCCCCCGTGGAGCAAGCGTGCGGGACCCTTCGCTGTTGATGTCCTCCCGGGCGCTCCCGGCCCCTGAGCAGTCGGGTGGCGACGGCGCCTCTGTCGTCGCCGACTGCATGCAGGTCGACTCGCTGTCCCTGCTCGTGGTCGGGGAGGCCCGCGGAGGGCAGCAGGACGCCCGTGCCGCACTGCGGATCGCCTTCGACCAGGTCCGGGCGCATGTCTCACGCAACGCCGACCTCATCGAGCGGCTCGCGCTCAACCCCACCGACAGCCTGCGCCAGCGGGTCGAGGGCCGGCTGCGCGATGGCTTCGTCCAGGCCTCCCGCGAGGTCCACGCGCTCTCGCTGCGGCGCGACCAGCCCATCGCCGTGGACCTGGACGCGGTCGTCGCCCTACCCGCCGAGCTGTTCGTCGCCCACGCCGGCAAGGGGGCGGTCATCCTCCACCACGCCGGGCTGGTCCACCGGCTGACCGTCTCCGGTGGCGCCGAACGCCCCCTGCCGCGATCCCTCGACGAAGACCTCGCGTCCATGGCGCCGGCCGGTCCGCAGGCGACGCAGCCCCTGGGGCAGACAAGCGAACCGCCACCGGTCGAGACCGTGGCCATCGACCTCGGACCGGGCGACCGCGTCGTCCTGCTCGCCGCCTCGCTCGCCGAGGGTCTCGGTGGCGAGCAGCTCGCGACGGCGCTGCGGGTCGAGGGCCTCGGAGCGGTCATCGAAGAGCTGCAGGCCATCGCTGCGGTGGACGTGACCCGACCGCGGGTGGCGGCAGCGGTGCAGCGGGGGGCCGACGCCCCGTCGCCGGGCTCGGGCCGAGAACGCATCGCGACCTTGCGGCGCATCGAGCTGTTCCGTTGGTGCAGCGACGCCGAGCTGGTACGCATGGCCGAGCTGGCCCTGCCGCGTTCCTTCCCCCGGGGCAGCCTGCTGCTGCGCCAGGGCGTGACGAACACCACGCTGTACCTGCTGGTGAGCGGGCGGGTGGGGGTGAACAAGGACGGCCAGCGCATCGCCGAGGTCGACAGCGGCACGGTCTTCGGTGAGATGTCGATGCTCGACGACCCGCGTGCCAGCGCGACGGTGGAAGCGCTCACCCCCGTAGAAGTGCTCACCCTGGACCGCGACAGCTTCCTGGCAGCGCTCAAGGCCGACGCCAACATGGCGGTCAAGGTGCTGTGGAGCCTTCTGTTGCGGGTCTCGGGCAACCTGCGCAAGACCTCGGAGCGGCTGGCTGACGCCAGCGCGGCAGGGCTGGCCGGATCCACCGATGACGAGACCATCGAAGACGCGGCGACCGTCCAGGCCGACGCGATAGCCGTCCAGGTCGAAGAGTCCGAGGAGGTCCTGTGAAGCTGCAGACCTGGGGTGTCAGCGATGTCGGGCGTGCCCGGCGCAACAACGAGGACAGCTTCCTGCTGGCCCCCGACCTCGGCCTCGTCGCGGTCGCCGACGGCATGGGTGGCTACAAGCGCGGAGACGTCGCCAGCGAGCTGGCCTGCAGCGTCCTGCACGAGTGGGTCGCTGGCCGCGCCGACGTCATGGCGCGCTTCCGCGAGTCTCCCGACGACGTCGGCCGGGAAGCCGTGCTCGACATGTTGGACGAGGGCGTGCAGCAGGCCTGCCGCCAGATCCACGACGCCTCCTTGTCGCTGGTGGGGGAGGGCGGCCGCATGGGCACGACCCTGGACGCGGTGCTCGTGATCGGCACGGTCGCCTTCCTTGTCCACGTCGGTGACGGCCGCGTCTTCCTCGCGCGCGGCGGAGAGCTGCACCAGCTCACCGAAGACCACACCCTGGTCAACCAGCAGCTCCGCGAGGGGGTCATCACGGAAGAACAGGCCCGGCGGGCGCGCAACAAGAACGTGATCACCCGGGCGCTCGGCGTGTTCCCCTCGGTGCTGGTCGACGCGCTGGCCTTCGACATCGATCCGGCTGATGCCTTCGTGTTGTGCAGCGACGGCCTGCACCGCTACCTCGGCAAGCGCGAGCTGGGCTTCACCCTCGGCGCCGGGGACTCCATACCCGACCTGCAGCAGCTCATCGGCCTGGCCAACGAACGCGGCGGCCGCGACAACATCACGGTGGCGGTGGGGCGGCTGCAGGCCTCGGACGCTGAACGGGACGACCAGCAGGTCCGGGAGCGCCTGGACGTGCTGCGGCGGGTGGACCTGTTCCAGGCCTGTACCTACCGCCAGCTCCTGGCCTTCACCGATGCAACCCAGGCGCGCAGCGCGCCGACGGGAACCATCCTCTTCCGTGACGGAGAAGCGGGCAGTGACGCCTTCTTCATCGTCAGCGGGGCCGTCGCCATCGAGAAGCAGGGCACCCGCCTCGCCCGCCTGGGGCCAGGGCACTACTTCGGCGAGCTGTCCCTCGTGGACCAGGTGCCGCGCTCGGCGACCGCCCGCGTGCTCGAAGACGCCGAGTTCCTCACCCTGGACCGCGCCAGCTTCCTGCGGCTGGCCAAGCAGGACGGCGCGCTCGGCATGCGGCTGCTGTGGCAGATCCTCCGCAAGGTCGCCGCACACCTGCGCACGACCAACGAACGCCTCGTCGCCGAGACCGTCAGCCTCGAAGAACTCGCCGCCGACGATCTGCTGTCGATTGGGTGACGCTTCGGACAGGCGTGGGCAGGGTCGCGCGACGGCTCAGTGCAGCTTGAGGCCAAAGCGGTCGGTGCGGATCTCGCCGAGCAGCGGCAGGCCGGGCTTGCACTGGTCGTAGGACAGCCACACGAAGCGTGACTTGCCCTTGATGTTGCGCAGCGGCACGAAGCCCCAGACCCGCGAGTCGGCGGAGTGGTCGCGGTTGTCGCCCATGGCGAAGACGTGGCCTTCGGGCACGGTGACGGGGCCGAAGTCCGGCATGCGCCGCCCGTAGCTGGCCGAGGTCAGGATGGTGTGATCGATGCCGTCGAGGTCTTCGGTGTGCGAGATCGTGGGGTGGGTGTCGCAGCGGTCGTCGACGAAGTCGAAGGTGCCGTCTTCGGTGTGGGGCTGGAGCTGGCCGTTGATGTAGAGGACGTTGTCCCGCACCTCGATGGTCTCGCCGGGCAGACCGACGACGCGCTTGACGTAGTCCAGCGTGATGCCGGGGATCGGGACGTCGAGCCAGTGCCCCAGCGCGGGTTCTCCGGTCACCGGGTCCAAGTCGGAGCCCGGGAAGGCGAAGACGATGATGTCGCCCCGATCCGGCACGGAGAGGTCGCCGATGGGGATGCGGGTCAGCGGCCAGCGCAGGCCATAGCTGTACTTGGTCACCAGGATGTGGTCACCGATGGCCAGGGTCGGCACCATCGACCCGGACGGGATCCGGAAGGGCTCGAACAGCATCGACCGGATGAGCAGGACGATGAAGATGGCCGGGCCCCAGGTCCGGACGAGGTCCCACAGCCAGTCGCCCGTGCGCTGCAAGCCGGTGCGATCGGCGTCGTCGTCGGGCTGTCGAGCCGCTGGAGAGGCCATCTGCTGTCCTGGTCGGAGGGGCCCGCCGGGGGAGGGCGGAGGTGCAGAGGAGGGGCCCCCGCCTGCCCCGGGGGCGGGGCGCCGGCCTGCGTAACGCAGCCTGTACGTGCAGAGCACGCTTCCACTGCATGTCCGGCCGGCTCGATGGACCCCGGGGA
>CAZRFD010000089.1:0-29122 GCA_964599085.1 uncultured Enterobacterales bacterium | reverse complement strand
TGAAGACGAAAACGGCAACTTCGACACCGCGACCTACGAGTGGTGCGCCTGGGTGTACGACACGGTCAGCGGCGAGTACTACGAGATCACCGGCGACTACGCCGACAACGACGGCAGCGGTCAGTCCTACCGCAGCAACTACTACAGCGGTGCCACCGACGGCAGCGGCCTGCTGCGGGTGTACGTCTACGTCGACTACCTGTTCCCCGACGGCGACAGCTACGCCAACGCTCAGATCGTCGGCTCCATCGGCCACGACGCCACCTACTTTGAGGTCGGCCCCGGTACGGGCAACTGACGGCGGGTCGGCGGTGCACATCCTGGTCCTGCACGGGCCGAACCTGAACCTGCTCGGTCGGCGTGAACCGGAAACCTACGGGCAGAGCACGCTGGCCGATGTGGACCAGCGGCTGGCGGTGCTCGCGGGGCAGCTCGGGGTGCGCCTCAGCTCCTTCCAGAACAACAGCGAAGGCGCGCTGATCGACCGGATCCACACGGCCGCTGACGATGTAGACGGGATCGTGTTCAACCCGGGGGGCTACACGCACACCTCGGTGGCGCTCCGAGACGCGCTGGCGGGCGTGGCGCTGCCCTTCGTGGAGGTGCACCTCTCCAACGTGCATGCACGGGAGGAATTCCGCCACCGCAGCCTCCTTGCCCCTGTGGCGGTCGGGCAGGTGGCAGGCTTCGGAGTGGCCAGCTACACGCTGGGCCTGCGCGCCCTTGTGCAGTGGCTGCGCGATCGGAGCGGATGATGGATCTCGAGCGTCTCGAAGCCCTGCTCAAGCTGATGCACGAGCACGGCGTCGTCGAGTTGGCCATGGAGAACGAAGAGGGCAGCGTCGAGCTACGCCTCCAGGGGGCGGTGGCCCCCGTCGTGGCGGCCCCGGCGGTACACGCAGCGCCTGTGCCCGCGGCTGCGGCGCCTGCGGCTGCCGTGGCGGACGTCGATGATGGGTCTGTCACGATCGACTCGCCGATGGTCGGCACCTTCTACCGGGCGCCGAAGCCGGGTGCGAAGCCCTTCGTGTCGGTGGGCGACAAGGTCCACCAGGGACAGGTGCTCTGCATCCTCGAAGCCATGAAGCTGATGAACGAGCTGGAAGCAGAGGTGTCCGGGACGATCCTCGAGATCCTGGTGCAGAACGCGGAGCCGGTCCAGTTCGGCCAGGCTCTCTTCCGCATCCAACCGGACTGAACGACCGTGTTCGACAAGATCCTCGTCGCCAACCGGGGCGAGATCGCCCTCCGCGTGATCCGTGCCTGCCGAGAGCTGGGGATCCGCACCGTCGCGATCTACTCGGAAGCCGACCGCAACGCACTGCACGTGCGCTTCGCCGACGAGTCGGTGTGCGTGGGCCCGCCCCCAGCGCCATTCTCCTACCTGCACATCCCCAACGTCGTGACGGCCGCAGAGATCACCGGCGTCGACGCCGTGCACCCGGGCTACGGCTTCCTCGCCGAGAACATCGCCTTCGCCGAGTCGCTGGCGTCGCACGGCATCGGCTTCGTGGGCCCCCGCCCCGACTCGCTGGACACCTTCGGGGACAAGCTGTCGGCCAAGGCCGCCGCCCGCGCCGCCGGGGTTCCGCTGCTGCCGGGGAGTCCCGGGGCCGTCGCTGATGTGGAGGAGGCGGTCCATCTCGCGGCCGAGATCGGCTTCCCGCTGATGCTCAAGGCTGCGTTTGGCGGCGGCGGCAAGGGCATGCGGGTCGTGCACGACGAAGCCGGCCTGCGCCGCTCCTTCGAGCTCACCAGCGCCGAAGCGGTGGCCTCCTTCGGCAACGGTGCGCTGTTCCTTGAGCGCTTCCTGGCGCGCCCGCGTCACATCGAGGTGCAGATCGCCGGCGATGGGAGGGGAGGGGCCATCCACCTGGGCGAACGCGACTGCTCCATGCAGCGGCGCCACCAGAAGATCATCGAGGAGGCCCCGGCGGCGGGCCTCTCCGACGCGCTCCGGGGGCGGATCCGCCAGGCGGCCGTCGACCTGGCGCGCCACACCCGGTACCTCACGGTGGGCACCGTGGAGTTCCTGGTCGAGGGCGACGAATTCTGGTTCCTCGAGGTCAACCCCCGCATCCAGGTGGAGCACCCGGTCACCGAGCAGGTCACCGGCGTCGACCTCGTCCAGCTCCAGATCCGGCTGGCAGCTGGAGAGCCGCTGCCGCTATCGCAGGATCAGGTCACGCTCCACGGTCACGCCATCGAGGTGCGGGTCAACGCCGAAGACCCGTGGACCTTCATGCCCTCGCCGGGCCTGATCTCCGCCTACAACGCGCCCGGCGGACCCGGAATCCGCATCGACTCGGCGGTTCATGAACAAGCGATGGTGCAGCCGTACTACGATTCGCTGGTGGCCAAGCTCATCGTGACCGCTGCCGACCGCGACGCCGCCCTCCGGCGCCTCTCCTGGGCGCTGGACGAGTTCGTCGTAGAGGGCATTCGCACGACGCTGCCGCTGCAGCGCGAGCTGGTGGCGGACCCGGGCTTCCGCGAGCTCCGGGGCCACACCCGCTACGTCGACGAGTGGTTGTCCGACCGCTCGAGCTGACGCGCGCCCCGCCGTCGGTTCGCGCGCCGCTCGCGGTGCCGGCCCGGCCCCATCCCCCTGATCGTGCGAGAGGGCACCGTGAATCGCGACAAGACCGAACAGGAGGCCATGAACTTCCTGCGCCGGGGCCAGACCGAGAAGGCGCTGGAAGGCTACCTGTCCATCCTCCGGCACGACCCGCGCGACCGGCGGATCCGGCAGAAGGTCGCCGAGCTCTACCTGACGCTCGGCCGCAAGCCCGAAGCCGTCCGTCATCTCTCCGACGTCGCGCGCAGCCTGCGCGGCGCCGGCCAGGTCCGGGCCGCGGTCAGCATCTACAAGCAGCTCGTGAACCTCAAGCCGGATCAGCACGAGCTTCGGGCGGATCTCGCCCGGTGCCTGACCGAGGTTCGGCGCCTCCCCGAAGCCAAGCGGGTGTGGGAAGAGGCCTTCGGGCTGGTCGAGCGTCGCGACCCCCACAAGGCCATCGAGTACGCGCGTGCTGTCGCGCGCCTCTCCCCCGGTGAGCTGCCCCCCAAGGTGCGGGTGGCAGAGCTGTTGGAGAACAACCGGATGGCGGACGACGCGTTCACCGCCTGGGTAGACGTGGGACGGGAAGCGCGACGCTACGGCCGTCCCGATGACCAGGCGCGCTTCCTGGAGCGGGCGCTTGCCCTGCAGCCGGAGCACACGGCGACCTTGCTGGGCGCAGCCGAAGCGCGCATCACCCAGGGCGACTTCCACGCGGCGCTCACCCACCTGCAGAAGGCCTACAGCAAGGACCCGCGCAACGTCGACCTGCTGGTCCTCCTCGGGCGCGCCCTGCAGGGCCTCGGACAGGTGGACAAGGCCCGCAAGGTGTGGATCCAGGCCGCACGCCACTTTGCCGAGACCGGTGACCTCGACGCCCGCGTGAACGCCCTCCGCCATGCCATCGAGTGCGGCGGTGACGATCCCGCGCTGCAGCGGGAGCTGGAGTCGGCGGACGCCGAAGCACAGCGATCTCGAGTCCGCCTGCACGAGCTGCCCTGGGCCGCTCCGGAGACCGACGAAGAAGTCCGCGTGATCATCGCGGCCAACACCCTGTCGACCTACGGCTTCCCCGATCGCGCTCGCGACGTCATGGAGAGTGCCGATGAAGCAGTGAAGAGCGGTCTGCCGTGGCGGATCCGCTTCGCCGAGCTGCTGGTCGCGCTGGGGGAGAAGGACGCAGGTGTCGAGCTGTTGCTGTCGATCCTGCCCGACGACTCCGGCGAAGCTGCGGATCTCGCCGCGCGCCTCGACGTGCTCGGGCACAAGGCCGCCTCCGCGCCAGCGCCACCGCTCGATGACTTCACCGACGAGGTGGTGGAGGACTTCGTGACCGACGCGGGGTCATCAGCCGCCGCGGCCCCGGAAGCGCCGCCCGAGCAGGCACCGCCAGCGGTGGACGTCGGCGAGCTGGAGCGCCAGGGAGACGAGCTGGCCGACGTCGGTGACACGGAGGGGGCGATCGCGGCCTACCGGCAGATCCTGGTGGTCGACCCCACCAACATGGAGATCCTCCGCAAGATCGGCGAGGTGATGTCCGGCGGTCGACGCTCTCGCCCCCGGCCCGCTGCCGCTGCCGATGCGGCCCCCGCGGAAGCCTACAGCGAGCCGATCGCGCTGGCGATCCCGGAACCCTCGCTGGAGAGCGTGGACTTCGGCGGCGCCTTCAGCGAGGTGGACCCCGACGCGCTGGCCTCGCTCGACGACCTCATCCTCGATGCGCGGGCGCTCAACGCCGCCGGCCTCTACGAGGAGTCCCAGGACAGCCTGCGGGGCCAGGACGACCTCGAGGCACTCGTGGTCCAGGCGCTCTCCGCCCGGGGCATGGGACGCCTCGACGGCGCCCAGACGCGCCTGGAGCGCGCGGTCCAGGCCGGGGCGGAACACCACCCCGCCTACATCGAGGCGCTCTGGGAGCTTGCCGGTGTCTACCTCTTGCGGCACAAGCTGGGCAACGCCGAGCGCATGCTGGACGAGGTGGAGTCCGTCGATGCCAGCTACCGCCCACTCGAGATGGCAGTCCGGCGGCGGGCCATCACGCTGCTGCGGCAACGTTGACCCCGTGATCCGCACTTCCGGCCTTGCCGGGATTGCGGCGGCGTGGCATAGGAGAGGTGCTGCGGGTGTAGCTCAGTTGGTAGAGTCCGAGCTTCCCAAGCTCGTTGTCGCGGGTTCGAATCCCGTCGCCCGCTCCAGCTCCTTCGGCGAGGCATCGGCGATCCGGTGCCTCGCCGGTTGGTTCTGGGGTGACTGCACCCTCGACCACAGCCCCCTCCGCTGCATTGGAGCCCAACGATGGCGCTGAGCACGCGGCTGCGACGCCTGCTCGTCGTTGTCGGCGTGGGTGTCGCCGGTGGCGTCGGGCTGGGGATGTTGCTGCACAGCGACTGGCTGGCGCGTCGCCTCGCGGTGGTGGTGGAGCACGAGCTGGAGGCGCGGACCGGCGAGCACGCCACGGTGGCGGGTGTCCACCTGGAGCCGCTGGCCGGCAGCGTGCGCGTGGAGGGGCTCGTCGTGCAGCACCGCAGCGACGATCCCGCACAGGACGGCGCCACGCTGGCCGCCGCCGAGGAGATCCGCCTGACGGTCGGGATCACCGAGCATCGGCCGGTGCTGCGGCGCCTGGAGCTCACGCGGCCGCTGGTGCACCTCCACCTCGACGAGGGGCAGCTCCGGGAGCTCGGTGGGCTGCCGCGGTCAGAGGGTCCACCGGCCGACCGGCTGCCCTGGCAGGAGCTGGTCGTGCACGAAGGCACGGTGGCCTTGAGCGCCGCCTACGGTGGGCAGGATCTGGTGGACCTGCGCATCGTCGGCCTCGACGCCAGCCCGGGCCAGCGCCGGGGCACGATGGCCCTGGACAGCCGCTCGATCCGGCTGCGCATCGGCGACTGGCAGCAGGACTCCGAGCCGGTCCACCTCCCGGATCTCGCGGTGAGCCCCGCGCGCATCCACGCTCCGGTGCTCGGCATGCGCTTCCCGGACCTGTCCCTGTCCGGCTCGCTGATGCTGGAGCCTCGCGGTTCGGTCCACGGTGTCTTCTCGGTGCAGACCGGGCTGGAGAGCTTCCGCCCCCTCATGCCGGATCGACTGTCCGCCCAGGGTGCTGTCGCCCTCGACCTGGAGATCTCCGGCACGAGCTCGGCGCCGGTCCTCGGCGGCGAGCTCGCCGCGGACGATCTCGCCCTGGTGGTCGCGCGGCAGCTCGATCCCACGCTGCCGCCGCTGCACTACCGCCTCGGAGACATCGTCAGCTCCTGGCGTCTGCAGGGACGCCAGCTCCTGTTGGAGCCGCTCGAAGCGCGCTGGGCAGGCGGCCTGGTGCATGTCGACGGCGCGGTCGACCTCGCATCGCGCGGCGGCTGGGCCTCTGTGATCGGCACGGACGTCAGCCTCTCGGCGGCCCTGGCCGCCCTCGACGTGTCGCCGGCGCCCTGGGTCGACATGCGGGGCGACGTCGAGATCCAGGCCGCGGGGACCGTGCAGCCGCTGACGATGGCCGGGTCGTGGAAGATCGCCGCGACGGACCTGCGGGCTGCGGGGGGACCCGTGCCCCAGACGCCCCCGCTCCTCGACGTCCCGCGGATCCGGGCAGAGGGCGAGCTGCGCCTCCACGACGACGGGATCCGCCTCATCGCCCGGCCCGTGACCACGCCACGCTCGCGGGGGCTTGCCAACGCCTTCATCGGCTTCGGGCCCCGGGGGCCGCTCGATCTCCGGGTCGACTTCTCCTCCCTCGACCTGCGAGACCTTGCGCCGCTGGCCGACCTCGGCCTGGGCGGGCAGGCCAGGCTGTCGGGGACGCTGTCGGGTCCCTTCGACGACCTCGCCGTCCAAGGGCTGGCGGACATCGATCAGCTCCGCATCTGGGACCTGCCCTTCGCCGACCACGCCACCTCTCCCCTCGAGTCGGACCTCCGCTCGCTGCGCTTCCCCGAGATCCACGCCCGCCGCGGGCGCACACCCTGGCAGGGCGGCGTCGACATCGACTTCGCGGGCGACACCGCCCTGGACCTGCAGCTCCTGGTCGGACCCGGTCGCCTCTCGGACGTGCTCGGCGTCTTCCTGGACCTGCCCGGGGTCGACGCCGACATGCAGGGGACGCTCCAGCTCCACGGCCCGGCCCGGGCCCTCGACGGCGAGGGTGTCGTCGAGCTGGGTGCGACCGAGCTGTACGGGGAGCACTTCGACGCCGGCCACGCCATCGGCTGGATGGACGGTGGCCGCTTCACCCTGGACGAGGCCTGGCTGTCGCGGGCCAACGGACAGGAGAGCCTGGTGGCGCGTGGCCGGGTCGGAGCCGGCTGGGGGGTCCACCTCGACGTGCGCGGGGGCGGCTTCCGCACCGAGCGCATGGACCTGCTGGCTCCCCTGGGTGGCCAGCTCACCGGCGCTGTGAGCCTGGACGGCGTGGTCGAGGGCACCTTGTTCGAGCCGGAGCCGCGCGGCTGGTTGCGCCTGACCGATACCCGGCTGGGGCGGCGGCGCCTCGCGGACAGCGGGCTGAGCTTCGCCACGACGGAGGGGATCCTGCGCTTCGAGGGGCGCCTGGCCAGCGACGGGCCGCTGCTTGCCGAGGAGCGACTCGATGGCGTGCTCGACCCGCTGGACCCCGACAGCGGCTCGCAGCTCGCGGTCGCCGGGACGCTCGGCTTGTGGGGGGAGCAACCCTACGAGGTCGACGCCTGGCTGCGCGACTTCGCCCTGGATGCTGCCTGGCCGGAGGCGCCCGATGGCAGCCCCGTCGACGCAAAGGTCAGTGGTCGCGCCCACATCGCCGGGGCCTTCGGTGAGGCGCCCACCCCGGTCGAGATCGGCGCCGAGCTGTCCGGCATGACGCTGCGCTGGGGTCGCCACGCGCTCGCCACGACGGGGCCCTGGTCCTGGCAGCAGCGGGGCGAGGACTACGCGCTCGAGGGCTTCCACCTCACGGGTGGGGACACCGACCTCCGCCTGTCGGGGCAGCGGCAGCGCGACGGCGTCACCCGCTTCGAGGGGGGCGGCACGGTCGACCTCGACCTCCTCCGCCTGGTCGTGCCGGGGCTGCAGCGTGCCGAGGGGCTGGCCGGCGTGGAGATCGCCGCGGCGAGCCGGGACGGTCGGGTCCGACCCGAGCTCCGGGTCGAGGTCGACGACGCGACGGTTCGGGGCGACTGGTTCCCGGCGACCTTCGAGAGCCTGACGGGGCGACTCCGCATCGACCCGGACCTGCTTCGGGTGGAGCGAGTGGACGGCCGGCTCGGCGGCGGCCAGGTCGAAGCCCGTGGAGACATCGCGCTGTCCGGCTTCGCCCCCCAGCGCTACGACCTCGCGGGGACGGTGCGCGGGGCGCGCGTGCGCTACTTCGACTGGCTGCCGCCGGTCACCGGGGACGCCGAGATCGCGTTCTCGGGGCCGGCGGACGCCGCCCTGCTGTCCGGGCGGATCGACGTCGACGAGATGCTGTTCACCGACCGGATCGACTGGGAGAGCTGGATGCTCGAGGTCTCCGACGAGGTGCTCGGCGGCGCGGTCGAGGCCGAGACCCGCGACTGGTTCAGCATGGACCTGGCGCTCTCCGCCGACGACACCCTGCGGGTGCGCAACAACGTGGGGGACCTCTCGGCGAGCGCCGAGCTGCGGGTGATCGGCGACACCGCGCGGCCCGGTCTCGTCGGGCGGGTGCAGGCGCTGCCCGGCGGTCGGGTCTACCTCAAGGAGCGCGAGTTCGAGCTGCTGCGGGGAGAGCTGCGCTTCGTCGACCCCTACACCTACGACCCCGAGCTGGACTTCTCGATGACGACGACGGTGCGGACCTCCGATCAGGAGTACCGCATCGACGCAGACGTGGGCGGGCTGTGGAGCGCGTGGACCACGAGCACGCGCAGCACGCCCACCCTGGCGCAGGCCGACATCAATGCGCTGCTGCTCTTCGGCATGACGCGGGAGGAGATGGAGCGCAGCGGGGCGCTGACGCAGGCGCTGGCCATCGAGGGCGGCGACGTGTTGTTCTCGTCGTCGGGGCTCCTGGAGCGGGCCGAGGAGGGGGTGTTCCGCATCCGTGGGCTGGAGCCCCTGCTCGATCCGCTCCGGCCGGATCGCCTCGACCTCGTGAGCGGCACCAGCACCCAGGGGTCGGGGGAGGTCAGCTCCGAGCTGCGCCTGCTGTACGAGAACGACCTGGGCGACGTCGGCTGGGAGGGGGGCCGGGTGATCATCGAGCAGGATCTCTCCGGCGACCGCGACACCTACGCAGCGCTCGAGCAGCGCCTCGCCCGGCGGCTGTACCTGCGGGGCTGGTGGACGACGCGTCAGCAGGAGCGCGCCCTCGAGATCGGCGGCGCCTACGGCGTCGAGGTCGCCCTGCGCTGGGAGTTCCAGTGAGGGTGATCCGGTGGCGAGGCGCGCGGTTCGTGGTGCTGTGGGCCCTGTGCCTGGGGCGTCCGGTCCTCGCGCAGGATGATGCCCCTGCGGCGACCGCGGCGCCCGACCGATCGGCGGTCATCGACAGCTGGCCCGCCGGCCTGCAGGTTGCCCAGGTCAGCCTGCTCGCACCCCGCGGCGGCCTCCCCCGCGAGAACCTCGAGCCGCTGCTGCGCGTGCGGCAGGGTGGCATCCTGGACCCGGCCCTGGTGCGCCAGGACATCCGGTCGCTGATGCGGGCCGGGGCCTTCGCCGCGGTCGAGGTCGACGCCGAGCCGTGGCTGGCCTTCGACGAGGACGGCGAGCCCATCGACGCCGTCCGGGTGGTCTACCGCGTCTACCCGGCACCCCGCATCGACCGCGTCCGCGTCGACGTCGACGACCGCCGGGCCCGACGGGTGGTCGACGCCGCCCACGGGCTGAGCCGCGGCGAGACCTTCTTCGCTCGTCGGGACGGCCCCGCCGCCGAGCGACGGGTCCAGGCCGCCCTCGTAGCGGCGGGCTGGCCGGATGCCGTCGCGCGAGTGGAGGTGGAGGAGCTGGGTGAGAACCACCGGGAGATCCGTGTCTCCGCGGACCCCGGCGCGCCCCGCCTCCTCGACAGCGTCGTGCTCGCCGCACCGCTACCCGTGGACGACCGGGCGCTGCGGCGTGGGCTGCGCAAGCTCGGCTTCTCGGAGGGAGAGCGCATCCCCACCGCAGCGGAGGCCGACGTCCGCCTGCTCGTACGCGATCTGCTGGCGGAGCGCGGGTACTACGACTCGCGCGTGACCCTGCTGTTTTCGCCCGCCGACGGGGGAGAGCGCCTCGCCATCCTCGGTGAGACCGGCCCCCGCACGGAGGTGATCGCCACGGGGGCCGGCGCGCCGCACGGCGATCGGCTGCGCCAGGTGATCGGTCTGCAGGGGGGCTCGCGCGTCTCGGAGGGCATGGTCGACGATGCCCGCGAGGCGCTCCACCGCTGGCTCCAGCGACGGGGGTACTTCAACGCCAGCGTGCAGGCCCGGATCCAGGGCGCCGGCGACGACGCCCTGGTCGTGTTCAGCATCGACCGCGGGCCGCGGCACCGGGTCGAGGGCTATGACATCGACGGCGCCGGTGTCCTCGACGAGGCGACGGTGCAGGCCGCCCTCGCGGAGGCCGTCCCCGACAGCCTGGGGCGCCGCGTGGTGGTCGACGACGAGCTACCCGCCGCCGGTCGGGCGCTCGCAGAGCTGTACCGAGGGCGTGGTCAGCTCGGCGCCCGGGTCGAGGTCGGCCCGGCGGTCGCCGGCACGCCACGCTTCATGTTCCCAGCGGGCCGGCGGGTACCGCTGCGCGTCCCGGTGCACATCGACGAGGGCCCCGGCAGCCTGCTGCTGAGCCTGGACGTGCGCGGCGCAGACCCGGTGACCGCGGGCCGCGTCCACATGCTGCGCCAGGAGCTCGTCGGGCAGCCCTTCCGACCCGGAGAGCTGGACCGACTGCGCCAGGAGCTGGTCGAGGACCTGCGGGAGCGTGGCTACATCGACGCCGATGCGACGATGTCCACCACCATGGTCGAGGGCAACGCGGTCGCCCTCATCGACGTGCAGCCCGGCGAGCAGGTGCGGCTCCGCAGCATCACGATCCAGGGCAACCAGCGGACCCGACGCAGCGTGATCGCCCGGGAGCTGGCGGTCGAGGTCGGCCAGCCCATCCGACCCTCCGACCTGGAGCGGACCCGCCAGCGACTCTACGAGCTCGACCTGTTCCAGGCCGTCACCCTCGATCTCATCGGCACGGACCCGCGCTCCCGCGACCTCATCGTCCACCTCGACGAGCGTCCGCCGATCTTCTTCCAGCTCGGCGGCGGCGTGGCCACCGACCGCGGCGTGGCGGCCCGCGGTCAGATCGCCCACCGCAACCTCGCCGGGCGCGGCCAGAGCCTCTCCCTGCTGGGGCAGGGCGGCTACACCTGGCTCGGCGACACCTGGCGGATCGACCTGGACAACCCGACCTGGAAGCTGGCGCTGCGGTACGAGGCGCCCAACGTCCCCACCCGCGGCCAGCGCTTCGCCGCCGAGCTGCTCCTCAACGACACCCTGCAGGAGACCTCCTTTCGCGTCTTTGCGTCGGCGCTCAGCGTCGGCGTCCGCAGCCGCCTCGGCGTGCGCGACGAGCTGTACCTCGCCTACGAGGCCCGCTGGCGCCGCCTCGACGACATCGACCCGGGCGCGCTGGTCACCGGAGACCCCTGGCTCGGTGCGCTGGGCATGGCCGGCGTCGACGATGATCTCCCCTCGGTGATCAGCGCCTCTCGCCTCCAGACCGGCCCCGCGCTGGCGCTGGTGCTCGATCAGCGGGACAGCCCCCTCGATCCGCGGCGGGGATGGCGCTCCTCGACCCTGCTCGAGGTCGACGACAGCCTGCTCTCCGGCATCCCCTCCGTCCGGGCCGAGACCCGCCTCGATGGCCTGGTGGGCCTGGGGCCGCTGACCTTGTCGCTGTCGGGGCACGGAGGCCTTGGCTGGGCCGAGGGGGCGCAGACCACGCTCGCCGTCGAGGAGCGCTTCGTGCTGGGCGGCTCCGGGTCGCTGCGCGGCTTCCGCCCGGCTACCGTCGGGCCCGCCAACGAGGTCGCCCGGGTCGATATCGACATGCCGGCGGGGCTCGATCCGCTCGTCCGTGACACCGCCCTGGTCGACTACCCGACCCGCTGGGTGCCGACGGGCGGTGACGCGCTGTTGGCGGGCGCGGTGGAGCTACGGGTGCCGCTGACCGTGCTCGGCTTCCCTCGCTTCGACAGCACCTGGCTGGTCGGCTTCGTGGACGCCGGGCGTGTCGGCTTCCTGGACCCTGACCCTCAGCCCTCCTCGGTGGTCGAGGGCCTCGATCCGCTGCTGCGCTATGGCGTCGGCGGTGGCCTGCGCATCGCGACGCCGGTCGGCCCCATCGCCGCCCTCGTCGGCGCCAACCCGGCCCCGCTCAGCGCGCGCAGCGAGCCCGAGCTGGTGCTGCACTTCACGCTGGGGGATCTGTAGGTCGTCGGCGCCATGGGACGACGCTCAGCCCGCCAGCAGCCCCTGCCGCACGCCGCCGTCGCTCACCAGCAGGCTCTCGCGGTGCAGGGCCCCCAGGGCCGCCTCCAGGATGCAGGCGCCGGCGAGCAGGTAGTCGGCGCGGTCGGGTGCGACGGCAGCGGCCAGTCGGCGCTCGTCGCGGTCGCTCGCGAGGAGCCGGTCGATGAAGCGGCGCAGGTCGGAGCGGGTCAGGCGGCTGCCGTGGACGCGGTCGCGGTCCCAGGCCGTCAGGCCGAGCTGCATGGCCGCCAGGGTGGTCGCCGTGCCGGCCACGGCGATGACGTTGCGTGGGCGGGGGGTGTCTCGCAGCGGCGCCAGGCTGTCGTCCACGGACTGCCGCAGCCGCCCGAGGTCCCGCGGGTCGTAGCGGTCGGGGTGCTCGCCGAAGAAGGCTTCCGTCTGGCGGACGCTGCCCAGCTCCAGGCTGGCGCGGAACAGAAGACGGTCGCCCTCGCCGACGACGACTTCCGTGCTGCCGCCGCCGAGGTCGAGCACGGCGGTGCTCCCGAGCGGCATCGCCAGTCCGTCCAGAGCGCCCAGCCAGGTGAGGCGGGCTTCTTCGGTGCCGGCGATGATCCGGACGCGCAGCCCGGTCTCTTCCTGGACGCGGGCGATGAAGCTCTGGGCGTTCAGCGCACGCCGGGCTGCGCTGGTGGCCACCGCGGAGACGTCGGTGGCGGGCACGCCGAGGTCGGCGGCCTGCGTGGCGTAGTCCTTGAGCACGGCGATGGCGGCGTCCATGCGGTCGGGGCGGAACAGGCCGCGGTCACCGAGACCACGCCCCAGGCCGACGACGCGTGCTTCGTCGTGGATGGTCTCTCCGGCTGGCGAGCGGACCAGGAGGAGCAGGGAGTTGCTGCCGATGTCGATGGCGGCGCGAGGCTGTGCGTTGTCCATGTCCCTACCACCCCAGGACCGGCGACCAGGCCGGGTTGGTGTAGCCGCCCTTGCCGGTCGTGAGCTGCACCTGGTGGGCGCCGTCGCGCGATGACAGCCACAGGTGGGGGCTACCCGAGCGGGTCGACGAGAACGCCAGGTAGTTGCCGTCGGGGCTCCAGCAGGGGTCTTCGTTGTCGCCGGCGGCCTGGGTGATGCGGGTCAGGCCGGTGCCGTCCAGCCGGACCGTGAACACGTCGAAGCGCCCGTCCCGGCTCACGAAGGCGATGGTGTTGCCGTCCGGTGACCAGGCGGGATCGACGTTGTGGCTGCCCTGGTAGGTGACGCGCTGCACACCGCTGCCGTCGGCGTTGGCGATGTAGATCTGGGCGCCGCCGGAGCGCTCGCTGACGAAGGCCAGGCGGCTGCCGTCGGGGCTCCAGCAGGGGCTGACGTCGATGCCGGTGCCGCGGGTCAGGCGGGTGACCACGGCACCGCTGGCGGCGTCGATGACGTAGATGTCGGGGTCACCGGCGGGCGCCAGCGTCAGCGCGATGCGGCTTCCGTCGGGGCTGAAGGCCGGCCCGGAGTTGATGCCCGAGCGGGCCGACAGCCGGGTGATGCGACCGGCGACGAGGTCGGCGACGTAGCAGTCGGGGTTGCCCGACGCGTAGCTGGTGAACGCCAGCTTGCTGCCCGAGGGGTGCCAGCCCGGCTGAAGGTTGATCGAGCCGTTCTTCGTGATCTTCGTCAGCCCGTGGCCGTCGAAGTCCACCAGGTAGATCTCCTTGTTGCCCGAGAACTTCCCGGCGACCGCGAAGCGGGTGGCGAAGGGGGCGGACTGGCCGGTGATCCGGAGGACGATCTCGTTTGCGACCTTGTGGGCGAGGGAGCGGACGGCGCTCTTGTCGGCGGAGAAGGCCTTGGCGCCCAGCTTGCGCCGGCCAGCGACGTCGTAGACCCAAGCTTCGGCGCGGAGGCGGTCGCCGTCAGGACGCAGCACGGTCTTGCCGAGTGCCGCAGCACCGGGGATCTCCCAGTCCTGAAACGAGAACTGGCCGGGTTGCACCCCGGTGCCCCGGGGCTCGATGTGGGCGGCCTCCTCGACCAGGTCGAACCAGCCGCACAGCGCCAGATCCCGGCGGACGATGTCGTAGAACTCGTCGCCCTGGGTGGCGCCGCCGATGGGCCGGGTCACGGCCAGCGGCAGCTTGTTGGCGCCTGGCGCACCGATGGTGATGAGGATGCGTGGATCCTGTGCCCATGCCGGCTGTGGCAGCACGAGCGCTGCGGTCGTGGCGGCCACGCCGCCGAGCAGCGCCCGGCGCGACGTGAGCAGAGGAGGGGAGGGGAGCTTGGGCTTCACTGCTTTTCCTTGGCCGGGAATTCGAGCACGACGCCGGCGGTCGTGCTGGCCTGCCACTTCTCGGGAGGGGAGGCGACGCGCCCGGTCTTCATCACGGCCATCAGCGCGGACCGGTCGAAGCTGCTGTCGTCGGTCCCCTGGTAGATCTTCGGCGACCCCAGCTTGCCGTTCGCGGCGATGGGGACGACCACGTAGACGACATAGTCGGGGTGGGCCGAGACGGTCGCCGGCAGGGGGGTCCAGTTCCGGCGGATGGCGGCTTCCACGGAGACCTTCCAGCGGGCCAGGTCGGGGTCGTTGATGCCGGCGCCGCCGGCGCCGAGGATGGCGTCGGCGGGATCGACTCCGTCCGGAGAGGTCCGGGTGTGATCCTCCGGTCCAAGCGGGGCCGCAGCGTCGACCAGGGCAGCCCGCTTGGCTGCGTTGAGCAGGGCTTCCCGGTCTGCGCTGCGGTCGCGGGGTTCGGCCTTGCCCTCTGGCTTGGGCGTGTCCGGCGTGTGCAGCGCCATGTCGCTGCTCTGTGGCGGCGGCGGGGCGGTGACCGGTGCTTCGCCCTGTGGCGGCGTGGGCGTGCGCATGGGCTTGTCGGGCATGCGCCCCGTCTGCTTGGGCAGGGCGACGGCGCTCACGATCATCACGTCGTGTGGATCGATGAGGGGGCCGTCGTCCGCCCCCAGTCCGCTGCCGACGAGCACGGCGCCGAAGAGGACGGCGTGCAGCGCGACGCTGGCGGCGATCTCCCAGGTCGGCCGCGCATCGGCCGCGCCGAACAGGCCGGCGGCACCCAGGCTGGCCCGCGCGGCCACCTAGTCTTCCCCCGTGCCGGGCTGGGTGACCATGCCCATGCGGGCGATGCCGGCGTTCGTACACATGGCGAGGAGCTGCGCGACCTTCTCGTAGGGGACCTGACCGTCCGCCTTGAGGAACACGTCCTGGTCGGGGTTGTTCCGCGCGATGGCTTCGAGCTTGGGGCCGAGCTCTTCGAAGCCGAACTCGTGTTCTCCGATGTAGTACTTCCCCTCTGCCGTGACGGACAGCACCATCTGGTCGTCGGGATCGGTGGGGAGTGCGGGGGCGTTGGCCCGCGGCAGCTCGACCTTCATGCCGGTCGTCATCATCGGCGCGGTCACCATGAAGATGATCAGCAGCACCAGCATCACGTCGACGAAGGGCGTGACGTTGATCTCCGACATCATGCCGCCCGGATCACCGCCGGTGCTCATCCCCATCGGTCACCTCGGGCTGCCACCGGTCACCTCGCCTGGAAGTGGCGCTTGACGATGTTGAGGAAGTCGCTGCTGAAGTTCTCCATGTCCGTGCCGAGGACGCGGATCCTGCTGTTGAAGAAGTTGAAGGCCATGACCGCCGGGATCGCGGCCAGCAGGCCGACGGCGGTGGCGATGAGCGCGTGGCTGATGTCGCCGCCGACGGTGGCGACGGTCGCCTGGCCCGTGGCGTCGATCTTCTGGAAGGCCCGCAGGATCCCCCAGACGGTGCCGAACAGCCCGATGAAGGGAGCCGTGCTGCCGGTCGTGGCCAGAAACGGCGTCATCCGCTCGAGCGCGGTGCGCTCGATCGAGATGGCACGGCGCAGGGTGCGCTCGAGGTTCTCCTCGGCGTCCAGCGCGATGGTACCGACGCCGCGACCGCCGTCGTCACCGTCGCGGGTCAGGCGGGACAGCTCGACGTAGGCGGCGCGGAAGACCGCGGCCACGGGGCTGCCGGTGAAGCGGTCCAGGCGATCGAAGACCTGATCGAGGCGCTGGCTCTTCCAGAACAGGTCGATGAAGGCGGCGTCCAGGCGCACCGCGCGGCGCAGCCGACCGGCCTTGTTGAAGATGATGACCCAGCAGCCGATGGACATGGCGACCAGGACCAGGAGCACGGCCTGCACGACGATGTCGGCGTCCAGGATCAGCTCGGCGATGCCCGGCTGTGCCTGGGCGTCCACCTGGCCGACGGCGGCCAGGTAGACCTCGATGGAATTGGGCATGGAGGAGGAGGGGGAGGAGCGGAGGGAGAGGGGAGGGCGGGTCGCGCCGTGGGGGAGGCGGCGCGGTGGGAGCGGTCAGGGGGCGTCTGCGCGGACGCGGTCCCCGGTCCAGGAGGCCATGCCGTCTTCGACATCGTAGACCTCGCTGGCGCCGATGCTGGCCATGAATTCTGCGGCCTGGGCGCTGCGTCCCCCGGCCTGGCCGATGAACAGCAGGTGCGTGGTCTGCCCCAGCTCCTGGTAGCGGTGGGGCAGCTCGTCGACGGGCATGTGGACGGCTTCCGGGGCGTGGTCGGCTTCGAATTCGGCCTTGGTGCGCACGTCGATCAGCTTGAAGGAGTCGTCGTCGGACAGCATCTTGCGCGCCCGTGCCCCGTCGATGTGCTGGACGCGCCAGGCGACCCCGCCCGGATCCCTCACACCCGTGAAGACCTTCTCTTCCTGCTCTTCTTCGGGCACGTCCTTGCCTTCCAGCGCGGCGGCCACCGAGAGCGTCTGTTCGACGTCGATGAGCCCGTGTTCGGCGGCGGCGATGCGCCCGTCCTTGCCGACCACGACCACCGCCGGGCGGCTGTAGGGGCGCACCCGACCGGAGCAGCCGAAGTTGCGCGACTCGACCGCCAGCGGGTCGTAGAGCAGGTAGTACTCCAGCCCCAGCTCGGCGCGGAACTCGCGCAGCCGATCGGTGCGGTAGGTGCTGATGCCGAACACGACGGTGTCGAGTTCTTCGAAGGCTTCGAGGCGGCGGTCGTAGGCCTTGAGGAAGGCGTCGGTCGCGTCGTCGTCCATGCGCCGGAAGAACAGCAGGACCACGTTGAGGTGGTCCTTGAAGTCCGGCAGCTTGATCCACGTGCCCTCGTCGGCGGTGAGCGACAGCGCGGGGGCGTCGGAGCCCACCGCCAGCGGCTTCATGCGGATGGACTGCTTGATGAGCTTGCGAATCGGCATGTTGGAGACCTCGGATGCGCCGGTGGTCTAGCGTGTTGACGCCGCACCGGGCAACAGGGAGACGGCGGAACCCTCCTGCGAGGCTCAGCCCGCGTCGCCCGCCACCTCGACGACGTCGATGACGCCGTCGGTTGCGTCGATGTCGCCGTCCCAGGCCCTGCGGTACACCGCCTGCATGCGCTGGCCCTGGGCGCGGAGCTGGCGGCGGGCCGAGGCGGCGCCCAGCGCCGTGCCGAAGCCCGGGACGACGCGGCCGACGCGCTTGCCAGCTGACACCAGGGCGCGCAGGGCGACGGCCCTGGCCAGGGGGGCGGCGGCCAGCGAGGCGCGGTCCGGCAGGCGCGACCGCACCAGCTCGGGGAGCTGCCGCAGGTTCATGGACCAGGCCCCCTCCCGGGGCAGCTCCACCTGCCAGGCGGCGGCCAGCGCCCGCGACAGCAGGATGCGGCCCCGGTCGGTGTCCGGGTCGATGCCGTAGACCACCGCGAGGCGCTGGGCGAGGCGCAGGGTCTGGACGAGCGCGGTGGCTGCTTCCGGCGCCGTCGTGATCAGCCCGCCGAAGGTGCCGGCGGCACCGCGCACCGTCGCCACGCGGCGCGCCCGCCGGATCAACGTGTCGGCGGCGTCGTCGAGCTCGGCAGCGGAGGGGATGCGTCCGGTGGCCGGGTCGGAGAAGGGCAGCCCTTCGGCGTCGAGCTCGGCGCGGACCTGCGCCGCCGTGATGCCGGCGGCGTCGTACAGCGCGGGCAGCAGGCCCTCGTCGAAGCGATCCGACAGCTCGGCCAGCAGGTCCAGGATCTCGGGGGGGAGGCGCGGAATGATCAGGATCCGGGCGGTCAGGCGAGGACGCGGTCGAGGTGGGCCTGGTCGCGGGTGCTGCCGTAGCGGCCCCGCTCGTCGCGGGTGACACGGGCCAGGGCGGTGGTGGGGTCGTGGGTGAAGAAGATCCGGCCGTTGCGGTCCACCAGATCGTCGAGGAGCGCGACCTTCTCGTCGAGCAGCAGCTCGGGGTAGCGGTCGTAGCCCATGTGGATCGAGCGGTGCACCCAGGCGCGCCCCGGCACCAGGTCGCCGCCGAAGACCACGGGGCCGTAGCGGCCCGCCAGCTCGGCGAGCATCAGCCCCGGCGTGTGGCCCCACGACAGGTGCAGCCGCCAGGCCTTGCCGAGGGTCTCGCTGGTGACCAGGCCGGCGCGCTTCTGGCCGGGGTGGTCGAGGATCTCCAGGCGTCCGCTCTGCTCGAGCAGGGGCTGGAGCTCGGGGATGAAGCTGGCGCGGTCGCGATCGTGGGGATCCAGCGCCCGCTGCCACGCCGCGCGGCTCACGATGAAGCGAGCGTTGGGGAACAGCAGCTCGGGGGGGCGCCCACGGGGGCGCTCTCCGGTCCGCGGCGCCCCGTCGTCGAGGGGGCGCCAGGCCGTGAGCAGGCCGCCGGCGTGGTCGAAGTGCAGGTGGGAGAGCACCACCACGTCGATGTCGGCGTGGGACAGACCCAGCCTTGCCAGGCTGTCGAGCAGGACATGCCCGGGCTCGACAACGCCGTAGCGATCCTTCAGGTCCGGCGGCAGGAAGGCGCCGATGCCGGTCTCCAGCAGGATGCGCCGCCCCGCGGCGGCACCGCCCTCGGAGGCCGCCGGGATCTCCTCGACCAGCAGGGCGCGGCAGGCCAGGTCGATGCGGTTGCGGTCGTCGGCCGGTGCCCAGCGCTCCCACAGCGCCTTGGGGGCGTGGCCGAACATCGCGCCCCCGTCGAGCTTCTGGCTGTTGCCTTCGACGGAGCTGAGGCGGAATTGCATGGGGCTTCCATTGCGGGCGTAGCGGGCGGGGGGCGGGGCGGGCCTCTATCCTCCCGCGCCTGGGGGGCGCTCGGTGGTGATGGCGCCCGCCTGGAGCCAGCCCTCGACGCCGTCATCGGGCGGGGCGCAGCCCGTGCAGCGGACGCGGACGCGCACCGGCAGGACCTGGAGCACCTCCAGCTCGACGCCCGGCTGGCTGAGCTGGGCCACGCCGGCGCCCCCGGGCCCCACGAGGGTGAGGGGAGCGGTCCGGGTCCAGGCGGTGAACGGTGGGTCCGGGAGGTCGAGGCTGGGCGCGCCGTCGGCCACAGCCCCGGCGGGGTCCGGTGGCGCGGGGTCGCGATCGGGGGCCCAGCAGGCCAGCGCGGCGAGGAGAAGCAGCACAGCGCTCCAGGTAGCGCCTCGGAGGTGGACGGGCGAGGGGCTATGGTGCAGTCCTCCCCCTCGCGCCCGGCGACGCCGTCGTGACTGCTCCTTCCCCCCGACCGCTCCTTCCTGACGGTGCCCGCGTCGGCGTGATCGCCCCCTCGGGCATCTTCGATCCGGACCGCCTCGCCCTGGGCTTCGACCTGCTGTCGTCCTGGGGGCTGCGACCGGTCGCGGCGCCCCACCTCGACGCCCGCCACCGCTACACGGCCGGCACGGTGCAGGAACGCCGCGCGGACCTGGCGTGGGCGCTCTCCTCGCCCGACCTCGACGCCGTCTGGCTGGCGCGGGGGGGCTCGGGAGCGGTCCACCTGCTGCCGGGGTTGGCGGCCGCCGTGGTCGACGACCGGCCGCTCATCGGCTTCTCGGACGCGACCGCGCTGTTCTGTGCCCTGCGCAGCGCCGGCGTGGGCCGCGGTGTACACGGCCCGGTGCTTCACTCCCTCGCCGACCACGCCGACGACGCCAGCCGCGCCTGGCTGGCGGCGATGCTGCTGCGCGGCCAGGGGGGGCTGCTGCCCGGTACCCACCTCGCGGGGCCGTCGGCGCGCGTGGACGCCCCGCTCGTCGGTGGCAACCTGTGTGTGCTCGCCAGCCTGTGTGGCACGCCGTGGGCGCTGCAGGCCGAGGGCTGCATCGTCCTCCTCGAAGACATCGCGGAACCCGCCTACAAGATCGACCGGATGATCCAGCAGCTCCGCTTCTCGGGCTGCTTCGACGGGGCGGTCGGCATCGCGCTCGGAAGCTTCACCTCCTGCCCGGTGCCCCAGGGCGCTGGCTGGACCTTGTCCGACCTGCTCGCCGACCTGCTCGCCCCCCTCGACCTGCCGGTGCTCACCGGCCTGCCCGTCGGTCACGGACCGGCCAACCGCAGCTTCGTCTTCGGCGCGCCCGCGGTGCTCGACACCGGGGAGGGCCTGCATGTCCAGGTGGGCTGATCACACCCTCCTGCTGGCGCTGCTCGGTGTCGTCGCCTGCGGAGGGCGGGCGGGTGACAGCGCCTCGGTCGGGGACAGCGGCGCGCCGGTGGACGGTGGTGCTGCGGGGGACGGTGGTGCCGACGGGGGGGCGGCCGACGGCGGGGCCACCGACGACTGCGTCTTGGTCGACGACCCCGCGGCGGTCTTCGGACAGGTCCAGGCAGCGCTGGCCGAGACCATCCCCACCGTCGTCAACGTGTCGTGGCAGCCCCAGCTCGAGGGGACGGGCTTCGTGCGCTTCTGGACCGCATCGCTGCCCGCGGTCGACGCGCCTGCACGGTCCATCGGCAGCGGCGAGTCGGTCGCGACCCTCGTGGGGGTCCCTGCCGACACCGAGGTCTCCTTCCAGGTGGGCGTCGACACCGGCGACGGCACGCGCTGCGCGCCGGTCCAGACCATCCGCACCGGCGCCCTGCCCGCGGGCCTGCCCTCGCTGACCGTGAGCACGTCGCTGCCTGCTGCGGCGGCCGGTGGGTACACGCTGCTCCCCCTCAGCGACGTCTCCGGCGGCGGCGCGCCACCCTGGCTGACCATCGTGGACCCCGATGGCCAGCCGGTCTGGTTCGTCGACGCCAGCACCGTGCGGATGCGCCTGTCACTCGACGGACAGGCCGTGCTCTACAACGACCTCGTCCAGGACCCCGCCCAGGACGGCAGCATCACGCGGGTCTCCCTCGACGGCAGCGACCGCCAGCAGATCGTCGTCGAGGGGGGGCACTTCGACTTCGTCGAGGTCAGCGACGGCGTCTACGCCACCTTCGACTGGGACGTCCGAGAGGTCGAAGGCGGTGCGCTGGTGGCCGGAGAACGCATCGTCGAAGCGACCGCGAGCGGCGATGAGCAGGTGATCTGGAGCGTGTGGGATGCCGCCGTCCCGGACCTCGACAACATCCACCCGCCCAACGACCTGTGGTCCATCGACGCCTACGACTGGTCGCACCTCAACCACCTCTTCTACGACGCCGACGAAGACGCCTACTACGTCACCGCCCGGAACATCGGCCTGACCTTCAAGGTCTCCCGGGCCACCGGCGAGACCCTCTGGACGCTCGGCCGGACCTCGGAGGACTTCGCTGCCGTGGTGGAGGGAGGGATCGAGTTCAACCCCCACAGCGCCGTCCCTACGGACCGTGGCGTGCTGCTCTTCGACACGGACAGCCCGCTGTCGGAGGGGTGCTCGGCGCTGTCGGAGTTCGCGCTGGACACCGACGTATGGACCGCAGAGCAGGTGTGGCTGTACCACACCGACGACTGCCTGGTGAGCAGCTACCTGGGCAACGCCGTCGAGCTTCCGGGTGGCAACCGCCTGATGGTCCTGGCGATGAACGCCCAGATCGACGAGGTCACTCCCGACCTGGAGCTGGCCTGGCGGCTCAACGCGCCGGCCGGCTGGATGCTGGGCTACGGCGATCGGATCGACGGCTTCTACCCGGGTCGCTGACCCTTGGAGGCGACCATTTCTCTTCTGCGACTCCCGTCAGCGGGCACGCTCCTGGCCCTCGTCGTGGTGGGTGGCTGTGCCGGCGCGGGCGGGGGCAAGGGCGACAGTGGCACGGACGGGGGCAGCGTCATGGCCGATGGTGGGGCCGCGGACGGTGGGGCCGCCGACGGCGGCGCCACTGCCGACTGCACCGAGGTCGACGATGTGGGCGCCAGCTTCGGCGCGGTGGAGGCGGTGCCGGCGGAGCGGATTCCGATGGTGCTCTCCGTGCGCTATCAGCCCGCGATGGAGGGGGAGGGTTGGGTGCGCTTCCAGGACGCCGCCGGTGAGCTCGTCGAAGCGCCGGCCGTCGACCAGGGCGACGGCCAGCGCAGCGCCACGCTGCTGGGGCTGCACGCCGACAGCGACGTGGACTACCAGCTCGTTGTCGACAGCGATGCCGGACGCATCTGCTCACCGGTGCTGTCCGCACGCACGGGCAGCCTGCCGGCCGGGCTGCCCCTGGCCTCCGCCGCCACCGTCCTGCCCGACGCAGCAGCCGGCGGCTACTCCCTGGTGCCGCTCAGCGACGGCACGGGCACCAACCAGGGCGCATGGCTCACCATCCTCGACCGGGACGGCGCGCCCGTCTGGATCCACGACGCCATGGCGCCGCGCATGCGCTTGTCCCTGGACGGCCAGGCGGTCATCTACAACGACTTCGTCGCCGACCCGGAACGGAACGGCAGCATCTACCGCGTGCCCCTGGGTGGCGGTGACGTCGAGCAGCTCGAGGTGGAGGGGGGGCACTTCGACTTCGTCCAGGTCTCCGACGGTGTCTACGCGACCTTCGACTGGGACGTGCGCGAGTACGAGGGCGGCGTCCTGGTGGCCGGAGAGCGGCTGGTCGAGGTGACGGCAGACGGCGACAAGCAGGTGATCTGGAACATCTTCGACGACGTCGTCCCGGACCTCGAGAACCTCCACGACCCCAACCCCGGCTGGCAGATCGACGCCAGCGACTGGTCCCACCTCAACCACCTGTTCTACGACGCCGACGACGACGCCTACTACTTCACGTCGCGCTACCTGCGCCTGGCCTGGAAGGTCGACCGCAGCACCGGCGCCACCGACTGGATCCTGGGGCCCCACGACGGCGACTTCGAGCCGGCGGAGGGCAGCGGTATCGACTTCGATCCCCACAGCGCCGTGCCCACGGCGTCGGGTGTGCTCATCTTCGACACCAACAGCCCCCTGTCCGAGGGCTGCTCGGCGCTGTCGGAGTTCTCGCTGGACCTCGACGCCTGGACCGCCGAGCAGATCTGGCTGTACCACACCGACGACTGCCTGCTGAACAGCAGTCTCGGCAACGGCCTGGAGCTGCCGGGGGGCAACCGCCTGCTGGCCCTGGCGGTCAACGGGCAGATCGACGAGGTGACCCCCGACCGGGCGCTCGCGTGGCGGCTCAACGTCCCGGCCGGCTGGGTGCTGGGCTACGCCGATCGTGTCGACAGCCTGTACCCGACGGCGCCCTGAGCGCCGCGCCGGATCAGCCCGCCGGCGCGAGCAGGACGCCGACCCGGGGCAGGTCCAGGCTGCAGGTCGAGCACCACAGCGTCAGCAGCCAGGTCGCGTCGGGAGCAGCGACCAGCCCCGCTCCCCCGGTCAGCGTCTCCAGTGACAGGGACGTGCTGCCCTCGATGTCGGCTTCGAAGCTCGGGGCGGCCAGCGCGTTGAGGTCGAGCAGGCGACCGGCGAGCGCGTCGGCGGAGAGGGCCACCGCGTCGAGCCGGATGCGGTCGAGGCGGTGCAGCTCGAGCGCCTGGCCCCAGCCATCCGCGGTGAGGCCGGTCCAGTCGAGCACGGCGTCGGGCGCGACGAGCAGGGGGGCCGAGAAGCTCGCGGAGACGGACGCTGCGCTGGTGTGATCTTCCACCTGGAGTGTGGTCGCGGTGGCGTCGGCCTGGGCGTCGATGAGGGCCAGCCCGCGCAGGCCCGCGGCGTCGCCACCGGACAGCGACAGCAGCCAGGTGCCGCGGCCCTCGGTGAAGTCCCCCTTCGGGACCAGCGGATGGCCGACAAAGGAGAAGTCGGACAGCGCGCAGGCGCAGGAGGTCGGCGTGCACTGCCACAGCGCCCCGATGGAGCCCGCTTCGAGGTGGTCCATTGCCAGGCCCGCCGTGACCTCTTCCGGGGTCGCCTGGGGGAATAGCGACAGCGTCACGGCGTCGAGGTCCTCGCAGCGCGCCACCGGGCGCTCCAGGATGTCGGTGGTCAGCGCGCTCCAGTCGAGCCACGCGTCCTGGCCGGCGGGCAGGGCGGTGGTCGCGATGGCGAGGTCCACCTGCAGCGAGAAGCTGTCGGCGTCAGAGAGGGCGCAGTCGGAGCAGCCCGCGGCAGCCGTGTCGCCGCCGCCGTCGACGACGGAGGCGCCGCTGTCGTCGGCGATGGCGCCGGTGCAGGCCGGCAGCGCCAGCGCCGCCACGACCATGGCGATGAACGGGCGGGAGGAGGGGCGAGCGAGGGGCACGGTCGCAGCGTAGCCCGGCGCCGCGGAGGGAGAGCTGCGAGGCGGTCCCGCGCTATCCTCTGCGCGCCCGACATCGCACCGGGCCACCCGCAGCGACCGGGAGCCGTCCTTGTCCCACGCCCACGACCCCACCTGGCGGCCGGTCCGCGCCGTCCTCGACGCCGCGGTCGCCGACGGCACGATCCCCGGGTGGGCGCTGTGCGTGCGGAGCAGCCGGGCCGTCGACTTCGCGGGGCATGGCGGCCGGGCCGAGCTGCGGCCGCGGTCTCGCCCGGTGGCCGAAGACCAGCCCTGGGACCTGGCCAGCCTCACCAAGGTGCTGGCGACGACGCCGCTGTGCCTCGCGCTGGTGGCCGACGGCACGCTGTCCCTGGACAGCGAGCTGCAGCGCTTCCTGCCCGGGGTGCCGGCGGGGCTCTGCGTGCGCCACTGCCTGTCCCACAGCAGCGGCCTGCCGCCGTGGGCCCCCCTGTACGAAGACGTGCTGGCGGACGGCCTCGCCTGGGGGAGCGACGCGGCGCGGGAGCGCGTCGTCACACAGGTGCTGCGGACCCAGTTGACCGCGGCACCTGGCACCCGCCACGCCTACTCCGACCTCGGCATGCTGCTGCTGGGCCGGTTGCTGGAGGTGGTCGGTGGCGACCGCCTCGACCGCCTGTGGGAGCCGCTGGTCCGGCGGCCGTCCGGGGCCGACCTGCGCTGGGGCTGGCCCGGGGCCGCCGCTACCGAGGACTGCCCGCTGCGCCGGCGGGTGATCGTGGGGGAGGTCCACGATCTCAACGCCGCAGTCATGGGCGGCATCGCCGCGCACGCCGGGCTGTTCGGCAGCGCGTCGGCGGTGGCTGCCTTCGCCGCCTGGCAGCTCCGCGCGTGGCAGGGCAGCGGCGAGGAGGGCCTCGACCCGGACCTGCAGCGCCGCGCCTGGAGCGCGCCCGGGCCGGGCAGCCACCACCTCGGCTGGGACGGCGTCAGCCAGCCGGGCAGCACCGCCGGGGCGCGCTGGCCGGCCGACGGCGTCGGGCACCTCGGCTTCACCGGCGCCAGCCTGTGGGTGGCGCCGCGGCAGGACGTGATCGCCTGTCTGTGCACGAACCGGGTCCACCCCACCATCGAGGGAGGAGCCCTCCCCGGGCAGCCGCCCGGTCCGCGCACCCAGGCCTTTCGCGCGCTGCGCCCCGCCGTCCACGACGCGGTCGTAGACGCCCTTGCGGCGAGTGGACGGTGGCCCGGGTAGGCTCGACTCCTCGGAGGTCCCCGCCGTGTTGCCGCTGCTCCTCTCCCTGCTGACCCTCTCCGCTCCCGCCCACGCCGCCGCGTTGCCGGGGGTGCCGCTGCTCTTCGATGTCGACGCCGATGGCCACTGGGTGCTCGGGTCCGACCTCCCCCAGGCCTTCGTCGACGCCGGCGTCCAGCCCGGCTGGATCCTGCTCGACGTCGACGGACTCAGCCTCGACGACGCCGACGCGGTCGAGCGCCTCGTCGCCACCGGGCCCGAGCGTGACCTGCGGCTCGGCTTCGGGGCGGCGGACGAAGCGGGCGACGAAGCGGGCGCCAGCGCCCCCGATCAGGCGACCGAGGGGTCCTCGGAGCCCGCTGCTTCGGTCGACGAAACCATGCCGCAACCGCCACAAGTCGAGACCATCGTCGTCGTCCGGCGCGCGCCGCTCGTGCGCATCGAGCAGCTCGGCCTGCTGCCCTGGCCCGACGACCTCGTCGGCATGTGGGGAGGCTGGGGCTCGACCGCCACGGATGCGCCCGTGGTCGTCGACAAGCAGGACCGGAGCTGGCGCATGGACCTGGCGACCGGTGCGGTGACCCTGGGCATCGACGGCGAGCGCAGCGAGCGGGTCGTTCCCGACGTGTTCTGGGCCCTGTCCGGAGCTTCCTGGGTCGTCGTCGACGACAACGCCGTGGAGACCGGCGACAGCGGCTGGGCGCAGCAGCGCATGGCCACCGCCGCCCGGGTCCAGAGCTTCCAGGGGGCGGCCGGCGACCACCTGCTGCTGCCGGACACCGACGGGCTCGAGGTCTTCGTCGTGAGCTGGCCCCGGGGCACGCCGGTGCTCCCCGGCTGCAACCCGTCGGTGGCCGAGACCTGCCTGGCGTCCGGACGCCAGATCGCCGCTGAGCTTCTCGACCGGCCCGGCGGCCGCGACGAAGCCCTGCGCCAGCTCGGCCTGGCCTGCGCCGGCGGGGTCCACCGGGGCTGCTACGAAGCCGTCGCGCTGCAGGACGAGCGGCTGGCCCCGCAGGCCTCGGCCTGCCTCGACGGTGACACCAGCGCCTGCAACGCCGTCGCGAGCAAGCGCTTCCAGCAGGAAGCCGACGCCCCGGGCGACGTGTTGCTGGGCCTGCTGGAGTACTCCTGCGAGCTGGAGGGCCGCGGCACCCTCGGCGAGCGCCTGCGCCGCCTCGAAGACGTCGGGGCGGGCTGCATGATGCTGTCCGAAGCCCACGACCTGCGGGGCATGCCCGACCAGGCGCTGCTCGACCTCGACCAGGCCTGCGTGCTGGGTCGCGCCGACGCCTGCGACCAGGCGGCCGCCCGCCGACACCAGGCATTCGCCGCCCGCATCGTCCGGGAGTGCGAGGACCCGGACCTGCCCATCGCCGCTTCCTGCGTGGAGCTGGGGCGTCTGCTGCAGCAGGAGACCGTCGGGACGGCGACCGTCGACGACTTCGGCGCCTTCCTCAAGGGCTGCTCGCTCGGAATGGAGGAGGGCTGCGTGCTCCTCGGCGACTACGTCGACCGCTGGGGCATCGAGAACCCCCGCGTCATGGACGCAGAACGCAAGCTGCAGAACGCCTGCGACACCGACCAGCAGAAGGCCTGCCTGGGTGCCGGCCACCTGCTGGTGCGCCACGACCCCCGCAGCGACGCCTACGGCCAGGCGCTGCTGCTGTTCTCCGGCGCCTGCGACAGCGGGCTGGCCAGCGCGTGCGTCGCCGGCGCCGAGCAGCGCCGCATCGGAGAAGCCCGCAAGGTGCAGGCCCCCGGACAGATCGAGCTGTGGCAACAGGCCTGCGATCACCACAGCGCGGACGGCTGCAGCGGCCTCGGCGAGCGCATGGTGCGCAGCAAGAAGAGCTGGGCCGACGCCTACACCGCCTGGACACGGGCCTGCGACCTCGGCGACCCCCACGCCTGCACCCAGCTCGGTCAACTCGTGGAGCGCAAGCACAAGGACCCCTGGGAAGCTGAACAGACCCCCGACGACTACCTGCACCGGGCGTGCGACAACGGCGATCCCGAGGGGTGCTACTGGCTCGCCGATGACCAGCTCCCTCGCAAGGGGGAACCGTCCGAGGAGGCCTACCTCCTCCTCGACCGGTCCTGCGAGGGCGAGTTCGGCGAGGGCTGCGCCACCCTGGCCCAGGTGCACCTCGACCGCAAGACCAGCTTCGACGACGAGATCGCCGCCCGGCACCTCGCGACCGCCTGCGACAACGGGCAGTACGACTCCTGCAAGGAGCTGGGTTCCATGTACCTGCGCGGCAAGGGCGTGGAGCGGGACCGCCAGAAGGCCAAGGAGCTGGTCGAGCGCTTCCGGTTGAACGCGCCCCGCAAGCACCTGCGCTTCGGCCCCACGTTTGGCCTGCCCATCGCCGCGGGCGGCGAAGCCGAGCTGGTGCTGCCGATCCCCGTGGGCCCCGCCGTCTCCATTGGCGGGTCGACGACCCTCATCCCCGGCGGCGGCAGCGTCCTCGCGCTGCTGGTCGGGCAGGACCAGCCCGCTGTCGCACCCGACTACCAGTACGTCGACGGCGTGCTGCGCATCTACCCGAACACCCAGGCCCGCGGCATCTACGGCGCCGCCGGCATCCACCAGCTCCGCGCTGCGGGGGGTTCGCTGACCGAGACCCTGACGCGGACCGGCTGGTCGGCCCGGGTGGGCATGCGCAACGACGCCAAGCTCTTCTACACGGGGATCGAGATCGGCCTGGCGCAGTACGGCGTCATCGACGTCCACGACTTCGACAGCAGCAAGGTCGGCGTCATCCCCTTCGTCTTCCCGATGGTGGGCTTCTCGGTGGGGCTGGCGGTGCTGTGAGGGGTGGGGGGGGGCGGCCTAGGCAACGATGCCGCCCCGCCCGACCTATGCTTCGATCTTGACGAGCACGACTCCGCCGATCACGCTGGCCAGGACATCGGAGTTGAGCTTGAGCTTCTTGAGCGTGATTGAATCATCGTCGTCCCACCGCACGGTACCGGTGAAGGAGTGAGGAGGAGCGAGCGCCTGGAATTTTTCGGCCGGGTCCCCCTGGTTCAGCACGCGCATGTCCTGTGCACCGTTGGTCCCCGCGATGAGGACTTTGACCTGGCCGTCGCCCGTGCGCTTCGCGGTCACGGTGAACTTGGTGGTGAAGTTTGCGTTGTTCCATGCTGAGAAGTCGGCTGACATCTGTTGCTCCGCTGTGCGTGGAGGGGGGGGCGCCGGAAGGGCGTGTCCCGCCAGTAACGGAGCGTCAGCGCAACAATGCCGATCATCCCTGAGCTTTCGTGCACAGTATGTGGACACGCGATCCGATCGGGCGACGTTGCCAGCGTCGGGCGAAGGTCCCCCTGCCGCGCCCTTGGCGGAGTTGGCCGCGTAGGTGGTGGTCCAGACGCAACAAGGAGTGACTCGTGGGCATGCGGCGGGCCGAGCGGAGCCTGGTAGCGCCGGCACCATTGCCGCCGCCACCCCTCGGTCGGCACCACCATCCCCGGTCGCGGTGCCGCCGCTCGGTGCTCCTGTAGCGTTCCACGCCCCCCGACCCGCCTCGTTTCACGTCGGCTGACGCGC
>CAZRFD010000088.1:29410-29573 GCA_964599085.1 uncultured Enterobacterales bacterium | reverse complement strand
GAGACCCCCTCAAGAAGACACCGCGATTGCCGCAGCGCGCAGGTTCCGGGTTCGGACAAGCCGAGGTGGCGCTCACGGAGCGTCAGGAACCTGCGCGCGGAGGCAATCGTGCACGCGCCCGGAAGTCGTTGAGCACCCCGAGCAAGCCGATGTGGCGCGTGCA
>CAZRFD010000088.1:0-29310 GCA_964599085.1 uncultured Enterobacterales bacterium | reverse complement strand
GAGACCCCCTCAAGAAGACACCGCGATTGCCGCAGCGCGCAGGTTCCGGGTTCGGCAAAGCCGAGGTGGCGCTCACGGAGCGTCAGGAACCTGCGCGCGGAGGCAAGAGGACGGGTCGGTCGCCGCTGCCGCTTTGACCTCAGGCGCGCCGCAGGGGGGCGGGTTCCGGGAGCTGATCGAGGGCGTCTTCGTAGAGCGCATCCACCGACAGCTCGACGCCGACGCCGGGGAGGGCGAAGCGCTGGCCCGGACCGAAGGCCTGGACCGACCAGGTGTGCGGCCCGGAGACGGTGCAGACCTCGACCCACGGGCGCTGCGACGACACCAGGACGTAGCCCTTCAGTGAGGGGAGGCGTCGATAGTGGTCGAACTTGTCGCCCCGGTCCCACGACTCGGTGCTGGGGGAGAGGACCTCGAACACCACCGTGGGGTCGCACAGGGCGTGGTCATCGTCGGCGTGCCGCCGCAGGCCGTCGCAGTAGATGGCCGCGTCGGGGTAGGAGGCGAGCCCGGTCGCTTCGACGATCAGCTTCTGCTCGGAGCCCAGGACCCGGCAGGGGCGTCCGCGCAGCGCGGCGCGCACCTCCGCGCCGACAGATGTCACCAGCATCGCGTGGGCGACGGTGCCGCCCGCCATGGCGACCGCGGTGCCGTCGAGGAACTCGTGCTTGATGCCGGTGCTGCGCTCCAGCTCGAGGTAGTCGGCGTAGCTGAGGCGTGCGGAGGCGGGCTGGCTCATGGCGTGACCTGGAGTGACGCAGGGATCATAGCGTCACGCTCCCCCGACCACGAACAGCCGGACCAGCGCACGCCACAGCCGCGTCATGGCCGGGGCCACGGCTTCCTCCCTGTCGCGGCCGAGGGCTTCGAGCTCGGCCAGGGGAAAGGCCCAGGCGCGGGCGAACTCCCGGACGACCCGCCACTCCGAGCCGTCGCGCTCGCGGTCGATGAAGCACAGCTCCACCATGGCGCGCAGGATGGGTTCGGGGTCGTCGGGCCGCGGCACCTCGTTGGGACGCCAGGGACGGATGTCGGCGTCGACCAGCGGCGCCAGGCCCAGCCGGGCCACGAAGGCGTCGAGGAAGCGGCGCTCGCCCGGTCGCACCAGCCCGTCGGACAGCATCACGGCGAGCAGACCCTGGACCGCCACCCGCCGCGGGTCGACCGGCGCGGCGGCAGCGGGCGCGAGCGCTACGTCCGTCCCCGCAGGCAGCGGGGAGCGCGCCAGCACGCCGCCCCCCTCCCTGGGGCCGCGCTGCACGGCGCGCGCGGGATCCGGCGCGGCCCCGCCGCCGCCGGCCATGCCTGGGAAGAGCCAGGCGATGACGTCGAAGCCGGTCTGCAGCGGCCGCCCGGCGAGCAGGGCGTCGACGACCTCGTCCTCCGACAGGCCGCCGAAGCCGCTGGCCACGAAGCTGGCCACGTCGGGCTCCCCCTCCTCCGCCGCCCAGCGTGCGAGCGCGCCGTGGACCTGCAGGCGCGTGGAGAAGCGCTGCCCCGGCTGCACCTCCCCCGTTGCGTCGGTGCGCCGCCCACACATCCGGCAGCGGCCCTCGACCACCGTGCTCTCCCCCCGCGCCAGCTCGACCAGCTCGACGACGGCGGCTTCGACCTTGCAGTGGGGACAGGTCGACAGGATCTGGATCAGCTCGGCGGCCACGCGCGCTCCCGACCCTGCACAGCGTAGTCCACCGGATCGCCGCCGTGCGCGCCGGGGCGGGATCGTCGACGCCGCGCCGGCGGTCGCACCCGGCCGCCCCGTGGCTTAGCCTGTCGGCATGGTCGCCCTGTTGTTCCTGCTGTCTGCCTGCACGTCCGGCGGTGGCCCCCGCGTCATGACCGGCGGGGATGGCTTCTTCGACGCACCCTGGCCCAGCGACAGCCGGACCATCGACGGCCACCCCGACCTGTCGGGCTTCCCGGGGCGGGACAGCTACGACCTCGTGGATCTGTACGCTTCCGACATCGAGGGGCTCGACGGCTTCGGCACGAACGCCCCCATCTGGCTGCGCTTCGACCGCGCCCTCGACACCAGCCTGCTGCCCGACCCCTACGACTCGGCGACCGCCGTCTCGCCCATCCTGCTCGTCGACGTCGACCCCGACAGCCCCGGCCGCGGCACCCTGGTGCCCTTCTCGTGGTCCTGGCAGGACGCCGAGACCAGCTTCCAGCCCGACCGCCTGCTGACCATCCAGCCGCTGTGGGGCATGCCGCTGCACCCGGCCCGCACCTACGCCGTCATCGTCACGACCGACATCGCACGACCCAACGACGCCGTCGACGGGATCTTCGATCTGCACAGCCCCGACCACGACGAGTGGGCATCGGTCGGCGAGACCCTGGTGCAGCTCGGCATCCAGCAGGAGCAGGTCGCCGCCGTCACGAAGTTCACGACCCAGGACCCGGTGGGGCAGCTCGCCGTGTTCGTCGACTACCTTCGGGCGGCGGTGTCGTCGCCGGCGCTGGACCAGACCCTCGTCCAGTCCGAGAACCTCGGCTATTTCACCGCGTGGGAGGGCGAGATCTGGCTGCCCTTCTGGCAGCACGGCGAAAAACCCTTCACGACCGAGGGCGGCGGCTTCGAGGTCGACGACGAGGGCGTCCCGGTGCTGGCCGGCTGGGAGCGGGGGATCTTCACCCTGTCCCTGCCCCGCGACGAAGAGATGCCGGCCGAGGGCTGGCCGGTGGTCATCTACGAGCACGGCACCGGCGGCGACCACAGCACCTTCGCGAACAGCACGGGCGCGCTGGAGCCCGCCGCCGTGCTGGCGAACAAGGGCCTCGCCGGCATCGGGATCTCCCTGCCCCTGCACGGCGAACGCAGCGCTGGCGGCGATCCCGAGCTGCTCTCCTTCAACTACTTCAACCCGACGGCCGCCCGCGGCAACTTTCAGCAGGCCGTCCTCGACATGGTCTACCTCACCGAGGTGCTGACCTCGCAGCCGCAACACTTCGACCTCGAAGACGAAGACGGCGTCGCGGCCGGCTCGGCGAGCCTCGACCCCGATCGCGTCGCCTACATGGGCCACAGCCACGGCGGCATCGTGGGCGCAATGGCCGCCCCCTGGCTGGGAGCCCGTCTGCCCGCGATCTTCCTGAGCGGCGCGGGCGGGAGCCTGTCGCTGTCGGTGCAGTACCGCAAGGCCGGGGGCCTCGACATCCAGGCGCTCATCGCCGAGACCTTCGATCTGTCCGCCGACGAAGAGGTCGTCGCCGGCCACCCCCTCCTCGGCATGGTCCAGACGCTCGGTGAGACCGTCGATCCCATCAACTACGCGCCCTACTGGCACAGCCGACAGCCCTTCTGGGACGCGGCCCCGGCCAACGTCCTGATGACCACGGGGCTCCTCGACGAGGACACGCCGACCGTCACCGCCCAGGTGCTCGCCGGCGCCGCGCGGCTCCCGGTGCTGTCGCCGGTGGTGCAGGTGCAGCCGGTCAACGAGCTGACCGCCCTGGTCGGCCAGGACTCCCCCACCAGCCTCAACGTCACGGCCTGGGACGGCAGCAGCGTGAGCGGCGGGCTGGCCGAGTTCGCCGACGAGGGCCACTTCGCCATCTTCGACGACGGCGACGCCGCGAAGCTCTATGCCACCTTCCTGTCGACGGCGCTCAGCGGCGACGCGCCGGTCGTCGACCTGGAGATCGACTGATGAAGCTCCTGATCGGCGTCACCGGCGGAATCGCCGCGTACAAGGCCTGCGAGCTGGTCAGCCTCGCGCTGAAGCGGGGCCACGAGGTCCGGGTGATGATGACCGCGCGGGCCACGCAATTCGTCGGGCCGCTGACCTTCGCCGGCCTGACGGCGCAGCGGGTGCTGACCAACGACAGCGAAGCCGCCATGGACCACATCCAGTGGGCGAAGTGGGCCGAAGTCGTCTGCGTGGCCCCCCTGACGGCCAACACCCTGGGCAAGCTGGCCCAGGGTCTCTGCGACGACGTGCTGTCCACCACGCTGCTCGCCCTGCCCGCGGACACGCCGGTGGTGCTCGGACCGGCGATGAACACCGAGATGTGGAAGCACCCGGCCGTCCAGCGCAACCTCGCCCAGGTGATCGCCGACGGGCGGGCCACCGTGGTGGACCCGGTCAGCAAGCGCCTGGCCTGTGGCGACATCGGCCCCGGCGGGCTGGCCGATCCCGTGGACCTGCTCGCAGCCTGCGAGGCAGCCGGGCGCCGACCGCATCCGACCGACCGCTGACCGCGGTCCGTCCGCGGGCCACCCGTGGTCCGCCCGAGGGCCCTCGATCGCCCGGGATTCGAAACCTATCCCTTACGTCAGGGTTAGAGCGTTGACAGTTCCGACCGTGCGGCTATAAAACACCTACCTCAGGGGTAGGTATTCTACCACGCCGTCCCGGAGACCTCGTGACCCTCCCGCTACGCCCCCACCTCCTGCCTGCAGGCGTGCGCGGCCCCCTCTCCCTCGCAGAGGGCCGGGAGCCTCACTGGTTTCGCGACCGGCTGGCCCACGACGGCAGCGACGGTCTCCTCGCCCGCGTGGGCGACACGCCGCTGGTCCGCCTCAACCGCATCCTGCCCGCCGACCTCTCGCCCGATGTCCAGGTCTGGGCCAAGCTCGAGTGGTTCAACCCGGGCGGCTCGGTCAAGGACCGCGCCGCGCTGTCCATGGTGCTCGACGCCGAAGACCGGGGCCTGCTGCACCCCGGCGACACCATCCTCGACGCCAGCAGCGGAAACACCGGCATCGCCTACGCCATGGTCGCGCGAGCCCGCGGCTATCGGCTCACCCTCTGCCTGCCGGCCAACGCCAACGCCGAACGCAAGGCCGTCCTCGCCGCCTACGGCGTCGACGTGGTGGAGACCGACCCCCTCGCCGGCAGCGACGGCGCCATCAACGTCGCCCGCCGCATGGCCGCCGAACAGCCCGATCGCTTCGTGTACCTCGACCAGTACAACAACGACGCCAACTGGCGGGCCCACTTCCACACCACCGGGCCGGAGATCTGGCGGGACACCGGCGGGCGCGTGACCCACTGGGTCGCCGGCCTCGGCACCAGCGGCAGCTTCACCGGGACCGCCCGCTACCTGCGGGCCCGCAACCCCGACATCGAAGCCATCACGGTGCAGCCCGACTCCCCCTTCCACGGGCTGGAGGGGCTCAAGTTCATGGAGACCTCCATCGTGCCCGGGATCTACGACCCCGACCTCGCCGACGACCAGCTCTTCGCCCCGACAGAAGACGCGCTGGCGCTGGTCCGGCGACTCGCCGCCGAGGAGGGCCTGCTCGCCGGCATCAGCAGCGGCGCCGCCGTCTGGGGCGCCATCGAAGTCGCCCGTCGCCTGGAGCGCGGCGTCGTCGTGACGCTGCTGCCGGACTCCGGCGAACGCTACCTGTCGCACGGCCACGTCTTCGGTGGCGGCCACAGCGGCGGGGGACGCTGAGGTGTCGTCGCGCATCGACCGGCAGGTGCGGCCGAGCGGCCACACGCTGACCCTCTCGGCGGTCGCCCGCGACGCCATCGAGTGGCACGCGCGCGACGGCTACCCCGCGGAAGTGGTCGGCATCCTCGCCGGCAGCCCCGGCCGGGTGGACGTCGTCCAGCCGCTGCAGAACCTCAACACCGACCGGCCCGGCGACCGCTACCGCGTCGACGGCCTCGCCCTCATGCGCGCCGAGCAGGCGCTGGAGAGCCAGGGCCTGACCATCCTCGGCTACTACCACAGCCACCCCGACCACCCCGCCATGTACAGCGACACCGACCGCGACCTCGCGCTGCCGACCATGGCCTACCTGATCACCGCCGTCGCGGACGGCGATCCGCCCGCCATCGTGGCCCACCGCTGCTGGCGCCTGACCGACGACCGCGCCGAGATGACCGAAGACCAGCTCGTCCTGCCGCGACGCTGAAGGAGACCCCATGCCCACCGTCGACATCGCCATCCCCACCGCCCTCCGGGGCTTCACCGGCGGCGCCGCCAGCGTCTCGGTCCAGGCCGACACCGTGCGCGCCGCGATCGACGGCCTGATCGCCGCCAACCCCAAGCTCGGCCAGCACCTGCGCGGCGCCGACGGCAAGCTGCGCAGCTTCGTCAACGTCTACCTCGGCGACGAAGACATCCGCTTCATTGAGGGGGGAGACGAGGCCGCCGTGGCCGAAGGCGCCAGCCTGATGATCGTGCCCAGCATCGCCGGCGGGGCCCCGACGGGTGAAGAGGGTTCCGTCGAGGACGCCGCACAGGAGGACGCCGCCGTGGCCGCCACACCGATCTGGGAGCGCAGCGTCGACGAGCTGCCCGAGCTGGAGGGCTTCGACTTCGCCCGCTACTCCCGCCACCTCATCCTCGAGGACGTCGGGGTGGAGGGCCAGCGCCGGCTGAAGGGCGCCAGCGTGCTCTGCGTGGGCACCGGGGGGCTGGGCAGCCCGCTGCTGCTGTACCTCGCCGCCGCTGGGGTCGGCCGCATCGGCATCGTCGACTTCGACGTGGTCGACGAGAGCAACCTGCAGCGCCAGGTGATCCACGGCAGCGGCACCGTCGGCAAGCCCAAGCTGGAGAGTGCGCGCGACCGCATCCTGGACATCAACCCCCACTGCCGGGTCGACCTCTACCCGGTGGCGCTGGACAGCAGCAACGCGCTGGAGATCATCGCCCCCTACGACGTCGTCGTGGACGGCACCGACAACTTCCCGACGCGCTACCTGGTCAACGACGCCTGCGTGCTGCTCGACAAGCCCAACGTCTACGGCAGCATCTTCAAGTTCGAGGGGCAGGCCAGCGTGTTCAACTTCACGCCACCGGGCGGGGAGCGGGGGCCGCACTATCGCGACCTGTACCCGGAGCCGCCGCCCCCCGGGCTGGTGCCCTCCTGCGCCGAGGGCGGCGTGCTGGGGATCCTGCCGGGGGTGATCGGCTGCATCCAGGCGACCGAGACCATCAAGATCCTGCTGGGGCGCGGCACCAGCCTGTCCGGCCGGCTGCTGCTCTACGATGCCCTCGGCATGAAGTTCCGCGAGCTGAAGCTCCGCCGCGACCCCGACGCCCCCGCCGTCACCGAGCTGATCGACTACAAGGAATTCTGCGGCGTCCCCAGCATCGACGAGGGCGCGCACGCCGCCCCGCCCACCGACGAGGGCTTCGGCCGCATCTCGGTGCGCGACGCCAGCGACCGCTTCGACGCCGGCTGGGATCCCTTCGTCCTGGAGGTCCGCAAGCCCCACGAGCTGGACATCGTTCGCTTCCCGCGGATGGACCTGCAGCGCAACCACGAAGCCATCGTCGCCGGCGAGCACGACGGGATCCCGCGGGACCGCACGGTGCTCGTGACCTGCCGGTCCGGTGCCCGCTCGGCCACCGCCGCCGCCGCCCTGGTGGCCGCCGGCTACACCGACGTGCTCAACCTCGAGGGCGGGATCCTGGCGTGGGCCGACGAGATAGACCCCAGCCTGCCGCGGTACTGACCGGCGGCGGGGGAACGCCGGCGTCGGCCGCCGACCTCAGTCCTTGGGGTCAGGGCTACCTCGATGAGGGCAGCCCCCTGTTGCGCCCGCCCGCTGCCGCAGCAGGCGGGCGTTGCGGCGGGGTACCTTGGAGATGTCGCGGTGGCTCTCGATGGCGTCGTGGACGTCCTGCCAGCGGATCAGGTGCAGCAAGGGCACCGGGCTGCGGTTGACGGCGTTGGCCGGGTCATCCGGGGGGGCGCCGAAGAACAGGTAGTCGGGGTGGAAGCCCACGACCTGCACCTTCCGGTCGAAGCCGGCGGCCGACAGCGCGTCTTCCGCGGCGTAGCAGAGGTCGAGGAAGGCGTCGAAGTCCGCCGGTGCCCGCGGCAGGACGAGCAGGGTCGTCCCCTCCCCGTCTTCGTCCAGCCGCCGCGCTTCCACGAGCAGGTCCGCGAGGATGTCGGCAGCGTCGCTCGACTCGGTGGCCACGAGGTGGACCCGCCCCTGCTGAAGCGGCATGCGCGCGTAGGGGCAGATGTCGAGGCCGACGATGAAGTCGTCGAGCCACGCACGCACCAGGGCCAGCGGATCGGTGGCAGGCATCGCCGCTCCGTATCGGGTCGACCGCCGCGGTGCTGCGGCGGAGGATCAGCGGTCGGGCGCTGCGGGATCCGGCCACGGCAGGACGGTGAACGGCAGCCGGGTCGTCTTCGTCGGTGTCTCCAGCTCCACCCACCACGACACGCCCCCGTCCGGCGCACCGCACGACGCAGGGCCCTGCGCCGGAATGGTCAGGGACCAGGGACCGGCGCCCACGTAGCGGCGCTCGATGGTGTCGACGAGGCGGGCCGTGCCCCGCGTCGCGGTCCCCTCGACCGCCACGCTGTAGTGCTCGACCCGCACGAGGCTCGCCAGGCAGCCCTCGACGCAGCGCCCGCGCAGCTCTCCACCGAGGGCGACCGCCGCAGTGTCCAACACGCCCAAACAGCGGCGCCGCCGGATCCGACGCACGACGATGACCGCGATGGCGCAGAGCCACAGCGTGCCGAACACCACCCCCGGCCAGCCGCCGGGTCCGGGCGACCTGTCGGTCAGCAGGGCCCGCAGCCCCAGCAGGACCGCCGACAGGCTCGCCAGCGTCAGCACGGCTTCGGACAGCGCGGCGAGCAGGTGGCGAGTCGCACGGCGCTGCACGCCGTAGCGGGTGGTGGCCACCTGCTCAGGCGTCGGCTGGTCGGCGTTCTCCGCCGGCGGCAACGCGGGGAGCAGCGTCACCGGCCACTGCCATGCGTCGCCTTCCGCGGAGCGGGCCACGAGGACATAGGCGATATCGATGGCCTCCCCCGTCCAGGAGGCAGTCGTCCGCGGCGCGTCGAGGTGCCGTCGCAGCTCAGCCGCCGGCCCCCACCGGGCCACGACCTCTTCCCGGGTGGCTGTCTGCTCCCCGCGCACCGTGACTTGCCGGCTCAACCGCAGCTCCGCCGCCGGCCAGGGCAGCTCGACCACCAGCGCGGCGCCGCCTCGGACCGTCAGCAGCGCTTCGTTCCCCTCCGGAGCCCGTGGTTGAGGAGTGTTTTGCGACCCGGCGGCGCTCAAGGCGACAGCCGTCCTCCGAGCTCGTCGCGCAGGGCGGTGGCTTCGTCGCCACCGATGGCCAGCCCCACGGTGTCGAGGCTGCGCAGGACTTCCCGCGCGAGCCCGTCGTCGGCGACCTGCTGCGCCAGCTCGAAGCGCTCCCGGCTGGCCATGCCATACAGCAGCCAGTCGGGCACCCGTGCGCCGATGGCCGCTGCCAACGCGAGGTTGTCGCGACTGCGGCGGAGCTGCCCGGCCCGCCGTTCCAGGCGCCCCAGGTGCAGCGCCGCCCACCCCAGCTCGTAGGGGAAGCGGGGGTCGTCGGCGGCGCGCCGCATCAGGGCGCGGAAGGCCCGCCGGGCTCCGGCGTCGTCGCCGAGCTTCTCGAGCACCTGCCCCTGCACCAGGACCGCCCGAGCCTGGACCACCGGGTCGTCGGCGTATTCCGCCGCCGCCTGCAGGCGGTCGAGCCGGTCGCGGGCATCGTCTGCGCTCGCCGGGAGCTGCGCAAGCGCCAGGGCGGCCTTGCCGAGCGCGGCGATCTCTGCGGGCACGTCGCCGGCGGCATGGGCCAGGGCGGCGATGCGGTCGGACACCGTGTAGACCGGCACGAGGTCGTCGGATCGCAGCGCCCGCACGAAGAGCCGATGCCCCATGCGGCGCGCGGCGTCCAGGCGGCCGGCCGCTTCGGCGAGGTCCAGCGCGTGCCAGAGGGCTTCTTCGGCTTCCGCCCCCTCCGGATCGAGGCGGTCGAGGAGCTCGCCGCGGGCCATGGCGAGGTCCGCGGCTTCGGCCGTGCGTCCCGCGCCCGCTGCCAACCCCTCGAGGTCAGCGAGCAGCGCGCCTACGTCACCGAGCTGCCCGACCGCTCCCTGCACCCGGCTGCGCTCGATCGCCAGCTCGGAGCGCACGCGCTGTAGGTCAGCGAGGTCAAGGGACGCCGGGTCCGCCGCCAGCGCCTGCACCGCGGCGCGCAGCGCTTGCAGCGTTCCGGCGAGGTCTTCAGCGCCACGAGCGGCCTGGCCGAGGGGACCCTCGGGCGTCAGCATCAACAGGGCGCGATCGAGCAGCGCGGCCACGTCCGGATCCGTCGCGGCCGCGCGCACCCGCTGTCCTGCCTGCTGCAGCGCCGCCCGGGCGTCTTCGTCGAACAGGCCGGTCAGGGCGTCCCCGTCCATCGACGGGAGCGCGCCGAGCTGGGCGGTCAGGCCCTGGAGCTGCCGACGCAGAGCTGCGGCGTCGGGCGCAGCGGCCATGACCCGCGCCACGGCCGCGGCCGGGTCGTCGGCGGACCGAGCGTCGACGAGGCCGCGCAGCATCTCCGCCACGGGCGCCGGGCTGCTGGACGCAGCCTGCTCCAGCGCGGCATCGCTCAGCCCCCGCAGCGCGTCGAGGATCTGCTGCGCCCGCTGCGCGGCGTCACCGGGTCCGGTCTCAGTTGCCACCGGGTCGCTCCTGCAGGCCCTGATCGAACCAGGTCGACCAGGTGTTCAGGGCGTTGTAGCTCTGGTTGAACTCCGCCGCCCGCTCTTCTGCGGCGCTGCGGTGCACCTGTTCCTGGGCCAGGGCAGTCGCCTTGCGGGCCTGGATCCGGGCGAGGATGTCCTGTTCTTCGGTGTGCTTCTGCTGCAGTGCGTCGATGTTGCTGGTCAGCGAGTCCTCTTCCGTCTGGCGCATGGCGATGGCCTGGTCGAGGATGCCGCGCTGCTCTTCGGAGTAGCCCCGGCTGGCTTCGGTGTGCTGCTGTGCGGCTTCGCTGGCCTTGTCTTGGCCCTCGGTCATGTTGCCGGCGTCGGCGCCGCCCATGTTGGGGCGGGTGCTGAGATCGTCGGAGTGCGACGCCAGGCGGCTGATGAGCCCCTCGATGAGCCCGCCGGAGCGCTCGTCGCTGCCCTCGATCTCTTCGGGGCTGCCCCCGGAGAGGGCCGCACCGCGCTGCTCTTCATCCGACCGTGCCTTGGCGAGCGGCTCGGTCATCGACCGGGCGCGCTCCCGGAGCGGCTCACCCTCGGCGATGAGGGTGGCGGTGTCGTTGGACATGCGCGCCACGGCCTGCTCGGCGAGGTAGGCCTGGTAGGCCATGGCGTGCTGTTCGGTGGCGTGGGTGGCTTCGCGCACCGCGTCGTCGCGGGCCGCCTTGGCGACATCCAGATCGCCGGGCGGCGAGCGCTGCAGCATGGTCTCGAGCCACGCTTCCTGCTGGCCGATGGCCAGGATGTGCGCCTTGGCTTCGGAGATCTTCTTGCCGCCGGCAGCTTCTCCGCCGGCAGCTCCGCCCGTCTCGGTGGCCGCGGCACCCACGGTGGCCGCCCCGGCCGCAGCCGCACCGGTCGCCGTCCCCGCCCCGGCACCGGAAGCCAACCCCCGGCGAGGGTCGGCCGCCGCCTGGGCCGCCCTGTAGTTCTTGTCCTTGTCCGGCAGGACGAACAGCCAGGTCGCCAGCATGGACAGCAACGCGTGGAAGATGCCGCCAGCACTGGTCTTTCGCAGCTTGCCGCCGTAGCCGTCGGCGAAATTGTCGATGCGCGCCGATCGCGCTTCGCCGCGCATGGTCTGCAGATCCTGGCTGCCCCACTCGATCTGGTCGGCGGTCTCGAGCAGCTCGCGCTGCGTCTGTGCTCGTTCACCCTTCGCGGCTTCCACCTGGCCCTCGTAGGGGTTCTGTCGCGCCTGAGACTCCGTCCCGCGCCAGGCTTCGGCTTCCGCGGCCTTGCCCTCCCAGTACTGCCGCTCGCCCGGCGTTTCGTGGGGGCGGATGCGGGTCTGCTCCACGAAGTCGGCCTGGGCGTCCTTGCCCTCGGCCCGCAGCCGAGTCACCTCGGCCCGTGCCTGCTCGACGGCGGCGTTGTGGGCGTCGACGTCCTGGGCTGCCTGCTTGGAGCGCTGCAGGTCGACGTTCTCTTCGATCCCCTTGATGCGCGCATCTTCGCCGGCCTTGAACTGGTCGCGGGACTGCTCCAGCTCGGCGATCCGGCGGTCCTGTTCGCTCAGCTTGTCGGTCAGCTCCTTCTGGCGGGTGCGGTGTTCTTCGAGCTTGGACTCCCGTTCGCGGATGCGGTCTTCGGTCGCCCGCAGATCGCCCTTCTTGGTGTCGGCACCCTCGTAGCGGTTCTGGTCGAGGCCCTCCTTGACGCGCTGGATCCGCTGCAGGCGCTGTTCGACCTTGGGGATGTTCTCGGCGGCCTTCTCCACGCCAGCCCGGAGGTTCTCGATCTCGGTGCGCAGGCGGGTGATGTCGGCCGGGTCCATGTCCCGGACGTTCTCGCGGAAGCGGCCCTCGGCGGCCTGCAGCTCGCCGCGCAGCCCTTCTGCGTACTCCTGGGCCTTCTCCAGCGCTTCCTGCGCCTTCTTGACCTCTCCGTCGGCGGCTTCCTGGGCCCGGCGCAGGCCCTCTGCCGAGTTGATGTCGCCGAGGTCGCGCAGCCCCTCCAGCGCACGGTTCAGCTCACGGCGGACCGACACCGAGTCGCGGATCGACTCGGCCATCTTCTTGCCGAAGTTGCGCGCCAGGTCCTTGACGAAGCTCGGCCGTTCGGTCGGGCCTGCTTCTTCCTTTGCCTGCGGCTCTTCCTTGGCGCGGGTCTCTTCGCGCACGCGGGTCTCTTCCGTCGCGCGGGTCTCTTCGGTGGCTCGCCGGCCCTCGTTGGACTCGGCCTTGCCGCCCTTGCCCTCCGTCGCGATGCGCTCGAGCTCCGCCGAGCGCTGCTCGACCGTGCGGGCGGTCTCGTCGACCTTGGCCTGACCCTCGGTGCGGGCGGTCTCCGTGCTCTGGGTCTTGCCCCGGTTGTAGAACTCGATCTGGGCGTCGACGGATGTCTCGATCGCCCCTGCGGCGGACAGGCCGACCTTGGCGCCGGCCGTCTTGCCGAAGGCTTCGGAGGCGTCGTGCACACCGCCGAGCTGTTCGGCGTAGGCTTCGGCCGGGACCATGAAGGCTGCCGCGGTGCGGAAGACCAGGGCGAGCCCCGTCGCCGCGACCGACACCGCCAACAGGGCCAGGCCGATCTCGCCGAGGACCATGCCTGCGTCGATGAGCCAGCCGCCCGCCGCCACCAGCGGCGCACCGATGCCGGCCAGCCACAGCAGCGCCAGGCCAAGGCCGAGCAGCACGCCGCCGAGCAGCATGGCGAGGGCCGACACGGTGTTGATGATCCGCGTGAGCTGGACGATCCATGAGCCGATGGCGCTGAGGAAGTCACCGAGCTTGGCGCAGATGAGCCCGACGTAGTCGGTGAACGAGTCGGCCCGCTCGAAGGCGCTGAAGTCGAACGCGCTCTTCATGGAGTCCCAGCCCTCGACGAAGCCGGTCCCCATGGTGTCCCAGTACTCGGCGGTCCACGGCGGGTCCATGAGCAGCATGACCGCTGGCCCGATGATCGGGATGGTCGAGCCCCCGGCCTTGCCGATGATGCCGCCCAGCGCCTTGTCGCCGAAGTTGGCGAGCAGGGCGATCCCCGCCGTCTCGCCGGCGGTCTTCAGGAAGACCGGCCCGCCGGCCATCAGCGCTTCCATCACCTGCGGGAAGCGCCCGCCGTCGGCTTCGTACTGGGTGGCGATGCCGTCGTACTCCGACATCGACGAGGAGATCCGCGCGAAGTCTTCGTCGGAGACGGCCGTGAGCGCGTCCATGCCCGGAATGGGCGGCGCTTGTTCCGGCACGATGGTGTTGAGCAGCGACAGGTCGACGGCGCCGGACGCCCCGGCCACATCCGCACCACCGGCGGCGGCGGACGCCGCCTGCGCCCCGGCGTCGGCCATGGCCGCATCGGCCCCACCGGCCTGCGTCGGGGTCGCCTGGGCGAGCTTGTCGCGCGCGGCCTTGGCGGCCGCGTCTTCGGCCGCCTGCTGCTTGGCGGCCCGCGCGACCAGCGCGAAGGCTTCTTCGGTCGAGCCCCAGAAGCCGCGCCCGTCGAATTCGTAGTCGAAGGCCCGTTCCATGGCCGGGCGATCGATGCCACCGGCCTGGGCGCCGGCCCACATCTTGGAGAGCTGCTTGAAGTGCCCCGAGGTCTTGATGCGCGCCAGGGCGGCCTGCTTGCCGGCCGAGTCTTCGTCGCTGCAGGCGTCGCAGAGGTCGTCGAAGGCGTCCAGGTCTTCGATGAGGTCGGCCATGCCGTCCACGCCGTCCTGGAACTGGTCGACCTTCTTGTCGTGGTCTTCTTCGCTCTCGGTCTGGGGAGAGGCGTCGACGACTTCGGGGGCGACGGCTGCCGCCGCCGTCTCGTCGGTCTGCTCGTGCAGTGCCTGCACCGCCGCCGCCAGCTCTCCGGCGGCCTGTCCGCCGCCGCCGCTGCCGGCCGAAGCCACGGCACTGGATGCACCGGCCGCCGCCGTGTCCGCGGCGGCGCCATTGGCCGCACCCTCGGACTGTGTCGGTGCTGCGCCTCCAGCCAGATCGCCCGCCGCCGAGCCCGCCGTCGCGGTCCCCGCAGCGCCGCCTGCACCGCCACCGGCGGTGGCCGTGTCGGCGCCACCGGCCAGGGAGGCCGTGGCCGAGCCGCCGGCCGCGGTCCCGCCTGCGGAGCCGGCACCGGTGGTCGAAGCGCCCGCCATGGTCGTTGCAGGCGCGCTGCTGCTGCTGCTGCTGCCTGTCGCGGCCCCACCGGAGGCGAGGTCGCCCGCTGCGGACCCGAAGCTGCTCTGCAGCCGGTCCCTGATCGCCGGGGCCGGCACGCCGCCGGCGAACATCGACACCGCTTCGCCGGGCCCGCCAGCCGTCGGAGTCGCCAGGGCGTCGCCGGGGAGCCCCGAGCCACGCCCCGCCTGTTGGCCGATCAGTGCATCGAAGCCCGGCACGTCAGAGCCGAGCTGCCCCTGCAGGAGCTGGCGCACGGAGGGTCCGAGGTCCCCCTCTCCCAGGATGTTGAACTGCCCGGTGAGCCGCTGCACGAAGAGCATCGGGTCGAAGCCCTCGGAGTCCGCGCGGCCGCGCGGTGTCACGTCACCACCGCCGCGGAAGCCACCGGAGACCTGCTCGCCCTGGCTGCCCTCGGGGCGTGCCGTCTCGACGGACTGCGGCCTGCCGGTGTCGTCGCTGGACCGCCCCTCGGCGCCCGTGTCCAGCGCCGGATCCATCTGGTCGGGGAACTGGTCCTTCATGCGTGCCCAGACCGTGTCGGCGTCGAGCACGGTCTCCTGACCCAGCAGGGTCACGATCGTCTGGATGAGGTCTCGCCCGAAGGCCGCGAGGTCGCCCTCCAGCCGGACGCCTGCCCCGCTGCCGTCGACCTTGCCGGAGCCAGCGGAGCCCTGCTTGACGCTCCAGGCCTGGTTCGCGGAGGGAGAGCCGCCGCCGCCGCCGGCACCCGCGCCCGTGGCGCCCGTCGGGCCCTCGCCCACCCCGGGCCCACCGGGCGTGGTCTGGGCGATGCCGCCGCCCATGCCGCCCAACGCAGCGGTCAGGGCCTGGGCGAGCCCGCCCACGCCGCTGCCGTCGATGACGATGTCTTCCCCGAAGATCTGGCGGAGCATGCCGATGAGCACGTCGGCCTGGGGGTTGGCCTGCGACAGCAGGTCGGCGAGCGGTCCGAGCCCGCCGCCGGCGTTGTCGAAGTATTCCCGCGCCCGCGGGCCCAGGCGGTTGCCCTTGCCCGCGCCGAGCTGGCGCAGGTGTCCGCCGCGTCCGTCGTTGGGCCGGCGGCTCAGGGGGGAGGCTGCGTCGTCCACGCCGCCGGCCGCCACGTCCATGCTGGCCGCGGCGTCGCCTGTGTCGTCGAACGCGCCACCGGTGGGGGCGGCGAGACCGGTCGAGGCGGCGGCTTCCGCCGGGGTGTCTTCTGCGGCGCCCGCCAGGCCGCCGAGGTCGGCGGCGTCGGCCGCCTGCTGCGTGGCGTCGGCGTCGAGCTGCGCGTCCACGGCACCCGACGACAGCGCGCGGGTGACGTCCACCGCGCGTGCTTCGGCTTCGAGCTCGTGCGGATCGGTGGGGCTGCTGACGTCGAGCTCGCCGTCGCTGGAGCCCGGCCGCATGCGGCCCTCCATGTACTGGACGACGTGCGTGAGCTCGTGGGCGAGGAGGTGCTGACCGGCCGGGGTCTGCGGCGACCAGGCGCCGCGGTTGAAGTAGACATCCGTGCCCACGGCGAAGGCCGCGGCGTGGATCGCGTCGGCGGCCTGGGCCGCGGCGCCGTCCGTGTGGATCCGGACCTGGGAGAAGTCGACGCCACCGAAGGCGGCTTCCAGCCGGGGGGAGAGGGACGCCGGCAGCGGCTGGCCGCCCCGGCTGAGCGCCGTGTCGAGCTTGCGCGGAGCGTCGTCGCGGAACACTTCCTGCCCGTCGTCGGCCCGCCGCGCCACTGCGGCGTCGGCGGCCACTGTGGCGTCAGCGCCGGTGCCGCTGTCGGCGGCGACGCCGCCCTCGCGGGCGGCCATCCAGTCGAGCACTGCGCTGTTCGTGAAGAGCTGGTCGGTGCTGTCGGCGACAGTGACCCCCGCCGCCCCCAGGGTCATGGCCCCCTCGACCATCTCGCCCGGACCCTCGGCCCGGCCAGAGAGCGCGCCCTGCACGACGGAGTTCCCCAGCACCCCCTGGACGGACCACGCCAGCGCTGCGTGCGGCGAGTCCCCCGGCAGCGTGCGGCCCGACTGCCGCTGACGCCGTTCGACGTAGCCGCCCTGGCGCTGCTGCTGGCGAAGTCCCGCTTCGCGCGCTTCTTCCAGCGCCGTCGTCGGGCTGGCGTCGCGGGCGACCGCGTCGACTTCGGTGGGTCCCTGCGCGCGGCCGCGCGCCTTCTCCCGGGCCAGACCCGGAGCGTTCACAGGAGGCATCGATCACTCCACGACGCCTGGATGGTAGCAGATTGTCGGCGCCTGCGGGGGGTGCCACGGGGTGTTCACGAAGGCGCAGCACGACTGCGCCGGAACGGCCCGCGCGCTAACCTGGGCACACCCCCAGCCGCCTGGCCCGATGACCGACCCGAGGTGGACCATCGTCCGTCGCCTGTTGCTCGTGTTCCTCGTGGGGACCGGCATCGCCGTCGCCGCACGCCGCGCTCGACCACCCGCCGAACCAGGCGTCACACCCGACGACGCCGTCGAAGGCGAAGCGTCGGCGGAACCGGCCGGTCCGCCGACGCTGCCGGCCGCCGGCCCCCTGTTCGACGGCGCGCTGCCCATCGCCTTGACCGCGATCCCCGCGGGCCTGCCGGGCCTCTCCGCGCAGGGCTGCAACGCCTGCCACTTCTCGGTCCACGACGCCTGGGCGGCGGGTGCACACGCCCGCGCCTGGACCTCGGAGCGCTTCCGGCTGGCCCTGGACCGCGCCGGCGACACCACCGCCTGCACCGGCTGCCACCTCCCCCTGCAGCGCCAGCACGCGCGCCTCGCCAGCGGCTACACCGACGGCGACATCGCCCGACCGGAGCTGGCCGACAACCCGGCCTGGGATCCCACGCTCATGACCGAGGGCGTGACCTGCGCGGCCTGCCACGTGCGCGACGGCAAGGTGCTGACCACCCGCGCCGACGCCAGCCCCAGCGCCCACCCCCTCGCCCTCTCCGAGGATCTCGACACCAGCGAGCTGTGCGCGACCTGTCACCAGCTCACCTGGCCCGACGCCGCCCAGCCCTTCTACGACACCTACGGCGAGTGGCAGCGCAGCCCGCAAGGCCAGGCGGGCATCGGCTGCCAGGACTGCCACATGCCACCCGTCGCCGGGCTCGCCACCGCCACCCGCTTCGCCGCGCAGGCCGACCACGGCGTCGTCGCCGACACCGCGCGCGCCCTCACCGTCCTGGCCCGGCTCTCGGCACCCGAGGTCGAGCGGGGGACGCCGATCCACCTCACCCTCACCCTGCGCAACACCGGCGCCGGCCACAGCGTGCCCACCGGCTCTCCCTTCAAGAGCTACCGGGTCGTGGCTCGCCTGATCGGCGCCGACGGCAAGGAACTGACGGCCCCCTTCACCCACGACCTCGCGCGCGAGGTCCAGCCCGCGCCCCCCTGGGAAACCCTCTCCGACAACCGCCTGCCCGCCGGCGGCGAGCTGGTGCTCGACCACGACTTCACGGTGGACCAGCGCAAGCGCGCCGGCCGTGGCCTGCTGGAGATCGGCATCTGGCGCCTCGACTCCGAACAACGGGCTGACACCCGGTGGACACCCGCCCGCGCCGATCCCCCCCTGCTGCGGCAGGAGATCCCCCTGGTTGTGATGTAGGGTCTCGGTTCCACCCCCTCCGACGCAATCCGCGCTACGGTCACGCCGTGATTCGCTACACCGCCCACACCGACACCGGTCGCCGTCGCGAGAGCAACGAAGACGCCCTCCTCGCCGACGTCGACAACGGCGTCTTCGTCGTCGCCGACGGGGTCGGCGGACGTGCCGCCGGCGAAGTCGCCTCCCGCATCACCATCGACGCCTTCCAGGAAGCAGCACCCAAGCTGGCCCAGGCCGTGCGCGCCTACGCCGCCCAGCCCGAGTGGTCGACGCGCAACGCCGTCCTCGAGCTGCTCGACAGTGTCTGCCAGACGGCCAGCCGGCGCGTCTTCGACGAAGCCGAGAGCAAGGGCCGCCGCGGCATGACGACGACCCTGGTCGCCACCGTGCTCGGCGGCGGCAGCGCGTTCATCGCGCACGTCGGCGACTCGCGCGGCTTCCTCGTCCGCGACGGGCTGATCCGGCAGCTCACCGAAGACCACTCCATGGTCAACGAGCTGGTCCGTAGCGGCCAGATGAGCCGCGACCAGGCCCTGCGCAGTCGCTACCGCAACGTCATCACGCGTGCCGTCGGCCTGTACCCGACCGTCCAGGCCGACCTCATGTCGCTCGAGGTCCTGCCGGGCGACCGGATCCTGCTGTGCAGCGACGGCCTCACCGACATGGTCGACCAGACCCGGATCGAGGTGGTCTCCGCCGAGAACGACCTCGACACCGCCGGCAAGGCCCTCATCGAAGAAGCCCTCCAGGAGGGCGGCCACGACAACGTCACCGTCGTCATGGTCGAACCGGAAGCGACGCCGCTGACCGAAGCGGCCCGTGCGCGCGCCCGGATCATGGAGACCCTCTTCCTGTTCGAGGGGATGCCCTTCCACGTCCGCCTGCGCGTGTCCCGCATCTGCGAAGAGCTCTTCTTCACCCCCGGCCAGGTCCTGGTGCGCGAGGGGGAAGAGGGCGACAGCATGTTCGTCATCGTCCAAGGCACCGTCAAGGTGACCCGCGAGGGCATGCAGCTCGCCACGCTGGGGGTCGGGGAACACTTCGGCGAGCTGGCGTTGGTGGAACCTGTCATGGCCCGCACCGCCACGGTCGAGGGGGCCGCCTTCGGTTCCGCCATCGTGATCCGGCGCTCCCTGCTCAACGAATTCGCCCAGCGTGAACCCGAAGTCGGCAGCCAGATCCTGTGGCGGCTGCTGGCCACCCTCGGGGAACGCCTACGCGACGCCAACGCCCTCGCCGCGCGCCGGCTCCGCGGCGAGTGAGGTCCCCGTGCGGAATGCCACCGTGCGCAGCGTTCGCTGCGCCATCAGCCCCGACGCCGACGATCTGTTCATGTTCCGCGCCCTCATGCTCGGGCTGATCCCGACCGAGGGTCTCGATCTCGACATCGTCACCGCCGACACCGACGCGCTCAACAAGATGGCCAGCGGCGCTGCCGACTACGACGTCAACGCCATCAGCATCGCGTGGTACCCCCACCTCGCGGACACCTGGCAGCTCCTGCCCCACGGCGGCTCTGTCGGGCGGGCCTATGGCCCCATCGTGGTGGCTCCTCGCCCCATGGAGGTCGAAGACCTGCGCGGCCTGCGCATCGCCGTGCCCGGCCTGACGACGACCGCCTGGCTGGTCCTGTCGTTGATCACCGACTTCGAACCGGTCGTCGTCCCCATCGTCCCACCAGAGCGCGTCTTCGAAGCCCTGGCAGAGGGGCGGGTGGACGCCGCGCTGCTCATCCACGAGGGGCGGCTGACCTTCAAGGACCACGGCCTGCACGGCGTCCTCGACATCGGCCAGTGGTGGCACGACGAGACCGGGCTGCCGCTACCGCTGGGCGGCAACGTCATCCGCCGCAGCCTGGGGGCCGACCGGATCGCCACGACCAGCCGGGTGCTGCGAGCCAGCATCCAGCACGGCCTCGACCACCGGGACGAAGCCATCGCGTGGCTGCTCGAACGCGGCGGCGTGCTGCAGGACGCCGCAGCGGTGGACCGCTACCTCGGGATGTACGCCAACCAGGACACGCTCGACTACGGCGCCGACGGACGGCGCGCCGTCGACGAGTTGCTGCGCCGCGGTGCCGCCGCCGGCCTGCTGCCCGACACGGGTCCGGTGGACTTCGCGCCTTGAGCCGACGCCCGGCCAGGGTGCTGGCGTGGGCGACCCTCGCATTGAACGCCCTGTGCTCGTCGGTCGCGTCGGGCGCAGGACTCCAGGCGCCCTCCCCGCCGACGGGACGGCTGCGGGTCGGCGTCGGCGCGCAGCAGGCCCTCGAACCCCCGTTCTTCTCGACGCCACGGGATCGACTGACGGCCGAGCTGTCCGGCGAGTGGCGACCGGACCCGCGCGTCGCCCTGCAGGCCACCGTGGACGCGCTGCGGTGGGACCTCTACGGTCACGGTGAGCGGCACCTGGGCGGCGGCGACATCCGGCTGGGGACCTGGATCCGCTTGTGGCCCGGGACGGTGGAGGGCGGGCTGGGCTGGCAGGTCAAGCTGCCCGACGCCGAGGACGAACCCGAGCTGGGCACCGACGAGACCGACGTCGGGCTGACCGCAGATCTCTCCGGCACCGTCGGACCGGTCCGGCTGCGCGGGGGTGGCGGCGTTGATCTCCGCGGGGATCCCGGCGCCCTGCGCAGCCGGCTGGCGGTGCCCCTCCTCGATCTCTCGCTGGAGACCGGGCTGGCGACCGTCGTGGGCTGGCTACGCCTGCACGGGGAGCTTCCCAGCGGCGCAGAGCCGGGACGCGCCCTGCTCACCCTGGGCGGCGAAGCGGGCTGCCCGCTGTCCGCTGGAGGTGCGCTGCTGTGGGGTCCGACGGCCGCCGGTCCGCGGGTCGGTGGCCGGATCTTCGTCGGGTGGCGCGCAGGCTGCGGCGCGCCGACGGGCTCGCCAGCCGCGGCCGAAGGGCAGCGTTAGCAGGCCCCCATGCTGAGGTGGACCGACGGAGGCGCGGTGGCGTCTCCCACCGTGCTGCAGATCCGCGTCCAGCGGCGCTACGAGGCGCGCGTGCGGGCCGGCGCTCCCCTGCCCTCGCGAAGCCTCGACGCCGACGAGCTCCGCACCAACATCCTGCACTTCACGGCGGGCATGCGTGGTCCGCGCACCCGCCCCTGCACCGGGCTGGTCCTCTCCGGCCAGGGCGTCGGCCGCCGACCCGACCTCCCTGCCGCGGTCGCGCTGGCGCGACGGGAGGGGGTCGACCGGGTGGTGCTCCACCTCGACCCCGCAGACCTCGACGACTTCGACGCCTCGGCGTGGCGGGACCTCGCCGACCTGCTGGTCCTGCCCCTGCGGCCCGGACCGGACCTGACCGCCACGACGGCGATCGCCGCCCGCCTCGCCGAACAGGGCCTGCCGCTGTCCACCCACACCGTGCTGGACCAGGTGGCCCTGGACGCGCTCCTCCCCATCGTGGAAGCACTGCGGGCGCTCCACCCACGCCACCACGGCTTCACCTTCCCCTTCCCCACCGATGCCGCCACCGCCACGCACGCGCCGGACCCCATCGTGGCCGCCGCCGCGGTCGATCGCCTCTCACTGGACCTGTGCGACCTCCAGCTCGGGGTCAAGGGGCTGCCGGCCTGCTACCTCGCAGCCGCGCGCCCCCTGCTCGGCAGGACGGGTAATCGCTGGTATGTCGACGCCGATCACCAGACCGACGCGGCCCTGCTCTTCTTCCCCGACGTGGTCGCCTTCCACAAGGCCGAAGCCTGCCGCTTCTGCGCGCTGTCGGATGCCTGCGACGGCTTCTTCTCGGTGTACCTGGACCGCCCCGGCGCCCGCCCCCTCGAACCGGTCGGGACCGACCCGCTCAGATCCGGGTGAGCTGGTCGAGCTGGGCGTCGATGGTGGCGCCCAGGTCGCTGTCCACCAGCGGCCGCGCGCTCAGGAGCTGCTGGCGAGCGGTGGGGAGGTCGCCGCGCAGCAGGGCGGCCTGGGCCTGGTAGTAGAGCAGCTCGGGGGTGGACTCGCCGCCGGCCTGTCGGTACGCGTCGAAGGCTTCCATGGCCGCGTCGCCGTTGCCGGCGCAGACCTGGGCGCGGGCGTCGTACCAGGCCACGAGCAGGTCGCCCTCGTGCAGCTTGCGAGCCCGCTGCAGTCGCGCCGCGGCCACCCGACAATTGCCGGTCTGCAGGTCTTGCACGACGCTGTCGACGTCGTCGGGCAGGTCGCCCGCCGCTGGCGGGTCGGGCACGCTGCGGTCGGCGATCGCCGCCAATTCCGGGACCGCAGCCGCGGCTTCGTCGGTGTGGGTGCGCGCCATGAAGAGCCCGGCCACCACGACGAGGATCGCGATGACCGGCCAGGCCGCCCGCCAGGGCGACACGGTGGCCGGTCGATCGAGCCGCCCGCCGCGCGGCGGGCGGATGGGGCCGCCTGCCGACCGCGGTGCCGGCGAGCGGCGCGGAGGGGACGAGCGATCCGGGACCGGGCGGGCCGCAGGCCGCACGGTTTCTTCGGTCGGAGCGTCGGCGGTACTCGACGGCGGCGGCCTGGGCGCCGGCGCGGCCGCGCCCGCCATGACCCGCTTGACCACGGCGGCGACCATCTCTACGTCACCGGCACAGCCCGTGCACTCGTCGACGTGCCGGCGGGCGACGTCCCGCGCGTGTCCGCTCAGGCTGTCTTCGGCGAGCGCCATGGACACGACCATCTGCGGTGGCAGGTGACTGGCGTCACCGAGGTGCCGCCCCTCCCGCTGGACATCGACGACGTGGCGCGCGGCGACCATCACCGCGAGCGCGCGCAGGTCGGCAGCCGTCGCCCCCCCACGCTGCATCACCTCACGCGCGACCTCGGCGGTGACTTCGCGGCGGCGGTCCGGATCTCGCACCAGCGGGCTGGTCCGCCCCCCGGCAGCGCTGCCGAGCGGTGCCGTGACGATGGCATCGGCGACAGCGCGCAGCCCGTTGCGCACAGCCGCGGCAGCCATCGCGTCCCCGTCTCGCCAGCTCTGGACCTGGGTGTCGTCCATCCGTCGATGCTATCACCAACACGGGGCCCGGCTGCAGATGTGACGCAGCCTGACGCAGTCGACCGTGCGACGAGCGGCGCGGGCCCGGCATGCCTGCCGGCTTGCCGAGCCGGTCATCACCGTGGCGCGCCACGGCACTCGCCCCCAGATTGTTGCGCGCCTGGGGTGCGCGCGGTCCGCAGCTTCCTTAAGCTGCGCACCTTCCCCGAACAGCCCGGCGGGGGTGCCCGCCGAACGGAGCAGCCATGAGCGTATTCGCCGAGCAGACCGAACTGGGCCACGAACAGGTCGTCTTCTGCCGTGACGACAGCGTCGGCCTGCGGGCCATCATCGCCATCCACAGCACCGCGCTGGGCCCAGCGCTCGGCGGCTGCCGGCTCTACAACTACGCGACCGAAGCCGACGCCCTGAAGGACGTCCTGCGGCTGTCGCGGGGCATGACCTACAAGGCGGCGGTCGCCGGGCTCGACCTCGGTGGCGGCAAGGCCGTCATCTGGGGGGATCCCAGCGCGATCAAGTCCGAAGCGCTCTTCCGCAGCTTCGGCCGCTTCGTCCACTCGCTCAGCGGCCGCTACATCACCGCCGAAGACATGAACACCACGGTCGAGGACATGAACTATGTCCACCGGGAGACTCCGTTCGTCACCGGCCACTCCGCCGGCACCGGCGGCTCCGGCGACCCGTCCCCGGTCACGGCCTGGGGCACCTTCCAGGGCATCCGCGCCTGCCTCGAGGTCGTCTACGGCAGCCCCGACGTCGAGGGCCGCACCGTGGCGATCCAGGGCCTGGGATCCGTGGGTTCACACCTCGCCGGCTTCCTGCACGAACGCGGCGCGAAGCTCATCTTCAACGACATCAGCGATCGCAAGCTGGCCGACGCCGTGGAACGCTTCGGCGGTCGGGTGGTCGACGACGACGACTTCTGGTCGGTGGAGTGCGACGTCATCGCCCCCTGCGCCATCGGCGGCATGCTGAACAAGGACACGATCCCCCGGATCAAGGCCCCCATCGTCGCCGGCGCGGCCAACAACCAGCTCGCCGACGAACACGCCGACGGCGAAGCCATCGAACGTGCCGGCATCACCTACGCCCCCGACTACGTGATCAACGCCGGCGGCCTCATCAGCGTCTACACAGAGATCGCGGGGACGACCCACGACAACGCCATGCAGGACGCGACCAACATCTTCAACACGGTCAAGGCGGTCATCAACAAGGCCAAGGCCCACGGCATCACCACGACCGAAGCCAGCAACCGCCTGGCCGAAGAACGCATCGAGGCCGTCGCCCGCCTGCGGCGCTTCCACCTCGCAGACTGAGGGTCCGCCCGCGGTGCCCGCCCGACGGGTGCCGCGCCGTCAGTGACCGCCGGGGCGTGGTGTGGCCACCGCCCCGGCTCCGGCGGACCAGTGCACCTCGCCGCCCGAGGTCCTCACAGCCACCAGCGCGGCCGGAAGCTCACGGGCGAGACGCTGCCGCGTCAGCTCCGAGGCTGCCGCACGTGCATCGCTGTGCTCCGCGAAGTGCCGCCAACGCGCGAGGTCGGCGGCCCGCGCCAGGAGGTCCTGTGCCGGATCCGTCGCCGCCGGCACCGTCCGGGCAACCTGTCGGGCCACCTCGAGCTCGGCGTCGCCATCCACCGGCCGGTGGTAGCGAAGCACCGCAGCGGCCCGCGCCGCGCCGCCCGGCGCGACGGACACCGCCACCGCCCGCACCCGCACCGCCGCGGACTGCCGGTGCAGGCCGTCAAGGAAGGAGGGCAGATCGAAGGCATCGCCGGTCAGCTCCACGCGGAGGTCGGCGTCGAGCACGCCCGGCCAGGCCGCGTCCGGCGCGACGGTCCACTCGCTGCGGAGCAGGTCGAGCCCCGCAGCCGACGCCATCAGCGAGAGGAAGCTCTTGGTACGGCTCTCGTCGGTGGGCAGGAGCGCCCGGGCACGCCGCTGCTGTCGCGCCAGGGCAGCGTCGACCGCCGGCGCCGCCGCGGCTGGGTCGAGGTCCAGCACCTGCGTCTCCAGGGGCGTGTGACGCACCTCCGATGCGACCCCGGCGCGCCAGCCCGCGCCGACGAGGACCGCCACGACAACAAGCTGCACGCCGATCAGCGTCGGCCAGGCCGGCGCCGCGGACAGCAGGATGTCTTGCCGGATCCGCAAGCCCTCGCCTCCCGTGGCCGGTGGACACCGCAGCCGCCAAGCTTAGGCGGCCAGCGGGCACCGAGCAAGGCACCGCTGCCCAAGCCGCCGCTTCGGGGCCACTCAAGCTTCCGGCGCGTCCCCGTCTCGCGGCGCTTCTTCTGGCGGGGGCACGGCCGGCATGGGGAGCTGCTGCTGCCCCAGGCTGCGCTCTCCCAGCGGTCCCTCCAGCGGGTCGTCGTCCTGCAGCTCGCGCAGATCGCGCAGGGTCGGCAAGTCGGACAGGTCCCGCAGCCCGAACAGGGACAGGAATTCCGCCGTGCTGCCGTAGATCAACGGTCGACCGGGGTCGTCTCGACGTCCGACGACAGCGACGAGCCCCCGCTCGACGAGCATGCGGAGCACACCACCGCAGTCCACACCACGGAGATCGTCGATCTCGCCCTTGGTGACCGGCTGGCGGTAGGCGACGATGGAGAGGGTCTCGAGCGCGGCCTTGGACAGGCGCACCGGACGCCCGCCGCGCATCGCGGCCACCCACCGGGAGAACCGCGGGTCCGTGCGGAGCTGCCAGCCCTTGGCCACCTGCACCAGGCGGATGCCCGAACCCTCGCCGTAGCGCACGGCGAGCGCGGCGACGGCACCACGGACCGCTTCCAGTCCCGGGCTGCCGAGGAATTCGTCGAGGCGCGCATCGGACAGGGGCGCTTCGGCCGCGAACAGCAGGGCTTCGACCGCCGGCACCATCTGCCAGGCCGGGGGGTGGGGCGCGTCCGGCAGCTCGTCGATGTCGCCAAGCGCATCGTCCACCGAGAGGGCTTCCCCCGGCCCACCGTGGCGGATCGGCGACGGCTCGGGGATGCGCGCGAGACCGGGCATCATGATGACGTTGTCAGCGCTGTCGTCGACGTCTTCGGGCGGTGCTGCCGGCCGCTGCCCGCGCGGGAAGCGTAGCGGCGGCGGCGGCGCGTCGTCGCCGTCCAGGTCGATCGGCAGGTCTTCGCCGTCGTCGTCGGGCGGCCAGCGGGACATCAGGCGCCTCCTGCGAGGGCGGAGAGATCGGCGTCGCCGCGCGGCAGGCGCGGGTGCAGGACGACGGGGGCGAGGTGGTGGCTCTGCTGGATGTCGATGAGCTGCAGGCGGGCCATCTCAAGCGAAGCCAGGAAGGCGACGACCCGGTCCAGTCGATGCTCGAGCTGGGCGAGGAGGTCGGAGAGCGCCCGCGGCCCCTGGTCGAGACGGTCGAGCACCCAGCCTGCCATCTCCCGCAGGGAGTAGGGCTCCAGCTCGACCTCGTGGACGACCGGCGGTTCGCTGTGGCGGCGCACGACGCCGTAGAAGACCTCGAGCAGGCCCATGGCGTCGACGCCGGCTTCCAGCGGCCGTTCCCCCGGGTCCAGCGGCACCACCGTCCGCGCAAAGGTGTCGCGCCCCAGCATCGGGAGCTGACCGAGGCGTTCGCTGGCGTCACGGTAGCGTTCGTAGTCGACCAGCCGGCGGATCAGCCGCTCGCGGGGATCGTCTTCGTCGTCGTCGGCGTCGTCGTCCTGACGCCGGGGCAGCAGCTCGCGGGACTTGAGCCAGCACAGCGTCGCGGCCATCACCAGGAACTCCCCCGCCGTGTCCAGGTCGAGGGCGTGCAGAAGATCGAGCTGGGCGAGGTAGGCGTCCGTGATCGGCGCCACCTTCAGCTCGCGCACCTCGATCCCCTGGCGACGCACCAGATACAGCAGCAGTTCGAGGGGGCCGTCGAACTCGCGGGTTCGCACGGTGCTCGAGCGGGCTTCGCAGACGAGCAGGGGGGCTCTTGGGCTGCCACGGGCTGTTGGGGGCCGTGGGAGTCAGCGGGAGGGAGGTTGGGACGAAGACGCCGACGCGAGGCGGTCGGGCGAGGAAGGGGTCAGCCGCGGAGCCGCGGCCGGGGAGGGACCTCCACCCTAATGGAGCGCGCGGTTGAGTTCAAGCGCGAGGCGGCGGTGTGCAGGCGCCCCTTCCCGACACGACCGGCACAAGGTCAAAGACCCGACCCCACCCGGGTCGCCGGGGAAGGTGCGTGACGCTCGCGCGTGACAGGCCGCCCCCCCTGGCTTACCGGGAGCGGTCACACCACTGGAGCAAGCGTGTCCACGTCCAGGTCCATGCGGCTCGCCCGCGCCATCTCCCGCGCCGGTCTCGCCAGCCGCCGCGAAGCCGAGCGCTGGATCGTCGACGGGCGGGTCGAGGTCGCCGGCGAGACCGTGCGGCACCCCGGCACCGTCGTCGATCCCGACGCCGACGACATCCGCGTCGACGGCAAGCCCCTGCCACCACCTCCTCGCCGCGTCTACCTGCTGCTGTACAAGCCCAAGGGCACCATCACCACGCGGGAGGACCCCCAGGGCCGCAAGACGGTCTTCGAGCTGGTCGACCTCCCCGAGCGCGTCGAGGCCGTCGGCCGCCTCGACTACAACACCGAGGGCGCGCTGCTGTTGACCAACGACGGCGACCTGGCCCATGCGCTGACGCACCCATCGTCCCGGGTGCCCAAGCGCTACCTGGCCAAGGTGTGGCGGACGCCGGACGAGCGCACGCTGGAGCGGCTCCGCCGGGGCGTGCAGCTCGACGACGGCCGCACCGCGCCCGCGAAGGTGCGGGTGGCCGAGCAGACGGACACCGGAAACGCCTGGGTCGAGCTGACCGTGACCGAGGGGCGCAACCTGCTGGTTCGCCGCATGATGCAGGCGGTGAACCACCCGGTCAGCAAGCTGCGACGCGAGAGCTTCGCCACAATCTCCATCCGCGGCATGGAGCGGGGCGAGGTGCGGGAGCTGACCGGGGAAGAGGTCGCCCGACTCGAAGACATCGCGGGGGGCGTGCAGCCCCGCAAGGCCGGCCACGAGTTCCGCTACAAGAAGGGCTTCGCGCGCCCCAAGCAGCGCCGCAACAAGCCGCTGAGCCGCAAGAAGTCCGCCCCGCGCAAGCGCTCCAAGAAGGGATGAGCAGCCACGGTCGGGCGACGGGCACATCTTGCCGGCAGCGGGGTCGAATGAACCACGCCGTCGCCGCGTCTGCGATGCGACGGCCGCGCCCGGCCGCCTGGACGCTACGCTGCACGATGAGGCAAGGTCCTCACGCGCCCCTCGAAAACCCGCTCCCCCGACCCGCCGCCCGCCAGGGCACCCAGGCGGCGCCGGGGGCCTCCCAACCGGGAGCATCGCCATGAGCCCGACGCAACGTCTCTCCTCCGACCGCCGCGCCCGCCTCGCCTCGACCCCGCTGTTCATCGGCGTGGTGGCCCTCGTCGTCGGCCTCGGCTCGCCGCCGGCCGACGCGGGAACGGACGCCACGGCCACGACAGCCGCCGTCGCCGTCGACGCGCCGCAGGCCGCACCCGCCCGCAGCGGCGGTGAACGCTCCAGCCGCAAGAAGTCCAAGAAGTCCAAGAAGTCGACCAGCAGCCAGGGCAAGCGATCCTCGTCCAGCAACAGATCCAGCGACAGCGCCCCCCCGACCGCTCAGCCGCCAGCGACGACAGCGCAGTCCGGGGCACGCCCGTACACGCCGAGCGCACCGTCGGCGACACCGTCGGCGACACCGTCGGCGACACCGTCGGCGACACCGTCGGCGACACCAGCAGCGACACGGTCGACCAGCCGCAGCAGCGCCCCGGCTGCCGCCGCGCCGTCCCCGGCGTCGTCGAGCGCCCGCAGCACCACGACGACGCCCTCGGCGCAGAGCACCACCAGCTCGCAGCTCCGTGGCGCCACCCCCGCGGCACGCACCAGCACCGCCCGCACCTCGACCGGACCCTCGTCGAGCAGCGACGACCGCTCGGCGACCGCACCGCAGGCGGCGACCAACCGCTCCAGCACCCTGTCGACCGCCGCCGCCCGGAGCGCGGCATCCCGCGGCGCGACCAGCGCCAGCGCAGGCCGCTCCACGGCCTCTTCGCCCAACGCGGCCGCACGCGCGGCGGCAGCGCGCCAGCCCGCGACCGGCGCCAGCCAGGCGCAGGCCGCGCGCCGCCCCTCGGCCGGCCCAGGGCAGCCCCTCAGCGAAGCCTCCGCCCGCCCAGGCGGTCACCTGC
>CAZRFD010000087.1:15926-30327 GCA_964599085.1 uncultured Enterobacterales bacterium | reverse complement strand
ACCGTGGCGTGACCACTAGATGTAGGGGGTACCGCACTCACATGGATACCCCTTTTACCCTTTAAAAAGGGTAATGGGATTCGCCTGACACCTGCGGCTGAACCACCCCAGCCCGGCCCAGCGCGCAAACCACCCCTGCAAACCCTGCCCGATCCGGTCGAGGGCCGCAGCGGGCAGGTCGGCGGTCAGCACGTCGAGGGCGGCGGGCAGGGGCCGGCCCTCCATGAGCAGGTGCAGCAGGTCGAATTGCACCGGGTCCAGCCGCTCCTGGCCGAAGCCGGCCTGTGGTGTGCGGTAGATGGCCCACCAGCCCTTCCGCGGCGCGGGTGCCGGGACGATGGCGTCGCTGTCGGGCCCGGCCAGGAGCTCGGTGCGCAGCGCCACGAGCGGCCAGTCCTCGGCGAACAGTCCGAAGGCGGGCTGGAAGCAGAGCGGCCGGTCCAGCAGCGCCGCCAGGTCCGCTTCGGCCAGCGTGCCGGCGTCGAGGTCTTCGTGGGTGGCCGCGAAGAACACGCGCTGGTGGAGCAGGTCGAGGTCGACGGCCTGCCGCAGCAGCGGCCGGTTGAAGCGGTCTTCGCCGGCCAGGAAGCGCGGCAGGCGGTCCAGCAGGTGGTGCAGTTCCGGGTGTTCGCTGGGGAAGGCGTCCAGGTAGGCGGTCGCCAGGCGGTTCAGCTCGGTCAGACCCAGCAGGCGGCGGGTCAGCGGCAGCTCGTCCTGGGCGATGGTGAGCAGGCGGAACCAGTACTGCTGGTTGTAGTTCGACAGCCGGTCGACCGGCCCCAGCGTCGGGCCGGGCAGCATGCTGGCGACGGTGTCGGCGTCGTAGCGGTCGGCGTCGTAGCGGTAGCCGTCGTCGTCGATGTGCAGCGGCGTCGTGATGCTGGCCGCGAAGCCGGCCTGCTGGGCGCGCAGCGCGGGTGGATCGGCCGGTTCGCCATGCCCCGCGCCACGCCCCTCCGCCGGTCGCGTGGGTGCTGCACCTGGGGGCGGCGCCGGGTCCCGGAACGCGCGGGCCTTCACCGCTTCCGCCAGCGTGTCGGGGAAGGGCAGGAAGTTGTCGTCCCACTCCAGGATCGTGCTCACGCCACCGGTCTGTTCGCTGGCGTGGCGGTACAGCTCCCAGACCTCGGGGCGGACCGGGTGGTCGTGGGTGTCCAGCAGGGTGCCGTCCGGCCGGACCGTGTGGCCGGCGACGTGCACCTGGATCACCCGCTCCCAGGGGATGGCGGCGAGGTAGTCCCACGGGTCGAAGCCGTGGTTGACGCTGGACACGAAGATGTTGTTGACGTCCAGCATCATGAAGCAGTCGGCCCGCTCGACCACCTGCCGGTAGAACTCCCACTCCGGCATCTGCGACTGCGAAAACCCGACGTAGCTGGACAGGTTCTCGATTGCGAAGGGCAGGCCCAGGCTGTCCTGCACAAACGCCGCCTTGTCGGCGATGAAGGCGGCCACGGCGTCGGTGTAGGGCAGCGGCAGCAGGTCGTGGAGGTGGGCGTCGCCGTGCCGCGTCCAGCAGAGGTGCTCGCTCACCCACGGCGTCTTCGTCCGGCGGGCGAGGGCGACCAGCCGCCGGAGGTGCTCCCGATCCAGCGGGCCCGCCGACCCGAGCCCCATGGACACCCCGTGCAGGACCACCCGGTAGCGCTCCAGGATCGCGTCGAGGTTGCGAAGGGGTGGACCGCCATCGACCATGAAGTTCTCCGAGATGATCTCGAAGAAGTCGACGTCGGGGTGGTGGGTGAGGATGTGCCGCAAGTGCGGCACGCGCAGCCCCAGCCCGACCCCCAGATCGGGGCCCGGGCGGGTCGAGCGTGGGCGGTCGGTCACGGCCTGCTCAGAGCGCGGCGAGGGCCTTGGCTTCCAGCATCTGGTACTTCTCGGCGGTGGTCTTGCAGCCGCCGAGCCCCTTGCAGGAGTTCTGGCCAGCGCAGTCGTGGGCGCCCGGATTGTCGACGCCGGCCTTGGCGGCCAGGTCGGCGGCCTTCTCGGCCATGGTCTTGCAGGCGCCGAGCCCCTTGCAGACGTTCATGCCGGCGCAGTCGTGCACCTTCTGCTTGCCCTCGGCTTCGGCGGCCTTCACCCGCGCGCCCAGGACCTGGCCGGCGGTGACCTTGCAGCCGCCGAGACCCTTGCAGGAGTTCATCGCAGCGCAGTCGTGCGGGCCGGGGTCGTCGACGCCGGCCTTGGCGGCCAGGGCGGCGGACTTCTCGGCGGTGGTCTTGCAGCCGCCGAGCCCCTTGCAGTCGTTCATGCCGGCGCAGTCGTGGAGCACGCGGTCGCCGGGGTTCTCGGACGCGGTCGCCGTGGTGCCGGCGTCCATGTGGGGCATGTCGCCGGCGACGGCGTCGGCGGCGGTGAAGGTGGCGCCGACCAGCCCTGCGAGGGCGAGGCGAGCGAGGTCGTTGCTGTGCATGCGTGCTCCTGTGGTGGCGCGGGTGCGGTGCACCGATGCCGGGTGCGGCGAAGCGTCGCACGGCGGGGGAGAGGTGTCCACCTCTGCGGTGCCTCGCGTCACCCGGGCGGGCTCGGGTAGACTGGGCGCATCGAGGTCAAGCCATGGCGCTACCTGCCCGCAAGCGACACTCCTACGCCGAGTACCTCCGTCAGGAGGCGGCCTCGCCCGTGCGCCTGGAGTTTCTCGGCGGAGAGATCCGGGCCATGGCCGGCGGGACGCTGCGGCACAGCCGGCTGAAGCTGCGCCTCGCTCGGTTGGTCGACACCGCCCTCGACCGTGCCCCCTGCATGGCCTTCGACGCAGACGCAAAGGTCCGCATCGCCGCCACCGACCACAGCACCTACCCCGACCTGTCGATCGTCTGCGGCCCGGTGCAGCGGTCGGTGGACGATCCCCACGCCATGGTCAACCCCACGGTGCTGTTCGAGGTGCTCTCCCCCAGCACCGAAGCCTGGGACCGGGGCGGCAAGTTCATCAGCTACCAGCAGCTCGACAGCCTGCAGCACTACGTGCTCATCGCCGAAGCCCGCCCCGTGGTCGAACACTTCGCCCGGGGCCAGGGCGGCCGCTGGACCTACGTGCGCCTGGGCCCCGGCGACACGCTGCGGCTGTCGTTGCCAGGTGGACAGCTGGCGATCGACGTCGACGAGCTGTACCGCGACCTGCCCGAAGAGCCGCCGGCCGAAGACGAGGGCCCGGCTGCGTGATCCGTCGGCTGCCCCCTACTTGCCGAACAGGTAGAACAGCCCGATCACGATGAACATGACGCCAGCCCCGCGGTTCATCCACAGCTCCGGCACATAGCGGGACAGCGCCCCGCCCACCAGCACGCCCAGGGCGGACGTCGCCACCAGCGCCAGCGCCGCTCCGCAGAACACCGACAGCTTCGAGTCTGCGGTGCCGGCCATGGCCATGGTGGCGAGCTGGGTCTTGTCGCCCAGCTCGGCGATGAAGATGGCGGCGAAGGCCGACAGCACGAGGCGCAGGTCCATGACGGCTCCGATAGCGGGTGGGGTGGCGGGGGCTCGCCCGGCGTCGGTAGCCGAGGCGGAGGGCGGCGTCTAACGCTGGTAGGCAGCCCTCACATGCCCCCGCGTTCGTACAGGAAGTCGGCGAGGATGAGCTTCCACGCGCGCACGAAGTCGACGCCCGGTGTCCCCCCCGCCAGCGCGAGGTGGTCCAGGTCCGGCAGGAGCAGGTGGGGGAGGCCCGGCCAGACGAGGTCCTCGAGGAAGTAGACGCCGTCGTGGGCGCAGGCCGGGCGCAGCTCCGAGAGTGCTCGGTGCAGCGGCGCCAGGCGGGGGCCCGGGCTGCTGGACCAGCTCGCGATCTGCCACACGGGGTAGCCACGGTCGTGGGCGTCGATGCGCAGCACCGTGGGCTCCAGCCCGGTTCCGGCCAGCTCACGGCCCGCGGCGGCAGCGCCTAGCGCTGTAAGCGAAGCGCGCTGCAGCAGCTCGCTGGCGGTGCTCGCGGGTGGCCCCTCGCGGTGCCGGCCCAGCAGCAGGCGCTCCAGCCACGCCGACGGGCCCCGTGGTGCCTGGCAGAGGATCACGCCGATCACCCGGTCTTCGAGCGCCCGGTGGCGGTCGGCTGCCCGCAGGCACTCCAGCCCGCCCTTGCCGTGGCCACACAGCAGGACCGGCGCGTCGTCGCCACGCAGCCAGTGCGCGATGCGGTCGGCGTTGGCTTCGATGCGACCTCCACCTCGCGTGGCGAGCACGTGGGCCCGCAGGCCCTGGCCCCGGAGTGCTGCGGCGACGCGGGAGAGGCCGGGCGACGCCCGGTCGCCCAGGAAGTCGCGGACGAAGGCGACGTGGAGGTCGGTGGCGCGGGCGCCCAGCGCCTGGTCGAGGCGGGTGTCGTCCGGTTCCCGCCAGTGCTCGATGAAGCGCCAGGTCGGCTCGGCGTCGTCGACGTCGAAGGGAGGCGTCATCGGGAAGCGCTGTGCGAAGCCAGCGAACCCCTCCGGCGACCAGGGCATGTCGGTGCTCAGTCCCGGCGGGCGAGGACCTGGACCACCGCGGCGCGACCGGCGTGCAGGCTGCCCTCGTGGACATCGCGCTCTACCTCGACCGCGTGCAGCAGGCGCAGGCCGGCCAGCTCAGCCTGGAGCTCTTCGAGGCCGAAGAGCAGCTCTTCGCGCGGCGGGCCACCGGTGCCGTGGTCGAGCTGCCGGCGGGTGTAGGCCTCCAAGACGAGCACGCCACCGGGGCGCAGCCCCCGGGCGGCGGCGGCGTGGACCCGGGCCCGCACGGCCGGCGGCAGGTGGGCGAAGATCAGCACGATGCCGGCCCACGCACCCGGCTCGATGTCGAAGTCCGCGAGGTCGGCGACGACCGTCTCGATCTCGACCCCACGCAGCGCGGCCAGCTTGCGAGCCTTCTCCAGCCCCACGGCGCTCTGGTCCACGGCGGTGACGGGGTGGCCCTTCGCCGCCAGGAAGACCGAGTTGCGGCCCTCACCGGCGGCCAGGGACAGCACCGCCCCCTTGGGGATCCGGTGGACGACGGCGGCGAGAAAGTCGTTGGGCTGCGTGCCGTAGACGTAGTCGTCGGCGGCGTAGCGCGCGTCCCACATGGAGCCTCCGGGGGCGAGCAGACCGGACTCTTGCATAGCCGGAAGGGTCGGGTCAGGGCGTGGTCTGCTGACGCGCCCGCTTGGCCTGCTTGCCGCGCCATGCGGCGGCAAGCTCCGGTGACGAGACCTCGAGCACGGCGACGAGCGCGTCGGCCGCTACGCGGTCACGGTCGAGCGCGGCGTCGAGCCCCTCGACCAGGTCGTCGACCTCGGCGCCCTCCGCCACCGCCGCCTGCAGCGCTTCATGCGCTTCGGCGGTGCGCCCCTCGCCGACCGCCAGGGCGGCGCGACGGCCCAGCTCGGCGACGTGGTCCGCACGGCACTCGGCGAGGGGGTCGAGGTGCCCACGAAGGAAGGCGAGGGCGGCGTCCAGGTCTTGCGGCCGCCCCAGGGCGCGGGCGAGGCGCCGGGGCGGCTGCCCCTCGGGGACGGTGGCGTCGGGACGGTCGGCGACGATCACCACGCTGCGGCCCAGGTCCGCCGGGGCACCCGACCACTGTCCGGCCCGTAGCCACAGCCCGCTGAGCGACAGTGCGGCCACCGCGAGCACGGGCAGGCGCTTGCCGGAGCCGGCCCCGATGGCGGCCGACAGGGCCAACAGCATCAGCAGCGGCACGCGGTAACGGAAAGTGAACGGGTCGAAGCCGAGCAGGGCGGGGTTGTCGTCCCACAGGTCGTAGCGGAGGGCGGTCGCAACCACGAAGCCGATGACCGCCAGCAGCGCCCAGCGCACGGCGGGACGCCGCCACGAGGCGCGGACCAGGCCGGCGACGGCCAGGGACAGGAGCAGCAGCCACCACAGCCCCCCGAGGGTGGATGGCTCGACCTGCGGCCAGAGGCTTCCGGTGAACAGGTCGCCGATGAACCAGCGCCACAGCGCGTCGAGGGGAGCGAGGCTCGGTGCGGCGAGGTGGACCTGCGCCGCCGCACGTTCTCCGGGCCAGGCGTGCAGCTCCCACCAGAGGGGACCGAGCCCGGCGGCGATCCCGGGCAGCGCGAGCCAGCCCCCGCGGCGCCAGCCAGAGAGCCCCGTCAGCGCGGTCGCTGCCAGCCCGAAGGCGGCGGTGTAGCAGAACCAGGTCGACAGGCCGGCGACGGCGCCACCTGCCAGCACCAGCAGCCACCGCAGAAGCCGCCGGTCGCTGTCGAGCCCGCCGACCACCAGCGCGGCCGCCAGCAAGACCAGCCCCATGGCCTCGGCGTGGTTGCCGAAGCCCGTCAACGACATCGACCGCCACGCCGCCGGCGCGGCCAGCAGCAGCGCGCCCATGGCCAGGGCCGCTCGCCGTCCCGCGGCCCGTCCCGCCAGCCAGGTGCTCGCTGCCGCCGTCAGCAGGTGGAAGCTGGCGGGGATCAGCTTCCAAGCCAGCACGGTCACGCCGAGCACGCGGAACAGCGGGATCGCCAGCAGGCCCTCGGCGGTGCAGCCGCCGCAGAAGGGCCGGTAGCGCAGGGCGTGCAGGCTCTCGAGGTGCCCGCAGGCCATCTGCATGCCGGCCGCCGCGTTGAAGCGCTCCTCGGTCGAGAGCAGGTCGAAGCCACCCAGCCGCAGGTCGAGCGCGACGGCCGCCGCTTCGAGCAGGACGACGCCGACGACGGTCGGCCACAGCCGGATCCTGGCGTCGGTCGCGGGCACGTCGGGTTCGGATTGCACGCCGCAGGGGTATCCGCTCGCGGTCGGAAGGTGCTACAACGCGCCCGGCACCCGGAGAAACGCGTGAAGCGCACCCTCATCCTCTGCGCCCTGCTGGCGGCCTGTTCCGATTACAAGCTGTCTGGCGACGGCGGCGGCAATGGCGGTGGCAGCGGCACCGACGACACCGGCGGCACCCCTGGCGGCGGGCCCGAGGGCGCCTGCGACCCGGAGCTCTTCCCCGCCGAGCGCGTCGGCACCGACGACGGCTGTCCGACCGAACCCAAGGGCGGCTTCACCCCGATCGAGGAGTGGGTGGGCGGCTCCGGCTACGGCTGCCTGTCGCAGCCCCTGGTGGCCGACCTGGACGCCGACGGCAACCCCGAGGTCATCCTCACCCTGGTCAACCTGCTGGGCACCAAGGGCTGGCTGACCGTGCTGGATGGCCAGACCGGCGTCACGAAGTGGCAGACCAGCACCGACAACTTCGCCTATGGCTCGCCGCCGGCGGTGGCCGACATCGATCACGACGGCAAGGGCGAGATCATCGCTGTCCGCGAGTACCAGTCCGGACTGTTGGGGGACGGCGAGTACGCCGTGGCCCGCTTCGAGGACGACGGCACCGAGACCTGGGAGAGCGAGCACTTCACGAAGTACAGCTTCGACTGGGCCACCGCTCCGACCATCAGCGACATGAACCACGACGGTACCGCCGAGATCGTGGTGGGTCGGGTGATCCTGACCATCAATGGCGACACCCGGGGAGAGGGCGAGTATGGCCGAGGCTCCTACGGGCAGGCCATCAGCATCTCCGAGTCCAGCGTGCCCGCGGTGGTCGACCTCGACCTGGACGGCAGCGAGGAGATCATCGTCGGTGACGCCCGCTACGACCTCGACGGCAACGCGATCTGGACCGACACCTCGCAAGAAGACGCGATGATCGGCGTCGCCAACCTCGACGACGACCCCGAGGGCGAGATCGTCGCCATCAGCTACGACACGATCCGCGCTGTCGACACCGACGGCAGCATCATGTGGGGCCCGACAGAGGTCCCCTCGGCCAACATCCTGGCCACGCCTGCCATCGGTGACCTCGACGACGACGGCTACCCGGAGATCGTCACCGCCGGCGGCAACAAGCTGGTGGTCTTCAACCACGACGGCACCGAGCTGTGGACGGCGTCGATCACCGACAAGAGCGGCGCATCCGGTGCGTCGATCTTCGACTTCGAGGGCGACGGCATTCCCGAAGTGGTCTACATCGATGAGGTCGAGATGATCGCCTTCGAGGGGACCACCGGCCGCATCAAGTTCTACGACAGCGACCACGCCAGCGGCACCATGTTCGACTATCCGACGGTGGCGGACGTCGACGCCGACGGGCACGCCGAGATCCTCGTGTGCCACAACGGCATGAGCTACGCCGTGACCGCGTTCGGCGACGCCGACAACTCCTGGGCGCCGGTGCGAAAGCTGTGGAACCAGCACGCCTACAGCATCAACAACATCAACGACGACCTCTCGGTGCCCGTCACGGCCACGCCGGCCTTCACCACCCACAACACCTGGCACTCGGCCATCGCGCTGGACGGGGCGCTTCCGCAGCTCGACCTCCAGTCCGAAGTGCTCGACGTCTGCACCGATGACTGCGACGAGGGCGTGGTCTGGGTGACGGCGCGCGAGACCAGCCGCGGCCTCGAAGACGTCACGGTGGACACGACCATGACCCTCTACGCCGAGTTCGAGTCGGACCTGGTGCCGCTGGACGCCACGCTCGTCCCGGCCACCCTCGTCAGCGGCTGGTCCAGCGACGCGGTGGTGTGGGAGGTCGACGCCGCGGACCTGGTCGGGGCCACGGCGGTGTGGGTCTACGCCGACGACGACAGCGCCGGCGGCGCGGTCGACGAGTGCCGCGAAGACAACAACGGCTTCCGCTTCGCCGGGCCCTTCTGCGAGTAGCAGCCCGCGCGGACATCGCGCCTTCCCCGCCCGACAACGCTCGACACAGGCGCCGGCACCTGTGCCATGATCTGTCGGCCACGCCTGCTCGGCGTGGTGAGGGTGCATTCCGCACCCTGCGGTGGCCGGCGGCTTCCCTCGTCGTCGGCACGGGAGGGTCGAGATGGTGCTGACCGCGCTGATGCTGGAGTCCCTGCTGTCCGGGTCCGCCCTGGCGTCCGACAACTTCGCCGGGTTCGACTTCTACGTCGGTGACCCCCACGGCCACACCGGGGTGAGCGAAGACGGCGGCAGCAGCGACGACCCGCCCGGCGGCTGCCGGGGCGACTGCGCGGCATTCGCCGACGTCTTCGACACCGCCCGGGCCAACGGGCTGGACTGGGTGGCGCTCTCGGAACACGTCAACGGTGGCAACGCCGCCACCTACGACAACTTCACCATGCTCCACGAAGCGGTGCTGGCCGCCAATGATCCCGCCAGCGGCTTCGTCACCGTCCCAGCCGGGGAGGTGTGGTTCACGCTCAGCAGCACGCACGTGCTCGGCCACAAGAACCTGCTCATGTTCGGCGACAACAGCACGCTGGCCAGCATGGACCTCTACGACTTCCGCCATGGCGGCACCAGCGGCACCATCACCGTGGCCTCTTGCGACGACATCTGGTCGTGGATGTCCGACCTGTCGGCGACCTGGGGGGATGCCCTGCTCATCCCGCACCACCCGGCGCTGGTGCGGCCCATGCCCACCGACTGGGACTGCCAGGACGCGACCTGGTCGCCTGCTGTCGAGGTGTACTCCGAGCACGGCAACAGCATGGACAAGGACACCGCCTACGACCCGCCCTGGTCCGGCGAGTACTCCGCAGGAACCGTGGAAGCGGCGATCTCGCCCGACGAGTACGGCCTCCAGCTCGGCTTCATGGGCGGGACCGACAAGCACGACACCCGTCCCGGCGGGGTCTGCAACCTCGACACCGAACACACCCAGCACCCCTTCGGCGGCGGCCTGACCATCATCTACCAGGACGAGGGGCTGAGCTTCGACCGACCAGAGCTGTATGACGCCATCGTCGCCCACCACAGCTACGCCTCGACGGGGCTGCCGGTGCCGCTGGTCATCGACTGGAGCAGCGGCGGCGCCGTGCTGGGCGGGCTCGGCGACGGTCTGACCTATGCCTTCGGGGCCGGGCTGGACGTGGCGGTGTCGGTGCCCGCCGCGTGGGCCGACATCGTGACCGACGTGGTCCTCATCGGCCCGGGAGACCAGCGCTGGTCGCTGATCGACGGCGGCACCGGCGAGTGGACCGGGCACCTCGGCAGCAGCAACGTTCCGGACTTCGTCTTCGCCCAGGTCGAGCTGGACGGCTCGCTGTACTACGCCGCGGGAGAGTGCGACGACGGCGGCGACGACCAGACCGAGTACCTGTGGGCCAGCCCCTCGTGGCTCACCGACGACGGCGGCGACTACGACGTCGATGGCTACACGGTCGCCGAGGGCGACTGCAACGACGGCAACCCCCGCATCTCGCCCGCCGCGACCGAGCGCTGGTACGACGGCATCGACAAGGACTGCGACGGTGCCAGCGACTACGACGCCGACGGGGACGGGCACGACGCCGAAGCATACGGTGGCGACGACTGCAACGACCACCGCCGCGCCATCCACCCCGGCGCCCGGGAGATCTGGTACGACGGCGTCGACAGCAACTGCGACGGGGCCAGCGACTACGACCAGGATGGGGACGGCCACGACGCGATCGCTTACGGCGGGGACGACTTCAACGACAGGAACCCGGCCGTGCCCTGACGCGTGGCCGGGGGGACCCCCGATGCTGCGCACCATCGATCTCGACCCGGGCACCTGGGTCCAGCACGACAGCGAGTGGCTCTCCGAAGAACAGGCCGACCCGCTGCTCGCCGAGCTGCTCGCCGAGACCACCTGGGAGGAGCGGCCCATCTATGCCTTTGGCAAGGCCATCATGCAGCCGCGGCTCATCGGCTGGTCGGGGGCGCTGCCCTACCGCTACTCGGGGCAGACCCTGCCGCCGCGGGAGTGGACCCCGGCGCTGTCGCGCCTGCATGCCTGGGTCGAGGAAGCCACGGGGCAGCGCTTCAACCACGCCATGCTCAACCGGTACCGCGACGGCAGCGACCACATCAGCATGCACGCCGACAACGAACCGGAGCTGGGGCGTGACCCGGTCATCGCGTCGGTGTCCCTGGGGGCGACGCGCCGCTTCGTCATCCAGTTCAAACGCAAGCGTGGACGGAAGCGAAGCTACCGCCTCCGCCACGGCAGCCTCTTCGTCATGGGGGGCAGCTTCCAGCACCGCTGGCGGCACGCGGTGCCCCGGGACCCGGCGAGCGAGGGCGAGCGGGTGAACATCACCTTCCGGCTGCTGCACGGGCCGCCGGGCTGGCGGGGGCACGATCGCCGGCGGTCCGCCCCTGGGCAGGAGCCGCCGCAGTGAGCCCCCAGCGCTTCCACACCCTCGCCGCCTCGGTCGAGTACCACCTCGACCCCATCAAGGGCTCCCGCTTCATCGGGCTGGCCGCCCCCGTCCACGGCCACGACGACATCGACGCCCTGCTCGCGGACGCCGCGTCGCGCTGGTCCGACGCCCGGCATCACTGCTGGGCCTGGCGCCTCGCCGACGGCCGGATCCGCTCGTCGGACGCCGGCGAGCCGGGCGGCTCCGCTGGCCGGCCGATCCTCGCTCAGATCGAGGGCCACGGGCTGCACGACGTGGCCGTGGTCGTCGTGCGCTACTTCGGCGGCGTCAAGCTCGGCGTGGGCGGCCTCGTGCGCGCGTATGGCGGCTGCGCGGGAAAGACGCTGGACCGGGGCGATGTGGTCGAGGTCGTGCCGGAGCTGCCCCTGGTCGTGGAGCACGACTACGCCGACACCGGTGCGGTCCAGGTCGTGCTCGGCGGCCACGGCCTGGCGCCCGTGTCCACCGACTGGGGGGCGCGGGTGCGGCTGCACCTGTCGGTGCCCTTCGACCGGATCGACGCCGTGCGGGCAGCGCTGGCCGACGCCACAAGCGGTCGCGCGCAGCTTGGAGACGGAACCGAACAGCGCTAGGCGCCAGCGCAGCGTCCCAGTCCAGTCGCCTCCGTGTGCGGGCGCTCTCGCGATCGGCCACCTGGATAGGGAGCAGCCATGTCGCCTCGGACCGTCCAGACCTCGCTGCCCGTGCCGCGGCCCGAAGCACCGCTGGCCGCGCGTATGCGGCCGCGGGCCCTGGACGAGTACGTGGGCCAGGAGCACATCCTGGCGCCCGGGCGCCTTCTGCGGCGGGCGATCGAAGCCGACCAGCTCAGCTCGATCATCCTGCACGGGCCGCCCGGCACGGGCAAGACGACCCTGGCGCGGGTGATCGCCGGCAGCACGCGGGCGCGCTTTACGGCGCTGAACGCGGTGCTGGCAGGAGTCAAGGACATCCGCGCGGCCATCGACGAAGCACGCGCGCTGCGCGACAGCCACGGCAAGCGCACGATCCTGTTCGTCGACGAGGTGCACCGCTTCAACAAGGCCCAGCAGGACGCGCTGCTGCCCTGGGTCGAGAACGGCACGGTCGTGCTGATCGGGGCGACCACCGAGAACCCCTACTTCGAGGTCAACAAGGCCCTGGTCAGCCGCTCCCGCGTCTTCCAGCTCCAGCCGCTGACCGACGAGCACCTCCGCCAGGTCCTGGCGGCGGCGCTGCAGGACCCGGAACGAGGCTACGGCGGGCGGCGGGTCGACCTGGCCCCGGACGCCGTGGAGCACCTCGTGTCCGTGGCCAACGGCGACGCGCGCGCCGTGCTTGGGGCGCTCGAGCTGGCGGTGGAGACGACCCCCCCTGACGCCGAAGGAGCGATCCGCATTGATCTCTCCGTGGCCGAGGAGAGCATCCAACGACGCGCGGTCCTCTACGACAAGGAGGGCGACGCCCACTTCGACACCATCAGCGCCTTCATCAAGGCGGTGCGCGGCAGCGACCCGGACGCGGCGCTGTACTGGCTCGCCCGGATGGTGTACGCCGGCGAAGACCCCCGCTTCATCTTTCGCCGCCTGCTCATCCTCGCCAGCGAAGACATCGGCCTCGCCGACCCCGCCGCCATCGGGGTCGTCGAGTCATGCGCGGCGGCCTTCGACCGCATCGGCCTGCCCGAGGGGCGCTTCCACCTCGCCCAGGCCACGCTGTACCTGGCGACGACGGCCAAGAGCAACTCGACCATGGCCTTCTTCGACGCGCTGGCCGCCGTCGCGCAGGAGCGGGCCGGGGATGTCCCCAACCACCTCAAGGACGGCAACCGGGACAAGGAGGGCTTCGGCCACGGCGAGGGCTACCAGTACCCCCACGCCTTCCGGGACCACTGGGTCGCCCAGGACTACCTGCCCGCCGCCCTGCGGGGACGGGTCTTCTACCAGCCCTCGGACCAGGGCTGGGAGGGCGAGGTCGGTCCCCGGGTCGCGCGCCGCCGCGAAGCCCAGCTCGCTGCGATGGTCGAGGGGGCCGGGCTGGCGCCTCCGGAACGCCTCACGACGGGCCCCGCCGACCCACGCCTGGAGCGCTGGGTGCAGCGGACGGCGTCGCAGGTCGGGGAGCGGCTCGGCGTGCTCCGGGACCGCCTGTTCGAGCTCGCCGCGGTGCAGCGCCACCACCGGATCCTCGACGTCGACGCGGGCACCGGCCTGCTCACCTGGGAGGCGCTGCGCCAGGCGCCGGAGGGTGGCGTGGTCGCGTGGACCGCCGACCCTCGCCAGGGCCGCACGCTGCGGGGTCTGGCCGAGCGGCTACCCGAGCTGACGCGGCCGACCGTGGTCGTCGGCGCCATCGACGCGCTGGGTCCCGCGGTGGGCGCGGTCCGCTTCGAGCGCGTCCTCGGCCGGGACGCCCTGGTGCGCTCCGACGATGCTGCGGCCCTGCTGGCGACCCTGCGTGGGCTGCTCGCCGAGGGCGGCCGCCTCGTGCTCTGCGAGAGCCTGCCGCGCCGCACCCAGCGGCTCTACGCGCTTCCCTCCCCCGGCTCCGTGCCCGAAGCCCTCAGCCGCGTGTGGTCCACGGCAGAGGAAGCCCTCTACCAGGACGATGCCGATCCGTTGCTGCGCTGGGATGTCCGCGCGATGCGGGCGACCGTCGAGGACGCGGGCTTCCGCCTTGTCCAGGAGGACGTCGTCGAGACCACCCACGCCCTGCACATCAGCCGCGGGGTCCTCGACCGCTGGCTGGAGGACCGGCCGGACTCGTGGCTCGGCCGCCTGCGTCAGCACCTGCCGTCGCCTGAGTCGCAGGCTGTGGAGCGGGCCGTGCGGAAGCTCGAAGGGCGGAGCGTGCCGTGGCACGCCGCCGCCCTCCTGGTGGTCGCGGAACAGCGCTAGGGTTGCTCGAATCCGAACACTGCTAGCGCCCTCTCACCAAGCTACTCGATGCAGAGCATGTAGTTGCCGCTGCCCGACGTCGAGCTGACCGTGACGTAGTAGCCGGACCGGAAGCTGCTGCTGACGGACTCGGTCGAGTCGGCGTTGGTCGAGCTGCCGACCGGGCGCCAGGTGCCGCGGAAGTTGCGGTACAGGGTCAGGTCGAAGTTCGTGCCGGCGTCGCCGACCATGCTGGCGCTGATCCCGTTGAAGAAGAAGGCGCCGCTGGAGGAGGGGAGGTCCACGCTGTCGCCCGTGCCGGACAGGGCGCCCTCGTACAGGGTGCCCGTGCAGGTCAGGGACAGGCCGCCGCCGGTGTCGCCGGGGGTGGTGCCGGTGTCGCCGGGGGTGGTGCCGGTGTCGCCGG
>CAZRFD010000087.1:0-15826 GCA_964599085.1 uncultured Enterobacterales bacterium | reverse complement strand
CCGGTGTCGCCGGGGGTGGTGCCGGTGTCGCCGGGGGTGGTGCCGGTGTCGCCGGTGGTGGTTCCGGTGTCGCCGGGGGTGGTGCCGGTGTCGCCGGGGGTGGTGCCGGTGTCGCCGGTGGTCGAGTAGTCGCCCGGGTCGGAGCCGACGCCGACTTCGTACCAGGCCAGGGACACCGAGTGGCACTGGGTGTCGCTGTAGCCCTGGGCGACGCAGGCGTTCTCGGTCGCCGTGCGGGCGGCCGAGAAGTCGGTGGTCCGGGTCATGTAGCCGGACAGCGCGGCGTACCAGATGTCGTAGGCGGCGTCGATACCGATTCCGGTGATCGTGTAGCCGGTGCGGTAGGCGGCGTCGTGGTGCTGGCCGCCCTCGGTCAGCAGGTAGAAGAAGTGGTTGGCGATGCCGGAGTTGTAGTGCACGCCGCCGCTGTCACCGCGGCCCGTGTAGCGGTCGCTGTAGTGGTCGCGCGAGTAGCCGTCGGCCGAGGGCTCGTCCATGTACCGCATGGCACCGGAGCCCGCGATGATGTCTTCGCCGAGGTCCCAGACCGCCGCCGAGGTGCCGCCCTCTACGTAGGCCTGGATGGTGGCGCCGAGGATGTCGGACGCGGCTTCGTTGAGCGCACCCGGTTCGTTGCTGTACTGCAGGTTGGCTTCGTACTGGGTCACGCCGTGGCCGAATTCGTGGGCCGTGACGTCGAGGGTGCCGAAGTACAGATAGGTGCGGCCGTTGCCGTCACCGAAGGACGCGGAGCTGCCCGACCAGAAGGCGTTGCTGTAGCTGCGCGAGTAGTGGCCGTAGGCCGTGGCCGTGCCGCCACGGTCGTTGTAGCCGGACCGGCCGAACTGGGCGTAGAGGTAGTCGAAGGTGGACACGCTGGCGTCGTAGGTGGTCAGCAGATCGGTGTCGCTGCTGTCGCCGACGGTGGCCGAGGAGTAGCGGGTGCCGCCGGCGAGGTCGTAGGTCACGTGGTCGGCGTCTTCGAGCGCGTAGGTCTGGAGGTTGTCGTACTGGTCGACGACGCTGCCGTCGTGGGCGTCGACGAAGACGACCGGCATCGAGGGGGTGTCGGTGTCTTCGATGTCGCGGATGCTGACGCGCCAGACGAGGTGCGAGCTGCCGTCCTTGGTGAGCACCCACAGGTCGGCGGTGGGGGCTTCCGACATGTCGGAGCGTCCGCCGACGGCGGCAAGGGCGAGGTCAGTGGCTTCGTCGGCGGTCCACAGCGGGGTGGTGTCGACGGCGACCTGGTGCTGGAAGGCGTCCGTGGTGTTGAGCAGCTTGCCGTGGGGGTCGAGGTGGACGATGGCTTCGCCGCCCCAGACCGGCACGCTGGCCACGGTCTGCTGGTAGAAGACGTGGCCGTTGCCGCTGGTGTCGAAGCGCACCCGGTCGACGTGCATGGCGTCGATGCCGGCGACGAGGTCGGGGACCCGGTCGAGCTGCTGTGCGGCGAGGTCGGCGGCCAGCGCTTCGGCGTCGGGGTTGCCGGCGAAGACGTTGCCATCACCGTCATTGTCGGCGCCGCAGGCGGCGAGGGTGAGCAAGGCGACCAGGGAGACGGACGAGATGCGGAGCGACATGACCCTTCCGGGGTGCGGGGTGCGGGACAACGGTAGACGGCCGATGGGGGCACTCGCATGTCTCGAAACGCCATGTCAGGGAAGCTTTACAAGGGCGCTGTCCACGATGTTTCCGCATGTCTGCGAGGGACGCAGGACGACACCGGGAAGGGGGCGTGCGAGGTCGGTTTCGACGGGGAGCCCGCCCGTGTGCAGGCGCGATAGCGCCCCCCTCCACCATGGAGGACTGCATGACCGTCACCGTCTACGGCATCTCGACCTGTGGCACCGTCAAGAAGGCCCGCAAGTGGCTCGACGAACACGGCGTCGACCACGCCTTCGTCGACTTCCGCAAGACCCCGGTGGCCCCGGAGCGGGTCGCCGCTTGGGTGGATGCGCTCGGTGCCCGGGCGCTGCGCAACACCAGCGGTGGTGCCTACCGGGCGCTGGGGCCCGACAAGGCGGACTGGTCCGACGCCCGGTGGACCCGCGCCTTCCAGGATGACGCCATGCTGATCAAGCGGCCGGTGCTGGAGCTGGACGGCAACCCCGTCGCCGTGGGCTTCCGGGCAGATCGCTACGCGGGGATCTTCGACGGCTGACGGATTGTCTTGCGGAGAGGTGCGCTATGCTCGGGGTCTCGCCATCCGCGTCCCGAGGTGGCGAGGCCCGCAGCCCGGAGGTCCCGTTTGGGGAAGCCGTCCCCAGATCCTCGCAACGAGCAGGCTCTGGTCCCAGGGCAGGAGGCGGATCTGGACACGTCGACCCGCAGCGGCGAGCTCTCGTCGTCGGCACAGGCCGGCCCGGTGTCGACCTGGAGCGACCTCGGCAGCCGGATCTGGGCGTCGGGGCCGGCGCCGCTGGTGTCGGTGGCCACGCTGGGCACCGGCGACGTGCTCGTCGATCGCTACGTGCTCGGCACCTGCCTCGGTGAGGGTGGCTTCGGGCGGGCCTACGAAGCGCGGGACCGCCTGACCGGAGATCGCGTCGCGGTCAAGCTGCTGCGCATCGAGGGTGACGACCGTGAGGGCGCCGCCTGGACCCGCTATCGCTCCGAGCTCAACGCGCTGCGGCGGCTGCGCCTGCCGGGCGTGGTCGGGCTGCGGGACGACGGCGAGCTGCACGGCGTCGACGTCAACACCTTCGTCGTCATGGACCTCGTCGAGGGCGTGCACCTCTTCGAGCGGCGCCGCGTGGTTCGCTGGGAGGAGATCGAAGACCGGGTGCGCATCCTGCTGGAGATCCTCGGCCGGGTGCACCTCGCGGGCGTGGTGCATCGGGACCTGAAGCCGGCGAACGTGCTGCTGAACGCTCACGGCGTGCCCGTCCTCATCGACTTCGGGCTGGCGAGCGGGCGGCCGCTCGACGACGACGAAGTCGGCAGCGTGGCTGGCACCATCCGCTACGTCGCGCCGGAACAGTCTCGCGGCCTCCCCGTGGACCCGCGCGCCGACCTCTACAGTCTCGGCGTGATGCTCTTCGAAGCCGTGACGGGCGACCTCCCCCACGGCCGGCTGCTCCCGCGGGAGCTGCTCCGGGCCCGGCGCGCGTTGCCGGCGCGGCCGGTCGCCGATCTCGCGCCGGACCTGCCGCCGCGCGTGGCCGGGGTCATCGATGCCCTGCTGCTGCGGGATCCGGACGAACGCCCGGCCTCTGCCCTCGACGTCCTGGCGATGCTCGGCCGCCACCGGGGCGGCCTCGTGCCGTCCGCGGCACAAGCGCGGATTCCAGTGGACCGGCAGGCGACCGCTGCGGATCTCCACGGCATCTTCGCCGGCCCCGACCACTTCTTCCACCTCGCCGAAGACGGCGCCGCCGTGCTGGTGGAGCGCACGGGAGGGTGGCCGGATCTCGTCGAGCGGGAGCTGGACGCCTGGACGCGCGCGGGCATCGCCTGGTGGCGGGATGATCGGCTGGTCATCGAGGGTGCGGCCATCCGGCGGCTGGAGGGGGACCTCCGCCTGGGTGTGGCGGACGACGTGACGGATCTGTCGGACGACGGTCGGACGCTGCTGGAGTGGGCCCGCCGGGCGTGGCCCGACGCGCGTCCGGACGTCATCTCCGCGGTGACGGGCTGGTCGGACGGCCGCCTGCAGCGCGCTCGCGTCGAGCTGGAAGCCGCCCACCTCGCGTGGCCGGGTGCCGACGGCCGGGTGTGCGTGCGGCCCGTGCAGCTCGTCGAACAGGACGCCCACGAAGCTGCCTGCCACATGCTGCTCACGACCACCCAGGACCTCGGCTCGCCGCTCCGCCTGCAGCACCTGCAGGCCGCTGGCGCCGACGACAGCGTGGTCCTGCAGGAAGCGGCCGCGGTCGTCCTCCACCTGCGGGTGCAGGGCCGGGTGAGCGACGCTCTGGCGGTGTTGGAACCGGCGCTGGCACTGGCGCGCGCCCGACGCGACGACGCTCGGGAACGGGAGCTGCTCGTCCAGCTCGTCAAGGTCTGCCTGGGCCGCGAGAGCCGCCAGGCCATGGATCTGGCGCTGTACGCGCTGGACCGGGCGCGCGTCCGGGGCGGCGACCTCGACGCCGTCAAGAAGCTGGTGCGGACCTGGCGGGCGGTGCTCGACGCCGACCCCGACCGCGCCCAGGCCGAGCTTGGCGACCTGCCGTCGCTGCACCAGGACGAAGAGCTGGAGGTCTGGCGGGCCGCCGCCGAGCAAGCCATCGCCAAGTCCCGCGGCCGCGACGCGTGGTCCGCGTCCATCGACGCCCTGCAGGCCTGGGCCGACGCTGGCGGCGCGGAACGGCGGGCCAAGCACCTCGGATGGAAGGGCAACCTCGCCTACGCCAGCAGCCGCTTCGCCGAAGCCGCCGACATGCACCGCCAGGCGGCCCGGCAGAAGCGCTGCCAGGATGCCCGCCTGGCCTCGCTGCTCGACGCCTGCTGGGACCTGCTCGACGGCGGAGACCACGCCCAGGCCGTGTCCGTGGCCGACGACGCCCGGGCCCTCGCCCGCCGGCTGGGGCTGCCCGTGTATGAAGCGCAGGCTGTCACCATCCTGCGGGCCGCGGCCTACCGGCGCGGGGACGCGCTCCACCCGGACCCGAGCCTGGTGGACGCCGCCGAGCACCTTGGCTGGAGCTCGCTGGCGATGTGCGCCCAGACGGAAGCCGCCCTCGCCTTGCTGGCCGGCGATCGCGACCTCGCAGCGACCCTGGCCACCCAGGCCGCCGATGCCTTCCAGCGAGCCGGCATGGAAGCCGGCGAGCGGCTGGACCGGGCCCTGGCCTTCAGTCTCGGGGTCGGAGGGCTGGCCGAGGGGGTCGCCTTGGTCCAGCTCGCCCTTCCCGGGGCGGTGCCCGGCGTGGACCTCCAGGTCTTGGCGTTCGTCGGCCGGCGACAGCCCGATCTCATCGCTCCCCACCTCGTCCGCATGCGGGCCCTGGCCCGCTTCCGTCCCGCGCAGGAGTGGCACCTCCGCCGGGAGTTCCTCAGCATCCGCGAGTGCCTCGCGCTGTCTTGAAGCCGCGTCTTGAAGCCGCTGTCCTGACCCCTGGAGCCCTCCATGCCCGTCAACGCGCCGCGCCAGACCATCAACGCGACCTCCTGGTCCCGTGCCTACGGGGGCCCCATCGCCTTGCCCGGCACGCTGTCGCAGAAGGAGACCCACGGTGGCAACAACAACATCTGGGTGGTCCTCGGCGGCCAGCGCCTGGGCTGGGTCCACACCTACGGGCCGCAGACCACCTACAACAGCACCAACGACTGGATCGAGTATTGGGTGGTCAAGGACATGGCGGCCTTCACCCAGGACATCGACCAGCACAGCGCCGACTACTACGTCGAGTGGGCCAGCGGCGGGCTGTCGTCGTGGTTCGTACAGAAGCAGGCCCACCACAACGCCATGCCGGCTGGTGAGCAGTGGCAGTTCTTCAAGGTCACCTACCAGTACCAGTCGCTGAGCGGCTTCAACGGTGGTGGTAGCACGGGGCCCTGCTTCAAGATCTTCGACGCCGGCGTGGAGGTGGGCCGCATGGGGCACCGCCTGGTGAGCGGCACCCGGGTCGAACACTGGGTGCTGTACCCAGGCTACGACATCCTCCAGACCGGGGATCCGATCAACCTCGTGTCGGTGACCGGGCCGATCGGCGCCTTCGACCTCGACTGGGTGAAGGCAGGCGCCCCCTCGGGCTCCGACTACGTCAATGTCACCTGGTCGGCCGTCGGCAACATCTGATCGCGAGGGACTCCCATGCACATCTTCACCTACCACTCCCTGTTCTCCGACCCCATCGGCCTCGGCAGCGCCACCCCCTGGACCCGCAAGGCCGACCCCCGGCTGCTGATGCTCCACGATCTGGGAGCAGCGGGTGTCATCGGCCTCGTGGACACGGTCGCGGACACGGCCGATCCCCGCGGTGCCATGGCCCGGCGGCTGGGCATGCCCATGGCCGGCCTGCTCGACAGCGCCCTGGCCACCGCGGGGCCCGTCGGTCCCCTCACTTCTGGCGTCCGGCTCGCGGGCGAGCGGGTGCTGGTGCGGACCTTCGTGCGGTGGCGGGACGCTGGTGAGCGCCGTCCGGAGCTGCCTGCGGGCTTCGACTACGTCGACATCGTCGACCTGCCGGGGACCTCCCTGGTCGAGGTGGAGCTGGCCTCTCTCCCGGTCCTCGCGGGCATGCTGGAGGTCGCGGCGATGGAGCTGGCGCGGCCTGTCGCGATCACGGCCCAACCCTGCGATGGAGACGCCGCGCCCGGTCCCTCAGCCGAACAGCCCGACGGCCCCGATGTCTCGACCGGTGCGGTCGTCGTGGGCGTCGTCGACATGCGCTTCGACCTGTTGCACCCCGACCTGGCCTGGTCGGTTGGCTGGTCGCCGGAGCGCTGGCCGGAGTATGGCGCCGGACCGTCGGGTGACGTCAGCAAGGTGCGGGCGATGCTCGACCTGTCGACCGGCGCGGTCGCCGACCGTCAGGACGTCGAGACCGAGCAGCAGGCCTGGACGGCCCAGGCTGCCGCACCCGACAGCAAGTTCCAGGGCTTCCAGACGGTCAAGCACCTTCCCTACGCCGACGACGACATCCTCGACCACCACGGCCTGATGTGCGCGGCGGTGGCGGCGGGGACCGGGCAGTCGCCGCAACAGGGCATCGTCGGTCCGGCTCGTGACTCCGACCTGCTGCTGGCGGCCCTGGACGGGGCCGGCCAGGGCGCTCCCTCGACCGCGGAGCTGGTCGAAGCGCTGGCCTGGATGTCGACCCAGTCCGGCAAAGACGAACGGCTCGTGGTCAACGTCAGCATGGGCACGGCCTTCGGTCCCCACGACGGCACCAGCCTGGATGTCGCCTGCATCGACGAGCTGTCCGAGCAGACCGGGATGGTGGTCGTCGTCGCCGCCGGCAACGACAACCAGCTCGGGCGCCACGTGCGGACCGAGAGCCGCGGGGACGCGGCGACGACGCTGACCTGGACGGTGCAGAGGCACGATCCCGTGAAGGGCTACGCGGTCGTGGCTCCGACCAGCCCCGACGGTGTTCAGGTCTGGGGCAGCCACGGGGTGCCGCTGAAGGCCTACCTGCGGCCGCCAGGGATGGGACCGCATGCTCCGCCGCTGACGCTGGCCGTCGACCACCGGGGCCAGGTCGACATCGTCAAGAATCATCGGGTCGTTGGCACCCTGTACTGGGACAACCGCAGCAAGTGGGCCCCGACGGGCGACGCCCGCGTCGAGATCTGGTGGGTGCCGCGGCCCGGCTTCGAGCTGCCTCTCGGCGACTGGACGCTGGCGGTGGTGCCGCTGGTCGGCGGTGAACAGGTCGTCAACATCGATGCCTGGCTCGGGGTCAACGACGTCGCCAACATCACCTGGACGGACCCGCAGCCCCTCGTGGACGAAGCCACGCTCAGCGACCTGGCCACCGGCCAGGTTCCGGTCGTGGTCGGCAACGCCCACACCTGGCGGATCCACGGCAGCGACCCCCGGTCGCCGCACGATCGGGGCGACGGCCTGCACCTGAACACCACCAGCGGCTGCGGTCCGACCCGAGACGGGCGCAGGCGCGTCGACTTCTCGGCACGGGGCACGGCGGTGCGGCTGCCGGCGGCGCGTCACCGCAAGGGGGGCGACCAGCCCCCGGTCGAGCTGTACCGCTACGGGACCGGAACCAGCGTCGCCGCCCCCCACGTCGCGGGCGTTGTCGCCCAGCTCATCGCGGTTGACAACGGCATCGGCCCCAAGGACGTGGTCGAGCGCCTCGCCAACGCCCGTGGTCTGAACGGACCCCCCGACACCGGCTTCGGCTGGGGCTTCATCGAGTAGGCGGCGTCGGCGGCAGCGTCAGCGGGCCTTGGCCTTGCGGCTGCTGGCCAGGACCCGGCCGTCCGGGTCCAGCTCGACCTTCACCGACCCCTTGCCGCCCGGCAGGGGGTCTGTCGTGAAGTCGCCGCTGCCGTCGACCAGGGTGACCCAGGTCTCCAGCTTCTTGCTGCCGACATTGACGACGACTGGCACGTCGATGGTGCCCAGGGGCACGTCGCTGTGGACGGTGCCCTCGACCCGGCGGTTCTTGCCGGATCCGGTGACGGCGTAGTCCATGGACAGGGCCGGGACGTAGCCCCCCTCGACCCAGTAGTCGAAGAAGTCGGAGAGATCCTGGCCGCTGGCCGCTTCCATGACGAGCTGGATCTCTTCGGTGGCGACGGGCTGTTCGGGCTTGGCGGCGAGCAGCGTGTACAGACCCTTGAAGAAGGCCTGGTCGCCGATGCGCGGGCGCAGCATCTCGGACATCACGTAGGGGCCGTAATTGTAGACGATGGTGGGCTGCCAGCCGGACTCGTAGGCGGCGGTGAGCGAGGCCCGGTAGGGGTCGGCGTCCTGTTCCCAGGTCTTCTTGTACTCGTCCATGCGGGAGCGGTAGGCGTCTTCGCCGTAGGTCGCGCCCACGTAGAGGCACGAAAACGTCTCGGCGAAGGTCTCGGCGATCCAGAAGTCCTTGATGGAGCCCGGCCGGGCGACGTGCCCCCAGTACTGGTGGGCGATCTCGTGGGCCAGCACGCCCTCGGAGAGGTGGGGGGCGTCTTCGGTGAAGTACTTGCCCATGCCGGTGATGACCTTGGCCTGGGTCGACGCGACCATGGCGTGCGGCGCGATCCAGACGAAGCCGAACCACATGTCGGGCGACTGGAAGATCTCCAGTTCCTTCCAGGGGAAGGGGGTGAGGATGCTCTGGTAGTGGTCGATGACCTTGTAGGCTTCGTTGGCCACGCCGGGCAGGGCCTGGCCCTCGTCGTGGAACAGGTGGACCTTGAGCGCGGGCAGATCATCCCGGGGTGCGGGTGCTTCGAGGTTTGTCCAGTCCCCGAGCGCGACGTCGGCCCACATCGCCGGGGTCGAGGTGGTGCTGGCTTCGGTCCACATGCGGCCGTCAGCGGTCCAGCTTCGGGTGGTCAGCCCGGAGATGGCGACGTCGGTGTCGTCTGCGTCTTCGGGGACGCCAACCCGGGTGGTGAACGGCCAGGGGTTGCCGACCAGCCCCGGCGAGATGGACGGGATCACCGACTGCAGGCCCGTGCCGTGCCCCAGCGACTGGGCGGCGGTCCCCGACGGGTCGGTGCTGAGGTTGGCCCAGGGCAGCGTGTCCGTCCACTGCACGTTCAGCGTCAGCTCCTCGCCCTCTGCGAGGGGGCGCCCGAGCACGACGAGGTTGCTGCTGCCGGCGAAGCGCTTGTCCCAGCGGTTGGTCGGTTCCGCCGGCAGTTCGAGGGTGGGCAGCTCGGTGCCGTCGGCGAGGGTGGCGGTCAGCTCCTCCAGCTCCCAGCTCTCCTTGCGCTGCTCGGAGAACGGTACCTCGACCACCAGCCAGGAGCCGCTGCCCCCCTTGGGGGCCAGCACCATCTGGCTGGTCACCTCGACCTCCAGCACGTTGCGCCCCTTGGCCACGTTGGCGAGGACCGTGTTGTCGGCCATGACCGGGTCCCAGTGCATCGTCGGCATGGGCGGTGAGCTGTGGTCGTCGGGACCGCCGGCCCGGGGGAATGCCGCCGACGCGATGGTCCGCCACGACGTGCCGCCGGCGTCGAACTCGCCGAGGCTGCCCAGCTCGCTGACGTTGCGGTTGGACCACAGCCCGCTCTCGTCGTAGATCTGGGTGAGCCAGGAGTCGCGGGTGAGGCGGTTGCCGCCGTGCTTCGCGCGGGGCTCCAGCTCCAGGGCCCGGTCGGTGTCGACGTCGACGAGGACCCGGGCGTGGCTGGCGTCGCCGCCCTGCCCGGCGAGCATCGCGTCCAGCCGGACCATGCGGATCGGGTCCTGGCCACCCTTGAGCAGGTCGAGGCGCTTGTCGACGAGGCGCTGGGCCTGGGCCGTCGCCTTGTCGTCCGCGGCCAGCTCGGCCTGGGTGCGGGCGGCGTTGAGCACGTCGGGGCGGGCCGTGAGCACGAAGCCCACGGAGACGGGCGAGGTCCACGACAAGCCGTCCCGGATGGCCTTGGCGTCGCCCACGGGCACGTCGAGCTTCATGGCGAGGTGGTTGGCGAAGGCCAGGGCTTCGCCGCGGTCGTCGAAGCCGGTGGTGATGGTGCCCTCTCCCTGAATGACGAAGCCCAGCGCGTCGTCCCAGGCGTCGTCGGAGCCCGCCGGCGCGATGGGCAGCACCGACCCCGAGCTCCAGGCGTAGGTGCAGGGGCCAACCGAGAACTGCATGCCGGCTGCGTCGCGGGCCAGCGCCGACGCCGCCACCGCGGGATCGGCCGTCGCGTCCCAGGCGGCCTGCAGCGCGTCTTCGGACAGGGGATCGGCCGCTGCCGCGGTGAGCGGGAGGAGGAGGGCGGCGAGCAGCGGGGGAGCGAGCAGGGCGGAGCGGAACGACACGATGCACCTCGCAGACTCGGACCCTCTATGGGCCGAGGGTCGGGCTGGCGAGTGGCGGGGCGGGCTTCCCCCGGGGCCGTTCTCCTGGGGTGCGGTGTGTGCTGGACCTGCCGATTGCCGCCGATCAGTCCGAGTAGCCCAGCGCCTGGAGCTTGCCGGCCAGGGTGGACAGTCCGGCGTCTTCGAGCTGGCCAACGCAGGGGAAGCGGGCGATCTCCTTGTCGGCCTGCCGCACCACCACGCCCTGGAAGTTGTTGATCGCGCCGTCGGGTCCGCCGCCGCCCCGTTTGTCGACCAGCAGGTAGGTGACGCCTTCGTTGTCGAAGCGGACCGCCTGGGCCTGGGCCTGCGCCCAGCTCTCTTCTGCGTACCCGAAGGGGGTGAGGTCGGTCGGGGCCGCCGGATGGGTCAGCGCGGCAGCCCCGGGGGGCCCGAAGTGGTACTGAAGCCAGGTGGGGTCGGCGTCGCCGCACAGCGAGACGGTGCGGCCCTGGCCCACGGCGCACTCGTACCAGATGTGCTGTCCCTCGGCGCAGTGGCCAGGGCTCTGCTGGGTGGCGAGCGGCGCCGGTGAGTCGTCGGCGGCGGGCGCTGTCGGCGCCGCGGGCGCTGTCGGCGCTGCGGGCGCTGTCGGCGCTGCGGGCGCTGTCGGCGCTGCGGGCGCTGTCGGCGCTGCGGGCGCTGAGGGGGCGGTGGGAGTGGACGGCTGCGCGCCGCTGCTGTCGAGGAGTCCGCAGGCTGTCAGCGTGAGCAGGGCGAGCATCGTGGGTCCTGGGGTGAGCGCCCGGCATCGTATGCCAGGGAGTGTTGAGGGGGGGGCAGCGCCCCCCCACTCCGGCGTCGAGTAGGCGGACGGCTGCTCAGAGCAATTCAGGCTTGGCCGATGCCGTGGTCGAGGTGTTCGTCGTGCCCTTGCCGAAGCCGGAAGCCTTGTAGACGACGCCGGTGCTGGTCGTCGCCCCGGCGCTGTCGACTGTGGCCCCGGTGCCGTCCTGGACCGTGAGGTCCACCTGGACGGGCGCCGTGTCGCTGATGGGGGTGTCGCTGGTGAAGGTCAGGTTGTACTCGTTCCACTGGGCCGCGAGCGGGGCCTGGAAGTCGGGCTCGACGGCCGGGTTGGCGTCCTGCGAGTCGATCAGGAAGTCGAGTCGGGCGACCTCGGCCGCGGCCTCCCCGGTCACCGCCACGTCGGCGTACCACGTGCCGAGATCGGCGTCGTAGCCCCACAGCATGTGTCCGATCTCCAGCCCGTCGGTGGGGTCGAGGTCCTCGATGAACACCTCGGTGTCACCTGCCTCGACGATGAAGTCGACGTCGACCGCCCCCTCCAGGGGGCTGCCGTCGGCGGCCATCGGGTTGATGGAGAGCAGGTACTGACCGCCCACGACGGCGTCGGGATCGATGAACTCGATGCCGTCGGCCACGAAGCGCCGCTCGATGGTGTCGGGGGTGGTGGTGGAGGCCTCGGCCAGGACCGCGCCGTCGGCGGTCGTCACCGTCGTGTTCAGCACCTCGCTGGCGCCGTCGGAGTTCGACGACAGGGTGGTCAGCCGGTAGCTGCCGTTCTTGCGCTGCTTGAGCTTGACCTTGCCGATGCCCTCGGGCGTGGCGCCGGCCACGAGGCTGTCGGTCTGGCTGAGCCGGTCGACGGCGACGCCAGCGGTGTCGTAGGCGACCGCCTCCCAGGTCAGGGTCTCGGCGGCGGGGTCCACCTCCATGTCGGCCTTCCAGGTCGAGCGCACCTCGTCAGCGGCGAGATCGACCTCGGCCAGACCCGTCGCCTCGTCAAAGCTGGCGGAGACCTCGAGGGAGGCGCCCTCGGTCAGCGCGTCGAGTGCGACGCCGGGGCGGGCGATGACGACGGTCTCGATCTGCGAGTTGACATCTCCTTGCAGGCCCACGATGCGGGCCTTCACGCTGAGCCCGTCGCTCAGGGTGGCGGTGGACCAGGCGCAGGGGGCTGTCTGGCAGGGCGTGAGATCCAGCGAGGCGCTCTGTTCGCCCACTTCGTAGTCGACCTCGACGGCGGCGGTGACGGTGACGCTCGGGTCGTTGAAGCCCTGGAGGTCGGCGCTGCCCCGGACGCGGGCCACGCTGCGCTGCAGGGCCAGGGCGTTGTCGACCACCACGCTGCCGACGCCGTTGAAGGTGTCGGCCGCGGTCCACACGACGGGCCGATAGGTGATGCCGCCGCGCTGCTTGATCTTGCCGCGCCGGATGAAGGCGGCGTTCGCGGTCGGGACGCCGCCGATGAAGAGCAGGGCGGCGGTGGAGATGCAGAGACGGGCGGGGAGGGACATGGAAGCCTCGGGGTTGGGGTCGGCCCTTGGAATACAGGCGGGCAGCGCCACCCGGACCCTTCCGGGATCTCACAGCCCCCGCGCAGCGACCCGCCGACTCGGCGAGTAGGCTCACGCGATGCGCGGCTTCGTCCGCCTCCGGCTCCCCGACGGCAGCTCCGTGGAGCTGGGCCATGGCGACCTCATCGGCCGGCTGCGGTCGGCGGCCCTGCCCATCGCCGACGGGCGGATCTCAGAAGCCCACGCGATGGTCAGCCTGCGGGGGCAGGAACTCAAGCTCCTCTCCCTCCGCGGCCGCTTCGCCGTCGACGGCAAGCCCCGCCAGGCCGTCGTGCTGACGGCGGGCCAGCAGATCGCCCTGGCCGAGGGTCTCGTGCTGATCGTGGAGCGGGTCGCGCTTCCGGATGCGGTCTTCGCGGTGGAGGGGGACGGCCTGCCGCGCGTGGTCATCACCGCCACGAGCAGCCTGCTCACCCGCCCGCGCCCGGAGCTGGTGCCGCGCTTCCTGCCGGGCGCGCCGGCCCACCTGTGGAGCGACGGCGAGGACTGGGTGCTCTCCCACGCGGGCCAGACGCGCCCGGTCCGTCCGGGCGACGAGTGGGTGGTCGATGGTCGGGTCTTTCGCGGCGCGAGCGTGGCCCTGCGCCGTGCCGGCCGCTCGGTGACCCGCCTCGAAGGGGCCTTCAGTCGACCGCTCCGGGTCCGTGCGAAGTTCGAGACGGCCCACGTCATGCCCGAAGGGGGGGCGCCGCTCGCGCTGAGCGGCCTCGCCGCGCGCCTGCTCTCCGAGGTGGTGGCCTTCGATGGCCCGGTGGCCTGGCAGGTGCTCGCGCGCGAGCTGTGGCCTGGCGAGTCCGATGAACACCTGCTCCGTCGGAAGCTGGACGTGAACCTCTCGCGCTTCCGGCGCCGTCTGCGAGAGGCCGGCATCCGCTCCGACCTGGTGCGCTCGGACGGCAAGGGCCACGTCGAGCTGTTCCTGCACGACGGCGACACGGTGGAGGACTTCACGTGAGCGCCGACGACAGCGGGCCGGCGTTCAGCGATCCCGGCGCCACGCCACCGACGGCGTGGCGGGGAGAGCCTCGCCACGAGGGCCGGGGGCCGGTGTTCGCCGGCCCCGGGGAGCGGGCCGAGCGCTACGTTCGCCAGGGGCTGATCGGGGAGGGCGGCATGGGCCAGGTCTTCGCCGCCCGGGACCGCCGCCTGCGTCGCCAGGTGGCGCTGAAGGTCGCGGCCAGGCCGGAACACGCAGCGCGGCTGGCCAACGAAGCGTGGATCACCGCCCAGCTCGAGCACCCGGGCGTGGTGGCGGTCTACGATGCCGGCGAGACCGACGGTCAGGCCTGGTACACCATGCGGCTCATTCGCGGGCGCACCCTGCGCGAGCGCGTGGTGGGCTGTGTCGATCTGGGCGACCGGCTGGCGCTGCTGCCCCACGTGACCGCCGCCTGTCAGGCGGTCGCCTATGCCCACGCCATGGGCATCATCCACCGCGACCTCAAGCCCGACAACATCATGGTCGGAGAGTTCGGCGAGACGCAGGTGGCGGACTGGGGGCTGGCCCGGCCGGTGGACGAGCTGCGCAAGGACTGGCTGCGGATCATCTCGCCGACCCGCGACGTGGCGCCCCTGGACACCCCGCCCCCCAGCACCACGGCGGCAGGCACCCCGCGGTACATGAGCCCCGAGCAGGCGCGTGGAGAGCGGGCCACGGCGGCGTCCGACGTGTACGGCCTGGGTGCGGTGCTCTTCGAGCTGCTGTCGGGAGAGCCGCCGCCCGCCGAGCCGGGGGTCGGTCCCGACCTGACGCGGGTGCCGGCCGACGTCCCGGTCGACCTCGTCGCCATCGCCCGCCACGCCCTCGCGCCGGAGCCTGCGGATCGCTACCCCTCGGCCGTCGAGCTGGCGGCGGACCTCGAGCGCTGGCAGGCGGGCGGCCGGGTTCGGGCGCACGACTACCGGCCCGTGGAGCTGCTGCAGCGGCTGTTGCGCGCCTGGCGGGCGCCGCTGTCGGTCGCGGCGGTTGCCCTGGTGGTCGTGGTGGCGGTCGGGGGCTTCGCCGCGGCGCGGACCGCCGCCGAGCGGGCGGTGGCCCGGGCCAACTACGCCGAGGCGCTCAGCCAGCAGGCCCGCTCTGCGCTCCTCGACGGGCGGCTTCCGGAGGCGCGCGTGCTCGCGGCACATGTGCTCGCCGAGGGCCGGTCTCCGCTCGCTCGTGGGGTCATCGCGGCCACGGGTCTGTCCTCGGGTGAGCTGCGGAGCAGCGCAGCGCTGCCGGCGAGCTGCGTACACGCGGTCCTGGTCTCGCCGGACGCGGAGCGCCTGGCTTGCTTTGGCGCCGAGCGCATCGAGGTGCGCCGTGTCGCTGACCTCGCCCTGATCTGGTCACAGGATGTGCACGCCCTTGCGCCCCCGGCGTGGCTGGGAGAGGCGCTCGCCGTCGAGACCGAGTCAGGCCTGGTGTGGGCATCGGCGCAAGGGGTCGAGCCGCTGCTCGCCGAGCGCTACTGGCCGCTGGCCGGCTCCAGCGGGGTCTTCGCGCTCCAGGGCTCGTCGGTGGCGTGGGCGCGGCCTGGCCGTCCGCCGGTACGTTTCCAGGTGTGCGGGACCTCCCGCGTCGCGGTGGCGCCCGACGGGGACAGCCTCGTCGTGGGCTGCAGCGACGGAGTGGTGCGGCGGTACTCGTCCGCGGGCGACGAGCTGTCGGCCATGGATCTCGGCGGGCCGCTGAACTGGTCGCGGGTCCGGGCGCACGGTGGGGTGCTGCTGGTGGGGCGCCTCGATGGCGCCGTGCAGACCCTGGATCTCCAGACCGGGGCGCTCTCCGAGCCGCTGTCCGGACTCGTCGGTAGCGTCCGCAGCGTGCTGCCGGTGCCGGACTCGACCCTGGTCCTGGTCCGAGGCGAACGTGGCGGGCCGCGGGTCTGGGACACGGCCGTGGACGCGTGGGTCGGCTCGCTGCCCGCGGGGGCGTCGGTGATGGCAGCGGGAGCGTGGCCGCGCGAGGTGTTGACGCTGGGTGAGCGGATCGATCTGTGGCGCTTGCCCGCGTCTCCATGCGTGTCCACTTAGACGATTCACTGAGGAAACAGCCTGAGGATCGCGGGGTGGAAGAGGTCCCGCCATCGCGGTATTGGCGGGTCAAGAC
>CAZRFD010000086.1:0-30705 GCA_964599085.1 uncultured Enterobacterales bacterium | reverse complement strand
GCGCGTCAGCCGACGTGAAACGAGGCGGGTCGGGGGGCGTGGAACGCTACAGGAGGTGGGAGAAGCCGAGCATGGGCGATCGGTAGCGACTATCGGGGCCCGCGTCAAGTCCCGGGATTGCCGCCCGCTTGTTGGCGCGACCGAGCCCGCGAAGCCGGCCTCCTCACCTCCGCCACCTCCACCTCCACCCCCCATCGCATCCATGACCCGTACGGCGGGCCGGGGGGGGCGTGGTGACGCTCCGATCGGCCTGGCGCGCATCTTCCTGGTGCCGGCCAAATCGTCCCCTGCGCCCTGGCGTGGGGGTCATCGGTGATGGCGGGACCTCGTCTTTGCCTTGTCGACCCGACGAAGCGCCTCCTCGACCAGCGCCGGCGCCAGCCTGAGGCCCTCGGCGACGAGCGCCTCGATCACGGGCCGGAGCGCGGGTAGGTCGCCCGCATGCCGCGCCTGCGCGGATGCCGACGACCTCGTCCCAGACGACCGATGGCACGACCACCTCGCCGAAGCGGGCCGCCAGGACGTCCGGGACACCGATCCTGGACAACACGATCAGCGGCGAACTGTCTGCGACGACGAGCAAGGGTTGGTCAGCCCGCGTCTGCGGATGGATCGTCGAGCTCGCGCCGGAAGTCGTCGAGGTCGTAGTCGATGTGGTAGTCGATGGCGTAGACGCCGTGCTTGCCAGCGAGGACCAGGAATTCGTCGAGCGCCAGCCCCAGCGCCCGGGCTGCGCCCGGCTGAGTCAACCGGCCCGCGCGAACCTCGTCCAGGACCAGCAGCAGCCGTGCCCGCGCCGCAAGCTCGTCGGCCGGTACACTCGAGAGGGGGCCGGGGATGTCGACGGTGATCTGGAGCGCGTGCGCCATGGAGCAATCATCGCCACTGGGCACGGGGCGGCAACGCCGCGAAACTCCGCCGCCCCGGCCTCTTCACTTCCGCCTGCGCCGCCATCGCATCCATGACCCATACGGCGGGCTGGGGGGCGTGGTGACGGCGCTCCCGCCCCGCCGCCAGCACCCCCAGCACCACCTCGATAGACCCTGCCCATGCCCGTCTCGAACCGCTTCACGACCCGGGTACAGACCGCGCTCGACGGCCTGCACCTCGACGATCACCCCGACAAGGACGCGCTGCGCAAGCTCGTCCAGGGCCTGGACAAGCGCCAGCGCAACCGCATCCTGCGCGCGGCCCTGCAGAGCTACTTCGAGTCCGAAGCGCTCAAGCCCTACCAGGCCGAGCTGATCAAGATGCAGGCCCACCTCGAACAGCAGGGCAAGAAGGCCATCATCCTGTTCGACGGGCGTGACGCCAGCGGCAAGGGCGGCACGATCCGGCGGGTGACCCGCTACATGAACGAGAAGCACTACCGCGTGGTCGCGCTGGGCAAGCCGTCTGAACACCAGCAGACCGAGCTGCACATGAAGCGCTACATCGAGCAGCTCCCCCACGCCGGCGAAGTCGTGCTCTTCGACCGGTCCTGGTACAACCGCGCCATGGTCGAGCCGGTCATGGGCTTCTGCACCGACCGGCAGTACCGCGAATTCATGAGCAAGGTGAACAGCTACGAAGAGAGCTTCATCGCCGACGGCAAGACCACGCTGCTCAAGCTCTACTTCTCGGTGAGCAAGGCCGAGCAGGCCAAGCGCTTCGAGCGTCGCAAGAACGATCCCCTGCGGGCCTGGAAGCTCAGCGAGGTGGATCTGCAGGCCCAGAGCCTGTGGCGCGAGTTCAGCGACAAGAAGGGCGAGCTGCTGCGGCGCACCCACACGGACAAGACGCCCTGGTGGGTGATCCGGTCGGACTCCAAGCACCTCGCCCGCCTGGAGACGATGAAGCTCATCCTGCGGACGATCCCCTACTACGGCCGCTCGCGCAGCCTGGAGTTCGACCGCAATGAACAGGTCTGCGTCCGCGGCGACGAAGAGCTCAAGCGCCTCCGCCGGGAGGCGGCGGGCTGACGCTGCGCTGGACGAAGCCGCAGGCACGGTAGACTGCTCGGGCCTCCAGTCCCAGGCGGTCCCATGTCCGACAGCGAACTCGTCCAGATCACCTTCATCAGCCGGCACTCGGTGCGCTCCCCGCTGCAGTCCGAGCTGGACGCCATCGCCCCCTTCATCACCCAGCCCTGGCCGGAGTGGGACGTCCCCGCCGCCGAGCTGAGCGCGCACGGTCGCGCCATGTGCCGCCACCTGGGTGGCTGGTGGCGCGACTTCTACGGCCCGCAGCTCTCTGCCAGCGGCCCCCCCTCCGAGTGGATCTACGCCCGCGCCGACAGCCTGCAGCGCGACATCGACACCGGCGTCGAGTGGCTGCGGGGCTTCCTGGGCGACGACGCCGACACCGTGCCGGTCGACCACCTCCCCCTCGGCGAGCAGACCACCTACGACCCCATCTTCATGCCCATCACCACCGGCATGGTGGAGGTGGGGGATGTGCGCACCTCGCTGCTCGGCCGCATGGGGGGCAGCCTCGACACGGCGATCCGATCCATCCAGCGGCCCCTGAAGCTCATCCAGGACGTGTTCGGCACGGCCATCGTCCAGCCGGAACTGTACGGGATGGACAACGACATCGAAGCCGACGGCACGATCACGGGCACGCTGCTGCTGGCCCAGATCGCCTCCGACATGTTCATCATGCAGCGTGCCAACGGCTGGGACATGCAGAAGGTGGCCTGGGGGCGCATCGACCAGGCCGACCTCCTCGACATCGCGCGCACTCGCGCCTTCGTCGACAACCTGCTCATGCGCTCGCCGATGTACGCCCGGGCCCAAGCCAGCAACCTCCTGGCCCACGTGCTGGCGGGCATGGACCAGGCCATCACTGGGCTGCACGTCCCCGGCATGCCCTTCGGCCCCGAGAAGCGCCTGGTCGGCTGGTTCGGCCACGACACCAACGTCGAAGCCGTCGGCTCCCTGCTCGGCGTGTCCTGGATCCCCGATGGCTGGGTGCAGTACCAGTCGCCTCCAGCCGGTGCCCACGTCTTCGAGCTGCGCCGCGACCGGCACAGCGGCCACTACTTCGTGCGCCTGTACTTCGTCAGCATGACGCTGGACCAGATGGCGCTGGGCGCGCCGCTGTCGCTGGACGCTCCCCCCGGACGCGGCCAGATCAGCTTCCCCCACCACGAACACTTCCGCAGCTACTTCGACATCCCCTTCCCCGACTTCCGCCTGCTCGCCGGGGTCCGCATCGATCCGCGTGCGGTGAGCAGCGAGCTTGGCGGCTTCCTGCGGAAGCTGCGGCCTCCCCGTCCACCGTGGGCAGAGGGCCGGGGATGACCGGCAGCCTGCCGCTGTTCCTCCTCGCGGCCTGCGTCGGGGACCGCGGTCCGGGGGAGACGGGCGGCGCCGGCTCGGATGGTGGTGCCACGGACGGTGGAGCCGCCGACGGAGGTGCCGCGGACGGTGGTGCCGCGGACGGGGGCAGCGCGCCGACAGGCACGTTGGTCGTCTGGGTCGAGGGTGAGCTGGACCGGGTCGCGGGGGAGGAGCTGACGGTCAGCGCCGCGGTCCTGGTCGATGGCGAGCCCGTCGCGACCCCGGTCGAGGTCTCGCTGTCCCTCGACGGCGCAGCGGTGGGCATCATCGACCTCTCGACGGGGGAGGGGACCGCGGTGATCGCCCTGCCCGACTGCGTGGCCGCGCCCCTCGTCGCCGACGCGCCGGGCTTCGACAGCGCCGCGACCGACCCCCTGAGCGTAGTTCCCCTCGTCGAGCTGGTCTCCGGACCCTCCGTCGCCAGCGCGGTCGGGCCCCTCGACGACGTCGAGCTGTCGCTGACCACGGCGACGGGCGACCCGATCGACACGGCGCTGGAGCTGTCGCTGAGCGACGAGGGATCGGTTGAAGCACAGCTCGACACCAGCGCCACCACCACGGTCGTCGACGGCCTCGCCCGGTTCACCGACCTGTCGGCCTCGGGCTCGGGCGATCTGTCGTTGTCGGTGCTCGGGCCGACGGGCTGTCCCCTCGACCAGGCCCTGACGACCGTCCTGCTTGCCGCTACGCGGACCGTCCACCCTCTGTTCCTGCCGACGGCGCGGGTCGGGGAAGACTACGGCGCCGCCCTCGACCTCGAGCCCGAGCTGTCGAGCGGGCTGCCCCCCGGGCTGTCGCTGTCCGGCGGCTTCGTCGTCGGCGTCCCCGAACAGTCGGGCGCCTGGCTCGTCGACGCCGCCGATCGGCCCGACGAAGACACCGTCCGCAGCCTTCCGATCCGGCTGGCCGTGCTGCCACCCGACGACGCCAGACTCCCCGCTGCCACGGTGATCCCGAGCGAGCCGGGCCCCTACGACACCGCCGCGACAGAGCTGCGCATCCCCTCGATCACGACCTCTCGCGGCGAGTTCACCGATGTCGCGGTCCGTGTGGCCTTCCCCGCGGACGGTGGTGCGGTCGCGCCCGGCCGCTTCCCGGTCATCGCCTTCCACCACGCCGCCCACTCGCCCTCGACCATCTACGACGACTACACCGACCTGCACGATCACTGGGCCAGCCACGGCGTCATCGTGGCCAGCGTCGACTCCCACGTCAACGTCGACGGCCAGTCGCAGTCCTGGTCCAACCTCAGCGACATGTCCGACTTCCAGCGCGCCACCATCGATCTGCTGCTGGCCGAGGACACCGACCCCGGCAGCGACCTGAACGGTCACGTCGACGGCGACCGGGTCTTCGTCTCGGGCCACTCCCGCGGCGGCGGCGCCAGCCTGATCAGCCTGTGGAAGGACGAGCGCATCCTGGGCGCTATCTGCTTCGAGCCGGTCAGCCCCTTGCAGACCCCGGCCCAGGACTGGACGGTGGACGACGGCAACGGCGACCGGCCCTTCCCCGACAAGCCGGTGCTCATCTTCTCGGCGGCCCTGGACATGGACGAGCCCTGGCCCCTCGTCGACATCTCCTACGAACAGACGGTGGGCCACGCCATGCTGGTCAGCATCCACGGGGCCAACCACGAAGACACCTACGACCTGGGCACCCCGGGCGGCACGACCAGCCGCTCGACCATCCCGGTGTCGGCGCGTCACGACATCGACCAGCACTTCTCGACGGCATTCCTGTACCGCTTTGGTGGCGCGGGGGAATCAGCGGGTGATCTGTCCATGGAGACGGCGCTGTTCGGACCCGAGGGGCTGGAGACGGATCTGTCGGAAGAGGGCGTGTCGACCCACGGGCGGCGCCACCTCGCGGGCGGTCTCATCGTCGACGGCTTCCAGGAGGACGCGGCGGTCAACGAGCTGGGCGGCGACAACCTCGGCACTGCGCTGATCATCGACGACAACGCCGAGCCTTACGCCGAGGGCCTGCGCGCCGTCCATCGCTATGACGAGCGCGGCACACGCGTGGGCCAGTGGGCGAGGGCGCGGCTGCTGGACTGGGCGGACCCTGAGGCCGAGCTGGCGCTCTTCCTCGACCCGGCCGGCGCCCCCGTGGACCTCAGCACGCTGCAGCGCCTCGTCCTGCGCCTGCAGCGCGACTGCCCCTCGCCCTACACCGACACCTGCCCCGACCAGGACGTCGACCTGCTGATCTCCCTGTGGGACGCGGACGGTGCCGAGGTCGCCGTGTCCATCGAAGAGGGCATGGGCGACCGCGGCATCGTCGGCCGCCACTGGAGCAAGACCCTGCTGCCGCTCGACCTGTTCGCCGGCGTCGATCTGTCTCGCGTCGAGGGTGTCGCGCTCAGCCTGGCGGCGGCGGACTGGGACAGCGGCAGCTTGTGGGTGGATGATCTGCGGCTGGAGTAGGTCCGATTCGAGGGGCGCTTGTCGGGCCCCCGCCGGGCCGCTATCCTGCCCCCGCCTGGAGGGTCCCGGTGCACGTCCTGCTCGCTTCGCTGTGCTGCCTGCTGTCGTGCGCTAGCGCGCCGGCCACGGGGGACAGCGCGCCGGCCACCGGCGACACGGCTGCGCGCGACGACGTCCCGGTCACCTGGCACCGGGACGTCGCCCCCATCCTCGGCCAGCGCTGTGCGGGCTGTCACTACGCGGGCTCAGCGCTCTCCTCCTTTGCCTACGACAGCTTCGACGCCGCCGTGAAGACAGCGCCGCTCGCCCTCGACAAGATCGAGGGAGACATCCACGTGCCCTACACCATGCCGCCGTTTCCGCCGCCGGACGACAAGGCGGGCTGCACGCCGCCGTTGCCCTTCGTCGACGACCCGCGCCTGTCTGACGACGACGTGGCCACCGTCCGCGCCTGGGTCGACCAGGGCCTGGTCGAGGGGGACGCGGCGACGGCAACCCCCTTCGAGCTCCAGGATCCGCCCGTGCTCACCGGCGAAGACGTCGTCGATCTCCCCGGCATCGAGCACACCATCCCGGCGAGGGGCCGCGACGGCGACATCGACTACAACGTGTGCTTCTCCGTCAGGCTCGACCTCGACCAGACGAAGTACCTCGACGCCGTCGCCTTCGTCGAAGATCACCGCGGCGTCGTGCACCACGTCATCGTCTCCGTCGACCCCTACGGCGACTCGGCCCCGGAGGGTGAAGACGACGGCACCCCCGTGAGCTGCAACCACGCCGAGATGCGCATGAAGCAGATGCTGCTGACCTGGACGGAGGGACAGGCGCCGCTGGTCTTCCCGCCGGACTCGGGCTTCCCGGTCATGCCGGGCGCCCGCATCGTGTTCAGCATGCACTACCACTAGGGTGACGAAGCGCTGGTCGACGAACCCCACGTCGCCGTCCGGCTGCGCGACAGCCAGCCGACCTGGCTGGCGACCATGGATCGCTACGGCGGGGCGTCCAAGACCCAGACCGAGTGGGAGTACACGCCCGAGGGGCGCGGCGGCTGGGTCGAACCACCGTTCCTGCTGCCCGCCGGCGCCACCGACCAGGTCAACAACTGGCGCGAAGATCACATCTTCGACTTCGAGGAGATCGAGCAGGAGCTGCACGAAGACGGCATCAAGGTCGACGTCAAGCCCGAAGACTGGCTGCTCTGGGCCGTCTTTCCCCACATGCACTACGCCGGCAGCGAGATCCGCATCGCCCTGCGCCACGCCGATGGCACCGAGACCTGCCTCGCCGACATCGGCCCGTGGGACTTCGAGTGGCAGCAGAACTACCTGTTCGCCTTCGACAGCGTCGATCAGCTCCCCGTGTTCCGCAAGGACGACACGGTCGACATCCTCTGCCACTACAACAACACGATGGACAACGAACGGCTCGCGGAAGCCCTCGAAGAAGAGGGCCTGACGGAGCCCTTCGACATGACGGTGGGGGAGGACGGCCTCGACGAGATGTGTGTGATGCACTACGGCGTGCTGCGGCCGATGTCCGACTATGAGCTGATGATCACGTCGAACTGAAGAAGGGCGACACCCACACCCGGTGGTCGTCGATGCCGTCGGACAGCACCACGGGGAGGTAGCAGGCTCCTCCCGCAGCGAGTGTCACCTCGGCGTCGAGCTGCCCGCCCTCGGTGCGGGAGAGCGTGGCGCCGGTCTGGTCGATGATCGAGATGTGGTCGACCGTGTAGCCGTCCGCGGTGATCGACGCGAGCAGGCGCAGGGGGCTGCCGGCGGTGACGCCGACGCTGCCGGGCAGCCACGCCCGCCCGTCGACGTCGATGGCGACGACGCGCAGGTCGGGCCGTGGCCCGGACGTGGCCGCCGTCGCGCGTGCCGCCAGGGCCGAGAACAGGTGGCGGCGGGTGAGGTCGCCGGAGATGAGCGCGCCCGTCAGGCCGCCGGGGGCGAACTGTTCACTTGGTTCGGGGTAGCCTTCGCCCGCGGTGGCGTGCAGGCCGGGCCCGTCGTCGATGCTGCCGGGCAGCGCGTCGTGGCTGTCCGTGCCGGCCGTGAAGCCCAGGTGGTAGCCCATCTTCAGCGCGTACTGTGCCGAGCCCCGCGGCAGGTAGGTGACCGCCCCGTGGTTGATCTCCCAGTCGCAGTCGGCGGCCGTCAGATCGATGCACTCGCTGGCACCGTGTTCGCTGTAGATCTCGACCAGGGTCTCGTAGCGGTCGTCGGGCGCGTTGTCGTGGTTTCCGAAGTCCACGCCCTGGGGGGCCTCGACCGCGGGGTGGTGGAAGAAGCTGATGATCGGTACTTCGCCGTGGGTGGCGGCGGCGTCGTCGAGCAGGTCGACCAGCTCGCGGGGATCGGGCGTCTGCGGGCCTTCGCTGCGGGTGTAGACACCGTCACCCTTGACCAGGGTGTCGCTCACCCGCCCGGCGCCGATGCGGAAGTCGGCGGGGACCGAGAGCTCGCCGAACAGGACAGTCTTGTGGCCGCCTTCGTAGTCGGTGCTGGTGTCGACGGGGCGCTCCCGCCAGTTGGTCCATTCGTAGCCCAGCAGCGGCAGTGGACCGCCGTCGGCGTCATCGGCGAGGGCGACGAGGCGCTGTTGTTCCTCCCAGATGTCGACCGAGTCGCCGTCGAGGCCCTGCGGGTAGTAGCGGCCCCACTCGGCGTGGTCGGTCAGGGCCACGAAGTCGAGGCCGGCGGCGGCTGCTTGATCGAAGAAGTCGCCGGCACCGCAGCCGGCGCGGGGCCCGCAGGCATCATCCCCGTCTTCGCAGCCGTCGTAGGAGAGGTTGCTGTGTGCATGCAGGTCTCCCCAGTACGTGTCGCGGCCAGTCGACGGCAGCGGATCGCTCATCACCACGGCGGCGGTGCCGAGCGTGTCCGATCCGTCCGTGGCACGGGCCGAGACCCACACGACGGCGTCCAGGTCGATCACGGCGGCGTCGGCGTGGGCCGGAGCGAACGCCTGCAGGGTGAGTGGCTGGGAGAGGTCGTCGACCTGCCAGCCCGCGGGGTCGATGGACAAGCAGGTGTCGAGCGGCGTGTCGGTGCAGGCTTCGGTCAGCCAGCCCTCGACGTCGGCGTGGGGTTCGCGGAGCGCGACGTGGAGGCCCAGGCTGCCGGGCTGTCCGGTGAGCATCGACGGCCCCTGGATGGTCGCCGTGAGGCTGTCGGAGGCGACGAGGGGAAGCGTGGGCGTTCCGACATCGAGGTCGGCGTCGAGGGGGGTGGCGGTGACCGGCGTCGAGTGGGCGTCCCCAGCGGCGATCCGGATCTCGACGGTGTCGGGGGAGGCCGGCAGCAGGTCCTGGGGCAGCCAGTACCACCGCGCAGGGTCCAGTCCGGCACCCGGAACGCCGGGGGCCGCGGTCCAGTCACCATCGGGGGCGCGCAGCTCCAGGTGGGCGTCGCGTTCGTCCGTGCGCAGCAGGATGCCGTCGGCCAGATCGTTGCTCACCACCGTCGGGCCGGGCAGGAGGGCGAGGTCGCCGGTGTCCTGGTCCGAGGGCGCTTGCTGCGGCTGCCTGTGATCCGCGGCGGGCCGGCAGGACAGGGCGGAGATGGTGGTGAGGGGGAGCAGCCAGCGCGCATTCATCGGTCCAACCCCACGTCCACGTCGTTGTCGACGCCCCACTGCACCAGCGCCGGCCAGGACTCCAGGTAGGCGAGCGTGGCCACCAGGGCGGCGTCGGAGTCTGCGGCGGAGTGTTCGGCGTAGGGGTCGGCCGCGAAGGCGTCGATCACCCGGTCATGGGTCGCCTGGGCTTCGGCTGGGAGGTCCAGCGACAGCAGGGTCCGGGCGGCGTCCCCCAGCACGTCCTTGTGGTGGCCGGCAAGGGCGGGGATCTCCAGCATCCAGAAGGCCAGGGCGGCCTTGCCGTGGAAGATGCTGCGCGTCTCTTGGAAGGTGAGATCGGGACCCCAGGGCAACAGGGAGAGCAGGTCGGTGCTGGGGTCGTGGTAGACCCGGTAGTTGTTGGCGCTGTAGAAGTAGCCGTCCCAGTGGCCGATCAGGATCTCGCCGGCCCACATGCGCTCGACCTCGTCGATGTCGACGAGGGCTTCGAGCTGGTCCACCAGCGCCGTGTCCGGCGTGCGATCCAGCAGCTCTGCCAGGGCCAGCAGGTCGGAGCGGTCGTCGGGGTCGTCGCTGCCGCGTTCGTCCTGTTCCAGAGATTCGTACTCGGCCAGCGTCAGGTCCTGCCCGCCCGCCCCCTCGTAGAGGTTTCCCTCTGCGTTGTCGTACCAGCGTGCCAGGAAGTGTTCGTCCGGTGTCTCCACGTGGAGGTAGAGGCCACGGTCTTCTCCGTTCAGCGTGAGGAGGACGTAGGCGGTCCGAGGGGCGGGCACGTCCAGGCTGCGGAACAGCTTGTATGCAACATGTTCGTGCACGAGGGAGGGGTCCTGCACCATGTTGTTCAGGGTGAGCGCGGAGAGCCCCCGCAGGCGGGCGTCCCCGCCGAAGGCGTCCATGGAGACGCGGAAGGCCGCCTTGCCGCCGAGATCGCGCAGGCTGGCGTGGCCCTTCAGCCGGATCCCGACGCCGTCGAGCTGCACGCCATCGAAGCCGATGCTGCCCTCGACGTAGGTGAAGGGGTCGGCGGCGAGGGCGGCCAGCCCCTCGGCGGGGATCGTGAGGTCCAGCGACAGGATCTCGTCTTCGGGGAACAGGGCGTCGCTGGGATCGGTGGAGCTGCCGGCGTCGTCGGGGTTGGCCGCCCCAGGGGTCGCGGTGATGGAGGGCTGCAGTGCCCCCGTCGCGTCGGGGAAGCGCCCCAGCACGACGTCGGCGTCGAGGTTCGTCCATGTCGCTTCGTCGACCACTGCGCCATCGGGCGCGTGCAGGACCAGGCCGTCGCCGTCGGCGTCCAGCTTGAAGTCGGCGTGCAGCGGGCCCTGGTCAGGGTCCCGGTCCAGCCACACGACGACGTGTTCGCCGGGCGACAGGCGCGTGTCGGCCGGGAACGCGAACACGCCGCCCTGGTCGCCGTCCCCTGCCGTGTCGCTGGGCGCGTCGCGCAGGGTCCAGCCGCCGAGGTCGACGTCCACGCTGTCGGCGTTGACCAGCTCGACCCAGTCGTCTTCGTCACCGGCGTCGTCTTCGCACAGGCTGTCGTTGGCCGCCGCCAGCTCGTTGATGCGGACGTCGGCGGCAGCATCGTCCGGTCCGCCGCCGTCCGCCCCGCCGTCCGCCCCGGCCGCGCCGCTGTCACCCGCGCTGCCGTGCAGCCCTCCGTCTCCAGGGTCGGCGCCACCCGCCGCGTCACCGTCCGCAGGGGCGGTGCAGCCGACGAGCAGCGCAAGCGTGGGCAGGAGAGACACCCGGATTCCCCGGGGAAGTGAAGCGGTGGGACCAAGCGAGGGAGAGCATGGCACGGTGCGCCGGTCACCGTCAAACCCCTCCTCGCACGACCGCCTCTATCTGCTACCACCCCCCGAAGATGTCGTTGCCCAGGGGGTTTGTGTGCACGAACACCTCCTGGCCGTCGCTCACACCGTCGCCGTCGGTGTCCGGGTCTTCGGGATCGGTGCCGATCGACAGCTCTTCACAGTCGCCGAGGCCGTCGTCGTCGGTGTCCGTCGGGTTCACCTGCACGCGCATCGTGACGTCCATGTCGGGTGACGACAGCTCGTGCTCCCCCTCTCCTGAACCCGTCGCGACGAGGTCGGCCGCCGACAGCTCCAGGGTGACGCCCCGGTGCAGGCTGTCTTCGTCGTCGAAGTCGAAGCTGTCCTCGCCGCCGATGCTCCAGCCCCACAGGGTCGCGGCGACGTCGACGTCTTCGGGCACGCAGAGCCGCACGGAGGACGGCTGCGCCAGCATCGGTTCTCAGTCCGGCGTCGTCCACCGGGCCATCATCGGGCTGTAGTCGGACTGGCGGAAGTCGTCGGTGTACAGTGCGAAGACGAGGTGCGTGCCGCTGGCGTCGTCACCGAAGCGGCCGCTGACGCTGGTGACGTCGACCTGGACCTCGACCGGCCCGCCATCCGATGGCGCGCAGGAGGTCGTCGTGGGGTGCGGCGGCAGGGAGGGATCGGCCCAGGTGGTCATCAGGATGCTGGAGGCGGCGAGTCCGTACTCGGAGTCGGCGGCCTGGTGCAGCAGGCGGCACCACTCCTGCTGGGTCTGCCACAGCGCCAGGTTGAAGGCCACGCTGTGCAGCGGCCGATCGGCGTCGTCCTGGTGCAGGCAGACCCATCGGGGCGCGCTGGGCTGACACGGGCGCGACGGTGCGGGGTTGCCGTGGACCAGGCGCGTGGTGCGGGGCGAGAGGGTCCCACTGGCGGGATCCGGGTAGGACCACCCGTCGACGGCGACGCCGTCCCGGACGTCGGGGCAGGCACCGTCGGGATTCCAGCCCGTGACCAGCCCCCGGTACTCGTCGCCATCCGTGGTGGTGAACACCGGGATCGTCGACTCGTCGCCGAGCTCGACGGTGGTATCACCGAGCCCTTCACTGGGGATCTCTCCCACGATCATGTCGCCGCCGAGCGACGACAGCGGAGACAGCTCGCGGAAGGGGCCCGTGCCCGTGTCGATGAGGTCGAGGTAGGTCTCTCCGCCGGTCACGTCCAGTCCGAGCAGGTCGATCCAGTTGGAGTGGGAGTAGAAGTCCTGGACGGGGTGCAGCAGCTTGCCGAACTCGTCGGTCGCCCCGAAGATGTCCGGAGCATCGGGGTCGAGGTCGGCGATCGCGGCGTCGTACTGGTCGCGGATGTACTGCGTGCTCTCCTCGAAGCGGCAGCTGTCGAAGTGCACCTCGGCGCGGTGGGCGGCCTCACCATCGTCCTGCCGTGCGAGCTCGTCCTCGATGTCGTCGTAGACAGACTTGTTGAGGAAGTCGATGGCGTGGGTGATCGCCTGGTGGCCGTCGTCCTTGCAGTGAAAGGTCAGCCCCCAGAAGCCCCAGGTGTTGCAGAAGGCGCGGGCGGGGCGGGGGGTGAGGGTGGCGAGGGTCAGCGTGGCAGTGAGGGCGAGGGGGCGGACGGAAGACATGGGACTGTCCATGGTTGGAGGCGAGGGAGAGGGGCGGGTCGCTGGCGATGTTCAGAACTGGAGGTCTTCCCAGTACAGGACGACCGTCCCGACCGGGAGATCGACGCGCCCGGCCAGCTCGTCTGGCAGGTCGCCGTGCGGATCCACCGGGGTGGGCTCCATCTCCTGCTCCAGCACGACGAAGGCATCGAGCCCATCGAAGGAGACGACCACGCTCTCGTAGGGGGTGGGCTCCATCTCCTGGCTGAGGTCCTCGTAGGGCGTGGGCTCCATCTCCTGGCTGAGGTCCTCATAGGGGGTGGGCTCCATCTCCTGGCCCAGATCGGTGAGCATCACGTCGGCGTCGCTCGTCGGGAGCAGGGTGGGATCCAGCAGGACGATGAAGCTGCCGGACAGCGCGTCGAGGTCGACCAGACCCTCGATCGTGAGGACGCCGTCGAGCGTCCCGTCGATGAGCGCATCGCCCACGTCGAGCGAGGCTGAGGCCTCGGCCACCGTCGCGGCGCTGTCGGTGGCGGAGGTCAGGGTGGCGTCGGCGCTGCGGGCGAGGGCGGTGGTGGTGAGCAGGCTGATGAAGAGGGCGGTCATGTCGTTGTCCTGTGCTTCTGCGCCTCTCGGCGCGTTCGACCTGGGAGGGATGTCCTCCCGGCAGCGACAACCTCGCCACCTCCTCGTGACAGCGGTGCCACAGCTTGTGGCAGCTTGTGTCAGCCCTCGGCTTCACCGCAGCGACCCGGTGTTCAGCCCGCGGAGAGAACGCCTTCCAGCGCCGTGATCTCTTCGGATGCCCGAGAGCTGGACCGCGCGACACCGCCGCGTCGGGCGACCTGTCGGGCCCGCTGCAGCACGTCCCGGGCTTCCTGCCGCCGTCCCTGCAACACGCGGACACGCCCGAGGCGGCACAGCGCGACACACAGATCGGTCGGGTCGGCGACCTCGGTGAGATGGGCGACGGAGGCCTCGGATGCATCCTGCGCCGCGTCGAGATCGCCCTGGTGCGCCTGGGCCAGGCCGAGGGCCCCGCGGGCGCAGGCCTCGTCCCAGGCGAAGCCGCGGGCGGCGAAGCTGTCCGCGGCCGTCCTTGCCAGCCGTGCGGCGCTGGGCCAGTCGCCCTGGCGCAGGTGGTGCTCGGCTTCTCTGTACATCAGGAAGGCCAGGGGCTTGGCCAGGGACTCTCCCACCAGCATGGCGCGGCCGCGCGCGAAGGCCGCGCGCGCCTTGTCGGCCGCGCCCGAGCGGCTGTGGGCTTCGCCCTTGTGGGCGTAGAGCAGGCCGGCCTCAGCGGCGGCGCCCGCGCGCTCGTGCTGGCGCAGTGCGTCGTCGAGGACCGCGTGAAACGCGTCCACCTCGCCCAGCTCTGCGAGCACCTGGCAGAGCCGGCTGGCGAGCATCAGGCGCCGTCCGTTCTCGCCGGCCGCGCGGTAGATCCCGTCGGCCCGCACCAGCTCGGCCCGGGCTTCTCCCAATTGGCCCTGGTACCATGCGATCCCGCCGAGCAGGTCCGAACAGACGGCCTCCATGCGGCGGTCACCCTCTTGCATCGCCAGCTCCCGGCAGCGGGCGTAGTGCACGGCTGCGCTGTCCAGATCCGTCCGGGCCGCGCGGAAGCCCCGGACATGTTCGAGGAACATCGGCCAGCCACCGTCCTCGCCGAGGGCGATCGCCGCGGCCGTCGCGTCCTCCATGTCGTCGAAGCGGTGGACGTCCTGCGACATGACGGCGATCCACTGCAGCGCGCGCAGCTCGGTGCGCAGGTCTCCGGCGCGACGCGCGGCGTCGGCGGCCTGCCGGGCGTCCGGGATCGCCTGGTCGTGGTGATCGGCGCGGCGGCCGAGGATCGCTCGGGCGAGGAGGATCTCGGCCCGGTCGCCAGCGGTCAGCCCCGGTGCCGCGAGCAGCTCGCTGGCCAGCTCGATCCCCTCGCCGTAGGGGCCGGCGAGGTCGAAGCATGCGAGCGCCACCAGCCCTGCGCCGATGGCGGCCGGGAGCTGACCACGGGAGAGGGCGAGCAGGGCGGCGGCCTTGTAGTTGTCGAGCCTCGGCAGCAGCGCCCGGGCAGCGCTCGGCGGCGACCAGCGCTGGAAGATGGCGAGGCGACGCTGCGGGAGCGCCGCGCCCCGCGTGCCCAGCAGCTCGACAACGGCGGCCTCGATCCGGTCCCGATCCGGGGAGGCAGCGAGGGCGTCCCGCGCGTAGAGCCGGATGGCGTCGAGCATCGACAGCCCGTCCGCGGCGGTGACGAGGTGCCGATCCCGCAGCTCGAAGAGGATCTCCAGCGGGAAGCGTTCGTCGGGAAGGAGCCGCCGGGCCAGCTCCTCGGCTTCGTCGGTGGTGAGCCCGGCGGGCGCCAGCGACAGTGCCATCAGGACGGTGGCAGCGGCTGGCGAGGCGAGGTGGACGGACCACTCGATGGCCGCGCGCAGCGTCTGGTGGCGGGCGGGACCGCTGCGGCGGCGCAGCAGGTCCAGGCGCTGGTCGATCCGCTGCAGCCAGGCATCGGGCGGGAGGAGGGTGGCGCGGGCTGCGGCCAGCTCGATGGCGAGCGGGAGTCCCTCCAGCGCTGACACCAGCGCGCGGGTCTGCGCAGGGTGCGCGGCGGCGACGGTGGGTGCGTGCTCTGTGAACAGCGCGACGCCCTCGTCGATGGTCAGCGGCGCCAGCTCGCAGATCTGTTCGCCCGGCATGCCGAGGCGGACCTGCGAGGTCAGCAGCCAGCGCACCGAGGGCGCCGCGCGCCGCAGGGCCGTGAGGAGTTCGGTCGTCGGACCGACGAGGTGCTCGACGTTGTCGACGACCACCAGCCCGCTGCCTCGCGCCCGCAGCGCTGCCGCCAGCACCGGCTGCGCGTCACCGCTCAGGTCGACCTCCAGCGCGGCCGCGAGGGCGCGGGCGACGGCGTCTGGGCCGCCGGAGACCGACCCCAGCGAGCACCATGCGAAGCCGTCAAGCTCCCGCCGCGCCAGCCGGTCGGCGAGGCGGGTCTTGCCGACGCCAGCAGGGCCGACGATCACGACCAGGGCTCCGGAGGGGCGGAGCCGCTCGGCCAGCGCTGTCTGTTCAGGGCCGCGGCCCACGAAGCCATCGGAGCCGGGCCCTGTGGGGACCACCAGTCGGTAGCCCTCGCCGCGCACGGTCTCGATGAAGCTGCTGTCGTCGCCTGCGAGCGCCAGCAGCTTCTGTCGCAGGCGAGAGATGGCGGCGTCGACGGCCCGGTCCCCCTGGCGATCGGCGGCCTGGCCGAGGCGGCGCCGCGTCAGGACCGCCCCTCGGGCACCGATCAAGCTGGCCAGCAGCGCGGCCTCCCCGGAGGTGAGGTCGACCTCCTCATCGCCGCGACGGAGGCGCATCCCCGCCAGATCGACCGTGATCGTGCCCAGCTCCACGGGGGGGCGTCGCGCGGGCGCCCGTGCCGGAGGAGCGGGGGCTGTGATTCCCTCGGAGGCTGCGGGCGATGGGGGCGCCAGCACCAGCCGGTAGCCGCTGCCGAAGGCCGTGAGCAGGTGGACGGGGTGCGCGGCGTCGGCCTCGATCTTGCGACGCAGGCGGCGGACCGTGCTGTCGCAGGCCCGGCTCAGCACCTGGGGAGACAACCCCCAGACCTTGTCGTGCAGTTCCTCCCTGGAGACGTCCTGGGCCGGGCGGGCGGCCAGGTAGGCCAGCAGCGCGCACTCTCGCGACGTCAGTCCCTGGCGCTGCCCGTCGGGCCCCAGGACCTCGGCGCGGTCGAGGTCGATCTGGCGGTCGCTCAGGACGAGCTGCACGGCGGGACCGGGGCGGATGGGGAGGCCGATGATATCACCGCGGCCAGAGGGAGCCGCCGGCGTCAGGGAGAGGGTAGCTCGGCGACGAAGTCCAGCCACGAGAGCGCACCGCCGAGCCCTGTCGACAGGCGCCAGGTGGGGGTGCCGGCGGCGTCGACCTCTTCGATGACCCCGTTGTAGGAGAAGGTGACGAGCGTGTTGCCGTCGTCGAAGCGGTGGACGTCCCCCATGACCGGCGTGTCGATGGCGGGATCGGCGTGGTACGACCAGGCTTCTTCCGCCCGCATGGCCGCGCTGTCCAGCGTCAGCTCCACCGCCCGGGAGTCGTGCGCCTGCCTTGCGTTGTCGAAGACGAGGATGGCGTCGCCCATGAGCTGCATGCCGTGCTGGGCGTCGAAGAAGTCCGACTGTCCATCGGCGTCGTGGAAGTCGCTGTCGGATCCGCCGAGGAACCAGTCCTCCGCACCGCTGTCCCGGTCGATGCGGGCGATGCCGTCCATGTACATGAAGGAGACGAGGAAGGCGCCGTCGTCGTCGACGGAGTCGACGGCGTTGGCGTGGGGCCAGCGCGTGCCCCCGCTGCTGGACCCGGGCACCGGCGTGTGGTGGTCGGTGACGTCGTAGATCACCCGGGTGTTCCCGTCGGCGCTGCGCTCCATCAGCCGGTCGCCGGCCACGACCAGCTCGCCGACATCCGTGGCGTGGAAGGCCGTGTAGACCAGGCTGCCATCTTGCAGCTCGACGAAGTCGTGGTGGCGATCGGGCGTCGAGAGGTGGACCTCGGTGCTGCCGTCGAAGGGCACGAAGACGATGTCGGTGTCGGCCTTGCCGTCGAGGTTGACGCTGGCCATGAACACTCCCTGCCCGTCCCTGGACAGTCGCACCCTGCCGAGCTGCTCGACGCCGTCGAGGTGATACCACCACACATAGTCGCCGTCGGAGTCGAAGATCACCGCGGTGGCGCTGCCAACGACGGCGGTCACGTAGTAGCCGCGGTGGCTGTGATCGGGGTCGAGTCGCTCGACCGTCAGCGCTGGCAGGGCCGCGGGGACCGGGCCCGCGGTCAGCGACTGGACGGGGCTGACGTGCTGCTGGTCGGCGATGGTCGCGACGAGCTGGACCTGCCAGGTCGACTCCGGCTTCAGCCCCAGGATGGGCGTGACGTGCTCTGGTCCGTCGCTGGTGTCCACAGCGAAGCTGCGCGCCTCCCCCGCGTCGTTGGTCAGCTCCAGCCGGGCGCTGTCCACGTCCTCGCCTTGCCAGCGGGCGGTGAAGACGGTGCCGATGACCTCGCTCTGTTCGAGGGTGAGCGCGAGGTCTTCGATCACACCGGCGGCGTCAGCGGCGGCTAGGCCCGAGTCACCGGCGGGCGTGGCCTGGCAGGTGCAGAGCGACAAGGCTGAGAACAGCCACCAGGGGAAGCGGGACGAGGGGCGCATGGGGACACCGGCACGGGGGACGGCCGGATGGTAGCGCGAGGGGTGGCCCCATGCTGCTGGATGGTCACCCGCTGCAGGATGGTCACTCGGCCAGGCGCAGGTCGATGGTGCGCAGCCGGACGTTGCCCTCGGCACCCTCGGGGATCTCCACCGTGTAGGCCAGCGTCCCGCCGGGCGGCACCGCTCCGAGCACCGCCTGGCTGTGGAGCTTTCCACTCGGCGACTCGAAGGACGCGTCGACCTCGACCGCGGAGACGGCCTGGCCGCCGGTGTTGGTCACGGTCGCTTGGACCAGGCCATCACCCGCAGCGACGAAGGCGTGCTCCAGCTTGCCGGTGTAGGCCATGCGTGCGTCTAGGGCCTCGGCTTCGGCGACATCGACCACCAGCACGGGGTCGGGCCAGCGGTGGGCGATGGCCCGCCAGCCGGCGGCGAAGCGCTTGAAGTCTTCTTCGTCGATGGCCTCGACGGCGTTGCGGCGGGCGAGGGCCGAGGCGACGAGGTTCAGGTCGACGCGGCCGCCCTGCTCGTCGCTGACCTGCCACTCGAAGCTGTCGGTCACCGGATCGCCGGTACTGCCGTCGGCGTGCACGGCCGGCATGGTGCGGGTGAGCTTGACCGCCCAGCGGCCGGAGCCGGCGCCGTTGACTTCATCGACGACGCAGCTCGTCTGCGTGCGGAGCGCTGCCAGGGCGTCGGGCGAGAAGACCGACAGGCCGCGGGTCGGTTCCGCGCGGGCGAGGACGTCCATGTCGGCGGCCGTGAGCAGTGGGGCGAACAGCGCCCGGTCGCTGTCGTGGACGGCGATGCCCGGCAGCGCCTGGCAGGTGGCCAGGGCGACGGGGGAGGGATCGGTGCAGGCGAGGAAGGCGAGGAGGATCACCGCAGCTCCAGGTGTGGCGGGACACTGCCACGGATCGGTGCGGGTGGGCGAGGGCGGGCGACGCTTCTGGCGTCGGTGCCCTTGCCGGGCGCGGTGGGGTCGCCGCATCCGGAGGCGCAGGCAAGCTCTCGCTGCGCTCGCGGCGCCCGTCCAGCGGCGGGTGATACGGTGCCGCCCCGCAACTCGCCCCCACCTCCAGCCCGGCGTTGCCCTGAGCCACTACGCGCTGCTCCTGATCGTGCTGGTCGCCTTCGTGGCGCCGCTGGCCAGCTTCCGGATCCGGTCGCTGCGGGTGCCGGCCATCCTCATCGAGATCCTGCTGGGCATGGTGCTGGGGAAGAGCGGCCTGCAGATCGTCGAAGCAGACGCGGTCATCGACTACCTGGCCGAGTTCGGCTTCGTCTTCCTGATGTTCCTGTCGGGCTTCGAGTTGGACTTCGGGCCGTCCGGCGGGGGCCGGGGTGGGCGGCTGCGACCGTGGGTGCAGCCCGGGCTGCTGTTCGCCGCGACCCTGCTGATGTCCCTGCTGGCCGCGGAGCTGATGCACCAGGCGGGGCTCATCCGCGAGCCGCTGCTCTTCGCCTTGATCCTGTCGACGACGTCGGTGGGCGTGGTCCTGCCGACCCTGAAGGAGCGCGGAGAGGTCCGCAGTCGCTACGGCCAGGCGCTGGTGCGCGCTGCCCTGGTGGCTGATCTCAGCACCATCCTGTTGCTCACCCTGTTCGTGCTGCACGCCCACCACGACTCTGCAGGCCAGGCGGCCCTGCCGGGTCTGCTGGCGGTCGCCTTCCTCGTCGTGCTCGTCGCCGGTCGACGGCTCGGCCGGGTGCCGCTGCTGGGGCGCATGCTGGACGAGCTGGACCACGCCTCGACCCAGATCAAGGTTCGTGGCGGTCTGGCGGTGCTGGTCCTCTTCATCGTCCTGGCCGAGTCGCTGGGGGCGGAAGCCATCCTCTCGGCCTTCCTCGCCGGCCTGCTGGTGACCCTGCTGGCCGGCGACTCGCGCGAGACGCTTGGACACAAGCTCGACGCCATCGGCTACGGCTTCTTCATCCCGGTCTTCTTCGTCATGGTCGGGGTCGATGTCGACGTCCCGGGCCTTGTGGCTGACCCGCGTGCCCTGTTGCTCGTGCCGCTGCTCGTCGCCGTCGCCCTGGTCGTGAAGCTCGCCCCCAGCCTGCTGATCCTGCGGGGATTCGGGCTCCGCCACGGTCTGGCCGGGGGGTTTCTGCTCTCCAGTCGGCTCGCCTTGATCATCGCGGCGTCCAGCGTCGCGCTGGAGCTCGGCGCCATCGACGTGACGGTCAACACCGCGGTCGTGCTCACGGCGATCATCACCTGCCTGCTGTCCCCGATGCTCTACGGCCGCACGCTGGGAACGCCGGTGGTTGGCCGCGCGCGCGTGGTCGTCGGGGGGGCGGGCCGGGTCGGTCGGCGGCTCGTGCGGCGTCTGGCGGCCCATGACGTGGACCTGGTCGTCGTGGATGTGGATGGCAGCCAGGAAGCCAGGCTCGATGTCGGCTCTGCGCGCTTCGTCCTGGGCGATCTGCGAGATCCAGCGGTCCTGGCCGACGCCTGCGGCGAGGGCGCGGAGGTCTTCGTGTCGCTGGCCGGAGACGACGACGTCAACCTCGACGCATGCCTGTCGGCCCGCGATCGCTTCGGCGTGGCGCGGGTCGTGGCTCGTAACGGCCGGCCCAGCAACGCGGCCCGCTTTCAGGCCGTCGGTGTCGTTCCGCTCCACCAGGCCACGGCTGTGGCGACGGCCGCCGAGAACCTCGTCCTTCGCCCGACTCTCGCCCAGCTCCTGCTCGACGCCTCCGGGGAACTCTTCGCGTTCGAGGTGCGCTGCGAGGGCGGTGACCTGGCCGGGCAGCGCCTGCATGACCTCACCTTCCTGGGCGACGCCCTGGTGGTTGTCGTCCAGCGGTCCGGAGATCGCTTCACGCCGCATGGGCACACGCGCATCGAGGCCGGCGACAGCCTGGTCTTCATGGGTAGCGCAGCGGACGAGAGCCGCATCCGAGCTGCGTTCAGCGGCGCCGACCGCGGGGACGGAGGCGCTGCGGTGGTCGTGCCCGGAGTGGGTCAGCCCCCGGTCGCGACGTAGGCGCAGCCACCATCGTCGGTCAGGCCCTCGCCGCTGACCGTCAGGTGGGTGGGAACGTCGGTCGCCTGGGCCAGCGCCTGCGCGTCGGTGCTGTACTGCAGGGTCAGGACGGCGTCGTCTTGCGTCCAGGTCCCCGCGAGCTCCACGATGCCGGACCACATGCAGGCCACGCCCTCGGGGCAGGGCGAGACCAGGTCGCGCCCGCTGAACTTCCCGTCGGCGTCGATGTGCAGCTCGCGCGGGTACACGCGGTCACCACAGGCGTCCGACCGCCAGTCCCCGACGGGGGCGGCGCTGGCCGCGGGCACGTCGGGCGCCGCGGGCGCGTCGGGTGTCGCGGGCACGTCGGGTGCCGCGGGCGCGTCGGGTGTCGCGGGCACGTCGGGCGTCGCGGGCGCGTCGGGCGTCGCCGGCACGTCGGGCGCCTCGGAGCGCGGGCACGCCAGCAGGGTGAGCAGGGGGAGGGCCAGGACAGCGTGCTGTGGGGTGTGATCTGCCATGGCGGGGGCGTAATCCCGTGGAGTCCCCGAGCAAGCCGGCCCCTGCGGCGCGGCCGTCCACGCGCGGGCCGCGCCACGGGCACGTCTCAAGAGAACGCGATCCGGTCTTCCTCCCACAGGGCGACCTCGATCTCGTGGCCGCTGGGGTCCAGCACGTACCAGGCCGTGCTGTGCGGCCAGGCCACCGGGCTGGGGTAGCTCCAGGTCAGCGCGTTGTCGGCGGCGGTGCGCTCCCAGGCGGCGCGGTCGGTGATCCGCAGCCCGAAGTGGTTGAGCTGGTGGATGCGGCCGACCCGGGCTTCGTCGTCGTCGGCGACGTGCCGCCCCGGATGCTCGTACAGGGCGAGGAGCGCTTCACCGGAGCGGATGATGGCCCAGCGGGTCTGTCCCTGCTGCCCCTCCTCGACCGGCTCGAAGGCGAACACCCGGTGGTACCAGGCGATGCTCTCGTCGAGATCGGTGACGGTGAGGTTGAGGTGGTCGAGGTGCTTGACGTTCACGGTGCCTCCGTGGCTTGGGGGTGCTCCTGGACTATGGCTGGTGTGACGGCATAGCGACAACAGTGTCGTTGTGCCGTCAGGCGGTCGAGGGGGCGACCGGCCGCTGTGTCGCTGGGAGCATCGAGTGGGGAGGGGTCCCGCCTCACTCCCCTGCGACTCGCCCCCACACCGCGCAGAGCACCCCCAGCGCCCGCTGCACCGAGAAGCGCGCCTCCACCAGCGCCCGGCCCTGGCCGCCGATGCGCTGGCGCAGCCCGGGGTCGGCGTCCAGGCGGTCGGCGGCGAGCACCAGGGCGTCGACGTCCCCGGCGGGCACGACGACGCCTGTCTGCCCGTCCTGCAACCACTCGCCCATGCCGCCGCGCAGGGTGCCGATGACCGGTACGCCGTGGGCGAGGGCTTCGAGGCCGACGATGCCGAAGGGCTCGGCCCACAGGCCGGGCATCCACACGCTGGCAGCGGCGGAGAGCAGGGTCGCGAGGGCGGGGCGGTCAGCCCAGACGGCGCCGGGCACGTCGACCGGGCCGGCACCGGCGACGACGAGGGGCAGGCGGGTGCGCTGTCCGGCGGTCAGCGCCGTGGCGATCCCCTTGTGCTCAGCCAGACGGCCGATGAACAGGTGGTGTCGCGCCGGCGCGGCCGGCGCGGCCGGCAGGTGGTCGACGAAGGGGGGGGTGACGGTGGCGGTGACGCCCTCGGCGGCCAGCTCGGCCTGCATGTAGGTAGACAGCACCGTCACCGCGGACATGGCGCGCAGCGCGGCCAGCCGGGACGCCGTCAGGGCCAGGACGCGGTCGCGGTAGTCCGCATCCGGCAGGCAGGCGGCACAGGACGCCCCCATGCGGTCCGTGCAGGGGCGGTCGTCCGGCAGGACCTTGCCCGGACCGGGGCAGAAGAAGCGGTGGTCCTGGACGGTGACGACCCCTCGGCCGGTCGCCGCGATCACGGCGAGCAGCGCCGGATCGACGACGTCGTTGCAGTGGTACACGTCGGCATCCAGCTCGTCGAGGACGGCGGTGAGGCGGGCCGCCGCGCCCGCCCCCCCGGCGGCCCGCAGCCCCCGGCGCTCCAGGCCCTTGACCCGGCGCACCGGGCCCAGGCGGTCCCGTTCATGTGCGGGAAGGGCCGGGTCTTCTCGCCCGAACAGCAGCACCGTCTCGATGTCCGGCCGTGTCGCCCGCACCGCAGCGATCACGCCGAGCAGCCAGCGGTCCGCGCCGCCGCGGGCCTGCAGCCCGCTGTTGAGGAAGGCGATCTTCACCTCGACCCGCTATCGGGCCGCATGCCCGACTTCACCGCCCTGCTCGCCGACACCCCATGCTGGGACCATGACGTCCAGGCCGTCTACGAGGCGACGGGCGAACCGGCCGTCGACCGGGTGCTGCAGACCCGGGGTGAGCTGGAGCAGCTCTGCGCCTTCATCGCGGAGCATCGTGTCCGCCGGTACCTGGAGATCGGCCTGTGGTCGGGGCGGCTGTGGTGCTCCCTGCACGCGCTCTTCGACTTCGAGCTGGTGGCCGGCTGCGACGACGGCTACGCCCAGCGGCGCTTCGGCCTGCCCCTGCACCGACCGCCGGAGGGTCGGCTGTTCGTCGGCAGCAGCCGGAGCGCGGCGTACCTGTCCTGGCGACGGCAACTCGGCCCCGTCGACCTCGTGTTCATCGACGGCGACCACACCCGGGCGGGTGTGCAGGCCGACATCGACCGGGAGCGCGCGCTGCCGCACCGCTTCCTCGCCCTCCACGACATCACCGGCAGCAACCGCCACACCGTCGGCGTGCGCGATGCCTGGCGGGACCTGTCCGGTGGCTGCAAGCGCGAGCTGCTCGCCCCCCACGTCGAGATCGGCGTGGACAACTCGACCATGGGCATCGGGATCTGGTCGGGGACCCAGCCGCTGTAGCTACCGCTTCAGCCATGCGTCGTAGGCGTGCAGTGGCACCCGTTGGACGTCGTAGATGGCGGCGATCAGCTCGTCGTTGTCGCCGGCACGGTTGGGGTTGTAGAACTCCCAGACGACGCTGCCGTCGCGGGCCACTTCGAGGGCGCGGCCCCCCTCGGTCTCGACGATGAGCACGTCGCCGTTGTCCAGCAGGTGCTGCACGCCGGCGGACTGGGTCCAGAAGGGCTCGGCGTCGCTGCCGGCAAAGGACCAGCGCTTGCTCCAGGTCTGCGGGTCGTAGACCTCGACGGCGCTGTGCTGCTTGCTCCACGAGTCGTGGTTGTCGAAGAGCATGATGTCGCCGTCGGGCGTGACCTCGGCGTCGTGCTGCTTGTGGAAGCCCCCGGCCTTGGACCAGGCGACCGTGTTGGTCGCCGGGTCGACGATGACCAGCATGTTGGCGTCGCGCATGCTGACCAGCACCATGCCGGCTTCGACCCCGGGCAGCTTCTTTGCCAGCGCGTCCGTGACCGTGGCCACGCTGTTGGCGTGGAAGACGTCCTTGCGCGTGCTGCCGCTCTTGCGCCAGGTGGCTTCGGCGTCGGCGTTCTTCTGCACCGCGTCGAGCAGCGACAGCTCGCGCAGGGTGTTGCCGTCGGCGTCCAGCTCGGCGATGTAGTCGACGAGGACCGGGTCGGCGCTGACGTCGGCGTGGTCCTCCCAGTGGCGGGTCAGCGTGAGGATGTGCCCGTCGGGCTGCACCTCGAACAGGTGGTGCGCCATGTTGGCCCGCTTCCAGACGAGCTTGCTGTCGGCGGTCAGCTTGACGAAGCCCTGTCCCCCGTAGAGCACCAGGATGCTGCCGTCGTCGTAGACGTGCGCCTGCCGCCAGAAGGAGCGGATCCAGCCCTTCTTGATCTCGGGGTTGTCCGGCCAGGCGTCGAGCTTGTAGGTCCAGGTGTGCAGCAGCTTGCCCTGCATGTCCATGACGGCGGCGTACTGGTCGTGGCCGGACAGGAACAGGTTGAGGCCCTCCTGTGCGCGGGCGCTGTCGTGCCGGGTGACGCCGACCAGATCCGGTGCGGTCTGGTAGCCGTCGACGTAGCCGAGGGCCGCGAGCTGGGCGGCGGTGGCGGCGTCGACGGTCTGCCCGCCCTCGGTCGGGACGCGCAGCTTCTTCCACGACGGGCCCGATCCGTCCGGGGCGTCATCCTGGGCGAGGGCGGGACCGGCAGCGGCCAAGGCAAGGGCAAGGGCGAGGGGGGTGTGCTTCACGGGGGGCTCCAGCAGGTGGAGTGGCGAGTGAGGGGGCGGCGGATCACCGGCGGTTCAGCTTGGCCCAGCGTCGGGTAGCGCGGGGCGGAGTGGCTCGCCGCTGTCGGCGTCAACCGGGTACTGGGCGCCCGCTTCGTCGAGCAGCTCGACCATCCGGAGGCCCAGGCGTTGCACGAGGTCCGGGCGGTCCTTGGCGAGGTTCTTGGACTCGCCGATGTCGGTGGCGAGATCGAACAGCTCCCAGCGGTCGACTTCGTAGTCGTAGATGAGCTTCCAGTCGCCCTGGCGCAGCCACGACCACGCCGGGTTCCGACGCCAGTGCGGGAAGTGCATCACCATCTCCTGGGGGCGATGGTGGCCCGGTTCGCCACGCAGGTAGGGGGAGAGATCCACGCCGTCGGGGGAGTCGATGCCCTGCGCGCCAGCGACCGCCAGCGTCGTCGGGAACAGGTCGACGATGCCGACGATGTCGCGCACGACGGAGCCCCGGGGCATGGGCAGGGCCTGCTGCAGGGGCGCGCTGTCGTCGGGGTGGGCCCAGCCAATCACCATGGGCACGCGGGTGCCGCCCTCGTAGCGCATGCTCTTCTTGCCGCGCAGCGGCGTGCAATTCGACACCCGCGGCAGCTTGTTCCAGTTGGGCAGGGGTGAGTCGCTGCCGTTGTCGGACACGAAGACCACGAAGGTGTCGCGGGCCACGCCCAGCTCTTCGAGCAGGGCGAGGAGCCGTCCGAAGTTGGCGTCCATGCCCTCGACCTGGGTGGCGAAGGCGGCTTCTTCTTCGGGCAGGTCCTTGTACCGCGCGAGGTACTTGTCGTCGGCGTCGCGCGGCGAGTGGACCGCGTACTCCGACATGTAGAGGAAGAAGGGGGCGCCGTCGTCGATGGCCCCCCGCAGGGCGTCGGCGGTGGCGTCGGTGAGCACGTCGGTGAGGTAGGCGTCGGTGCCATGCCAGCGGTCCAGCCCGGGGACGTGGAAGAGGTCGCTGCCGAAGCCCGCCCTTGCGTAGTAGGAGCCGGGCATGCCGATGCCGCTGCCGCCGATGTTGATGTCGAAGCCGAGGTTCTCGGGGCGGGACCCGAAGGTACCCTGGGGTCCCAGGTGGCCCTTGCCGACGTGGATGGTCGTGTAGCCGGCCTGCTGCAGCAGGCGGGGCAGCAGGACGTCGCCTTGGTCGAGCCCCTCCCAGCGCCACCGCGGCGGCAGGGCGTGCTGGTCCTTGTGGATGTCGTCGGGGGCCTGGTTCAGGGACGGTGGGGTCCACAGCGTGATGTGGTGGCGGGCCGAGATCGCGCCCGTGAGCAGGCTGGCCCGGGCCGGCGAACACACGGGCATGGCATAGGTGTCGGTGAATTTGACGCCCTGGTCGGCGAAGGCTTCCAGCGAGGGTGTGCGGTAGCGGTCGTTGAGGTCGGTGCGCTGCTCCTTGCCCTCGGCGTCCAGCCAGAAGGGCTCGGAGGTGTCGGCGAAGCCCATGTCATCGACCAGGAAGATGACGATGTTGGGGCGCGGGGGTCCGACGGTCAGGGAGAGCGCGGCCGACGCCTGGCCGTCGTGTCCCTCGGCCGTCAGGGTCCAGGTTCCCGAGCCCGCTGGCGTCACGTCGAGGCTGCCCTGGGCCTGCCGGGATCTGTAGGTGCGGCCGTCGCCCTCGATGCTCACCTTCTTCGCGCTCCGCACGTCCCACGAAAGTGTGGCCGCCTGCCCCGGGCGCAGGTCGCGATCGCTGACGTTGAAGCTGCGGACCACCGGCGGCTGCGGCTGGTCGGTGCTGACGATCTGCAGGCCGTTGATGGCTGCGCGCTGCGCTTCGGCGTCGAGCTGCAGCGTGAGGCTTCCGCCGTGCAGGTCCCGGAAGGCGACGACGTTCGACGGCGCCAGCCGGTCGGTGGAGAGCTGGTAGTGGCCGTCGAAGCTGCCGTGGTCCCAGGCCCGACCGCGCAGCTCGGTGCCGTCGTCGGTCGTCAGGATGACCTGCTGGACGCGGTCGGTGGGGCTGCCGTCGACGTAGACCAGCAGGTCGTAGCCGGCGGCGACGAAGCGGGTGTCGAGGTTGTCGATGGTCAAGGCGCCCGCATCATCGGGGGCGACGAAGTCCCCGGCCACGTCGAAGGCCAGCCAGGAGCGCATCATCTGGCCGTCGGCGGTCGCGGGGGCCGTGGCCTGCCGATCCGCGTAGACGCCGGCGCTCTGCAGCGTGCTGTGCAGGGTCGCGGCGGGCTGGCCGGACTCGTCGCTCAGCGTGGCGGTGAAGCTGGCCTGGCCGGCGTCCAGTTCCCATGCCGGCAGGCTGAGGTCGTTCCAGCCGGTGGCCGGGATCAGCCCGGCGACTGCGGCGGGACCGAGGCCCGGCTGATCCTGGGCGTGGAAGTCGACGCTGATGGTGGCGGCCCGGGCGGGAGACACCAGGAGCGTGAGCAGCAGGAGGGCGGCCTGTGCAAGGGAGAGGAGATGCATCGGAGAGGGTCCGCGGTGGTGCAGCACGAGGAGGCAAGGGACACGGGGACCTATCCCGCGCGTCCACCGCCAGCGCGGTCAGCCGGGACGCCGCCCGACCAGCCAGGTGACGTGCCGGTCGTCATCGCGCCAGGCGCTGTCGTGGTGCAGGATGTCGAGCCCGGGGATCAGGCCCGGAAGCTCGCCCTCTTGGAGGAGGAAGCGGGCCGAGGGGTGGGGGTGCCGCTCCAGGTTGCGGCGCGTCGGGTGGCTGATCACCAGGACACCCCCTGGTGCGAGCTGGGCCGGCAGGGCCGCCAGCAGCGGGCGAGACAGGAAGTCGCTCACCAGCACGAGGTCCCAGCCGCCTCCGAGCGCGTCGGGCCAGGGCGTCTGGGGATCTTCTAGGTCGACCTGTACCGTGTCCACCGGCAGGCCGGCCGCTGCGAGCCGCTGCGCCGCCAGCCGGAGGCCCTCGGCGGAGGCGTCGGCGACGGTCAACTCCAGGCCACGCCTGGCCAGCCAGAGGGCGTTGCGGCCGTCTCCCCCGGCGAGATCCAGCGCCCGGCCCCGCCGGGGGAGCAGCGTGGAGAGGGTCGGGAGGATCGCGGCGGGCGCACGGTCCTGCAGGCCACGAGCGGCGTAGCGGGCGTCCCAGCGGGAGGCGGCGTGCGTGGTCACCGGCCCTTCTTGATGTCCTTGAGGATGCGCTTCAGATCGTCGGTGATGATCGTCTTCACCGGCCGGAACCAGTAGTTGCGGAAACCGAAGCCGGCCGCGTCCTCGCAGACCCGCTTCGTGTAGAGGATCTCTCGGCTCTGGACGTCGAAGAAGACGGGCCAGGAGCAGCCCTGCTGGTCGGACTTCACGAAGCGGTCGACGACGATGGCGAAGCCGACACCCTGGTCGTGGTCGAGCTGGTAGGAGCCCACGAGCCGTGCGAGGGCGGAATCGTCGATCAGCGTGTCGTCGAGCCCGCCTTCCTGGCGCAGCACCTGGTCGGTGGAGCAGGCGTCGTTGTGCTCCGCCATGTGGCTGGAGTCGGTGATCACGGTCTTTCCGAACGCCTTGTGCATGGAGTCCATCAGCTCGGCGAGGACGAGGTCGTTCCACTTGTCGGGGTACTCGCCGACCACCGCGGCTTCGTCGCGAAAGTCCTCGTTGCCGATGAAGCGGGCCTGGGTGTAGTCGACGCCGGCCCAGACGATCTCGGGGGCCGCCAGCACATCCGAGGGCGTGGCGGCAGCAGCGGTCAGACACAGGGAGAGGGCGCTGAGCAGGGGCAGCATGGCGGGTCGAGCCTCCTGTTGGAAGGGGATGAGGGCCGGGCTGCGCCTTGGCCCGAGCCTCGCGATCGGTGGGGAGCCGGTAACGCCTCCGGCGCCGAGCAAACTGACGCTTGCTCAGCGCTCCGCCCAGATGTTGAAGTGATCGATGATCTCGTCGTCGAGGTCGTAGGTCGTCCACTCCAGCCGGTCGCCGCGGACCTCCATCACCGAGTAGTGGAAGGTCACGTCGACGACGCCCAGCCAGTCCCAGTAGTCGTGGGTCTCGCCGTCGAGCACCGCGCCACCACCGCCGACGATGGTGTAGACGATGCCGTCGTGCGCGCCGCGCTGGTAGCTGTGGTAGTGCCCGGCGACGACGAGGTCGACGTCGCCGTCGACGAAGAGCTGCTCCCACTCGTCGCGGGCGCTGCTGTCCCCGTCGCTGCCATCGCTCTTGTTGGTGTTGGTGTAGAGCGCGGCGTGCATGGTGACGATGCGGAAGGTGGCGGTGCGGGCGTCGTCGGATGCCAGGGCGTCCTCGATGAAGCGCGCCTGGTCGGTGGCGAGCGCGGACGCCGACTTGGGGCCGCCGCTGTCGAGGACGACGACGAAGATGGGCCCATAGCGGAAGCTGTACCAGGCTTCGTTGCCCGGCAGGGCGGTGTAGGCGTAGGCGTAGGCGTAGGGGTGCTCGGCGTCGTGGTTGCCGCGGGCGATGAGCACGGGCGTGGTCTGCCCGAAGTGCTGTTCGGACAGCGGCGCCCACCAGTAGTCCGACCACTCGCTGGCGACGTCGGCGTGTTCGATGACGTCCCCGGGGGCGAAGAGCAGATCAGGCGCGCGGGCCGACATGTGGCGGATGTGTGTGGACATCACGTCGGGGCCGTCCTGGTTGTCGGCCATCCAGGTGACGGTGACGGCGTCGGCGTCAGGTTCCGGAGCGGTGCGGAAGGCGTAGCGCTCGCTCTGCGTGTCGCCGGTGGCGACGGCGTACTCGTAGACCGTGCCGGCGGTCAGCCCTTCGATGTCGGCGACGTGGACGAAGTGGGTGGGGTCCACCTCGATGGAGCGCACCTTCGTGACCCGGTGGCGGAGCCCGCCGCCCTGGACGTCCCAGCGCACCTGGCTCTCCGCGAGGTTGCCGTCGGTCTCCCACAGGATCCGCATGGCGTCGCGGCGGTAGTCCTGCAGCAGCGGCGCCTTGGTGATCGCGGGGCTGTCGTGGGCGACCGCCTGCAGCCGGAGCTGGATGTCGTCAGCGAGGCTGTCGTTGTCGTTGCCCTGGCGCAGGCGCCCCTCGACCTCTACACGCAGGGTCCGCGTCCCGCGCGGCAGCAGCCCCTCGGCGGCGCGCTGCAGCCAGTCCGAGCCGGTGCCGATGAGCGGTTCCAGGGCGCCCAGCTCGGCGCCGGTCTCGTCGAGGAAGCGCACGGCCAGCCGGCTCTGGTCGTCGAAGCGCTCGGGCATGCTGGTGGACGCCAGCCAGGACTCGAGCTGGAGCAGGAAGCGGCCGCCGTCGAGGTCTTCGTCGGCGAAGCCCAGCGCGATCAGGTCGAGCTCCTGCACAAGCAGGCAGTCGTCGGCCGTGTCGCTGCCGCCGTACAGCATCCAGTCGCCCTCGACCGGGAGCTGGTCGGGCAGGCCGCTGATGACTTCGCAGTCGCCACCGACGAGGCTCCAGCCGTCGAGGCTGCCGGCTTCGAAGCCGCCGTTGACGACCAGGTTCTCTTGGACCGGGCCCTGGATCCCGCCGTGGTGGCGAGGGGCGTCGGGCTGGCCAGCGCCGCCGGTGTCGCCGTCTCCGTCGATGCTCCCGCCGTCGCTGGCGGCCTGGGCGGTCGTGCTGTATTGCTCCAGCCGGAACCGGACTCTCCACCCAGCCGCTTAAGGAGCGGCA
>CAZRFD010000085.1:0-30744 GCA_964599085.1 uncultured Enterobacterales bacterium | reverse complement strand
ACGGTTCTGCGGCTATTACGAGCCTTCTCGCTCGTCGCGCCGATCAACCCAGGCGGGGGAGCGTCGGGCGCTGGATCCGCCTCCCCCCTCGCGACGCTCCACCGCCCCAGCCCCGTCCCCGTCCCGCCGCTGTCCCACACCCGCCCCAGCCCCGACCCCGTCCCCGTCCCCGTCCCGCCGCAGCCTCACACACGCCCCAGGCCCGACTCCGCCCATGCAGTATGGTCGGTCCATGACGTGGAAGATCATCGGAGTCGTGGCCTACCTCGCCGCCCTGCTCGGCATCGGCGTCGTCGCCAGCCGCCGCATGAAGGACCTGCGGGACTACTTCGCCGCCGGCAAGAAGCTGGGCTTCTGGCCCGTGGCCTTCAGCGCCCGCGCCACCGGAGAGAGCGCCTGGCTGCTGCTCGGCCTCACCGGCATGGGGGCCGCGGTCGGCGTGCGCGGCTTCTGGGTGGTGCTCGGCGAGCTGCTCGGCGTCGGCGGCGCCTGGCTGCTCCTGGCCCGTCGCTTCCACCGGCTGACCATGCGCTACGACGCCATCACGGTGCCCGACTACCTCGAAGCGCGCTTCCGCGACGGCGGCCACGCGCTGCGCATCGTGTCGGCCGTCGCGCTGACCATCTTCGTGACCATCTACGTGTCCGCCCAGATCGACGCCACCGGCACGGCCTTTGAGTCCTTCCTCGGCCTGCCCTGGCTGTGGGGGGCCCTGCTGGGCTTCGCGGTCGTGCTGGCCTACTCCTCGGCCGGCGGCTTCCTCGCCGTGGTCTGGTCCGACGTCTTCCAGGGCGTGCTGATGTTCCTCGGCCTCGTGCTGCTGCCGGTCGTGGGGCTGGTCGCCGCGGGAGGCTGGGGTGCGGTCACCGGCGGGCTGTCCGCCATCGACCCGGCGCTGCTGTCCTGGTCGGGTGGCACCGGCTGGACCGGCCTGACGCTGTGCGGGACCCTGGGCCTGGTGCTCATCGGCCTCGGCTTCCTCGGCAGTCCGCAGATCTTCGTGCGCTTCATCGCCCTGCGCGACGAAGCCGAGCTGTCCCGCGGCGCCGCCGTGGCGGTGGTGTGGACGGTGCTGGCGGACAGCGGTGCCGTGCTCACCGGCATGATCGGTCGCTCCCTGCTCACCGGCCCCGGCGACGAGCTGACGGCGGTGCTCGGCAACGGCGGCCAGGACGTGCTGCCGCTGCTGGTCGACCACGTCATGCCGGCGACCATCGTCGGTCTGTACATCGCCATCGTGCTGTCCGCGATCATGTCGACGGTGGACTCGCTGCTCGTGCTGGCCGGCAGCGCCGTCGTGCGCGACCTCTACCAGAAGGTGCGCCACCAGGACCTGCCCGACGACGCGCTGGTCGGCCTCTCGCGCACGGCCACCCTGGTGCTCGGCGTGGTCGCCCTCGCCCTGGCGCTCGGTGTGGGCATGCTCGTCGAGGGGCGGACCGTCTTCTGGTTCGTCATCTTCGGCTGGTCGGGCATCGCCGCCACCTTCTGCCCGACCATCATCCTGTCGCTGTTCTGGCGGGGCATGACGGCGCGTGGGGCGCTCGTGGCCATGGTCACCGGCTTCGTCTGTGTGCCACTGTTCAAGTTCGGTGCGACCGCCCTGCCGGGCGTCGGCCCCTACTTCGCCGAGCTGGCCGAGCTGCCGCCGGCCTTCCTCGTCAGCGGCCTCCTCGGCGTGGTGGTCAGCCTCCTGGACAGGTCCGGCCAGGCCGCGGTCGCACCGGCCCACGCCGAGCTGGACGCGGCCGCCGCGCCCGCCGAGCGATAGCGGGGCCGGCCCCCCTTCAGACGAGCCACCGTGCGCCCTCCCTTCCACCGCCCTGCCCCGCTCCTTCAACCCGACGCGGCCCCCGCGCCCCGTGATCCCGCGGCCGCGGCCCGCATGCTGATGCAGGGGCGCCTCCTCGTCGTCGATGACCAGTACAGCGGCGGCCTGCGCGTGCTCGACGCCCTCGACGCCGCGCTGCCCGCGCCGGCACCCGACGCCCCCTTCGCCGAACGCCAGGCCGCTCATCACGCCTGGCAGGCCGCAGCCAGTCGGCTGCTGGTGCCGGTGGTCGACCACCGCGTGGATCTGCCCGGTGCATCGGAGAGCGGCTTCCTCGCCGAGCTGTACCCCGAGCTGACCGAGTTCTTCCTGCCGCTCGTCGACGCGCGCGACCTGCGGCGGGCGTGGCTGCGCTACCAAGACGGCGTGCACCTGCCGGTGCTCGGCTACGCCCTGCACCCCTTCTACGGGACCTACCTGCCCGCCCGGCACACGCACCTCGAGCTGTTCGCCCAGTGGCTCGCCGCGACCGACGGTCCCCGGGCCCGCGCCGCCGACGTCGGCACCGGCTGCGGCGTGCTCGCCTTCCTCCTCGCCCGGGCGGGCTTCCAGGACATCCTGGCCACCGACCTCAACGAAAACGCCGTCGAGAGCGTCCGGCGGGAGCTTCAGCGGCACCCGGCGCCCATCGACCCCCGCCATGTCGACCTGCTGGGCGAGGGGGAGGCCGACCTCGACCTCGTCGTCTGCAACCCGCCCTGGACCCATGGTGTCCCCGACAGCCCGCTGTCGGGGGCCATGCTCTTCGACGACGGCTTCTTTCCACGGCTCTTCGACCAGGCACTGGCGCGGCTGTCACCTGGCGGGCGCCTCGTGTTGCTCTTCTCCAACCTCATCACCCTGGTGCAGCCCGACGTGCCGCACCCCATCGACGCCGAGCTGGCCCGGGGCCGCTTCTCTCTCGCGCAGAAGCTGCGGCGGCGGGTGAAGCCGCCCGATCCTGAACCGGGGCAGCGGGCACGCCGCACCCGCGAGCGGGTCGAGGTGTGGGAGCTGGCGCGGGCCTGAGTCAGCCTGAGGATGTAGCGCCGCTGCGCTTGAAGAACAGCAGCTCTGCCCCGGCCACGACGATGAACAGTGCCGCGATCACGCCGAGGGTGGTCGGTTCGTGGGTCGCCAGGTGCTGGATCAGCAGGCCGATGGCCGCCAGCATCAGCACGATGGATGCGCCGACGACGGCCATGTTGGCGTGGGTGGTCGCGCGCAGCCGGCCGTTGGCCACGGCGACGCCGGTCGACACCAGCAGGAACACCAGGCTGGAGAAGGTGGCGATCACCTCGAGGCTGCCGAGGGCGGTCAACAGCAGCGCCAGCACGGTGATGGTCACCACCGCCAGCCAGGGGACGTCGGTGTGTGAGCGGTGCGAGAAGGCCGCGGGGACACGGTGCTCGGTGGCCATCTCGGCGAGCAGGCGGGCGGCGCCGAACAGCGTGGCGTTGATGGCCGAGGCGGTGGCCAGCATGGCGGCGATGTCGATGAGGACGGTGCCGGCGTGGCCCAGCGCGGGCTTCGCGGCGGCGGCCAGGGCGTACTCTTCGGCGTCGACCAGGCCCTGCGCACCGAGGTTGCCGAGGGCGACGATGGCGACGCCGATGTAGATGAGCGAGGTGATGCCGATGGACCCGTAGATGCCCAGCGGCAGGTTGCGATCGGGCTTGCGCGTCTCCACCACCGCGTTGGTGATGAGCTGGAAGCCCTCGAAGGCGACGAAGACCAGGGCGCCGGCTATGATCGGTGAGGTGGGCCCCTTGTCGAAGACGGGGGTAAGGTTGTCGCGCTGGACGTAGGGCAGGGCGGCGACGACGAAGATCCCCAGCAGGATCACCTTGGTGCCCACGATGAGGTCTTCGGCGCGGCCGGACACGCTGGCGCCACGCAGGTTCAGCAGCGTGAAGAAGAGCAGCGCGCCCACGCTGAGCATGGGCCGCAGCGCCTGTGCGCCGCCGAGCAGGTGATCGGCGTAGGCCCCGAAGGTGAAGGCGTAGAGGGCGAGGGTTCCGACGTAGCCGATGATGATGGTCCACCCGGCGATCCCGGCGACGTTGGGGTGTCGGGGGAAGGCGCGCTCCAGGTAGGTGAAGCTGGCGCCGTCGCTGTGGAAGCTCAGCGCCAGGCGGACGTAGGAGTAGCCGGCCAGGGCCGCGACGCAGGCGCCGACGACGAAGGCCAGCGGTGCGGCGTGGCCGGCCACGTCCACCGCCAGGCCCAGGATGCTGAAGATCCCGCCGCCGATCATGCCGCCGATGCCCATGGCGAGCAGCTCGGCGAGGCCCAGGGAGTCCTTGCGGGCGGTGACGTCGAGCGCCGGGTCGGGGTCGGGCATCGTGTCGCACCTGTTGCTTGACGCCTTTTCTAACCGCCGATATTGGTAGCTTCCTGAAAATGAAAATCGTTTTCATTTTCAAAGTCTCCCTCCATCCACCCGAGCCTGGCACCACGATGATCCTCCCCCTGCTCGCGGCCTTGTCGACGATGGCGCACGCCAACGAGCGCCGCTTCACCTATACCTACGAGTCGCTCACCATGCCGAAGGGCGTGCGCGAGCTGGAGCCCTGGACGACCTTCGTCCTGCCGCGCAGCGAGGGCGCGGGGCTCACGATGAAGCAGCGCGTGGAGCTGGAGGTCGGGCTGACCGACAAGCTGCTCACCGCCTTCTACATCAACTGGAGCGCGGATCCCTCGGGCAGCAGCTTCGACGGGGTCAGCTCCGAGTGGAAGCTGAACCTGCGGTCGCGGGCGACCCAGGCCGTGGGCATGGCGCTGTACGGAGAGGTCGGCGTCGGCCCCCGCTCGACCGAGCTGGAAGCCAAGCTCCTGCTCGACGAGGAGTGGGGCGGCCTCGTCGTCGCCTACAACCTCGTGGGCGAGCTGGAGTGGGAGCGGGAGGAGGAGATCGGCGAAGCCGGGGGCGTCGACGTCGAGCACGAGCAGGAAGTCGTCGTCGAGAACCTGCTGGCGGCCTCCTACAAGGTCGACGCCGTGCACTTCGGCGCCGAGCTCATCGAGAAGAACGAGTGGAAGGGGGGCGTGACCGAGATCAAGCTGTCGGCTGGGCCGACGCTGGGCTGGGCCGGTCAGGGATTGTGGGCCACGGCCACGGTGCCGGTCACCTTCCTGGAGCTGGTGGACGGCGTCGCCGAGGTCGAGCCGGCCGTGGACGTGCGCCTGATCGCGGGGCTGGACTTCTGATGCTGAACCTCCTCCTCTGCCTGCTCGCCGTCCTCGGGAGTGCTCGCGCCCAGCAGATCTGGCCGCCGGACGCGCTCGTCGCCGACATGTTCCCGACGGCCGACCACGTCGAGCACGTCGTCGTCCACCTCGACAAGGACCAGGCCCGCGACCTGCGTGCGCGGGCCGGGGCCGCCGTGCCGGCCGGGGACTACGACTTCCAGGCGGCCTGGGCCGGCCAGACCCTGCTCGGCTACGTGCTCTTCGACCAGCAGAAGGGCCAGCACGAACCGATCGACTTCGCCGTGCAGCTCTCGCCCGACCGGGTGGTCGTGCGCCAGGAGGTCGTGACCTACCGCGAGAAGTACGGCGACGGCGTGCGCGACGCGCGCTTCCGGGGGCAGTTCGTCGGCAAGAGCGCCGCCGACGGCCTGGTGGCCGGCAAGGACATCATCATCGTGTCGGGGGCGACCTACTCGTCGCGGGCCATGGCCATCGGGGTCAAGCGGGCCCTGCTGCTGGCCGAGCTGCTCCCGCCCGTCGGCGCCATCGCCGACGTGGGCGACGGCGGCTGAGCATCGGCGAGGTCCGGACCGTCTCGTCGGGCGATGTCGGGGTGTCGTGCTACACCCGGCAGGTCCCCATGGAGGAGCACCTGCGTGCGTGAGTACCGGCAACGTGGCGGCAGCCTGCGCCGCCTCCCCCGCGGAGGCCGGCTGCTGTACCTGTCCTTCCTCGGCATGGTGCTGCTCGGCTTCGCCAGCGCCCTGGCCCTGTACTGGGACGGGCTGGGGCTCAGCCTGGGGCAGGCCGCCACCCACTACCTGGGCAACGCCGACGACCCCGCCGCGACCGAGTTCATCATCGAGAAGTCGCCCCGCGAGCTGCTCGAGGTCAGCCACTTCCACCTGTTCACCATGCCGGTGATCCTGCTGGTGCTCGCCCACCTGTTCCTGCTGGCGCGCGGGGGGCGCTGGAAGGGCGCGGTGGTGGCGGTAGCGGTGGCGTCGACCCTGCTGCACGTGGCGGGGCCGTGGTGCATCCACCTGTGGGGGGCGTCGATGGCCTGGGTGATGCCGGCGTCGGGGCTGCCGATGCTGGCCAGCTACCTCACGATGGCGCTGTGGCCGATGCCGGAGCTGATCGCCCCGGCGGACTGACGAGGGGGCAGGGGGTCGCACGAGGGCTTGCCCGCGCGGCGATGATTCGCTATTCGTCGAACGACGAAATGGAGTTTCCGTGGCCGACGCCTGCTGTTCCCAACCGATCGCCTCCTTCGTGGAACGCCCCGCCGACGACGAAGCGCTCGCCGCGCTCTGCAAGGCCCTGGGCCACCCGCACCGGGTGCACATCCTGCGCTTCCTGTCGGCCCAGGAGGGCTGCATCGCCGGCGAGATCGCCGACCAGCTCCCCATCGCGGCCTCCACCGTCAGCCGCCACCTCTCGATCCTGAAGGACGCCGGCCTCGTCAAGGGCGAGGTCGACGGCCCCCGCCGCTGCTACTGCGTCGATCGCGACGCCCTCTCCCAACTCCAGAGCCTGGTGGAGGCGCTGTGAGCACCGCTGGACGGCTCTCCTTCCTCGACCGCTACCTGACGCTGTGGATCCTGCTTGCCATCGCCGCGGGTATCGGCGCGGGCAAGCTCTTGCCAGGCCTGCCGGCCTGGCTTGAGACCATGAGCGTGGGGACCACCTCGATCCCCATCGCCGTCGGGCTCATCGTGATGATGTACCCCCCGCTGGCCAAGGTCCGCTACGAAGAGCTGGGGCGGGTCTTCCGGGACACCCGCGTGCTCACGCTGTCGCTGGTGCAGAACTGGATCATCGGCCCGGTGTTGATGTTCGGCCTGGCCGTCGCCCTGCTCGGTGACATGCCCGAGTTCCGCACCGGCATCATCCTCATCGGCCTGGCGCGATGCATCGCCATGGTCATCGTGTGGAACGATCTCGCCCGCGGCGATCCCGACTACTGCGCGGGGCTGGTGGCCTTCAACTCGATCTTCCAGATCCTGTTCTTCTCGGTCTACGCCTGGATCTTCCTGAGCGTGCTGCCACAGTGGCTGGGCATGGAGGGCGTCGCCGTCGACATCACCATGGGCGAGATCGCCCGCAGCGTGGCGGTCTACCTGGGGATCCCCTTTGCGGCGGGACTGGTCACGCGGCTGACCCTGCGTCGGGCGAGGGGCGACGACTGGTACCGCGCCCGCTTCATCCCGAAGATCAGCCCGCTGACGCTCATCGCCCTGCTGTTCACCATCGTCGTGATGTTCTCGCTGCAGGGTGAACGCATCATCGCCCAGCCCCTCGACGTGCTGCGCATCGCCCTGCCGCTCGTCATCTACTTCGGCGTGATGTTTGGCGTGTCCATGGTCATGAGCCGGGTCGTCGGCGCGAGCTACGACAAGGCCGCGGCCCTGTCGTTTACCGCCGCGTCCAACAACTTCGAGCTGGCCATCGCCGTCGCCGTCGCCACCTTCGGCATGGCCCATGGTGCAGCGCTCGCCGCTGTCGTCGGCCCCCTGGTCGAGGTCCCCGTGCTGCTGGCGCTGGTCAACGTCGCCCTGTGGATCCGCGGGCGCTTCTTCGCGGCACCCGCCGCCGCCTGAACACCGGGAGGCTCCGTGTCCGTCGACAGTGTGCTGTTCCTCTGCGTCGCCAACTCGGCCCGCAGCCAGATGGCCGAGGCGCTGGCCCGGCAGCGCCTGGGTGCCGCGGTGCGCGTGCAGTCCGCCGGCAGCTCGCCGACGCGGGTGAACCCCTACGCGCTGCGCGTCCTGGCCGAGGTCGGTATCGACGCCAGCGGTCAGCACAGCAAGTCCGTCGACACCATCGACCCCGATGGCGTCGACCTGGTGATCACCCTGTGCGCCGAAGAGGAGTGCCCGATCTTCCTGGGCCGCGCCGAGAGGCGGAGCTGGGCGATGCCCGATCCGGATCGCAAGGACGAAGCGCTCAGCGACGACGCGCGCCTGGCGCACTTCCGGGTGGCCCGCGACGCCATCGCCGCCCGGGTGGATGCGCTGGCGGTGGAGCTGGGCATCGAGGAGCCGGCCTGATGGAGGAGCCGAGGCCGTGCTTGCTGCAGGCCTGGGCGGATCACGAAGCTGAGCTGTACCGGTTCCTGCGCGCGCGCAGCGGCGACGAGCAGCTCGCCGAAGACCTGCTCCAGGACGTGTTCCTCAAGGCCCTGCGCCAGGGGGATCGCTTCTGCGAGCTGCGGCAGGCCCGCGCGTGGCTGTTCCGCGTCACCCGCAACGCCCTGGCGGATCGGCGGCGCACCCGTCGTGACCACGACCCCTTCGACGAGCATCCCGCACCCCAGGAAGAAGAGCCGGCCCCGCTGCTCGGCCTGCTGTCCTGCCTGCCCCGAGCGCTGTCCGAGCTGTCCGAAGCCGACGCCGACATCATCCGACGCTGCGAGCTGGAGGGCATGAGCCAGGCGGCCTATGCCCGCGAGCACGGCCTGTCGCTGCCGGGGGCCCGGTCGCGCATGCGGCGGGCGAGGCGGCGGCTCAAGGCGCACCTGACCGAGGCCTGCCAGGTCCGCTTCGACGACGAGGGGCAGGTGTGCTGCGTGGTCCCGCGCCCCGAGTGATGCGACCCCCAGAGGGGGTGCATCGGTTCGACGACTCCATCGTCTACCCGATCCCGTCCCCTCGCCGTGGAGCCCCCATGTCTGCCCTCGTCCTTCCCTTGCAGCGGCTGCATCGCCGCCATCCGCTGGTGCTGGTGGCGGTCGCCGCGGTGGTCTGGGTCCTGGTCTACCGGCAGATCGAGCCGCTGTCGGTGGCGCTGGTCGGCCTGCTGCCGCTTCCGGCCGACAGCCACCTCGCGGGTGCGCTGCAGTTCTTCCTGTACGATACGCCCAAGGTCCTGCTGCTGCTGACCGGCATCGTCTTCGCCATGGGTATCGTCCAGACCTTCGTGTCGGCCGAGAAGACCCGCGACCTGCTGGCGGGGCGGCGGCTGGGGATCGGCAACGGGCTGGCGGCGACCCTCGGGATCGTGACGCCCTTCTGTTCATGCTCGGCGGTGCCGCTGTTCATCGGGTTCCTGCAGGCTGGCGTGCCGCTCGGCGTGACCTTCTCCTTCCTCATCGCCGCGCCCATGGTCAACGAGGTGGCGCTCGGGATGCTGCTGGCGCTGTTCGGGGTGCGGATCGCGGCGCTGTACCTGGGGCTGGGGCTGCTGGTGGCCATCGTCGCCGGCGCCATCATCGGCGCCATGGGGCTGGAGGGCTGGCTCGAGGACTGGGTCCGCGAGCTGCAGACGCAGCCGCCGGCCAAGGCGGCCGCAGAGAAGCTCGACTGGTCGGCGCGGGTCGACGGCGGCGTCGAGCACGTCCGCGAGATCGTGGGCAAGGTCTGGCCCTACATCGTCGGAGGCGTCGCCCTGGGCGGGCTGATCCACGGCTTCGTCCCCGAGGACATGATGGCGTCGATCATGGGCCGGGAGGCCTGGTGGTCGGTGCCCGCGGCGGTGCTGCTGGGCGTGCCCATGTACACAAACGCCGCCGGCGTGATCCCCATCGTCCAGGCCCTGCTCGCCAAGGGCGCCGCTCTGGGCACGGTCCTGGCCTTCATGATGAGCGTCATCGCCCTGTCGGCGCCCGAGATGATCATCCTGCGCAAGGTGCTCAAGCCGCGGCTCATCGCCGTGTTCGCGGGCGTCGTGGCCAGCGGGATCCTGGCCGTCGGCTTCGTCTTCAACCTGGTGCTGTGAGGCACCACAAGCTCCCCATCGGGAGAGGAGTCCACCATGAAGAACATCAAGGTCCTGGGCAGCGGCTGCAAGAACTGCCGCACCACCATCGCCCTCATCGAGCAGCGGGCCGCGGCGCTGGGCGCCGAGATCGCGCTGGAGAAGGTCGAGGACATGGCCGACATCGTGTCCTACGGGGTGATGTCGACGCCGGGGGTGGTCATCGACGGTGAGGTCGTGCACGCCGGCGGCGTGCCCAAGGCGGCGGCCATCGACGGTGGCTCTCCTGAGAGTGCCGCGCGGGTGGGGGCGCGGGCCGGCCGCGCGGGTCAAGCCTGGCGTCGCTGCTGTGCTGTCGTCGCCGGATGCTCGCTGATCAGGCGGAAGCCCAGCGTCGGCACACAGGTGTCCGGGCGCCGGCCGCGCCGGGCCGCGCAGCGGCCGTCTTCACCGACGTCGCGCCAGGACGCCCCCCGGACCACCATGAGGTCGGGGCTGAGCCACGAGCTGGTCCACTCCGACACCAGCCCGCACATGTCGAGGCAGCCGCATGGTGAGCGATCCCCGGAGAAGGCGCCGACCGGCCCCATTGCGGGCGGGCCGGGCAGGGAGTCGCGGGTGTGGGCGAAGCTGGGATCGAAGCGATCCCCCCACGGCCACCACCGACCGTCCGTGCCGCGCGCCGCCTTCTCCCACTCCTCCTCGGTGGGGAGGCGCAGGGGGCGGCCGCTGACCTCGGACGTCCACCGGGCGAAGGCGTCGGCGTCGTCGCTGTCGATCCCGACGACCGGCCAGTCCGGCGACCAGCCCGCGGGGAGCTGCCAGCGACCGTCCACCGCATGCCACCAAGGCTGCGCGATGCCGGTCGGGCTGCGACCCCGCGGTGCCCGTCGCTCTGCTTCGGTCAGTGGAAGCGCGTCGAGGAAGCGCAGCCACTCGCCGCAGGTCACACAGGTCTGTCGGATGAAGCGGTCGCCGATCGTGGGACGACAGCGCGGCAGGGCGTCGCGTGCCTGGCCGTCTCCGCCCAGGATGAAGGCGCCCGCCGGCACCACAACCCAGCCCTCGCCGATCTCCGCTCGGGTGAACAGTCGGAGCCTGGCCCGATGCTTGTCGGCGCGTGCGAGGTTCAAAGGGTAGTGGAGCGGCGCGAAGCCGTCGGCTTCCACGGTCACCAGCCACCGGCCAGGAGGCAGCTCGTGGTCGCGCAGGGGGAGGGCGACGGTCCGGGCGGCTCCAGGCTGCAGGCGCCGATCGCGCGATCGCAGTGCTTGGATGTGGGCCCGCGCGCCCCGGGCGGGGTGCTCGGTGCGGTCGGCCACGGACAGGCTGAGGTGACAGGGCGCGCGCAGCACCGCCCCGCGGCGGTCGGGGTCGAAGCGGCTCACCTCGTGCGCGGCCAGGCGGGCCTCGCGGACGAGCCCCCGGGACTCCATGTCCTCCAGCCGGGTCCACCACAGCTCGGCGACCATGTCACGTGCCCGCGCCGCGGTGGCGTCCGTGTCCGATGCGAGGGCCTGGGCGAGCATCCCCTGCTCCACGGCCTCCAGCCAGAGCAGCCCTCGCCGCAGCTCCAGCTCGTCGCGCCGGTCCTGCGCCTGCCACAGGGCGTGCTTTCCGGCGGGCGGGACGTGGCCGGGCACGCGGGCTGCATGGACCGCGACGACCCGCCGCTCGTCGTCGAGCTGGCTGCCGAGCTCCGCATACAGACTCAGCACTTCTCGGGCCCGGGTGATCAGAGCCTCGGCGCGCTGGTGGCGGCTGCTCTGTTCAGCCTGGCCCGACAGGGTGGCGTCGAGGCGCTCGCAGAGGTCGGCGGCGGTCAGGCGCACGGCCGGGTCCGGGTGTAGCGCGGCGCGGACCAGCGCCTTGACGTCGTCGGATGCCATCGTCCCGGGTGGCAGCTCTGGGATCTGCTGACTGTCCACCTGCCAGCGGGCGATGAAGCCGCCCAGGTCCTCGCCCGGGCGGCGGCGACGCAGGGGGCGTCCGGCGATGATCTCCCAGGCCACGACGCCCAGTCCGTAGATGTCGGCCGCCTTGCCGGGCCAAGCGCCGCCGAGGACCTCGGGCGCTGCGTGGCTGGGGCGGCCGGTCAACCGCCGTTCCTGCCCGGGGGCGTCCACTCCTGGAGGTGGTGCCACTCGTCCTCGCACATCGGGACCGGCCCAGTCGACCAACCAGGCGACGTCGTCGTCGCCCAGCACCAGGTTTCCCGGGTGGACGTCGCCGTGCACGATCCCGAGGTCGTGGGCGTGCCGCAGCGCCTGCGCCGGTCCACGGAGCAGCGCCAGGCGCGCCTTCTGGCTGCGCCCGTCGAGATCGGCCCGGTCGCCGATCAGGTCGTCGAAGGTCCGGGTCGGGGCGAGCCTGTACTCCACACAGAGCTGGCCGCGGGCGTGCACCAGCCGGTGGACGGGGAGCACGCTTGGGTGGTGGAGCGCGGCGGTGCGCAGCGCTTCGGTCTGGAGGCTGTCGCTGGCGGCGGCGTTGCGGTCGGTGCGGGCGATCTTCACGGCGACGTCGCGGTCCAGCGCGGGATCGTGCGCGCGCAGCACCCAGCTCGCCCCGCCCCGGGCGATCACCTCGACGGCTTCGAGGCCGAGCTCTGGTGGGAGGCTGGGCGCGTCGACGCTGCCGGGGCTGTGTCGACCGGCGCCGGGGATCAGCGCCTCCAGCATGGCCTCGAAGTCGTCGCTCATGGTGTCTGCTCGAAGCGGGTGATCAGGCGGTGCAGCCACTGGCGGCTGACCCCGAGGCGCCGGGCGGCCTCGCTGCGGTTGCCGCCGCAGGCCGTGAGCGCGGCCTGGACTCGCGCCTGCTGGAAGGCCAGCGTGGCCTGCTTCAGGTCCAGCGACGGGTCGATCGCGTCGGGGGCCGAGGTGGCAGCCGGGGCGTCTGGGGTCGTGGGACTCCCTGTGTCCGTCGAGGCTGCGGCGGCGCCCTCGATGTTGGCCGCCGGAGGGGCTGTTGCGGCGACGGGCGGCACCCACCCGCCGAGGTCTTCGCGGGTGACGGTGTGCTGTCCGCGGGCGAGGGTCAGGGCACAGGCCCGGCGCAAGCTGTTGTCGAGCTGGCGGACGTTGCCGGGCCAGGACCGCTCACACAGCTCCTGCACCGCGTCGTCGCTCAGGGACAGGGTCGCGTCCAGGTGCAGCTCGTCGGTCGCGCGGTGCAGCAGGTGGCGACACAGCGCGGGGATGTCGGATCTCCGGTCTCGGAGGGGCGGGACGCGGATGATGCAGGCGGCAAGGCGGTAGTAGAGATCTTCCCTGAACAGTCCACGGGCATCCTCGTCGTCGAGCGGTCGGTGGGTCGCCGCGACGACCCGGCCGGCGAAGCGCTCCACCTGTCGGCCACCGACCCGTTCGTAGACGCCTTCCTGGAGCAGGCGCAGCAGCTTGACCTGGACCGCGGGGCTCAGCTCGCCGACCTCGTCGAGGAAGAGGGTCCCCCGGCCCACGCGCTCCACGACGCCCGGTTGTCGGCGGTCGGCGCCGGTGAACGCGCCCCGCTCGTGACCGAACAGGGTGCTCTCCGCGAGGCTGTCCACGAGGGTGCCGCAGTTTACGGCCACGAAGGGGTGGGAGGCGCGATCGGAGAGCTGGTGCAGCGCGTGGGCGACGGCTTCCTTGCCGGTGCCGGTCTCGCCGAGGACGAGGGCGGGCCAGGGCATCGGGGCGAAGGCGTGGATCGCGGCGGCCAGCGCCTGCATGCACGGTGCGCTGCCGACGATCCCAGGAACCGCCTGGAAGGGGAGATCCTGGGATGGGGGCGGTGGGCGTTGCCGCCGGGCGCCGAGGAGCTGGCCGGCCAGCACGCAGAGGGCGCTCAGCCGCAGGCGCTGCGCGGGCGAGAAGCGTCCGGGCGCGTCTGGATCTTCGAGCCACAGCACTCCACAGCGCCCCAGGGGAACGCAGCCCACCGACCGCAGCCGCGCGGCCTGGACGCTCTCGGCGGCCCGGAAGCGTGCGTCCTGTTCGGCGTCGTCGGTCCACGCCGGCTGGCCTCGCTCCACGACGCGGCCGAGGATCGTCCGGGACAGGGCCGGGGGTGAGTCCAGCGTTGCACCGTCGCCGGCCATGGCGGCATAGCTGGCGCGCCCCGAGGGCAGGTCGCCCAGCCACGAGACCGCCCAGGTGATCGGCGCGCCGGTGAGCTCGCGGGCGCGCTCGACGACGACCGACAGGAGCGCCCGCTCGCTCGTGGCCGCCACCATCGACGGGAGCTGGCCGTGGGCCCAGGCCAGGGCGGTGCTGGTCTGGGCCAGCCGGGTGAAGTCCTCGCCCAGCCTGTCGGCGAGGGCCGGGTCCAGCCGGCGGAGCCGGTCGAAGCCACCGGGGAGGCTGATCCCTGCCATGCGCGCTCCGTCGCTTGCCCCGAGTCTCGCCCCCGACCCCGCCGGTTGTCAACGATAGTTTACGTTGAGCCGTCCCGGTGCCGAGGGTCGGGCGCCGGGGTCAGCGCTTGTCCTTCTCGGTCAGGTCGAGCTGGAGCCACAGCCCGGGCTGACCATCGCCCGAGGACCAGGGCTGGGCCTGGATGTTGGCGTGGACGGGGAGCCGCTCCCAGGTCGACGCCAGCCCGCTCCGGGATGCGGGCGAGGTGACGGCCTTCGACGCCCGCGGGGTCTGCCGATGTGTGGGGTGCCGCGCTGCGAGCGCCGCCCCGGTGACCAGCCCGGCGCCGCTGCCGGCGAGCAGGGCCGTGGACACGGGCGTCCAGTCGTCGGGGTTGTAGAGGGCGACCGCCCCGAACAGACCGCCCGCCGCCGTGCCGAGGACGCCGAGGCCGTTGATGAGCGCCGCGTCGCGCCACTCTGGCTGCCACCCGGCCGCCTGGGTGAGCCCCGTCGCCAGCATCGCGGCGTCCCCCGCGGTGAGGCTGGTGACCCACAGCGCGTCGGGGCTGGCGTCGGCGAGCTGGCTGCCCCAAGCGCCGAACCAGGAACCCCAGGCGCCGCCGCTCACCAGCATGGTGCTGCCCTCAGGCGTGACGTTCATGATCGGCAGCAGAGCCATGGTGGCCAGCGTGCCAGCGCCCCCGGCCGTCAGCCCGTAGCCGGCGGCCTGGCTTCCTGTGGTGCCGGTCTCCAGGGCGAAGGTGCTCCACCCCAGCGCCTGCCAGGTCGTCCACGACTCCATCGCCACCATGAGCAGGGCGTCGTTGCTGTCGACCTCGTAGTGCGGCGCCAGGACACCGCCGAGGACCTGGCCACCCAGCCCGGTGGCCAGCATCGGCCCGACGAAGCCACGCATGGGGCCCGTGGCACTCAAGCTCATCGGGATCCCGGCCCCGAGCGAGGAGCCGGCTGTGAGCCCGGCGGCCTGCATGGCGACGCTCTTGTCCGAGGGCTGGCCGAGCGCGGCGGCGGTCACGCCGGCGGCGTAGGCGCAGCCGAGCCCGACCTGGGTGCCGCCCATCGTCTGCTCAGGCGTCGGGTTGTCGGTGAACAAGAAGGGGGTCCACGCCCCGAACCAGATCCCATCGCCGAATGTGAGCATCGCGGACGCCGGCGTCGGTGTTGTGAGCTGCTGGTGGTTGGCGTAGAGGGCCAGGCCCCCGAGGGTGGCGGAGGCGGCGCCCTGGGCAGCCGCGATCCGCTGGCGATCCTCCCGCTCATCCCAGCCAGCGGCCTGCCCGATGCCCCGGCCCGTCAACCAGCCCGCTCCCGTGGCCAGCGCGAGGTTGCCTTGCGATGGAAGCGGCGCGGCGTGGTCGCGGGCGATGATGGCGGTGGCGACACCGGCCATGGAGCCCGCGAGGCCGGCGGCCCGGGTGCGCTCCACGGCTCCCGGTGCTGTCACCGGGATCAGCGCTCGGCCCGCCAGGTCGCCCCAGTAGGTCCCGAGCAGCGTGTCGGTGTAGAGCTGCGCGCCGCCCTCCGGCGAGATCGTGGAGTGGTGGCCGACCAGCAGGCCGATGCCGAGGCCGGCGCTGCTCCCGAGCCAGCCTCCGGGGAGCACGCCCTGTGAGGTGTGGGCCGCTTCGTTGGCTTCGGTCGCCTCGCCGATCAACCAGGCGCCGGTCGCGCCGGCGTAGCCGCCGTAGAGGCTGCTGAAGACCGCGACCATGGCCGGGTGGCGGCCATCGTCTGGCCGCGGGCCAGTATCGGTGGATGCGGTGGGCGTGGGTGCGGGGGCTGCGCTGGGCGCGGGTGCGGGGGCGACGACTGGGACGGGCGCGGGCGGTGGCGTGGTGTCGATGGCTGCGGGAAGCTCGGGCGGCGCGGCGTGGAGCTCCTGCGGGGGCGCCGGATCGTCGTCCTCGGCAGGCGCCGGCTCGTCCTCCTGGGCAGGCGCTGGCTCGTCCTCCTGGGCAGGCGCTGGCTCGTCCTCCTGGGCAGGCGCCGCCGGCTCGGGGGACTCGGCGTCGTCGGCGTCGCTTGCCCGAGCGGGCGTCGCGGAGAGGAGCAGGGCGATGAGGGATGATGTGAACATGGTGACCTCCTGCCCCGCCGCGTTGCAGCAACCGTGCCGGACCTCGCTGATGGGCTGATGAACGGCGTCTTCGGCCAAGGGGGCATCCACAGGTAAATGATCGTTGACGGCCGAGATCCGGACGGTGGAAACGAACGGTTCCGAGTTGCGGGAGCACCGGGGCACCCTGCGGCTGGCATGATGTGTGCAGTCGCTCGGCCCGAACACAAGGAGGCGAACATGCAGCTTCGAGGCAGCAACTCCCATACGCGGGGACGGGCACGCGCCGCCATGGTGCTCGGCCTGGGCCTCCTCGCTGCCGTGGCGGACACCAGCGCCATGGCCGCTCCTCCCTCGTCCACGCTGAGCGGGCCCGACGGGGTGCTCCGCTGGACGGTCAGCACCTCCGAGGGTGCGGTCACGGTCGACGGCAGCTCGGCGGCCTGGACGGTCCACCACCAGGCCAGCGCCGCGCTCCAGCCGATCCGAACAGAGCGGGTGGACAAGGACGGCGCCCGCTATGTCACCGTCTACGACGCGAACGGTGCCAGCGTGACCGGTCCCGGTGGCGAGACCCGCTTCGACGAAGCCGGGCTCTGGGACGCGGACACGGTGGACATCCGGCTGGGTCAGGCCATCGCCGATGGTGCCGACAGCGTCCGCTTCCGGGCCATCGATGTCGGCGGCCCCAAGGTGTACACCTTCCAGGCCCACGTCATCGGCGCCGCCCGCTGTGGCGGCGAGCCCTGCACCGCGGTGGATCTGACCCTGACCGGCGCCCTGCGGCTGCTGGGCCCGACCTGGCACTACTGGTTCGGTTCGGATGGCAAGCTGATGCGCTTCGACGGCCCGGCCGGGGTGTACGGACCCGCCGCGACCCCCGCGGAGCCCTGACCGGGAGCCGCTTGTACCGGTGGTTGGCGCGGTGAAGCTGCCGGCGTGGTCGGGATCCAATAGAGCCCGCGCCGTGAGCACCGCCACAAGCCAGCCCCTGACGACCTTTCCGGCGGCTCTCGCCGCCTGGCGGGGGCGCTCGTCCGGGCCGGCGCTGGTCGATGATCGCGATGGAAGTCGCTTCACTCTCGCGGAGCTGTCCGGGCTGTTGCGGCGGGCGGCAGGGCTGCTCGCGGCGCGTGGGCTCAGCCCCGGAGACCGCTTCGTCCTCGTCGGCGAACCCGAGATCGAGGTGCTGTTGCTGGTGCACGCCGGCCTGCTGAGCGGGGTTGTGCCGGTGGTCCTGCACCCGGGGTCCCCGGCGGCGCGGGTGGCCGAGGCGGTGGCGGCGTCGGGTGCGTCGGTGGGCTTCGACAGCCCGGCCATCCGCTCGCCGGCGCTGGCCGCCGAGCTGGCTGCCGCCGCTCCCTGGGCGGGTGCCGCCCCGGACCCCGACGCCGAAGCGCTCGTGCTGCTGTCGTCGGGGTCGACCGGCCCGGCGCGGGGAGTTCGCCTGAGCCAGCGGGCGCTGTGCGCCGGAGCCCGACGGCTGTCGACCCTCTGCCCGGTCAACGAGGGCGAGGCCGTGGCCCACCCGGCCACCCTGCACGCGGTCACGACCCTGCGCATGGTGCTGCTCGGGGCCGCCCTGGACGGCACCCGCACCGTCCTGCTCGACCCGCGGGCCGGCCCGGCGCAGGCGCTGGCGGCGGCCGCTCGCCATGGCGCCGCCGTGCTCTACGGGGGGCCGGGCTTCGTGAGGGCGGCGGCCCGTGGGTCGCGCCGCCTGGCCGCGCTGCGGGGCGACGCGCTTCGCTCGGTGGTGGTCGGCGGCGGCGGGCTCTCCCGGGACGAGCTGCGCCGGTTCACCACGGGCCTCGGCGTGTCGCTGGCCTACACCTACGGTATGACCGAGACCGCCGGGACCTGTGCGGGTGTGTTGCTGCGGCCGGGGCAGGCGCCGCCGCCGGGGGTCGGCCGGCCGCTGGTGCCGGTGGAGATCCGCGGCGATGCGGGCGCGCCCTGTGCCCCGGGCCAGGCCGGGCGGATCTGGCTGGCGCCCGACCCGCCGATGCTCGGCACTCTGGATGGCGAAGCGCCGGTGCTGCGCGACGGCCGGCGCTGGGTGCGCACCGGCGATCTCGGCATTCTCGACGACGACGGCTTCCTCCATGTCCACGGCCGCGCGGCGCGCACCTTCGTGACGCCGGCCGGTGACAAGGTGCAGCTCGACGACCTCGAAGCCGCCCTGCGGGAGGTGGTGGGGGGAGAGGTCGTGGCCTGCGTGCGCCGCGACGCCGGCCGCCAGCCAGAGCTGGTGGCGGTGGTCGAGCGAGAGGTGCTGGGCCCCCGCTTTCGGGCCGAGATCGACGCCGCGCTGGCTGCGCGCCTGCCCCCCTTCGCCCGGCCGACGCGGTGGATCGCCCGGTCGCCGCTGCCGCGCCTGCCGGGTGGCAAGCTCGACCTGCGGGCCGTCTGCGACCGGCCGGAGGACCGCCGATGCGACTGATCGGCCCCGATCCGCTCAGGCCGGCCCGTCTCTCCGACGCGCTCCCGGCGGCGCGGGCGCTGCTGGCTGCCACACCGCCGGGGCCCCTCGTCCTGGCGACGCAGGCCGCCGGGGCGTTTACGCTGGCGGCCTTCGCGGCGCTGGACACCGGCCGGCCGCTCCTCCCCCTCGACCCGCAAGCACCGTCCGCCGAGGTCGCCGGCCTGCTGCCCCGCGGCGCGGTCTTCCTCCTCGACCCGCAACCGGCGGATCGCTGGACCCTGCCCGACGGCGCCGTCGTGCGCCGGGTGGAGCCGGCGGCGCGGCCCTCGGCCTGGCAGCGCCTGCTCGGGCGCAGCCCGCAGATCGACAGCTTCCCCGGCTGCCTGCAGACCACGGAGGGGGCCGACGCCGTCGACCCTGGGGCCGCTGATGTCGCCCTGCTCCTCCGCACCTCGGGCACCACCGGCCACGCCGGGCTGGTGCCCTGGACCGGTGCTGCGTTGGCCGCCCAGCTCTCGACCATCGCCGACGCGCTGTCGCTTGACGCCGACGCCCGCGTCCTCAACCTGCTGCCCCTGCACCACTACGACGGCCTCGTCATGGGGCCGCTGCTGGTGCGCCACCTCGACGCCACCCTGCTGCGGGTGGGGGCGCGCATCGTCGAGGATCTGCCGGCCGTGCTCGACCGCGCCTGGCAGGAGCGAGCCACCCACCTCGTGGCCACGCCGGCCCTGCTGTCGCTGCTGCTGCGGCTGGGCGACGATGTCGGCGAGGTGTTCGGCGGGCGGGACTTCCGGGCCTTTGTGTCCACCGCCGCCCCGCTGGCCACCAACACCTGGCGGCAGCTCGAACGGCTGACCGGCAAGCCCGTGGTCAACGTCTACGGCCTCACCGAGACCGGCAACCTGGCCTTCGCCGGGCCCGACGACGCCACGCGGGTGCCCGGCACCGTCGGGCGCCTGCGGGACTGCGAGTGGAAGCTGGTCGACGAGGGTGGCGCCGCCGTCCCCGCCGGCCAGCCCGGCGAGCTGTGGCTGCGGGGGCCGAGCGTGATGACCGCCACCGACGACGGCTTCAGCCCCCTCGTCGACGGCTGGTACCCGACCGGAGACCTTGCCACGGTCGACGATGCCGGCCTGCTCTCCATCGTCGGCCGCCGCAAGGCGATGCTGTCGGTTGGCGGGCTCAAGGTGGCACCCGCCGAGATCCTCGACGCCCTCCTCGCCCACCCCGCCGTCACCGACGCCCGCGTCCACGGTGAAGCCGACCGCGTCTTCGGTGAGCGGGTGGTCGCCCAGGTGGTCGTCGACCCCGACGTCGCGCTGACGGATGACGAACTCACCCGGTGGCTGAGGCAGCAGCTCAGCGAGTACAAGCTGCCGCGGCGCATCGAGCGGGTCGGGCGGATCGCCCGTGGCGCGACGGGCAAGGCGCCGCTGCGGCCGGCCGACAGCACCGAGGAGCGGCTGTTCTCCCTGGCGGCCCGTGTGCTGCGGACGCCGGTCGACCAGCTCTCGCTCGGGACCGGCCCGGGTGACGTGCCGGGCTGGGACTCGCTGGGGCACCTCGATCTCGTCGACGCCATCGAAGCTGAGTTCGCCTTCCGCCTGGCGCCGTCGGAGCTGCTGTCGCTGTCGAGCCTCGCGGTGGCGCTCGATCTCGTGGAGCGCCGCGGCGGCGAGGGCTGAGGGGTGGGCGCAGCACGGCCCCTTCCACCGCTGCTGCCCTGGCAGCTCGCCGTCCTTGTGCTCGGCGTGCTCGCCGTGGCGTCGGGCTGGCGGCTGCAATGGGATCCGTGGGTGTCGCCGACGCGGATCGGCGCCGCCTCGGGCAAGCTCTTCGACCTGCCGCGGCACGATGACGACGTCCCCGCCGTGCTGTTCCTCGGCAACTCCCGGCTGGCTTGGCCGCTGTCGGAGCGCGCCGCGCGCCGGGAGCTGCTGCGGGCCGCCGGGCTGGGCGAGGGCGCAGCCGGCCTGGTCGGCGGCGCGGAGGCCACCGCCGCCGATCTCGACGGCAAGCTCGTCGACGTGGCGACCTTCGGCGCCGACCTGCTGGTCGTGCAGCTCGACTGCCTGTACCCGCTGGGGCCCGAGGACGGGCGCCGTGATCCAGCGGCGCGCCTCGTCGCCTTCCGGCGGGACCCGGCCCTGCTGGACACCTGGCTGCCGGTGCTGGAGCGGCTGCCGGCCCGACAGCGCGTCGCGGTCGAGGTGCCCTGGTCGGCCCAGGTCGTCGCCGCCCTGCCCGACAGCTTCTGGTCCCGCCGCCGTGCCGCCCGTGAGGAGCTGCTGGACCGCGGCTGGCGGGTCATCGCCGACGACACCCCCTGGCCCGACGCCCTGTACAGCGACGGGGCACACTTCTCGCCCGTGGGTGCGGCCCGCTTCCGCGGTTGGCTGGCCGCAGAGCTGGGTGCCCCGCGTTCGGCGGAAGAGGCGCCCTGATGCCCCAGGTCAGCGCCCCCTTCCTGCTGGTGGGCCTCGCCTGGCTGGTGGCCTCCGCCCTGGCCCCCCGCCGGGCCTGGCCGTGGCTGCGAGACCTGCTCTCCGTTGCGCTGCTGTGGTGGTGGGAGCCGCGGACGCTGGCCATGCTCGGCCTGCTGGCCGTGTCGGGCTGGCTGGCGTCCCGGGCCCGGCGGCGCCTGCCGGCGCTGTCCTGGTTGTTCCTCGGCATCGTCGCCGCCGCCTTCATCGCCGTGCGCCTTGCCCAGCGGGGCCAGGGCGCCGACGTCGTGCTGGTGCCCGTCGGCTTCGGCTTCGCCGTCCTCCGTATCGTGCACTGGTGGGTCGAGCAGGGCCGCGGCACGCTCCCGCGCCACGGCCTGCGCGACCTGTGGGGCTGGCTCATCTACCTGCCGACCGTCTTCGTCGGCCCGGTCCAGCGCTTCGAGCACTGGCTGCGCTGGGAGCGGCGCCGCCGCTTCGACGCCCGCGACGCCGCACGTGGCCTGCACCGGATCCTGCTCGGCTACGTCCGCATCGTGGTGTTTGCCTTCTGGCTGGTGGGCAGCGTCCTGCCCCGCCACCTGCTGTGGCTGCCGCCGGGCCTGGCCGGCGCGCTCACCGCGACCGCCACGCTCTACCTCGTGTTCGCCGGGGCCAGCGACATCGCCATCGGCATGGGGCTGATCGCCGGTCAGCGGGTGCCCGAGAACTTCTCCTCACCCTTCATGCGCTCCTCGCTGCCCGACTTCTGGCGGTCGTGGCACATGACCGTGACCGAGTGGTGCCGCGTCTACGTGTACGTGCCGCTGCTGGCGCGCACCCGCTCGACGCTGCTGTCGGCTGGCGTGGCCATGGCGAGCTTCGCCGCCTGGCACGAGCTGAGCGTCGCCTACCTGGCGTGGGGGTCGCTGCAGGCGCTCGGCCTGCTGGCCTGGTACCGTGTCGCGCCGCGCCCCGCACCGCGGGGCCTGCACTGGCGGATCGGCGGCTGGCTGCTGACGACGAGCTTCATCGTGGCCTCCTTCTGGATGCTGCGCGCCTGGCCGAGAGGTGGACAGTGGTACGCGCGCTGAGGCAGCGCTGGGAGGCCCTGCGGTCCCACCCCCAGGGGCGCATCCTCGCGCTGGTGCTGGAGGTGGCCTGGGTCGTCGGCTGGACGCTGGCGGTGTGGCGGCTGTGGGACACGCCGCAGGCCTGGTTCGCCTACCTCGACGTGTGACTCAGTCGGGCTCTTCCGCCGGATCGAGCACCCAGGGCAGCGTCAGTGCGACCTCGATCTGGACGAGAGCCAGACCGGCGGCTTCGGGAGGCGGCTGTTGGATCCGTCGGGTCAGGCCGACCCGGGCGGTCGGGCCGATGGGTTCCGTGTGGACGATCGAGGTGCCCGGCTGATCCCGGACCGGTTCGTGGGCGTCGACCCCCGCCACGAGGCTGCCCACGGCGTGGTACCAGCCGGAGTATGCGTGTTGGTCGGCTTCGAGCCGGCACTCGTGCGCTAGCTCGGCGGGTCGGTCCGCGGCGATGCCCAGCGACTGCAACAGTCCGAGCAGCTCGGCTGGAAGGCCGTGGGAGTCGGCGAGTTCGAGGAAGTTCCGACAGGCGGCACAGCGACAGCCCGTGCCTGGGGGCATCGCAGCGTGGAGCGTAGCCGTGGCCGCCACGTCTACGTCCACAGTCCAGCGACAGACCTGGATCTTCATCGGTGGTCGTCCCCGGCCCGACTCGGGACCCCGGTCAGGAGCTGGCGATAGTGGGGCTCTTCAAACACGAAGGGCCCGACATCGGGCATGGTGTCCATTGGGGCGTTGAGGTAGTCGACTTCGAAGGCGAAGTCGGCCCACTCGATGCCCGCCGGGGTCCGACGAACCCGCACGGTCACCGCCCCGCAGCTCAGGTCACCACACTCACCACAGACGTACAGGCTGCACCGGCCCGTCGGCGAGTCGGGGGGAGCGTCGAGCAGCAGTCGATCGCGGTACGTGGACTGTTCGGCCGGTGGAAGCCAGCCCAGGCCCGTCACGTTGTCCGTCTTCTTCAGACGACGACGCAGGGGTGTACCGTCGACGATGAAGTCCAGCCAAGCACGTTGGGCCTGGAGCGGTCCGCTTCGAGTGCGGGGCGCCAGGGCGAGGGTCGACATCATGGCCTCCTGCCCGCTGCGACAGATCGCAGGGTACACGACGGCGGGGGCTTGCGCTTCGAGGCCTGCGCGGCCGGCGCTCAGGCGGGCGGCGCCAGCACCTCGTCGAACTGCCAGCGGATGGCCCGCGGCACGCTGATCTTCGCGTGCCAGCCGTCGTCTTCCCAGCGCTCCGCGATCACCTCGCCGTGCTGGCGGGCGAGGGCGTGCAGGGCGCCCCGGTCGTGGGGGACCAGGACGTCCAGCTCGGCCCAGTCCGCGCTGCGGCGGGCGACGACGACGTCGGCGAGCACTTCGAGGCCGGCGCCGGTCTTCGCGCTGATGCTCACCGAGCCCGGCACGCGGGCGCGGAGCGCCAGCAGCACGTCGGGGTCGGCGACGGCGTCGACCTTGTTCAGCACCGGCAGGATCCGTTCGGGCTGCACCCCCAGGTCGGTCAGCACGCCCTCGACGGCCTGGGCCTGGTCCAGGGCGTCGGGGTGACTGGCGTCGATGACGTGCAGCAGCAGGTCGGCGTGCAGGGCTTCGGCGAGGGTGGAGCGGAAGCTGGCGACCAGGTGGTGTGGCAGGTTGCGGACGAAGCCGACCGTGTCCGACACGGGAATGTCGACGCCCGGGCGGACCGCCCAGCGGCGGCTGGTGGTGTCCAGCGTGGCGAAGAGCTGGTCTTGTGCGTAGACGCCCGCGCCGGTCAGCGCGTTGAGCAGCGTGCTCTTGCCGGCGTTGGTGTAGCCGACCAGGCCGATGGTCCACACGCGCGCGTTGCGGGCCTGGACCTGGCGTTCGCGGCGGGCCAGGACCCGGTCCAGCTCGGCGCGCAGGCGACTCAAGCGCTTCTGCACGATGCGGCGGTCGATCTCGATCTGCTGCTCGCCGGGGCCGCGGGTGCCGATGCCGCCGCTGGCGGCGCCGCCGCCGCCCGCCTGCCGCTCGAGGTGGGACCACATCCCGCGCAGCCGGGGGGCGGTGTACTGGAGCTGGGCCAGCTCGACCTGGAGCATGGCCTCGCGGGTGCGGGCCCGCGCCGCGAAGATGTCGAGGATCAGCTCGCTGCGGTCGATGACCCGGCAGCCGACCCGCTTCTCCAGGGTGCGGATCTGGGCCGGCGACAGCTCGTTGTCGAAGACGACGAGGTTGGCTTCGTGGGCCTCGACCCACTCGGCGATCTCCTCGACCTTGCCGCGCCCGACGTAGGTCGCCGGGTCGACGGGCCGCTCACCGCCGCCGAGATCGGCTTCGAGGAAGCGGCGCTGCACGACCCGCTCCACGACCTCGCCGTGGGCGGCTTCCACCAGGCTCTCCAGCTCGTCGAGCCGGGTGTCCGGTGAGAGCCGGGCGTCGGTGGCGTAGAGGCCGACGAGGACGGCGCGGTCGCCCTTGGAGGTGTGGGTGCGGGTTTCGAGCATCGGCGCCTTCTACTGCGGGCGGCGCAGGCTGCAAGTGGTCGAGGGAGCGCGCGGCGGGATCACTTCTCGACGGGCTTGCCCGACCGGACCCAGGCCCCGGTGCCACCTTCGACGTTGATCGGCTTGTAGCCAGCCTTTGCGAGCTGTTCGGAGGCGATGCCGGAGCGGTGGCCGGACGCGCAGATCACCCAGATGTCGTCCTGCTTGTGGGGCTCCAGCTCGGACATGTGGCCGCTGAGCTGGTCCAACGGGATGTTGACGGTGCCAGCGACGTGGCCCTGGGCGTACTCGCCAGGGGTGCGGACGTCGACGAGGAAGACACCGGGCAGGGCGGCGGCGAGGTCGTCGACGCTGGCCTGGCGGACCTGTCCGGCCTTGGAAGCGGAGGACTCGGCCGTGGCGGGCGCATCCGCGGGTGCGTCGTCGGACCAGGCGGGGTTGCAGGCGCCCAGGGCGAGCAGGGCGAGGGTGGAGAGGATCTTCATGGTGGGGCTCCGGTGGGGAGGGAGGGTCAGGCGGGACGGGCGGCCAGCTCGGGCCCGACCGCGAGATCGACGGCGTCGTGGACGCACTCGACGACGTGGTCGGCGCCGATGCGATCGGTGAGGCCGGCGGCGGCGAGGGCGTCGCGGACCGGGCCGCGTACCCCGGACAGCCAGAGCTGCACGCCGCGTCGGTCCAGCTCGTCGAGCATCTCCTCGACCGTGGCGAGGGCCTGGGCGTCGATGCTGCTGATGGCCTTGCAGTCGATGACGAGGTGGGCCACATCACCGCCAGCGACCGCGTCCATGACGGTGTCCTTGAGGAAGGCGGTGTTGGCGAAGTACAGCGGGGCGTCGATGCGCAGGGCGCGCACGCCGGGGGTGGTCCGGGCGTCGGGGTAGCGGGCGAGGTTGCGGTAGATGGTGCTGCCGGGGAGGCGCCCGAGGATGGCGACGTGGGGCTTGCTGGTCTTCCAGACGAACCACAGCAGGCTGCCGACCAGGCCGATGACGATGCCCTGGCCGATGCCCAGCGTCAGCGTCGCGACGAAGGTCAGGGCCATGGCCCCCAGGTCCGGGCGGCTGATGCGCCAGAGGTGGCGGGCCTGGGCGATGTCGATGAGCCCGAAGACGGCCGACATGATGATGGCGGCCAGCACGGCCTTGGGCAGGTCGTGGAACAGCGGGGTGAGGAAGAGCAGGGTGAGGGCGACGGTGCCGGCGGTGATCAGGCTGGCGACGTTGGTCTTCGCCCCGGCCGCGGCGTTGACCGCCGTGCGGCTGAAGCCGCCGGTGACCGGGTAGGCCGAGAACAGGCTGCCGGCGATGTTGGCCAGGCCGAGCGCCCGCAGCTCCTGGTTGCTGTCGAGATCGTAGTGGTTGTCGCGGGCGTACTTCTTGGCGACCGAGATGCTCTCCATGAAGGCCACGGCGGCGATGAGCCCGGCGGAGGGCAGCAGCGCCTGGAGGTCGGCGAGGGAGAGCGCGGGCAGAGCGGGGCGCGGCAGACCGGCGGGGACGTCCCCGACGATGGCGACGCCGCGGTCCGCCAGGCCCAGCAGGTGCACGGCCAGCGTGCCGCCGACCACGACGAAGAGGAAGCGTGGGAAGCGCGGGGCGAAGCGCTTGAGCAGCAGCAGGCTGGCGATGGCCACGACCGACAGCGCCACCGTCGTCCAGTGGATCTCGTCGGCTCGCTGGACGGCACCCAGGAGGATCTCGTGGATGAAGCGGCTGCGCGGCAGGTCCACGCCCAACACGTACTTGAGCTGGGACAGGCCGATGACCAGGGCGGCGGCCGAGGTGAAGCCGGCGACCACCGGCTGCGAGAGGAACTTGACGATGAAGCCGATCCGGGCGGTGCCCATGGCCAGCTCGATGGCGCCGACCATCAGCGCCAGCAGGGTGGCCAGCGCCGCGAAGCGCACGGCGTCGTCGCCGGCCAGCGGGGCAACGGCGGCGGCCACGAGCAGCGAGTCCATGGCGACCGGCCCGACCGCGAGCTGGCGGCTGGTGCCGAGCAGCCCGTAGACCATGAGCGGCACGGTCGCGGCGTACAGCCCGACGATGGGGTCGAGCCCGGCCAGCATGGCGTAGGCCATGGACTGGGGGATCAGCATGATGGCGGTGGTCAGCCCGGCCACCAGGTCGCTGCGGAGGCTCTGCCGCCCGTAGCCCTCGAGCTGGCGCAGCAGGGGCAGGTGCCGAGCGATGGGGGGCAGCATGGCGGGCTCCGGGCGGGTTCTGCGGGAGCCATCGCAAGGGGCGTGCCACCCCCTGATCGGGTGGGAAAGTCCTGTATCGGCGAATGGTTGCGGGATCTGGTTGGGGGAGAGGGCGGGCGGCAGGGGGCGGGGTTGCTGACGCACGTGGGTCATCATGCGACGTGATGATTCATTTTGATGGGTGGGCGGGCGGGGCGTGGAGGCGGCGCCCCCTCCCCGCTGCCGAATGTAGAGCCCCGCTTTTTGCAACACCGCGCAGGTAGAGCGGCCGTTTTCGCAACATCGGCGGGCGCTGGCGGCCCCTGGTGGGTGTCCGGCGCGGCCAATGCAACCAGATTGCTGCACTTACGGGTGCATGTCTGGCCCGACACAGCGGCCGTGTTGCGAAAACGCGGGCTCTACCTCGGCCGTGTTGCGAAAGCGGGGGCTCTACCTCGGCCGTGTTGCGAAATCGGGGGCTCTACCGCTGGCAGCTCGTCCGGCTGGTGGGGACAGCGCCGGACGCACTGGCCGCGCCGGCTGCACCGGCCGCACCGGCGCGCGAGCCCGCTGTGACCCGCTCGGCCCGCGCCTACAGCGACAGATCCGTGAACAGGTACACGCGACCGTGGGCCCAGTCCGTGGCGTCCTGGGCTTCGAAACCGGACGCTCCGACCGCCAGGTCGCCCTTGCCGTTTCCGTCCAGGTCGAAGCCGGCCGCGATGCCGCCACCCGCGAAGTCCCCCATGTGTTCGCCCTGCAGCACGAAGCGAGCGTCGGCACCGCTCACCGTGCCATCGAGGGTGCTGGGGAACAGGTACACCTTGCCTGGCAGATCACCGCCGAAGTAGTAGTCCCGAGGGGCGGAGATGGCCAGGTCGAGCAGACCGTCGCCATCGAGATCGTCGGGCATGGCCATCGAAAGCCCCAGCCACTCGTAGTCCCGCTCCGGCAGGATGGTGGCGCTGGCGGCGTCGTCGAGCATGCCGCCCTCCGTGATCGGGCCGCGCACGATCCAGACCTTGCCGCCGCGATCGCCGACCTCGGGATCCAGCGGGGCGGCGACGACCAGGTCGGCGTAGCCGTCGCCGTCGGTGTCGGGGTGGGTGAGGAAGACGCGGCCGGCCTCTGCTTGCTGGCCGCTGCCCAGCACGACGATCGAGTCGGTCTGCAGGTCGACTTCGGGTGAGAGGGGCGCCTCAACGATGTGGAGCTTCCCCGCTGCGTAGTCCACCTCGCTGGCCATGAACTCGCCGACTACCAGGTCAGCCACTCCATCTCCGGTGTAGTCCTGGTCCATGGCGTTGGAGTGCCCGAGGTATCCATTCGGCTCCGTCCCGACGATCCGGACATCGGCGGAGTCCTGGGTGGCCACGCCCGTGGGAAGCTGGTTCCAGATGTAGACTTCCCCCGGCCGGTCTTCGCCGGCAGCGGGTGCGCCCACGGCCAGACCCGCCGCGCCACCGTCCTCTGGCAGGATCATGGCCAGCCCGTAGCCGAACTGTGCTTCGGTCCAGGTGGCCTGGAGGTCGGTGTCGGCGTCGGCTTCCACCAGGGTTCCGTGCAGAGGACCGAGGAAGACGAGGGCGCGGCCCTCGGAGTGCCCGTACTGTTCGCTGCCATTGGGCATGCCGACGACCACGTCATCGAGACCATCACCGTTCAGGTCGCCGCCACCGGCCATGGTGGTCCCGGTGCTCACGTTGGTTTCTTCGGGCTGGACGACGGCCGTTGCCCCGTCGATGGGACCCGACTTCAGGGTGACCGGTGCGACAAACACCGCGCCCGGGTAGTTGACCCCTTCACCGGGAACTGCTTCCCACGGGGCACCGACGAGAAGGTCGGAGACGCCGTCTCCGTCGATGTCACCGCCATCGACGACCCGGTAGCCGGTCATGCTGTAGCTGTCGCCATCCCAGACCGTGGCGGCGTCGGCGAGATCCGCGGTCGGTCCGGCGTCGGAGCCGTCACAGTCTTCGTCGACGCCGTTGCCGGGCACCTCGGTCGCGCCGGTGTTGATGGTCGGGTCGGTGTCGTCGCAGTCGTCCAGGCCGGCGAGGTAGCCGTCACCGTCCTGGTCGACGGCCGGCGTGCCGGTGTCGTCCGCGTTGGATCCGCCGGTGTCTCCCGAGGAAGACCCCGGCGGTGCCCCGGTGTCCCCACCAGGCGGCGGTTTCGACCCGCACTCGCAGCCGGGTCCGGCGCCGAGCACGGCCAGGAGTGTGTACACTGCAGCGTGGTGGGGACGGTGCATGGCTAGCGATCCGTGCCGTTGTAGGAGGCCGAGGTGTCGTACTCCGTACCCCAGCCGACGGTCGCGGCGGCGGCGGACATCGCTTCGGCGACGCCGGTGCCGTCGTTGTTCCAGGTGTCCGGGTTGGCCGTGTCCCAGATGGTCAGGATGTCTTCCACCGGGATCCCCTCGTCCGTGACCAGGTCCCAGGCGAAGCGCAGCCAGTCGTATTCGACACCCTTGTCGGATGCGCCGCCACAGACATCGCCGTGGTAATCGTTGCCGTCGACCGACGGTGCTCCGACCGGGTCCGGCGCACCCTCGCAGGAGATGTGGTCGTCGTTTGGAACTCCATCATAGGTCCAGTCCACGGAATTCCCGTACCAGTCGAAGCCGCAGTCGTACTCCGACTCGTCATTGAAGGCATAGGCGCCCCAGAAGTGGGCCAGGCCCTCGCTGGCGGCGGCGCCGGCGTACTCTTCGGAGTTGATGCGGTGCTCGTTGCCAGCGCCCCCGTTGTTGCAGATGGCGCCGACGTAGGAGGTGCTGGCCTGGACGAACTTCCGGTAGTTGGCCAGGAAGAACATCAGGTGCCCCATCTCGTGGGTGACCAGGTACTTGTTGTGGGAGTTGTTGGAGCACTCCGTGGAGGGGCAGATGTACACCCGGCCATTGAACGGCTGCAGGCAGGATCCGCCGGTGGCACCGCACCGCTGATTGTAGAACACCAGCGTGCTGCCGCTGGTGCCGCCGTTGCTGCGTTCCAGCGCCCAGGTCGACGCCGCCATGATCCTCCACCAGTCGGTGAGCGGCGTGGTGATGGACGTGGTGGTGCCGCCGTAGGGCGGGTACCATGCCGGGACGACGCGGGCGTAGAGCTGGTTGTCCGTGTCGTTGTTCCAGACCTTGAGGGTGTCACCGTTGACGGATGCTTCGGTCAACACGCGGATGCGGTGGCTGACCGGGTCCAGCCCCGTTGCCGTCACACATCCGTTTTGGATGCCGGCGTCGGCGGCGTAGTCGTCGAAGACCACGACGTTGTCGGCGTTGCGGACCACCTGGATCCGGACGCCGGCGGCGTCGACGTCGCTGTTGTCGGTGAACCAGTCGTCGCCCACCGTGCCGGCGTCGGCGTAGTCCACGGCGTAGTCGACGCAGATGGGTGCGTCGATGGCATGGGCCGGGCGCGTCAGCGCACCGAGGGTTGCGGTCACGACCAGACAGAGCAGCGTGCGGATCGTGGTCATGGGTTCACCTCGCCGTAGTCCGCGACGAATTCGATGTCACCCGTGGTCATCGGGTCTCCGACCTCGACTTCGGCCGCGGCGCTCCAGGCACCGCCGACCGACAGGTCGTCTGCCTGGTCGATGGTGAGCAGCAGGGGGCCATGGTCATCCCAGGCCAGCTTCAGCGGCGGCGCCGCCTGCCGCAGAACCTCCACACCACTCCGGTCGACGAGCACGACCTGGACGGACAGGTCGCTGAGCCAGTCCCGCTGAGCAGCGTCGATGTAGGCGTCGTCCAACTCTCCGGGCGACACCTCGACCCACTCGTAGGCGGGCACGGTCATCGATTCAGTGGTCCACGTGGTGGAGCGGCCCGACATCTGCACCCGCACGTCGAGGTACAGCGTCAGGTCGTCGCCGTCCGGCGTCCGGACGGCGAGCGGCCGCCGCTGCGGGAAAGAGTGTGCCGCCGCACCCCACCCCACCCCGCCGGCGATCACCAAATCCACCCGACTCCGCGCCGCCGCCGGCAAAGATGCAAAGGCGCGCAAAAGCCGACCCAA
>CAZRFD010000084.1:0-30955 GCA_964599085.1 uncultured Enterobacterales bacterium | reverse complement strand
CGAGGTCCTTGCTCCACACGTGCCCGGACAGCTTGATGCGAGCGCGGGGGATGGAGAAGGCGATGGCGGCCGGGCTGCCGCTGTCGTCGGCCTCCGCCTGCAGGCGGGACTGCACGCGGGCGCCGATCTTGAGCTTGTTGTCGCCGTCGGCGGACTCGATGACGACGCCCTTGGCGAAGCTCACCTCGGCGTCGTCGTCACCGGCAGCGTCGCCCGCACGGGCGGTGGGGGTGAGCAGGGAGAGTGCCAGCAAACAGAGGACAGGCATGGCTGCGTGCTCCGGGTGGGTTCGGCCATGGGATAGGCCCGGCCCCGCACGCGCTCAATGCATCCAATTGCTGCGTGGCGGATTGTCGCAGGCAGGAGCGGCGACGTGCATGCCCGACCTGCCGGCCCGCTGTTCAGGCCCGCCGACCCATCCGCTTGAGCTTGCGCTGCAGGCTCTGGCGGTAGATTCCCAGCCAGGCGGCCGCCTGCGTGATGTTGCCCTCGCAGCGCTGCAGGACGTACTCGATGTACTCCTGTTCGTGCTCGTCCAGTGTGGGCCCGCGGTCGGGGAAGCGCACGTCGTCGGCTGAGGGGTCCACCCACAGCGACCGCTCGATCCGGCGGAAGTCCGCCGGGCGGGCGAGGTAGTCCACCGCCCCCAGCCGCACCGCGGCCACTGCACCCGCGAGGGTGGCATGGTTGGTCAGGACCACGACACGCGCGTTCGGTGCCGCGGCCGCGAGGCGCCGGAGGACCTCGTGACCCTCGCGCCCTTCCAGGCGGGTCTCGACGATGGCGAAGCGGGGCAGCGGGCCACCAGCCAGCGCCTGCTCGACATCGGCGAGCCCCAGGGCGCGCACGACCCGGTAGCCATGCGCTTCCAGGTCGCGGCCGAGGATCCGCATGGCGCGGGCGTCCTGGTCGACCAGGTAGACGACCGGGCCGGGGATGGAACGGGGCGGGCTCATGCGCTCGTCTCGTTGGAGTCGCGGTCCTGTAACCGCGCGGCGGCGACCCCACAGGCGAGCGGGCCGTGGCCGCACCGCGCCCGGATCTGCGCCGGGCGACATCCTGCATGGTGTCGGTCACCCCGTCCTGCCGCACACTGTCGTGCCGCACACTGTCGTGCCGTACACTGTCGTGCCGCACACTGTCGTGCCGTACACTGTCGTGCCGCACACTGTCGTGCCGCACACTGTCGTGCCGCACACTGTCGTGCCGTACACTCTCGTGCCGTACAGGGCTTTGCCGTACAGTGACGCCCGCATCCAAACAGCCGCTGCAGGAGGTCCCCATGCAGTCGTCCACGACCGCCCCGGTCCCGCCCTCGCCCGGTCCCTCGGTCGGCGACTCCTTCGACGACCGCGCGGACCCTCTCGCCGGCGTGGAGCTGTCGGACCGCGGCCGCGAGATGCTGGCCGAGATCGTCCGCTGGAGCCGTAGCGGCCAGTCGATCCGAGCCTGGTGCCGGCAGCGCGGGATCAAGTTCAGCACGCTGGGGTGGTGGAAGCGCCGCCTCGTCGAGCAGGGCGTGGACATCGACGCCGTCGTGCGGCAGGCCGATGCCTTGGACCTCCGGATCGGGCGCCCTGCGGCGGAGGAGGAGGCCACGCCCCGTCCGGTCGGCCTGCGCGGGAGCTGCCCACCGATCCCTGTGATCGGCGACCTCCCCGCGCCCGATGATCCCGCCGCGCTCAACGCACCGGCGCTGTTCCTCAACCGCGAGCTGACCTGGCTGAGCTTCAACCACCGGGTGTTGCACGAAGCCAGCGATCCCCGCACGCCGCTGCTGGACCGGGTCAAGTTTCTCGCCATCGTGGGATCGAACCTCGACGAGTTCTTCATGAAGCGCATCGGCGGGCTCAAGCAGCAGGCCGGTGCCGGCCTGCTGGCCCCCACGGTGGATGGCCGCACACCAGCCGAACAGATCGAGTCCTGCAGCGCGGTCGTGCGTGACCTGCGGCGGCGGATGGAGCGGATCTACCTGTCCCTGGTCGACGCCCTGGCCGCGGAGGGGGTCGAGCTGCTGCGCTGGACCGCCCTGACCGACGCGGACCGCCAGGAGCTGCGGGACCGCTACCGCCGCGAGGTCTTCCCCCTGGTCACCCCGCTGTCCATCGATCCGGCCCACCCCTTCCCCTTCGTCTCCAACCTCTCCCTCAACCTGCTGGTCGTGCTGCGTCCCACCAACCGCGAGGAGCCGACCCTCGCCCGCATCAAGATCCCGACTGCCGAGGGCACGCCCCGCTTCATGCGGCTGTCAGAGGGTGACCGCTTCGTGCCCCTCGACGACATCGTCGCCCACAACCTCGACCTGCTCTTCCCGGGGCTCGACGTGCTGGGCTGCTACCGCTTCCGGGTGACGCGCAACGCCAACACCGAGCTCGACGAGGAAGAGGCCGACGATCTCCTCGGGCTCATCGAGACCGAGCTGCGCATGCGCAAGTTCGCGCCCATCGTCCGCCTGGAGCTGGAGCCCGGCACGCCAGCCATCGTCGCCGGCCGGCTCGCCGCCGAGTTCGGCCTCGACCCGGAGCTCGACGTCTACGAGGGGGACGGGTTGCTCGGCGTGCGGGACCTCATGCAGGTGGTCGGGGTGGAGCGGCCCGACCTGAAGCTGCCCCCGCACCACCCCATCGACCACGAGAGCCTGCGCAGCCACCGCAGCATCTTCCACATCATCCGCAGCGAGGGCTCGCTGCTGCTGCACCACCCCTACCAGGCCTTCGCGACGTCGGTGGAGCGCTTCCTCAAGGAGGCCAGCCGCGACCCGAAGGTCCGCGCCATCAAGGCCACGATCTACCGCACGGCCGAGGACTCCGCGGTGGTCGGCTACCTGATGGACGCCGCCCGCAACGGCAAGCAGGTCGCCGTCGTCGTCGAGCTGAAGGCCCGCTTCGACGAGGAGGCCAACATCCGCTGGGCCAACAAGCTCGAGAGCATGGGGATCCACGTCAACTACGGCGTGGTGGGCTTCAAGACGCACTGCAAGGTCGTGCTGGTGGTCCGCCAGGACTACGACGGGCTCCGTCGCTACGCGCACCTCGGCACCGGCAACTACCACGCCGGCACCGCGCGGCTGTACACGGACTTCGGCCTGCTGACCTCGGACCCGCAGGTCGGCGCCGACCTGACCGAGCTGTTCAACTACCTGACCACCGGGTACGCGCCACGGCGGCGCTACCAGGCGCTGCTGGTCTCGCCGGAGTGGCTCAAGCAGGGGCTGCTGTCCCGCATCGCCCGGGAGATCCGTCTGCATCGCACCGAGGCCGGCGGCCACATCCGCATCAAGACCAACGCACTCGAAGACGTCGACGTCACGCGGGCGCTGTACCAGGCCAGCCAGGCCGGCGTGCGGGTCGAGCTGGTGGTGCGGGACACCTGCCGGCTGCGCCCCGGCCTGCCCGGCTTCTCCGACAACATCACGGTGACCAGCGTCGTCGGGCGCTTCCTGGAGCACGCTCGGGTGCTGTACTTCCGCAACGGCGGGCAGCCCGAGTACTACATCGGCTCGGCCGACAGCATGAAGCGCAACCTGGAGAGCCGGGTCGAGGTGATGGTGCCGGTGCGCCGCGCAGCCCACCGGGTCCAGCTCGACGAGATGTTCGAGGTCCAGCTCGCCGACCAGCGCAGCGCCTGGCGGATGGCGGCGGACGGCAGCTACCGGCAGCGCTGGCCGGACACGCCCGAAGGCGACGGCCACGGCGTGGCTGCGCATGACGCCTTGATCGCTGCGGTGCGTCTGCGTGCCGAACAGCCCGTCCCCGGGGCGCCCCACCCACTGGCGGCACCGGTGCCGGACCTGGACTGAGCATCAAGGTCCCTCGGGCAGCGGTGGCGGTTGTGGGGCGGGCTACGGAAGCGGAAGCCGCCGGACGCGCAGGCCGCGCGGGGTGACGGCGACGATGGCGCCCGCCTCGAGGTCGTCTGCCACCTGCGGCAGGACTCGCAGCAGGAGATCGGCAGCAGCCTGGACATGCAGGTGCTGGAGGCGCACGTGGATGATCGAGGGCTTCATTGCGCTCCTACGCGCCAGGATCGCCGCAAAGTCGGAGTCGAGTGTTGCAACCGTCGCGCCCCGGTCCATCGCGTGGTCGGCGATCTCTTCGTCGCTGGCCGCAGCCATGCCCAGCTCGCCCACGTGGACGCAGTCGTAGCCTGCCTGCCTGAGGATGGCTGCCGCCCTGCGCGGCAGCCCCTGATCAAGGACGAGCGAGGTCACGCCGCGGAAGAGTCGAACGCGATGAACCGGTCGTCAAGCAGGCTGGACGCGAAGGCCAACGCCTGCGCGAGGTCCTCAGGTTCCAGCTCCGGGTAGTCGGCAAACAGCTCTTCGCGGTCGGGGTAGTCGGCCAGCAGCTTGAGCACGAGTTGGACGGGGATCCGAAGTCCGCGGATGCACGGCTTCCCGTTGAGGACTCGGGGATCCGTGGTGATGCGGTCGAAGTCGGTGAACGAGGTCTGCACCCCCCGAGTCTACCCGCTCTCGTACCATGAGCACCACCTCGAGGTGGCGTGGAGTGTGGGGACCTTCCCGTGCCGGACCTGGACTGAGCATCAAGGTCCCTCGGGCAGCGGTGGCGGTTGTGGGGCGGGCTGTGGCGGCTGCTCGGCGCGGCTGCGGATGCGCTGCACCAGGGCTCGTTGCTCGCCGGGGAGCGGCGTGGCGAGGGCGGCGTCGCAGAGGTCGACCAGCAGGTGCCGCAGGGCCCGCTTGCCGCTGTCGGCGTCGGTGGCGTCGGCCGTGCCCGCGGCGCGCGTCAGCGCAAGCCAGGTCTCCGGGCGAGGGGAGGGCTGACGCAGCAGGGAGATGTCCACCTGCTGCGCGCCGGTGCCCAGCAGCAGGTCCACGAGGTCCGGCGTGCCGGCGTGCCAGGTGGGGCGCTCGGCCGTGACCTCGACGGTGTCGAGGACGTGCTTGGCGGCGACGACGCGCCAGATCGCGGCGAGCGGGGCGGCGTCGTCGGTCCAGCGTGTTGGGGTGTCGAGGCTCTCGACCCGGTCGAGGCCGCGACAGGGGCGGTCCGGGCAGGTGTCGAGGAGGCGCTCGGCCGCCAGCGCGACCAGGGCGAGGCCGACGGAGCGGTCGGTGCCCGCGTCGGCTGTCAGCCGCTCCCGGGCTCGGCGCAGGCGAAGTCGGAGCGCGGCGTCGCGGCCGTCGGAGAGCACTGCGCCGGCGGCGCTCAGCGTGGCGGCGTCCGCGGCGAGGGCGGCGGTGGCGGCGGCCTGTTCGCTGTCGCGATCGGCGGCGGCGTCGGTGAGGGCCAGCGTCGTGGCGACGCGGAGATCGTCCAGCCCGGAGGAGGCCAGCGACGCGTCCAGCACGCCCTGGGCCCGGGCGACCAGCAGCGTGCCCGCGGGGCTGTCGACGAGGCGGTCGTGGATGCCGGGCACCATGGCGGCGGCCGGGGCCCGGACGTCGAGGTCGGGGCCATCGAGCCAGCCCAGCAGCACCTGCCGCTCGGCGGAGTGGAGGATGGCGGCTGGTAGCGCGGGGTCGGGCACGCCGATCGCGGCGGCCCCCCCGGGCACGAGCCAGGACAGCGGCGGGAGGATGTCGGAGGGGCCCTGGCGGTCGAGGTCCGAGAGCGGCGCCAGCCAGCCGGCGACGGGGACCTGCGCGTCGGGCAGCAGGTCTCCGGCGACCATGCTCTCCAGGGTCGCCAACCGCGCACCGCGCGCCAGGGGGACGCCGAGGCTGCCCGGGTGGCCGCGCTCCAGGGCGAACCAGTCGGGGGCGGTGGTGCCGGTGGTGCTGTTGAGCGCGGCCCAGGCGGTGATGGGGGCGCCGCCGTCGAGCGCACCCCAGTCCGCGGTCACGCGGGGACGCCGCAGCAGCGGGTCGTCGCCGACGAGGGCGGTGGTGGCGGCCGCGAGATCGTGCACCTCGACCACCGTCGGTGCGGTCTCGGTCGGGGCGTCAGGCGACAGGGCGCTCGGCAGCTTCCCCCCGCAGGCGGCCAGCAGCACGGCGGCGAGCGTGCGGGTCACCGCGCGCCCCGCGCCACGAGGCCGTCGTTGAGGCGGCGGATCAGTCCCGGGCCCTCGAAGATGAGCCCCGTGTAGAGCTGGACGGCGGCGCAGCCGGCGTCGAGCAGCTCGGCGACCTGCGCGGCGTCGTGGATGCCGCCGACCCCGACCACCGGCACCCGGCCGGCGGCGGTGTCGAGCACCGTCTGGATGCGGGCGCGGGCGAGCGGCCACAGCGGCACACCGGACAGGCCGCCGTCCTGGCCGAGGCGCCCGGTGGCGCCGGGTCGGCTGATGGTGGTGTTGGTGGCGATGATCCCGGTGGCCCCCTCGGTGATGATCCCCTCGACCACGTCCACGAGATCGGGTTCCTCGAAGTCGGGTGCGAGCTTGACGAAGACGGGCAGGTCGCCCGCGGCCTGGAGCACCGTGCCGACCAGGCGGCGCAGGGGGGCGACGGCCTGCAGGCTGCGCAGTCCGGGCGTGTTCGGGGAGCTGACGTTGACGGTGAGGTAGTCGGCGACGTCGCGGAGGCGCTCGACGCTGGTGCGGTAGTCCGCGGCGACGGCGTCGTCGTCCAGTGCCGTGACCTTGCTCTTGCCGATGTTGGCGCCGACGGGGACCCGCGGCCAGCGGCCGCTGTCCCGCAGCCGATGCAGCGCTGCGGCCAGCGCTTCGCTGCCGTGGTTGTTGAAGCCCATGCGGTTGATCAGCGCACGCTCGGCAGGCAGGCGGAACAGCCGCGGGCGGGGGTTGCCCGGCTGGGGCAGGGCGGTGACCGTGCCCAGCTCGACGAAGCCGAAGCCGAGCGCTGGCCACACCGTCGGCGCTTCACCGTCCTTGTCGAGGCCCGCCGCCAGCCCCACGGGGCCCGGGATCTCCAGCGGCCCGAGCTTCCGGGCCAGCGACGGCGGCGGCGGTCCGGCCAGCGCACCCAGCGCAGCGCTGGCCAGGCGAGGCGTGCGCGAGAGCGTCGAGATGGCCAGCCGGTGGGCGCGCTCGGCGTCGAGGTGGAAGAGCAGCGGGCGGAGCAGGCGCCAGGTCGAGTCTAGGAGCATGGGGGCGGGCTAACCCCGCGTCGCGCGCCCGGCCGGCTCGGCGCTCTGGCGCTGCTGGACTGCATGCTCGGCGAGGTGGACGTGCTACCTTGCGCCGATGCAAGCACCCGGCCCTGGCAGCAGGATCCTCGTCACCGGTGGCGTGGGCTTCATCGGCTCCCACCTCGTGCAGGCGCTGCGGGCGCGCGGCTGTGACGTCGTCGTCCTCGACAACTTCGACGGCGCCTACCCGCTGGCCCGCAAGTGGGACAACGCCCGCGCCATCTGCGCGGCCGGGGCGCCGGGGACCGTGCGCCTCGTCCGCGGCGACATCCGCGACGACGCGTTGCTGGCCGAGCTGCTCCCCGGGGTCGATGCCGTGATGCACCTCGCCGCCCTCGCGGGGGTGCGCGACAGCCTGCAGGACCCCACCCGCTACGTCGACGTCAATGTCGGTGGCACCCAGCGGCTGCTGGTCGCCATGCAGCGCGCGGGGTGCCGCCGCCTGGTCTTCGCCAGCTCCTCGAGCGTGTATGGCGACGTCGCCAGCGGACGCTTCTCCGAAGACCTCCCGGCGGATCGCCCGGTCTCTCCCTACGCGGCGACCAAGCGCACCGGCGAGCTGCTGGTCCATGCCGCGCACGTCGCCTGGGGCCTGGACGCGACCTGCTTGCGCTTCTTCACGGTGTACGGGCCCCGCCAGCGCCCCGCCATGGCCATCGCCCGCTTCGTCCACCTCGCGCGCCAGGGTGCTGTCCTCCCCCTGTTCGGCGACGGCAGCTCCATCCGCGACTACACCTTCGTCGCCGATGCCGTCGCCGGTCTGCTGGCGGCGCTGGATCGGCCGCTGGGCTTCGAGATCGTCAACCTTGGATGTGGCGCACCCGTGCGCCTGGACACGCTGGTCGACACCATCGGCCGGGCTGTCGGGCGACCCATACAGGTCGAACACCTGCCCGAACAGACGGGCGACGTGCCGCGCACCCACGCCGCCATCGACAAGGCCGCCCGGCTGCTGGACTGGCGTCCGCAGGTGTCGCTGGACGCGGGGATCGCCGCCTACGTCGCCTGGGTCCTGGCCGGCGAGCGGGACTGAACCACCCCTGTGCCCGCGCCCCGGAGGGGCTCAGATACGGGTCGATGCCCGGGCAAAGCCCGCGAAGTACTCGGCCGCGCTGATGACGCTGATCGCCGTGGCGATGTAGAGCAGCACGATGCCGGCGCTCCAGGGATCGATGCCCAGCGTCGGCACCTGCCACAGGATGAAGCCGAGGGCCGTGCTCTGGTAGGCCGTCTTGGCCTTGCCGAGGCTGCTGGCCGAGATCGTGATGCCCTCCTGGCTGGCGATGCCGCGAAGGCCGGTGATGGCGATCTCGCGCGACAGCAGCAGGGCGCAGAGCCAGGCCGGCACCCAGCCCAGCGGCACCAGCATCACCAGCACCGTGGTGACCATCAGCTTGTCGGCCATCGGGTCGAGGTAGGCGCCGATGGGGGTGACGAGGTTCCACTTGCGGGCGAGGTAGCCGTCGATGATGTCGGTGATCATCGCGCCGATGAAGATCCAGAAGGCGAGCTGGCTCTCGACGATGGTGGGCGTGTCCCACAGCAGCACGACCACGATGGGCACGCAGGCGATGCGCACCAGCGTCAGGATGTTGGGGAGGTTCCAGAAGCCCGGCGACTCAGCCATGGTGGTTCCGGTCAGGGCTGCGGCCCGGCGCCCAGGCTGCTGGTCAGCACGATGGGGCGGGTCTCGCGGAAGTGGTGGTAGAGATCCTGCACCTTGTCGACGTAGAGCCGGGTCTGCTGGAAGGGTGGGACGCCGTTGTACTTGCGGACATTGGCGGGGCCGGCGTTGTAGGCCGCCAGGGCCAGGCGCACATCACCGTCGAACTGGTCGAGCATGGACGACAGGTAGCGGGTGCCGCCGTCGATGCTCTGGACGGGGTCCCAGGGATCGGTCACACCGAGGCCCCGCGCTGTGGCGGGCATGAGCTGCATCAGGCCCATGGCGCCGGCGTGGGAGCGGGCGTTGGGGTTCATGCCGCTCTCGGCCAGGACGACGGCCTTGACCAGGGAGGCCGGCACGCCATAGCGCTGGGCCGATGACATGATCTGGGCGTCGAAGGAGTCGAGCAGGGGGAAGGTCCGGCGGCTGACCTGCCGGCGGGTGGGGATGTCCTCCGCCGACATGTACAGCTCGTAGCCGCTGTGGGTGGGGGAGTCGGTGAAGCGCAGGGTCCCGTCCGCCAACTCGGCGCGGTAGATGTCGGTGGCGCCAGCCACCTGGCTGGCCGCGACGATGGCGAGGGCTACCCACACGGCAACTCACGTTACCGCCGCCGCGAGAACGCGGCAAGGCGGACGCGGGTCGCGCTGCATTGCCCAGGGGGCTGGACAGGCGCGTGGCGGGGGTCCCGGGTTAGCCCAGCGGCGCACCGCGGTTGCGGCTGTGCCGCACCGGCGGGCGGTGGAGAGAGCGGTGGAAGACACGGATCACACGACCGACTGCTGCGACGTCCTCATCGTCGGCTCCGGCCTCGCCGGGCTGATGCTGGCCCTGAAGCTGGCCGACCACTGCAAGGTCACCGTCCTGACCAAGCGCGGCCGCATGTCCGGCAACACCATGCACGCCCAGGGCGGGATCGCGGTCGCCTGGGACGACGACGACCGCTGGCAGGACCACGTCCGCGACACCCTCGTCGCAGGGGCGGGGCTGTGCCGGCGGGAAGTGGTCGAGCGCGTCGTCGGCGAAGCGCGCCAGCGCGTCCAGGAGCTGATCGACCTCGGCGTCAGCTTCGACCCGCGCGAGGGCCACCCCGGCGAGTACGACCTGCACCGCGAGGGCGGTCACGGCCGCCGCCGCGTCATGCACGCCAAGGACGCCACCGGCGCCGAGATCATGCGGGCGCTGGTCGCACAGGTGGACGCCCACCCCAGCATCGACCTGCGGGAGCGCTGGATGGCCGTCGACGTCGTGACCGAGCGCTGGCTGCGCCGCCGCCAGGGGGGGCTGCCGCCGGATCGCGACCGGGCGATGGGGGTCTACGCGCTCGAGCTCGACTCCGGAGAGGTCCACGCGCTGTCGGCGCGGGTGGTGGCGCTGTGCGCCGGCGGTGGCGGAAAGGTCTACCTCTACACCAGCAACCCCGACGAAGCCTCCGGCGACGGCATGGCCATGGCCTGGCGTTGCGGTGCCCGCATCGCCAACATGGAGTTCGTCCAGTTCCACCCGACCTGCTTGTACAACCCCAAGGCCCGGACCTTCCTCATCAGCGAAGCGCTGCGGGGCGAGGGCGGCATCCTCAAGCTGGCCAGCGGCGAAGCCTTCATGGCCCGCTACGACGAGCGGCTCGAGCTGGCGCCCCGCGACATCGTCGCTCGGGCCATCGACAGCGAGCTCAAGCGCACCGGCGACCCCTGTGTCTACCTCGACATGACCCACCTCTCGCGGGCCGAGATCGAGCACAAATTCCCCAGCATCCACAAGACCTGCCTGGAGTACGGCGTCGACATGGCGGTCGAGCCGATCCCGGTGGTGCCGGCGGCGCACTACTTCTGCGGGGGCGCGATGGTGGACTTCAACGGCGAGACGAACGTCGAGAACCTGTTCGCCATCGGCGAGGCATCCTGCACGGGCCTGCACGGCGCCAACCGCCTGGCCAGCAACTCCCTGCTCGAAGCCACCCACTACGCCCACCACGCCGCAGCGACCATCCGGGAGCGGCTGCCGTCGCTTCCCGCCGCCGAAGACCTCCCCCCCTGGGAGACGGGCCACGCCCGCGACCCCGACGAACAGGTCGTCATCAGCCAGCTCTGGGACGAGATCCGGCGCTTCATGTGGAACTACGTGGGCATCGTCCGCACCACGCGGCGTCTGGAGCGGGCGCGCAAGCGCATCGAGCTGGTGCAAGAAGAGATCCGCACCTACTACTGGGACGTGAAGCTCACCGGCGACCTCGTCGAGCTGCGCAACCTCGCCGACGTCGCCCAGCTCGTCATCGAGTGCGCCCTGCGCCGCCTGGAGAGCCGCGGTCTGCACTACACGCTCGACCACCCCGACACCGACGATCGCTTCCTGCACGACACGGTGCTCAAGCAGCGGTACTGACCGCGCCGCCGGCCGATGCTCCCCGCGCTATGGGACGATCTGGAGGTCCCGTGCTGCCATTCTCCGAGATCCTCGCGCGTGCCCGCTCCCGCCACGGCGACGAAGCGCTCGCAGCACGGATGCCGGCGGTGAAGACGGCCGCCGACCTCACCGCCGTCCCCGACGACCGGATCCTCGCGGAGATGAGCCGCTGCCTGTTCCAGGCCGGCTTCGTGTGGAGGGTCATCGACAGCAAGTGGCCGGGCTTTGAAGCAGCCTTCCTTGGCTTCGACCCCAACGCCCTGGCGGCGCTGGACGAAGACGCCGTGGCGTCTCTGCAGCAGGACCCGCGGATCGTGCGCAACGGCCAGAAGATCGTCGCGACCCTCCGCAACGCCTGCTGGGTCCAGGCGATCTCTGCCGAGCACGGCGGCTTCGGGCGGTGGCTTGCTGCCTGGCCGGACGACGACGTGGTGGGGCTGTGGTGGCAGCTCAAGCAGCACGGGGCCCGGCTGGGCGGAGACACAGGACCGCGGGTGCTCCGCCGGGTCGGAAGAGACACCTTCATCCTCACGCCGTCGGTGCGCGCCGCGATGGCCGAGTCCGGCGTGGACGTCGGCAAGGGCACAGGCAAGCGCGACCAGCGGCGGGCCCAGGACGCTTTCGTCGCCTGGAGGGAAGAGAGCGGTCTCCCCCTCGCGCACCTGAGCATGGTGTTGGCCTGCTCCGCCGGCCCGATCAGCCCGGCGCACTGACGACCTCGATGGCGGCATCCTCCGGCCGTCGCGCGCCGCTGTTCCGCGCGGCGCTGGTCGCGCCCCTCAGCCCACCAGGAAGCGCGACAGCGGGCCGGGCTGCGACCCGACCAGGGCTTCCACGTCTGCCGGATCCTTGGGGATGCCGGGGGTCATGATCTCGGGGTCGGTGTCGGTGCAAAGCACGTCGTCTTCGATGCGGATCCCGCCGAAGCCCTCCCATGAGCGGGCACGGTCGAGGTCGACAGCGTCGCGCAGCGGCCCGGTGATCTCCTCGTCGGCGAGGATGGCCGGGACCACGTAGAAGCCAGGCTCGATGGTCACGCAGGTGCCCGGCGCAAGGTCGACGTCCAGGCGCAGGTAGGCCGTGCCGAACTGTGCGCTGCGGCTGCGACCCGGGGGGTAGGCGGGCCGGTCGCCCATGTTCTCCATGTCGTGGACGTCCAGGCCGATGAGGTGGCCGACGCCGTGGGGGAAGAACAAGGCGTGGGCACCGCGGTCGACGAGGCTGTCGACGTCTCCGCGCAGCAGGCCCTCGTCCACGAGCCAGCGGGTCAGCACCGTGGCGGCCTTGTCGTGGATGTGCCGGTAGCGTACGCCGGGGCGGACCATGTCGATCGCGGCCAGCTCGGCGGCGAGGACGGCGTCGTAGGCGGCCCGCTGTCGCGCGGTGAAGCGCCCGCTGACCGGCCAGGTGCGGGTGACGTCGGTGGCGTAGCCGGTGGTCGACTCGGCGGCGCCGTCCAGCAGCAGCAGATCACCCTCGGCGCAGGTGTGGGGGTAGCTGTCGTTGTGGAGGATCTCGCCGCGGACGGTGACGATGCTGCCGTAGGCCGGGGCCATGCCGTTCGCGGCGATGATGGCGTCGAAGGTGGCGGCCAGCTCCTGTTCGGTGACCCCCGGGCGGGTGGCGGCCATCACCGTCCGGTGGGCGACGGCGGTGACCGCGGCGGCCTTGCGCATCTCGGCCAGCTCGTCGCTGCCAAGCTGGCGCCGCATGGCGATGATGGCCTCAAGCAGGGCGGGGGAGCCGGCGTGTGCGGCATCGCCGAAGCGCAGCGCGATGCCGGCCAGGGCGGCCGCGCGTGCGGTCAGGTCCCGGTCGGGGGAGGCCATGGTGAGCAGGGGCAGGCCAGCACAGCGCTCCTCCAGCCTGTCGAGCGGGGCGACCGCATCGAAGCCCAGGTCGTCGCCGACCTGCTCCAGTGTCCAGGCGTGGCCGTGCCAGAGCGGGTCGTCGGGCGCTGGCGGGACCAGGAAGAGGGTGCTGCGTCCGCCGGCCTCGATGAGCGCCGCCGCCCGCGGCGTGGTGCAGCCCGTCAAGTACAGGAAGCTGCTGTCCTGCCGGAAGGGGTGCCGGGTCATGGGCAGGTTGCGCATGGGGGCGCTGCTGCCGACCAGGAGGACGGGTCGGTCGTCCACCAGGGTGGACAGGCGGGCGCGACGGTGGGCGAAGGTGTCGGGGGTGAGCATGCAGCGCTCTATCGCGTGCGCAGGCCCGTCATGCGTGTGGGCGGATTGCTCAGCCCAGGGCGTCGCGACCGACCAGCGCCTCCAGGGTGTGGCCGGCCTGGCGGACCCGCTCGGCGGCGCCCTCTTCCCGGTCGACCACCGCGATGACCTGGACGACGTTGAGCCCGGTCTCCTCTACCCGCTGGATGGCCCGCAGCAGGCTGCCACCGGTCGTGACCGTGTCCTCGACCACGCAGACATGTGCGCCGGTCGGCAGGTTGGCCCGACCCTCGACCCACTGCTTGAGGCCATGGCCCTTGGGTTCCTTGCGCACCATGAAGCCGTCGATGTTGCGGCCGCGCTGCCAGGCCGCCGCCAGCACCGCGCCGACGATGGGGTCGGCGCCCGTCACCGGACCGCCCACCGCCACGACGTCGGGTGCGAGCCGGTCGAGGACGAGCGCGGCGATGGTCGCCGCACCCTCGGCGTGCAGGGTGGTCAGCCGGCAGTCGACGTAGAGATCGCTCTCCTTGCCCGACGCCAGCACGAAGTGGCCGTGGCGCACGGAGCGCTCGCGCAGGATCTCGACGAGGCGTGCATGCAGAGCTGGGGAGTCGGCGCGGCTCATGGCTGGTCCCTCTGCGCGAGCCAGGCCACGAGGTCGGCGAGGACCTGGTCCTTCTCGGGCTCGTTGAAGATCTCGTGGTACAGCCCTTCGTACAGCTTCACGCCGTGATCGGGGTGGCCCCAGCGGTCCATCAGGGCGATGGATGCCTTGTGGTCGCAGATCCCGTCGCCGGTGCCGAGCATGGCCAGCCCGGGCAGGTCGTAGCGGGCGGCGTGGGCGTGCACACGCTGGCGCGCGCCGAGCATCTCGGTGTACCAGCGCGGAGTGATGGTGTTGAAGACCAGGGGATCGGCGTCGTAGGCGGCGACAACGGCCTTGTCGCGGCTGATCAGGTTGACGTCCAGCTCGTTGCTGAGCGGCAGCCACGGCAGCAGGCGGCTGAGCAGACCGGCGGCGGCTTCCTTGACCTTGGGCGGATCGAAGGCCACGCCCAGCAGCGGGTCGGACACGACCACCGCCGCGGTGTGCTCGCGCAGCGGTCCGCGCAGGCCGTCGAGCACGACGAGCCCGCCCATGGAGTGGGCGACCACCAGCAGGTCTCCTCGGACGAAGCGCGCGGCGGCGACGACGTCGTCGACATAGTCCTGCCAGCGGTGGACGTGGCCCCGACGCCCCTCGCTGCGGCCGTGCCCCCGCAGCTCGACGAGGGTGGCTCGGTGACCGGCGGCGTTCAAGGCGGCGGCGACGTGGTGGTAGCGGTCGGCGTGCTCGGCGAGGCCGTGGACCAGCAGGACGTCGCGTCGCGTCTGCTCGGCGGGGGTCCACTGGAAGATGCGCAGGCGGGTGCCGTCTGCGGACTGGACGCTGTGCTCGACGTGGGAACCGGGCGCCATGAGGGCTCCTGGCGAGGGGGGGAGGGTTGCAGGGGCGGGAGGGGCCCTCCCCTGTTTGCGGGGTCCCGTGCGGTCCTGCCCCTGGTCGTCAGCGCGGAGGGCCGGTGACCGCATCGGCAGGCAGCAGCGCCGTCGACAGCGGTTCAAGCCAGGCGATGGCCACGAGGCAGAACAGCATGATCAGCAGGAAGGGGAGGATGGCCTTGATCACGTCGACGACCGAGCGCTTGAAGACCGTGCTGGCGACGAACAGGTTGATGCCCATCGGCGGGGTCATGTAGCCGATCTCGAGGTTGACGATGAACATGATCGCGAAGTGCACGGGGTGCAGGCCGAAGGCGGCGGCGATGGGGGCCAGCAGCGGTGCAACGATCAGGATCGCGCTGAGGATGTCCATCACGCAGCCGAGCACCAGCAGGAAGAGGTTGACCAGCACGATGAAGGTGAAGCGGCTGTCGATGTGGGAGACGAGCCAGTCGGCGGCATGCTGTGGGATCTGCTGCAGGGTCAGGAAGCGGTTGAAGGCGATGGCCAGCACCAGGATGAGGAACAGGCTCCCCATCATCACGGCCGACTCCACCAGGACCGAGGGCACGGCCTTGGGCTTGAGCTCCCGGTGGATGAGCAGCTCGACCAGCAGGGCGTAGACACAGGCCACGGCGGCGGCTTCGGTCACGGTCAGGCGGATCGACAGCTCGATGCCGAAGGGTTCCAGCGTGAGCAGGCCGTAGATGCCACCGAGCACGAGCACCGGAAGGAGCAGGGCGAGGATGCCGTGGCGCAGCGCGGAGCCGATGCCGCGCAGCCAGACCCCGACCGTGAAGTCCGCGTCGGCATGTTGGCCGTGAGCGAGCGGGACGTTCCGCGTCCGGTACAGGGTGTAGGCGCCCAGGCAGGTCGCGATGAACAGCCCCGGCAGGACGCCGCCCAGGAACAGCTCCGACGGCGGGATGGGGCTGGTGGGGGTGCTGACCACGATGGCGTAGACGATCATCGGGACAGAGGGGGGGATGATGATCCCCAGCCCACCCGCCGCGGTGAGCACGCCCATGCTGTAGGAGGTCGGGTACCCGTCCCGCACGAGCATCGGGTACATGATCGAGCCGATGGCGATGACCGTGACCGGTGAGGACCCGGAGATCGCGGCGAAGACGGCGCAGGCGAAGACGGCGGCCAGTCCGAGCCCCCCCGGCGTGCGGCCCATGACGGCGCGGGCGATGTCGATGAGTCGCTCGGCGATGGAGCCGCGCGTCATCAGGTTGCCGGCCAGCACGAAGAAGGGGATGGCCAGCAGCTCGTGCTTCTTGGTCGCCTCGAACATGTCGGTGACGACCGCCACCGTGTCGTAGTTGCCGATGAGGTTGGCGCTGGCGATGGCGGCGATGCCGATGGCCACGAACAGCGGCGCCCCCACCAGCACCATCAGCACGCAGGCGACGAGGATCAGGGTGCCGTTGCCGAAGTACAGCGCGGCACCCAGGCCGAGCAGCAGCCCCGGGAAGAGGCCGGCCATGACGACGTCGCGCGGGTTGCGCGTGCCTGGCGGCGTGGGCGTGGGGATGGGCGCTCGCTCGGGCCGCGCGTCGGGGTCCGGCGGGGCCTCGAAGCGCCCGAGGACCGCCGCCAGCAGGAAGCGAGCCGAGATGAGGGCGAAGCTCAGGGGCAGGACGATCTGGGCCAGCCACAGCGGGAAGTCGCCGCCGGCGGTCACGGTCGGCCAGTCGACGCCGTCGAGGGGCTGGCCGGGCAAGAGACCGATCAGCGCGTTCAGCGGTCCGGCCAGCCAGGCCCACACCGACAGGCCCTCGACGCTGTCTTCGAATTCGAGGCTCTCGAGGACCAGCGCCCACGACGCCTTGCACAGCGTCCAGCCGAGCCCGGCGGCGACCAGGGCGCTGAAGCGCTTGACGAAGCGCGCGGCCCCCGGCGCCAGCACTCGGTCGCTGGCGTCCACGGCGAGGTGGCTCCGGCGGCGGGTGGCGAGGCTCGCGCCCAGGAAGCCCACCCAGACCATCAGGACCAGGGCCATGTTGGGCCCGTCCTTCAGGTTGACCGCGGCGAAGCTGTACTCGCGGAACAGGTAGTCGTTGAAGGTCAGCCAGACCATCGCCAGCAGGGCGACCGTCAAGAACGCCCGTTCCAGGAAGGCCACCAGTCGATCGAGCAGGTCGTAGGCCCGGTCGACGATGATGCTCAGCCCGGTCAGGCAGAGGATCAGCAGCAGGAACAGCCGCCCCAGCCACCCGTCCCAGGCCTGGCGCAGGCCGTTCCGGATCGCGCGGCCGAGCGCCGAGAAGCGGTCATCGACAGCGTCGAAGAAGGCGACGAAGGCGCGGTACACGGCGAGCCTCGGGGAGTGGGTTGCGGCGGTGGGGCCGGCGTCAGCCGCCGCGGCGCTCCTTCAGGGCCGCGTTGACCTGGTCCAGCAGCGGCTTCGCTCCCTCCACTTCGTTGGCAAAGCGCATGTGCACGGCCTTCGTGATGTTGGCGAAGCCCTGCCGCTCGGCGTCGGTCAGCTCGACCACTTCGACCCCGAGGTCGGGGAAGTTGGCGAGCAGCGTCTGTTCGAGGTCGCGGACGCCCTTGCGACCCTTGATCGACTCTGCCTTGGCGTCGCCCATGACGATGGTCTGCAGGTCCGGTGGCAGCGAATCGAAGAACTTCTTGGACCAGATGACGGCGGCGGGCTGGTAGATGTGGCGGGAGAGGCTGTAGTAGTCGATGGGTTCGTACCAGCCCGCTGCCTGCGTGAACAGCGGGGTGTTGTCGAAGCCGTCGACGATGCCTGTCTGCAAGGCTGTCAGCACCTCGGACACCGGCAGGGTCGTGGCCTGGGTCCCCAGCGCTTCGTACATCTGGATGTGGACGTCGGTCTCCTGGACCCGCATCTTGTGCTTCTGCAGGTCGGCCGGGGTGTGGACCGGGCTTTCCTTGGTGCCGAAGCTGCGCCAGCCGTTCTCGGCCCAGGCCATGAGCACGAAGCCCTTGCTGGCGAGCTCGGCCTTCATCGGTTCGTAGAGGATCTCGTCGAGGACGTAGTCGGCTTCGTCGTTGCTCTGGAAGAGGTAGGGCAGCTCGGGGAGCTGCAGCAGGGGGATGTTGCCGCCCTGCGCGATGGCCGCCGTCGAGAAGCCACCACCCTGCAGGCGGCTGTTGCGGCGGACGTCGCGGACCATCTCGACTTCGCCGCCGAGCACCGAGCCCAGGAAGAGCTTCACCTTGACCCGGCCGCCCGATTCGGACTCGATCCGGTTCTTGATGTCGGTGAGCTGGTCGGCCCAGGGCGTGCCCTCCGGCGCCGCGGTGCCGAAGTTGGCCACGAACTGCGGCTGGGCTTCCGAGGTCCTGGCGGGCAGCAGGGCGAGGGCGGCGGCGCCGAGACCGGCGAGGACGGCGAGGGAGTGGGCGCGCATGGTGGCTCCGCGGGGGAGGGGGGGAGGGGGAGGGGACCGGCCCCGACGAGCACGGGCCGGCCGGGGTAGCGGCTACGCTACTCGGCGAAGTAGTCGTCGACGTGGGCGAGCAGCTCGCGGGCCTTGTCCTGCTCGGCGCGGTTCTCGGCGGAGATGTCGGCGACCACGTCAGGGTCGGCGGCGACCACCTCTTCCAGGGTCGCGACGAAGGTCGCCTTGTCCTGGCTGGTGCGGGCCCAGTAGTCGGCGAGGATCACCTTGGTGCCGAGGTACTCGGGGTGCGCGGCGATCGCGGTGTCGAGGTGGCTGCGCGACTTGTCGAGATCCCGGCCGGAGAAGCTGGGGATGGCGGCGTAGTAGGCGCCCCAATAGCGATCCGGGCCGCTGTAGAAGTACTCGGGGTCGAGCTCTCCGACGCGGGTCATGTAGCCCTTGACCGTCGGCAGGTTCTTGAGCGTCTTGCCGAGGCCCGACAGCTTCGCCCACTTGCCCAGCGCCGAGCTGGTCCAGTACAGGCAGGGCACGTCGTCGATCGTGAACGCGCGCGCGGCCGAGGCTTCCGTCTCGTCGCCCTTCTCGAGGATCTCGGTGAATTCCTTGTTGATGGCCAGGCAGTGCTTGCCCCAGGTGATGGCCGTGTCCCAGGTCGCGAGCTTGGCGTCCTTGTCCGTCTCCCGGTCGCCGAGGAAGTAGTAGCCCCGCACCAGGCGGCCGGCGGCGGTGCGGTTGGTGGGGTCGGCGGCAGCGGCTTGTTCGTACTTGCCCAGCGCAGCCTTGAGCATGGCGACGTCAGACCGCTGGGCCCACAGGGCCTCGGCTTCGGCGACGAGCACGTCAGCGGAGCCTGCCGCCGAGGTGGCGGTGGCGACTTCGTAGGTGCCTGCGTGCTTCGTGGCGCAGGCCGACAGGGAGAGGCCGCCGATCAGGGCGAGGGAGAGGGGCGTCGTGCGCATGGGGACTCCGAGTTCGCGACCGCGGGGGTCGCGTTCCTTGGGGGGGGGACGGTGAGCTTCAGCTTTGGGACCGGACGCCGGGCTTCCGTCGTCGACAACGTGGGTTTCTACCGGTCAGGTGGGGGGGATGTCAACGGCGGAACATCGCGGTCCTGTGGACGCGGCCGTGGTTGCTTGCCGGGCCCCGGGTGCCCGGCTACCCGCTCCCTCCCGCGCGACGCCGGGCGGCGCCGGTGTGACGGCGGGGGGCCACAGCCTCGGAGCCCCGCGCCATGCTCACTCCCGACGTCCCCGTCGCCCTGACCTTCGACGATGTCCTGCTTCGGCCGGCCCACTCCCGGGTGCTCCCGAACGAGGTCGACGTTCGCACCCGGCTCCACGCCAACCTGTTGCTCCGGATGCCGCTGATCTCGGCGGCCATGGACACCGTGACCGAGTCCCGGGCCGCCATCGCCATGGCGCGAGAGGGGGGCCTTGGCATCATCCACAAGAACATGTCCCCGGCCCAACAGGCGCGGGAGGTGGCGCGGGTCAAGAAGGCCATGACCGGCGTCGTCAGCGACCCGGTCTGCCTCGGCCCCGATCAGAGCCTGCGCACCGCCCGCCGCCTGATGCGGGGCAACAACGTCTCGGGCCTGCCGGTGCTCGACGGCGACCGCGTGGTCGGCATCATCACCGACCGCGACCTGCGCTTCGAGCGGCGACTGGACCGCCTCGTCCGCGAGGTCATGACCCCGGGCGAGCGGCTCGTGACCTGCCCGCCAGGCACCAAGCTGGAGCGCGCCAAGGACCTGATGCAGGCGCACAAGATCGAGAAGCTGGTGGTCGTCGACGAGGGCGGGCACCTGCACGGAATCATCACCTTCAAGGACATCCAGGCCGCCGAACGCCACCCCAACGCCACCCGCGACGGGCGGGGTCGGCTGGTGGCGGGTGCCGCCATCGGTGTCGGCGGCGACCGTGACGAGCGCGCCGCCGCCCTGGTCGAAGCCGGTGTCGACCTGCTCGTGGTGGACACGGCGCACGGCCACTCGCAGGGCGTGCTCGACGCCGCCGCCGCCGTGCGGGCGCGCCACCCCGACGTCATCCTCGTGGTGGGCAACGTCGCCACGCCAGAGGCGACGCAGGCTTGCATCGACGCCGGGGCCGACATCGTGAAGGTCGGCATCGGCCCGGGCAGCATCTGCACCACCCGGATCGTCGCCGGCGTCGGCGTGCCCCAGCTCACCGCCGTCGCCGAGTGCGCCGAGGTCGCCCACCGCGCGGGCCGCACGGTCATCGCCGACGGTGGGATCAAGTACTCCGGCGACATCGCCAAGGCGGTGGCGGCCGGTGCCGATGCCGTCATGGTCGGCTCGCTGTTCGCCGGCACGGACGAAGCGCCCGGCGAGCTGGTGCTCTACCAGGGACGGACCTACAAGACCTACCGGGGGATGGGCTCCGTCGACGCGATGAAGGCGGGGTCTTCGGACCGCTACTTCCAGGAGGGCGGCGACCGCGAGGGAGAGTCCCGCAAGCTCGTGCCCGAGGGCATCGTGGGCCGGGTGCCGCACCGGGGCTCGCTGGCCGCCAACCTCTACCAGCTCGTCGGCGGGCTGCGGGCGGCCATGGGCTACACCGGCTGCGGGACGATCCCCGCGATGCAGGCCGACGCGCGCTTCGTGCGCATCACATCGGCGGGACTCCGCGAGAGCCACGTCCACGACGTGACCATCACAAAGGAGAGCCCCAACTACCGCGTCGAATAGCCGGTGGCCGGACGGCGCCTGTCCCATAAGTGGCCCTCCTGCTGTGGAGGTCCCCGTGTCCGAGTCGTCCGCCCCTGTGCCTGCCCTGCCCTCCGCCGAACAGCTCGCTGCCTGGGGGGCGCCCGTGGACCTCAGCGCGCGCCTCGATGCGCTGCTGCCCGCCACGGCGGCGGATGCGCCAGCGGCGTGGATGCGCATCGCCACGTCCCTGCTCCGGCCTGTGCAGGACTTCGCGCTGCACCAGCGTGCCTTCGCCCTGTGCTTCGCGGCGTGGGACCCGGCCGTGCGGGGCCCCGCGCCGGCCTGGCTGCCCTCGGATGAAGACAAGCGCCGGACCAACCTCGCGTCGCTGGGACAGGGCCTCGACATGGCCGCCGTCCACGACTTCACGGTCGCGCAGGCCGAGCGCTTCTGGTCGTCCATGCTCGACCACCTGGGCATCGTCCCGCACACCGCCGCGACCGCCGTGATCGAGGCGGGCGTGCCGGCCCACGCGGCCCACTGGTTCCCGGGCATGCGGCTGAACATCGTCGAGAGCTGCTTCTCTGGCCGGGACCTGGACGCCCTCGCCTTGATCGGCCACGCCGAGCATGGGGGCGAGACCCGCTGGACGCTCGGCGAGCTGCGCCAGCGCGTGGTCGCCGTCGCGACGGCACTGCGCGCGCTCGGCCTGGGCGCTGGCGACGCCGTGGCCATCGACATGCCCATGACACCCTGGTCCGTGCCCATCTACCTGGGCATCGTGGCCATCGGCGGGGCGGTCGTCTCCATCGCCGACAGCTTCGCCCCGGACCAGATCCGGACGCGCATGGAGATCGGCGCAGCCCGCCTCGTCTTCACCCAGGACGTGATCCCGCGTGGCGGCAAGCGCCTGCCTCTGTACGACCGGGTCGTCGCCGCCGACGCTCCGCGGGCCGTTGTGCTGGCCGCTGGGGACGCGCTGCAGGTCAGGCTGCGAGACGGGGACCTCGCCTTCGCAGACTTCCTCTCCGACACGCTGCCGCCGGTCGACGCCCCCCTGGACACGGTCGTCACCGACGCCGAGGCGACGACGAACGTGCTGTTCTCGTCGGGGACCACCGGGCAGCCCAAGGCCATCCCCTGGACTCAGCTCACGCCCATCAAGGCGGCCGGTGACGGCTGGGCCCACCACGACATCCGCCGCCGTGACGTGGTCGCCTGGCCGACCAACCTCGGCTGGATGATGGGCCCCTGGCTCATCTACGCCAGCCTGCTGAACAGCGCCGCCATCGCCCTGTACGAGGGGGACCCGTCGTCCGCCGGCTTCTGCCGCTTCGTCCAGGACGCCGGCGTCACCATGCTCGGGGTCGTGCCCAGCCTGGTGCGCGCCTGGCGGGCCAGGGGCGCGACCGCCGGGCTGGACTGGTCGCGCATCCGCTGCTTCAGCTCGACCGGTGAAGCCTCCCGGGTCGACGACATGCTGTGGCTGATGTCTCGCGCCGGCTATCGCCCCGTCATCGAGTACTGCGGAGGCACCGAGATCGGCGGCGGCTACATCACGGGCAGTCTGCTGCAGCCCCAGGCCCCGGCTTGCTTCTCGACCCCGGCGGTGGGGGCCGGCCTGTTGCTCCTCGACGACGACGGTCAGCCCGCCGAGCACGAGGGCGAGCTCGCCCTGATCCCGCCGCAGCTCGGCAGCAGCAACCGCCTGCTGAACCGCGACCACTTCGATGTCTACTTCGCCGGCATGCCCCATGGGCCGGGCGGGCAGCTCCTCCGTCGCCACGGTGACCACCTCGCGCGGCTGCCCGGTGGCTTCTACCGGGCCATGGGGCGCGTCGACGACACGATGAACCTCGGCGGCATCAAGGTCAGCTCCGCCGAGATCGAGCGGGCCTGTGCCAGCGCCGTCGAGCTGGACGCCTGCGCGGCCGTGGCCGTGCCGCCGGCCGGTGGAGGCCCCGAGCAGCTCGTGGTCTTCGCCGTCCCGGCGGCTGGGGCACCGGCGGACCCGACCGTGCTGGCCGCCGCCTTCCAGCGGAGCATCCGCGCGGACCTCAATCCGTTGTTCAAGGTGACCGCGGTCCACGTCCGCGAGTCCCTGCCCCGGACCGCGTCGGGCAAGGTCATGCGGCGTGTGCTGCGCCGCGAGCTGGTGGACGCCCGGCCGTCGAGCTGAGAGTGCCTGTTCCGCGCCAGTGCCCGGGGCGCGACGGCCCCAGACGCAGCACGCCCCCCGCCGCGGGCTGCGACGGGGGGCGCTGTAGCTGTCGGTCGGCGACCGAAGGCTGCAGTGCGGGGTTCAGGCCTTGACGGCCTTGCGCACGCGGACGATGCCGCCGTTGGGGCCGGGGATCCCGCCCTTGATGTAGAGCAGGTTGTTGTCGGCGTCGAGCTTGACCACCTTGAGGTTCTGGATGGTCACCCGTTCGGCGCCCATGTGGCCGCCCATCTTCTTGCCCTTGAGCACGTGGCCCGGGGTCAGGCGCGTGCCGATCGAGCCGCCGTGACGGAAGTACTCGTGGGTGCCGTGGGTCCGGATGAAGCCGCGGAAGCCGTGCCGCTTCATGACGCCGGCGAAGCCGCGACCCTTGCTGGTCCCGATCACGTCGACCGCGTCGCCCTCGGCGAACACGTCGGCGACGCCCAGTTCCTGGCCTGCCGTGTAGGCAGCGGCGGCATCGGCGGCGAGGCGGAACTCGACCACGTGCTTCTTGGGGCTGGTGCCGGCCTTGTCGAAGTGACCCTGCTCGGCCTGGGTCGTCCGCGACGGCTTCTTGTCGGCGAAGCCGAGCTGGACGGCGTTGTAGCCGTCGGTGCCGTCGGCGCTCTTGACCTGGAGCACCGCGTTGGGGCCCGCTTCGACGACGGTGACCGCGATCGCGGTGCCGTTGTCGGCAAAGATCTGGGTCATGCCGATCTTCCGGCCGATCAGGCCGGGCATCTCGTTTGCCATGTTGTCCTCGCATAGGACGGGCGCGACTTCGAGAGTGGCCACCCGTCGTACGGTTTGTGTGAGGCGGCCACCGTGGCCGCTTGGTCCACGCGCCAGCCGGCGCGCCGTCGCCGCGGCTTAGCTGGCCGCGACGCCGTGGGCAAGCTGCTGGGTCATGCGCGACCTGGCGGCGCGGTCAGAGCCCCCAGAGCTCGATCTCCCAGTCCGGCTTGCTGGAGTCGTTGCTCAGGATGTGGGCGATGTTCGTGTCGGTCAGCGTCAGCGGGATGTCCGCGCAGAGGTCGTAGCATGTGTAGCTGATCGAGAAGGTCAGCGACTCACCAGCGCCCAGGCTGCCACTGCGGGTGCCCGAGATGCTGAAGGTGCCGCCCGTCGAGTCGTTGTTCAGGTACACGTTGCTGATGTTCAGCGCGCTGTCCCCGATGTTCGTCACCCGCACGCTCTTGGTGTCGGGGATGTCGAGGATGCTCACGAACTCCAGCGACGTGGACGAGCTGCCCGAGGTGCTGACGTCGATGATCGGCCCGAGCGTCGCGCCGGCTTCACCGGTGCCCTGGACCGAGATCGCCTGGTTGCCGAGCTCGGTCTGGACGGTCACGGTGCCGCTGTAGGCACGTGCAGCCGACGGGGAGAAGCGCACCTGCAGCGTCTTGCTGGAGCTGCCGGCGATCTCCACCGGCGTCGTCAGGCCCGAGGTGGAGAAGGCCGAGTCGCTGCTGGTGACGTTGGAGATCATCACCGGTGTGCTCGACTCGTTGACGATCACCACGTTTTCGGTGTCGTAGGAGCCGACACCCACCGTGCCGAAGTCGATCGAGGTCGTGCTGTAGCTGAGCGAGCCCGTCGAGCTGCCACCGTCACCGGTGCCGCCGCCATCACCCGTGCCACCGCCGTCACCGATGACTCCGGTGTCACCGCCGCCCCCGGTCCAGCCCTCTCCCGAGATCTGGATGTCTGCGGTGCCCTCTTCGCCGTCGATGCCGAAGCTCAGGGTGCCGGTCTGGACGCCCTCGGTCGTGGGCAGGAAGGACAGCGTGATGATGTACTGCCCACCCGAGCCGATGACCCACGGCACCGAGGTGTACTCCGCGTCGTAAGCGGCCGGAGCATCCAGGGTGATCTCGGAGATGGTGACGTTGGAGCCACTCTCGTTGGTCAGTACGACGTCGACCGTCTCGGAGACGCCGAGGTCGACCTGCCCGAAGTCCACCGAGTCCGGGAAGCTCATGCCCCCGAAGCTGGACCAGGTCGGGCCGGTGTCCTGGAGTCCACCGAGGCCGCTATCGGTCCCGCCGATCGTCTCGAGACCGAGACAACCAGCGAGGATCAGTGCCGGTGAGACGAACGCGACCACAGTGCTCCCTGTCGGTGCCGAGCGCACCATAGCACTCTGGCGCGGCGCACTCCACAGCCCGCAGGCCGTTGATCAGAAGGTGTACTTCATGTTGCCGGTGACCGACATGCCGAGGTCCCAGCCGATGGCGTAGAAGACGTCGGCGTCGAGGCCCAGCGAGAAGTGCGCCAGCTTGGTGTAGTACTCGAGGTTGGGGCCGCCCTGGACGATCGGGTGGGGCTGGCCGTGCAGCCCAGGATCGCTGATGCCCCAGGCCCGCAGGACCTCGTCTTCGTAGTAGGACTGCTCCATGAGCAGCGGGCTGTACAGCACGCCGCCGCCGACCCGACCCCCGACGCCCAGGCGCCGACCGAGGTAGCCGTTCCACTCGATGAGGGCCGCGAAGGAGTACGTGCGGAGGTCACCCTCGACGTAGGGGCCGACCCCGGCCTGCTGGTCGTAGGTGGCGCCGTTGTGGATGCCCTGGAAGAACGCGAACTCCCAGGCCATCGAGGTCTTCTCGCGGTCGAGGAAGTCCTGACCGACCGCGAGTGCGGTCGAGGTGCCACCGCTCACAGCACCCGAGAACTGGCCCAGGTAGAAGGCGCCGCCGACGTTGGCCTTGAGGTAGAAGCCGCGCGTGATCTCACGGACCTGTTCGTCCCGGATCCGGTCCTGGACGCTCTTCTTGCCATCATCACCGGAGTCGAGGTCCGAGTAGTCCTGGGCGACGGCGGTCCGAGTCGTGAGGCCGAGGGCCAGGCCGAGCAGGATCTGCGTGGTCTTCATGCTTGCTTCGTCCGTCGGAGAGGACCCGGTCGCGCGGCGGACGCACGCCACCCAGGTCATGGAAGGCCGGAGACATACCACGCCCCCCGGCCGATGGAAAGCGCGCCCGGGAGGGCTTGACGGCCTTCGGACAGGTGCCGCCCGATGGGTGTCCCCGAACGCAGGACACCCCGGCCGGGGCCGGGGTGTTCGTCTGCTGTCCGAGCCCGGCTCAGCCCGGCGAGAAGATGAAGGGGTACGACACGATGACGATGCCGCCGCCCTTGGGTTCAGGGAACTGGAAGCGCATGAAGCGCCCGGTGATGCAGCTCTCGACCGCCTTGCTGCCCATGGAGCTGGACTTGATGCTGGCCTTGGAGACCGAGCCGTCCTTGGCGATGACGAACTTCACGACGACCTTGCCGCCGAGGCTGGGGTTCTTCGTCAGCTCGCGCTGGTAGCAGTAGCGGATCTGGTTCATGTGCCGCTTGATGACGGCGTCGATGAGCGACTTGTCGAGCGCACCGAGGATGATCGGGTCGCCGCCGATCCGGCCGATGCCACCCTCGCCCTTGGCGCCGAAGTTGCCGCCGCCGGAGCCGTAGCCGCTGGCACCCGAGCCGCGGCCCTTGGTGCCGAGGCCGCCGAGGCCCTCGGCGGTGCCGCCGCCACCGAGGCCGGAGCCGCGGGAGCCGAGGCCACCGGAGCCGATCTGTGTGCCCTTGGCACCGATCAGGCCGCCGATGCCGCCAGCGAGGTCCGAGTTGAGGTTCGAGCTGCCGAAGACACCGTCGAGCTCACCGCCGTCGCGGAGCGCACCGAGCACGCCCGCATCTTCAGCGATCTCCTTGTCGAGCTGCTTCTTCTGCATCTCGACCTTGTTGCCCTTGGCCTGCTTCATCTTGGCGTCTTTCTTGCCGACCTTGCCCTCTTCCTTCTTGGCCTTGGCACCCTCGCCGGCGTCCGGGTTGGCTTCCGGCTTGTTGTCGTGCTTGGGCTGTTCCGGTTCGGGCTGCTGCAGCAGCAGCTCGACGAAGCGGTCCGGGATGTCCATGACCTCGTTTTCCGGAGGGGGCGGCGCCGTCGCCAGGTAGATGCCGAGCACCAGGCCGAGGAAGGCACAGAAGGACATGATCCCCAGGAAGGGGTAGTCGATGGTGTCGGTGATGCTGCTGACCACCTTCTTGCTGGCTGGCACCATCTTGGCGATCATCACCGTGTCGTCGCCGAGGTCCACGACGAGCCGGGTGCCCTCTTCGATGGGGACCTGCAGGCCGGCGCCCGCAGCGCTGGCCTTGCCCTGCGACACCAGCGTCGGGAAGTCCAGGCGCTGGTCGCCCACGTCGGCGAAGCCGGACCACTTGTCGGAGACGTTGGCGACGTAGCCGCCGCCCTGCCACTCGATGAACTTGAAGCCCTCTTCGGGGAGGTCCTTGGGCGGGGCGTAGAACTCGTCCTTCATCTCGCAGGTGGCTTCGGAGATGGTCGGACCGGCCAGCCAGGCCACCTTGGAGAAGGCGTCGGGCACCCACGCCAGCGGGATGCCCAGGTAGCGCCAGCGCATGCCGGTGCGGGAGCCGAGGGTGACAGGCCCGCCCTGCTTGCCGTAGTGCTTGGTGTCGACGCAGATGTCGCCCCAGGCCTGGGCGACCATCAGGACGCTGCCCTTCTTGGGGTCGTTGCCGGCGTCACCGCTGCCGGTGCCGAAGCGCATCATGAACGCCAGCACGTCTTCGGTGTCGTTCTTGGTGACTTCGTCGTCGTCGGGACGACCCGGTTCGGTCAGCTCGTCCTGCGGGATCTCGTCGACGGCGCCGGCGTGCTGGATCTCGTCCACCGGCGGCGGCGTGGACAGCATCGGGGACTCGGCGAGCTGGGTCGCTTCTTCTTCGGCGAAGGCGGCTTCGTCGGTGATGGCGACGCTGATGCGGATGCCACCGACCTCGATCTGGTCGCCGGACGAGAGGTTGACGTTGTTGATCTTGTCGCCGTTGACGACGGTGCCGGCCGCGCTGCCGAGGTCCAGCAGCTTGACCACACCGGACTCGTCGACGTTGACCACGGCGTGCAGCTCGGCCAGGGACTCGTCGTCGACCTGCAGCATCGCAGCCGCACCCCGACCGATGGTCACGCTCTCGTCGGTGAACTCCTGCCGCCGCAAGAACTCGTTCCCTCGGTAGATCTCGAAGGTGAGCACGAGCTTTCCGTTTGCCATTGGGGATTCCTCGGTCTGTCACTGCCCCGGCACGCCGCGGCGCCGTGGTGGGCGGATGGGCTGGCCGGGCCAGCCTGGAGATGTCACGTCGGTGCGGGCTACTTGACCTCGTCCACGGACTCGGACATCTCGTCGTTGAAGTCGGTGCGGAGCTTGATGAGGGGGTTGAAGGACGCGCGCTTGCGGTCCAGCAGCAGGGCTCCCTGCGGCTTGACCAGCTCGCCTGCGACCTCGACACCTTCGAAGTCGACCTCCGTCCGTTCCTTGTAGATCACCTTGCGGCCGTCGTCGGTCGTCTCGTCCTGGGCGAAGGCGGTGCCGGACAACATGCTGGCGGTGGCGGCGATCAGGAGGATGCGGGTGGTCTTCATGCGGGCCTCTCTCTGCTTGGCGGGACTATACCGATGGGCTGCCGAGGGCGACAGCCAGCACGGGCACAGCCCGGGTGCCGGTTGGGCGGAAGTGTGCGGGATCCGGCGGCCAGGAACAATCACCGGGCTGCAAGCAAGTCGTCAAATGGCGAGACAGGCCCAGATCCGGGCCACGACGACGCGCACCCACGGTCCGCGGGGCTCCCGCCTGGGGCGCTGTGTGGGCGGCCTGCGGGCTCACCGGATGACGTCCACGGAGTCATGCAGCTCGCGGTCGAAGTCCGCTCGCAGCGCGATGAAGTCGAAGCCCCGGGCGTGGCGGATCTCATCGACCAGCTCGACGCCCGGGGCGACCAGTCGACCCTCGACATCGAGGGCGCGGAAGTCGCCCTCGTCCATGGTGGTCACCGGCTGCCAGATCACCGTCGGGTGCGAGGTCGGGGAGGCCGTGGTCTCGGCCACCTCCTCGTCGTCGTCCGCTGCGGCGGCGGCCGCGTGGTCGGCCTGGGCATGGGCCACGGTCGCGGAGAGGACGAGGGCCAGGGAGAGCAGTTGCATCGGGTCTCGCTCGGGAGGGGAGGAAGCCGCGCGGACCGAGATCAGCTCGGGCGCGGGGGCTCTGACCTCCCCGCGCCCGTACGGTTCCCGAAAAGACGGTCGTCCTACTCGGCGGCTTCGTCGGCCGGCGCGGCTTCGTCGGCCGGCGCCGCGTCGTCGGCCGGCCCCTCGGCTTCGTCGGCCGGCGCAGCGTCGTCGGCGGGTGCCGCGTCATCGGCCGGGGCCTCGGCGTCATCGGCCGGGGCCTCGTCGCCGTCGGGGAGCGCACCGCTGCCGTCGTCGGTCGGTGCTTCACCGGCGCTGCCACCAGCGTCGGCGCACATCGGGATGATCTCCTCGATCTGCGGGAGGAGCTGATCGAAGAAGGTCATGACGTCGCCGGCCATGTCGGCTTCTTCTGCTTCCACCACGACGGCGGCCTGCTCGACCACCATCATGCCCATCTCGACGGCGCCCGACTCGACCATCATCTCGCACTCGCCGTACTTGTCGAGGTAGCCCTGCATCGTCGCCAGCTTGCCCTTCAGCTCTTCGAGCTGCTGGAGCTGCCGCTGCTTGCGCTCCTCTTCTTCCTTCCGCTTGCGCTCTTCCTCTTCCTTCTTGCGCAGCTCTTCCTGGCGGGACGCCTCGACGCGGTCCTTGCGTGCGTAGACCTCGTCGTTGGGGCCGATGCTTCCGCTGGCGATCTTGATGTAGTCGTCGAGGTACTTCAGCGCCTTCTTGTAGTCCTTGGTGTACTTCTCGTGCAGCGTGGCGGCGTTGAAGAAGGCCATGCGGTTGTCGGGCTGGGCGGCCAGGATCTCGTCGTAGAGCTTTGCCGCGGCGTCGTAGTCCTTGGTGCCCCGCAGCGCGACGGCCAGGCCGAGCTTTCCGTCGACGTTGCCGGGGTCGGCGCCGACAGCCCGCTCGAAGCACTCCCGCGCCAGCCTGTAGTCGCCGGAGTCCAGGGCGACCCACCCGAGGTTGAGGTTGGCTTCGACGTTGTCGGGGTCGAGCTTGATCGCCGTCTTGAACTCGGCGATGGCCGCCGGCTCGTCTTCCATGACGAGGTAGGTCACGCCGAGGTTGTTGTAGATGCCGCTGTCGCCCTCGGCCAGCGTCTTGGCCTTCTCGCTGCACAGCTTGCTCATCGCGTTGCGGCCCTGCGCGAAGTACAGCCGCGAGAGGTTCCGGTACGCGCCCACGTTCTTGGGGTCGCGCAGGAGGATCTCCTTGGCCTGCTCTTCGGCTTCGTCGTAGCGACCCGCCGCGGTCAGGGCGTCGAGCAGGCTGTTGCGGAGCGCGAGGTCGTCGGGCTTGGCGTTGACCTGCTGCTGGTAGAGGCCGACCGCTTCGTCGCCACGGTCCAGCTCGGCGAGGACGCGCCCGAGGTTGTCGACGGCGTTGGAGTAGTTGCCGTCGGCGTCGACCGCCGCCTGGTAGTGCGCGGCAGCCTTGTCGACGAAGCCGAGCTGCTCGGCGGTCCAGCCGGCGTTGTACCAGGCCTTGGCGTAGCCGGGGTCCTTCTCGGCGGCCTGAAGGAACAGCCCGTAGGCCGCCTGGTAGTCGATGGAGCCGTCGCGAGCCGGCGTCTTGAGCACGGTCACCGCGCTCTCGAAGATCTGGCTGGCGCTCATCAGCGAGGGGTCTGCGGGAACCTCGGGGCCCTTCTTCTGACCGCAGGCGGTCAGCGTGGCGGGCCCGAGGGCCAGGCCCAGTGCGAGCAGGATGACAGGAGTGCGCATCGGATCCTCCGCCCCCTCAGGGGGTCTCCTCGAAGCCATGGGTGACCACGTCGCGGGAGACGTACCGGGGCACCAGCACGTCCTCTTCCAGCTCGGGGTACTCGTCGGGGCGCATCTCGCCGAGGCGCCGCGTCGCGATGGCGGTGTTCTCGTTGTACAGGTTGAGCTCGTAGGCCTTCTCGAGGGCCACGGCGTAGGCCGA
>CAZRFD010000083.1:13404-30984 GCA_964599085.1 uncultured Enterobacterales bacterium | reverse complement strand
GCGCCCGGATCACGCGGCTCCTGGCCCACAAGCGGCGTGGGCGACCGGACCTGTCCACGCTGGCCCTGCGCCTGGCGGGGCGGAGAGGTGACACCCCGTGAGTCGCATCCTGCTGGTCGAAGACAACGACGCCAACCGCAAGCTCATGGGGGAGATCCTCGAAGCCGCGGGCCACGAGGTGCTGATGGCGGTGTCGGGAGAAGACGCCGTGGCCCTCGCCACGGCCCGGCTCCCCGACGTCGTCGTGATGGACATGCACATGCCGGGGCTGGATGGCTTCGGGGCCACGCGGCGCCTGCGGGCCCAGGCATCGACCCGGTCGCTCCCGGTGCTGGCCGTCACCGCGATGGCCATGCGGGGGGACGGGGAGCGGATCCTCGCGGCAGGCTGCGACGCCTACCTGGCCAAGCCCGTCTCCTACCGGGACCTGATCGCGGCGGTCGCGGCGCTGGCGGCCGGAGAGCCGGTGCCCGCTCCCGCCGAGGGACGGCCGTGATGGACGATCCGACGAAGGTGGCGCGGCTCGAGGCGCGGGTGGCGGAGCTCGAACAGCGCCTCGAAGTCGCCCTGGACGCGTCGGGGCAGGGGCTCTGGGAGCTGGATCTGTCGACCATGGTCGCCCGGTACGACGTCCGCCACGCGGCGATGATGGGCTACCCCGACGGCGAGCTGCGGACCGAGGGCGTCGAAGCCTTCCGGGCCCGCATGCACCCCGACGATCGCGGCGCCTTCTTCTCGGCCTTCGACGACTACCTGTCGGGCCGCAGCGGCGGCTTCGCTGCGGAGTTCCGGCTCCGGGGCCGCGATGGCCGCTACCGCTGGGTCTCGGGGGAGGGCCGGGTGGTGGATCGGGACGCCACCGGACGGCCGCTGCGCATGCTGGGCAGCCACTGCGACGTGGATCGCCTCAAGCGCTCGGAGGGGGGCCTGCAGCGCTCCCTGCGCGAGAAGGAGACGCTGCTGCTTGAGCTGCACCACCGGGTGAAGAACAACCTCCAGCTCGCGTCGAGCGTGCTGCACTTCGGCAGCCGGCGGGTCTCGGACCCCGCCGCTGCTGATGTCCTCGCCGACTGCCAGCGGCGGCTCCGGGCCATGGCGCTCGTCCACCAGCAGCTCTACGCGTCGGCGGATCTGACCGCCGTGGGTCTCGGCGGCTACCTTCGCAAGCTGGTCGCTGACCTGCGGGACTCCTTCCAGGGGCAGGCGCGGTGCAGCCTGGACCTCGACGACACCACGCTGTCGGCCGAGCTGGCGCTGCCGCTGGGGATGATCGTCTGCGAGCTGCTGACCAACAGCCTGCGGCACGCCTTTCCCGCGGACCGGGTGGGCACGATCTCGGTGTCGGTCCGCCGCCAGGACGGGGCGCTGTGCGTCACGGTGGACGACGACGGCATCGGTCTGCCGCGGGCTGTGGCCGGTGGGGACGCCGATGGCTTCGGCCTGACGCTGGTTCGGCAGCTCACCCGTCAGCTCCGCGGGCAGGTGACCCTCGGCGGCAGCATGGGCTGCTGCGTGGTCGTGCGGATCCCGCTCCCGGAGCGTCCATGACCGGCGCCAGCGTCTACATCGTGGAAGACGAAGCGCTGATCGGCATGGAGCTGGCCGATCGGCTGGCCACGCTCGGCTACCGGGTGCTGGGGACCGCCCCGGACGCAGAAGAAGCCTTGCAGGCGCTGGCTCGGCGTCGTCCGGAACTCGTGCTCGCCGACATCAACCTCGGCCCGGGGTTGTCGGGCATCGACCTCGCCGATCGCCTGCGTCGCCTGTACGCCGACCTGCCCGTCGTGTTCCTGTCGGCCTGGTCCGATCGCGCCATCCTCGACGCCGCCACCGCGGTGGAGCCCGCCGGCTACCTGATCAAGCCCTTCGACGAGCGCGAGCTGCACGCCACCCTGCAGGTGGCCTTGTACCGGGCGCAGGCCGAGCGGGAGCGTCGTGTGGCCGCCGCCGAGCGCGAAGAACTGGAGCTGCGGCTGGCGGACGCGCGCCACGAAGCCAGCCTGTACCGCATGGCGGCGGGCGTGGCCCAGTCCTTCGGCAACAGCCTGGGGACCCTGGTGGCCCAGCTCGGCCTGGCGCGCCTGGACGCCGGCGACCCGGCGCGCCTCTCGGACAGCCTCGCCGAGGCCGAAGCCACCATCGCCGCGGCCGGGCGCCACGTCGACCTGCTTCGCCGCTACGCCGGCGGGTGGCGCCCGCAGCGACGGCGCGTCGACCTCGGCGAGCTGTGCCGGCAGGCCGCGACGGACTCCCGGGTGGCCGACGCCGACGACGCAAGCCTGGTGCTGGTCACCGAGTCCCTGGGGCCCTTCGCCCTCGGGGACGCCGAGCTGCTGCGCACCGCCGTGATCGAGCTGCTCCGCAACGCATCCGAGGCGCTGCCCGACGGGAGAGGAGAGGTGGAGCTGTGGGCCCACGTGCTGGCTCCTGACGCGCTGGAGGCCTGGCGCTGGCACCCGGCGGACTGGGAGCCGGCGGGCCGGCGCTTCGCGGCGATCACGGTCTTCGACACCGGCGAGGGGATCGCCGACATCGACCAGGAACGCATCTTCGAGCCCTTCTACTCCACGCGTGGCCTGGGCCGGGGGCTCGGCCTCGCGGTGGTGGTGGCGGCGGTACGCGCGGCGGGTGGGGCCGTCGCGGTCCAGTCCAGCCCTGGACAGGGAGCGGCCGTTCGGATGACCCTACCGATTGAAGATGGGGGTGAGGCATGAAACAGGACCCCGCGCGCGTCCTGGTGGTGGACGACGACGCACGGAACCGGAAGCTGCTCCGCGGGGTGGTGGAGAGCGAGGGCTTCGAAGCCATCGGCGCCAGCGGCGGCAGCGAAGCCCTCTCCATCATCGAGCGCGAGCGGGTGGACCTCGTCCTGCTCGACCTGATGATGCCCGAGGTCGACGGCATCACGGTGCTCCGCACGCTGCGGGAGCGCGGGCGCCTGCAGACCCTGCCCGTCGTGGTGGTCACGGCGGACGAAGACCGTGCGACCCGCTGGCGGGCGCTGTCGGCGGGCGCCATCGACTTCCTCACCAAGCCGGTCGACTGGCTCGAGGTGGCCTGCAAGCTGCGGGCCCTCACCGAGCTGAGCCGCCACCGCAGCCAGGCGCTGGAGCAGGTCCGTCGCTCGGCGGCCAGCGATCAGCTCTCCCGCGTGGAGCAGGCGGTCGAGGGGCTGCCGCTCATCATCTTCGAGATCCGGCCAGATCAGGCTGAGGGGAGCTGGGTGGTCGGTGACATGGCGGGGCTCAGCGGGGTGACCGGGACGACCTTCCCGATTCCGCTGGATGCCTGGTTCGAGTTGCTGCACCCCGACGACCGGGCGGACGTCAGGCAAGAGCTGCGACGGATCATGGAGCACACCGAGCCGCGCGTGTCCGTGCGCTTCCGGATGCAGCTCGGCGGTGTGTGGCGGTGGCGGCTCGGCTACGTCTCCCAGCAGGATCAGGGGCGCTCCGTCCGCGGCGTGGTGCTGGGCATCGACGACCAGGTGGCGCTGGAGGAGCGGCTGCGCCAGGCCCAGAAGATGGAAGCGGTCGGCCAGCTCGCTGGCGGCATCGCCCACGACTTCGGCAACATCATCGGGGCCATCCTGGCCTTCGCGGGCTTCGCCAGGGACGGCCTGCCCGAGGGGGACCTGCGGCGGGACGACATCGACGAGGTGATCAAGGCCGCCGAGCGGGCGGTCGGGCTGACGCGGCAGCTCCTGACCTTCTCGCGCCGGCAGCCGCTGGCCAAGGTGCCGACCAGCCTCAACGCCCGGCTGGCCCAGCTCCGGCCCCTCCTCGCCCAGAGCCTCACCGAACAGGTGGCACTTGACATCCAGCTCCCGGCGGAGCCCGCGGTGGTGCGCATCGACCCGGTGCAGTTCGACCAGGTGCTGCTGAACCTCGCGGTAAACGCCCGCGACGCCATGCCCGACGGCGGAGCGCTGCGGATCCACCTGTCCCGGGTGGCAGAGCCCGGACAGCCCGCACAGGCTGTCCTGGCCGTCACCGACACCGGCATCGGCATGGACGACGCCACGCGGGAGCGCATCTTCGAGCCCTTCTTCACCAGCAAGCCGCGGGGGCGCGGAACGGGGCTCGGGCTGTCGACCTGCTTTGGCATCGTCCAGGACTGTGGCGGCAACATCGCCGTGCAGAGCGCACCGGGGGAGGGGACCACGTTCACCATTCACCTGCCCGTGCACGACGGCGCCGAGACCACCGCCTCGGGCTTCCCCCGCGTCGAGCGCTACGGCGGCGGCGAGCTGGTGCTCCTGGCCGAAGATGACGACGCCCTGCGTCGGGTGGCCGCCAAGACGCTCGAAGCCGCTGGCTACCGCGTGCGACAGGCGGCCGACGGCGACCAGGCGATCCGCCTCATCGACGAGCTGGGACCCGAGCTGCGCGTCATCGTCTCCGACCTCGTCATGCCGGGCTCATCGGGCTTCGAGGTCGCCGCCTACGCTGCTCACGCCCTGCCGCGAACCCGCGTCGTGCTGACGACGGGCTACGTCGACGAGAGCCTCGATCGCAAGGGCCTCGACGACCTCCCCATCCTGTGGAAGCCGGTGGCTCCGGCCGAGCTGCTGCGGAGCGTCGGTGACGCAGTGGGTGCGACAGCGGGGGGACCTGGTGAGATCACGGACGAGCAGAGCGCGCGCGTCCTCGTCGTGGAAGACCACGAGCCGACCGCCGCCGCCGTCTGCCGGGTGCTCAGGACCGCTGGCTACGAACCGCTTGCGGCCGCGACGCTGGCCGAGGCGCGGGCTCGGCTGACGCAGGACGCCGACCTCTGCGCCTTGCTGTGTGATCTGTCGCTGCCCGACGGCCACGGCGCCGACTTCCTGCTGGAGACCGTCGATGGTCACCCCCACCTCGAACAGCGCTGCATCGTGATGACCGGCGGGGCGGTCGATGCCAAGGGGCGAAAGTTGATCCGCTCCCGGCGCTTCTCGGTGCTGGAGAAGCCGCTGCGGCCGCAGCGGCTCATCGACGCGCTGGGTGGGCTGGAGGCGGCCCGCAACGCGCCACCGGGCCTGCGGGCCGGGAGGACACGATGACGCCGCCGCCTGCTGACATGGAGGCCGCGCGCCTGGCGCGGCTGGCGCAGACCGTGGACGCGCTGTCGGCGGCGGAACGCGCGGCGCTCGCCCCGGTGATCCGGCGCGTCGTCCACGATCTGAACGGCTACCTGTCGACGCTGAGCATGGAGTGCTTCACCATCGGCCACCACGCCGCTGGCCTGGCCGTCCCTCAGCCCCGTGCGCCCGCGGGGGTGGGCGCCGAGCTTGCCGCCGCCCTGGAGAACCTGGAGCAGGCGACCGCCGACGCCGCCGCCTACCTGGCGCGGCTCCGCGCGCTGGTCGATGGAGACGGTGGGGACTGATCCTTACGGCGTTCGTTTTGCTGTCGAACACCGCTAGATATACTGCCCGCCATCGACCTGCAGGCACTGGCCGGTGATGTGGCGGGCGCGGGCGGAGCACAGGAAGGCCACCGCGTCGGCGATGTCTTCGGGGCGCGCCAGGCGACCGAGCACGGTCTCGGCCCGGGCCGTCGCCAACACCGACTCTGGGAGCTGTTCGGCCATGGCGGTCATGACCATGCCCGGGGCCACCGCGTTGACGGTGACGCCGAAGCGCCCCAGCTCGCGGGCCATGGCCTTGGTCAGGGCGATGATGCCGCCCTTGCTGGCAGAGTAGTTGACCTGGCCGAACTTGCCCCGCAGGCCGTTGATGGACGCGATGTTGACGATGTGGCCGGGGCCGCCCCCGCGCGCCCGGAAGCTGCGCGCGACCGCCCGGTTGAAGTGGAAGACGCCGGAGAGGTTGACCGAGATCACGTCGTTCCACTGGGCGTCGGTCATCTTCCAGGACACCCCGTCGCGGGTGATGCCGGCGTTGCACACCAGCGTGTGTACGAGGCCGAATACTTCTTCGACGGCGCGAACCATGTCGTCGACGGCGGCGCTGTTGGCCACGTCGCACTCGAAGCTGCGGACGCGGCGGCCCAGGGCGGCGACCTCTGCGGTGACGTCGGCGGCGTGGGTGGCGTCGCCAACGTGGTTGAAGGCGACGTCATAGCCGTCGGTGGCCAGCGCGCGCACGATGGCGGCGCCGATGCCGCGGCTGCCGCCGGTGACGAGGGCGACGCGGGTGGGCGTGGACATGGGGGGCTCCTGTGCTTCGGAGTGGGCATCTGCGGTGGGTCAGTCGGAGGCGTCGGGAGTGCCCCACAGGTCGACGAAGCGCTGGGCCAGCACGTCGACCAGCCCCCGGTCGGTCATGCGCAGCGTCGGGATCACGGCGAGCTGGACGAAGCTCAGGGTCATGAGCACCTCGCGGTCGGTGCCGAGGGACCGAAGGGCTGCGCGGATGGCGCGGAGGTCGTCGACGACGCGGTCGAGGCGGGCGTTGGACATCAGCCCCGCCACCGGCAGGGGCAGGCTTGCGAGGACGTGGCCGTCGCAGACGACGGCGAGGCCGCCGCGCGTCTCGGCGATGGTCTGCAGCGCCAGCAGCATGTCGGCGTCGTCCATGCCGGCGACCGCGGCGTTGTGGGCGTCGTGCCCCACACTCGTGGCCACCGCCCCGCGGCGGATCCCCAGGTTGCCGACGAAGCCCACGCTCATGTGGGTGCCCGTGTGTCGATCGATGACGGCGAGCTTTGCGACGTCCCGGTCCGGGTCTGCGACGGCCATGCCGTCGACAACACGGGGCGTGAGCCACTCCTGGTCGGTCAGCAGGCTGCGATCCTGGACCCGGATCACCCGCACCTGCTGGCCCGGCCGGGCGGGCAGGCGGAGATCGTCGATGCAGACCGACGGCGTGTCGAAGTGGCCGAGGACGTCGGGGAGGTCGTTGAAGTCCCCCTCCACCGGATCGACGAGCTTGCCGTCAGAGACGACCACGTCGCCGTTCTTGACGACCGTGTGGATCGACAGCGACCGCAGGTCGTCGACGAAGACGAGGTCGGCCTTGTAGCCGGGGGCCACCGCGCCCATGCTCCGCAGGCCGAAGTAGCGGGCGGGGTTCAGGGTCGCCATCCGGACCGCCAGCACCGGGTCGAGGCCGTGACCGATGGCCCGGCGGACGAGGTGGTCGATGTGACCCTCGCCCAGGATCTCGAGCGGGTCGCGGTCGTCCGTGCAGAAGGAGAAGCTGCCGTGGTTGCGTTCATCGACGGCGGTGATCAGCGCGTCGAGGTTGCGGGCGGCGCTGCCCTCGCGGATGAAGACGTGCATGCCCTTGGCGACCTTCTCGAGTGCTTCCTGTGGAGTGGAGCACTCGTGGTCGCTCCGGATGAAGGCGCAGAGGTAGGCGTTGAGCTGCTTTCCGGTGAGCCCCGGGGCGTGGCCGTCGATCTTCTTGTACCGGGACCGGAGGATCTCGATCTTGGTGAGCAGCTCGCGGTCGCGGTCCAGCACGGCGGGGTAGTTCATCACCTCGCCCAGCGTGATGACCCGCTTGGGGTTGCGGTCGACGAGGTCGATCATGTCGTCGGTGCCCAGGTAGGCGCCCGAGGTCTCGAAGCGGGTGGCGGGAACAGCCGAGGGCACGCCGATGTAGACGTCCAGCGGGATCCCCTCGGTGCTGCGCAGCATGTACTGCACACCCTCGGTGCCCAGCACGTTGGCGATCTCGTGGGGGTCGGCGATCACCGTCGTCGTGCCGCGGGACAGCACCGCCCGGGCGAACTGCCGGGGCACGAGCATCGAGCTCTCGATGTGCAGGTGGGCGTCGATGAAGCCCGGCAGGACGATGCGGTCTTCGGCGTCCAGGATGGCGTCGGCGTCGTCGTAGTCGTTGCCGATGCCAGCGATGCGCTTGCGGTGGACGGCGATGCGGGTCCGCTCGATCCGGCCGGTGAACACGTCGAGAACGCGGGCGTTGACGATGAGCAGCCGTGCGGGCTGGTCGCCGAGGGCGGTGGGGATGATGTCGCGGATCTTCATGGGGGGCTTCCGGAGGCCGGGGACAGGCCGCCCCTGTATCCAGGCGAAGGGCCCCGGAGATCAGCCGCCGGCGTCCGCGCAGTCGTCGGTGGTCTCGATGTCGCAGGCGGCGGCGGCGGTGAGCTGCAGGAAGTGGATGGGCGAGCCGTCCTTGCGGGTGTACTCCGCGTCGCCGACGGCCAGCACGTTGCTGGCCTGCGCGTACCAGCCGATGACCTTGTCCTGGACGCCCAGGGCGGCGAGGTCGACGGTGGCGGTCCAGGTGTCGCCGGCCAGCGTCATGGGCACCTCTTCCCAGGCCGCCTGGTCTTCGTCGTTGAAGATGCGGTCGTCGCTCCACGACCACAGCAGGGAGCCCGACGCCGTGGGCGCGCTGGCCTGCATGCTCACCGTGAGCTGGCCGCCGTCGACGCGGGCCTGGGCATCGAGCACCTTGGGGTAGTAGTCGTCGACGGGATCGTCGCGCATGAGCAGCTCGGCGACCAGGAAGGGGACGACGGTGGTGCTGACGGTGTCGCCCGCGTCCTCCAGCGAATCTGCGTCGACGACGCTCTTGCGCGCGTACCGCCAGTCGATCCCGGCCAGGCCATCGAGGAAGGGGGTCTCCGAGCCGAGCATGAAGTTGTCGCCGTCGTGCATGCCCGGCAGGTGGACGTCGCCGTCGATGAGCAGCACCCGGGGGAGGAGGCGCTCCTTGTTGACCTCGACGTCGTAGCTGTTCAGGACGGCGGCGCCGGCGGGGGTGTGCAGCGCCCAGTCCAGCGCCTTTGCCTTGTACTCGGCGACGGCCTGGTCGGCGGAGTCGCCGTCGCAGCCCACCGCGTCCACCCAGTTGTCGTAGGCGACGAGCTGGTCTTCTTCGGGGTGCCCGCCAGGACTGCCCACGACGACGCGGTCGTCGACCAGCAGGACCTGCCAGGCCGCCATGCCCTCCTTGGAGAAGCCCCGCAGGGCGAAGCGGTCGACGCTGCCGCCGCCGCCTTCGGCGAGGCGCTGGAGCAAGGTCATGGCCCGCATGTCCACACCGGCCATGAAGTGTTCGTAGCTGCCGCGGACGATGTCGACGGGTTCGCAAGGATTGGCCGTGGCCAGGTGGCTGTTGGATGCCTGGTTCAGGGCGCTGCGGGTGTCGTAGCCGAGCTGGGTCCAGTTCTCGGTGTACTCGCCGTGGTACAGCACGGGGATGCCGGTCACCTGGGCGATGCTCGCCGGCACCTCGCTGATGACGTCGCTGGCGTAGTGCGCGGCGACGACCATGCCCTTGCCGACGGCTGCGTCGGGGATCCCCTCCGGCCAGCCCGCGGGGAGGTACAGGGCTACCCGCGACCGCATCTCCACGTCGACGGCGTCGCCAGCCACGTCGAACGCGGCAAAGGGCGTGGTGATGTCGCCGGTGATGACGCTGCCGGTCTCGTCGCTCCAGGTCTCGCCCGGCTGCCAGCCGAGGTCATCGAGGCTGTAGCCGCGGATGGCGTCGAGGTCGTAGCGGTCGGCGGGGGTGCTGGGGTGGCAGGCTTCGCCGTCGGTCTCCCAGGTGCAGGAGGGCGCCGACGCGGCGCTGCCGCTGTCGGGCTGAGCGTTGTAGGAGCCCCCGCAGGCGAGCACGGTGAGGAGGAGGGAGGCGGTCATGCGGGCGGTCTCCATGCCGGCTGGAGGTCGGCGCGGCGTGGGCTCAGTGCTCCGGGTCGGTCTCGCCGCAGGTGGAGCGCGGGCCGTTGGCGGTGCCGGGCACGGGGTCGTCGACGATCTGGATGGCGTTGCCGGCGGCCCAGGCCACGGCGGCGTCCTGGAAGCTCCAGTCCACCCCGTCGGCGTCGGCCACGGTGCCGGTCGTCCACCAGCTCGACTCCAGGGCGACGTGCTGGCCGCAGTTGGGACCGTAGGCGCCGGGGACGACGGTGATGGCGCCGCCCTCGACGGCGGTGGAGGGCAGGTCGGCGAGGGAGAGCAGCATGGCGGCGACGGCTTGTTCGGCTTCGTCGTCGGTCACGCCATCGGCGACGCCGGCCCCCTCCATGTCGGTCAGGTCCTGACGCATGAAGAAGGGCGTCGTGACGTGGTTCAGCGCGACGTAGGTTGCGTCCATGCAGCGCCACTCCTCGTTGTCACCTAGCAACGTAAGACAGCTCTCATCCCGGAAGGGGAGCACGTCTTCGGCGGCCGCGATGCCGGAAGCCCAGCTCTGCGTTCCGGCCAGCATGGTGGCCTCGACATCGGCGGAGAACAGATCCGGTGGTGGCGTGTTGGCGGCGTCGAAGATGGCGATGGTGTCGGTTCCGTTGGCTGCGAGGCGCCCGCTGAGGTAGTCGGCGTTGACCCGGGCGCCCCAGCTCCCGGCAGAGGTTCCGCTGAACACGACCTTGCTGGCGCCGGACAGCGGCGGCAGGGTCTCGCCGCCGTCCGCGGTCAGCCCGTCCATCAGCTCGTCGAGGCCGGCGGCCAGGATGGTGTGACCCCGGCGGTAGATGCTGTAGTCGGCCAGCTCGATCGGCAGCTTGCTGATGTCTACGCCCTCCACGTCGACATCGTCCACGTGGTAGGTGGCGACCCCCTGGCTCATCCACACGTCCGACGAGCAGTAGTAGAAGAAGACCTGGTTGGCGCCGGCCAGCAGGTTGGAGTCGTTGGCGTCGAAGATGCCGAAGCCGGCGACGTTGAGCGGCAGATCCTTCGACGACATCTTCGAGGAGTCGTAGTAGTCCAGTCCGCACCAGCGGACGGCACAGCTCGCGTAGCCGTAGCAGGACGCACCGCCCTGGAGGTGGATGGACCACACGTCAGCCAGGGCGTCGTCGGTGTAGCCGCGCACATACAGCACCGCGGGTGTGCCGTCGTTGCACAGGGCGTCGGGGTCGGTGAGCGTGTAGCGCTGCAGCTCGGCGCCCTGGGCGAGCTGGTTGGGGTATTCATCGGGCTGGCGCTGGTAGCCGCCGCAGTCGCCCAGCACGTCGGTGATGCTGTCCGCGGTGGTGGTGCTGCCGCCGTCCGTGCCGCCGTCCGTGCCGCCGTCCGTGCCGCCGTCCGTGCCGCCGTCGGACCCGCCGTCGGTGGTGCCGGGTCCGGCGCCGGTGTCCTTGGCGTCCCCGCTGCAGGCGGAGAGTGAGAGTGCCAGGAGGAGGGTGCGGGGAGGGACGCGCATGACGACCTGGGGGTGGTTGCCCGCTTACGCGTCGTTCAGCCCGATCCTGGACCATCGAGGCGCCGACGGGCTGCGACGACCGCGAAGTGCGCGCCGCCGAGCCGCGCCTGCAGGGTCGCCAGGCTGTCGCGGAGCAGGGCGCCGCCCGCCTGCCCGTCTCCGTCGGCGACCAGGGCCGCGCCGAGGACGCTGCGGGCCTCCCAGGTCATCCAGTGCGTCTCACCGAAGGCCGCCTGTCGCAGGCGCAGTCCGCGCACCGCCAGCTCGCGCGCGTCGTCGGCGCGCCCCTGGCGGAGGCGCAGCTCGGAGAGGGTGAGCAGGGGAGCTGCGGCGGCGACGGTGTCGCCTGCACCGGCGTCGTCCAGCTCGGTCAGGGCTTGGGTCAGCGCGTCCTCTGCGTCGTCGTCGCGGCCCTCTGCCAGCAGGATGGCTCCCTGCAGAGCAAGGTCGTTCCCGACCACAGGGTGCGGGCGCTGCTCCGCGGGCGCGGCGGCCAGGGCCTGGCGGATCAGCCGCTCAGCGGCGACGGCTTCTCCCTGGCGCAGCAGGACGTGGGCGAGGTTGCGGCTGACGCCGGCGGTCGACCAGGCGTCGGGTCCGTCGGCTTCGATGCGGATGGCGTAGGCCTGCTCCAGCGCTGCTCGGGCCAGATCGAGCTGACCGGCGTAGAGCCGGGCGACACCGATGTTGGACAGGATGATCGCCGTGGGGGCGGGGTCGGGGTTGTTGGCGCGCGTGATCGCCAGCGCCCGCTCGTAGTGCTCGACGGCCGTGCCGTACTCACCCCGGTAGTGGGCGGCGGCGCCGAGGTTGATGATGCTGTCCACCAGCAGCGGGTGGTCGGGCCCGAGCACGCCCTCCTTGATGGCCAGCGCCTGCTCTGTGACCGCCTGCTGGCGGTCGTCGTGGTGGCCCGCCTCGCTGAGCGACACCGAGACCCCCTCGAGTGCCTCGGCCTGCCGCAGGGGCTGAGCCAGGCCTTCCCAGGCGTCGGCGGCCTTCTGGAAGCTGTCCACCGCGCGCTCAGGGTGCCCCTCGGAGCGGTCGAGGGAGGCAAGGCCGAACCAACAGGTGGCGCGCAGGTCAGGGTCGTCGCTGGCCGCGAGGACGTGCTGGAAGGACGCCCGCGCCGGCGTGGCCTGGGTGCGGCCGCCGCGCTCGTCGGACAGCGCCAGCGCCAGCGCGGCTTCGGCCTCCAGCGTCAGCGGGTCGTCGGGCCCGAACACGAGTCGGCGCTGGTCCAGAGCCGCCTGCAGCGAGTCCTCGGCGAGGGTCGGCTGCCAGCCGAGCCGCGCGGCCTGCCCCAGATCGAACAGCGTTCGGGCCGTGGCCGCGTCGGGCTTCGTGGGGTCGGTGGCGAGGCTCTGACGCAGGGTCAGAGCCCGCTGGTGCAGCGTCACGGCCCGGCCCCAGGCACCCAGCGACGCCTGGACCCGGCCGAGGACGTCGAGCAGATCGGCCTGCACCTCGGGTTCCTCTGCCAGGCCGTCGATCACCTGTCGCTCGCCACGGTCCACCAGCGCGCGCGCCGACAGCCCCTCGCCGCCGGGGCTGAGGGCCGGATCGGCCTGGGCGAAGAGGGCCTCGATCAGGGCGGCGGTGCGCTGGGCCCGCCGCTCCTGCAGCACGGCGCGGTCCCGCTCGATCAAGGCGCGGCGCGCCTGCCATGCCGTGCTCCCGGCCCCCAGGAGGAGGACCAGGACCGCCACCGTTCCAGCGATCACGCCTGCCCGGTTCCGCTGCACGAACTTGCGCAGGCGGTAGCGCCGGTTGCCAGTCCGGGCGTGGACCGGGCGGCCTTCCAGGTGGCGACGAAGGTCGTCGGCCAGGGCGTCGACGCTGGGGTAGCGGTCGGCCGGGTCCTTGCGCAGGGCCTTGAGCACGATGGCGTCGAGGTCGCCGCGCAGCCGCCGTCCCCGGCCAGGGTCCACGGTGACACTGCTCGGTGGCGGCGGAGCCCGATCGCAGATGCGTGCGGTGATCTCCGCCAGGCCGAGCCCCCGCAGGTCGTGCGGGGGCTGGCCCGACAGCAGGCCGTAGAGCAGCACACCGAGCCCGTACACGTCGCAGGCGGTCGTGACGGGGGTGCCGCGGAGCTGCTCCGGGGCTGCGCAGGCCAGCGTGAGCGGTGCCGGCCCGGCGCGGGTCTCGAGGGTCGCCAGGCCAGTCCGGGAGGGGTCGAGCACCTTGGCAACGCCGAAGTCGAGCAGCTTCGGCCGGCCGTCGCGGCCCACCAGGATGTTGGCCGGCTTCAGGTCGCGGTGGACGACGAGGCGGGCGTGTGCGCTGGCGACGGCGTCGCAGACCTGGAGCACCAGGTCGATGCGCGCTTCGACCGGCAGCGCCCGCTCGTCGCAGTAGCGGTCGATGGGCGCTCCGCCCTCGACCAGCTCCAGGACCAGGTAGGGCGTGCCGGCGGCGTCGCTGCCGCCGTCGATGAGGCGAGCGATGGCGGGGTCGGTCAGGGACGCCAGGATCCGGCGCTCGGAGTGGAAGCGGGCGGCGAATCCGGGCCCCGCAAGCTCGGGGCGCAGCAGCTTGAGGGCAGCGGTCTGTTCGAAGCTGCCGTCGCGGCGGACGACCCGGTACACGCTGCCCATGCCGCCTTCACCGAGCAGGTCCAGCACGGTCCATGGTCCGATCTGCTGTGGCGGGGCCGTCGGTGCTGCGAGCGCCGCGGGGGTCTCCAGCAGCCCCGGCGCGCCCTCATCGGCGGCCAACAGTTCGGTGACTTCGTCGAGGAGCGATCGGTCGTCGCCACAGAGCTGCGCCAGCGCGTCGGCGCGCGCTTCCGCGGGGAGATCCACGACCGCGTCGAAGACGTCGGCGATGCGTTGCCACGGTGCCTCGGGCAAGGCCACTCCAGGGCGGTGTCTCGGCCAGTATAGTCGGTGCATGGTCGCAACTCGCGGAGAGGTCACGGAGCTGCTGGTCGCGCTGTCGGCCGGGCGGTCCGGCGTGCAGGAAGCCCTGGCGCCCCTGGTCTACGCCGAGCTGAAGCGGATCGCCCGCGGTCGGCTGCGCCGGGAGTCCGCCAGCCAGCCGCTGCAGACGACCGCGCTGGTGCACGAAGCGTGGCTGTCGCTGGTGGACCAGCAGCGCGTGCAGTGGCAGGGACGGGCCCACTTCTTCGCGGTCGCGTCCATGGCCATGCGGCGGGTGCTGGTGGACCAGGCCCGGGCCCGGCGCCGTCTGAAGCGCGGGGGAGACACGGTGATCGTGTCGCTGGAGGCGGTGGGAGAGCCGGGGGCGGCGCCACGGACCCTGGACATCCTGGCGCTCGACCGGGCGCTGCAGCGCCTCGAAGAGCAGAGCGTGCGGGCGCGCAAGGTGGTCGAGTGTCGGTACTTCGGCGGCCTGTCCATCGACGAGACCGCCGAAGCCTTGGGTGTGGCGCCGATGACGGTGAAGCGGGACTGGCGGACGGCCCGGGCCTGGCTGGCCCGCGCGCTGTCACAGGAGAGCGAACCCGAACACCGCTAGTGTGTTGCGGTCGTGCTGATCATCCCGAACACTGCTAGCGGAAGACCACAGGAGGGTGTGCGAGCAGGAAGTCGACCGCCTGCTGAGGCGTGTCGACGAAGGCGAGCAGCTCGGCGTACTGTCGGCCTGCCGCCAGGCGCTCGATGAGGGCGCGGACCGGGCGCTCCGCTGTCCAGTACGCGGCGCCGAGGAAGACCATGGGGGAGACGAGGCGGAAGGTCCCGTAGTGGTTCTGGGCGGCGTCCATGAACACCTCCTGCACCGTGCCGGCGCTGCCCGGGGCGTACACCACGCCGCTGGTGGCGATGGCCAGCAGGCCGTCTTCGCGGAGGCTGTTGCTGAAGTACTTGGCGACCTGGCCGGCAAAGAGGTTGGTCGGTTCGTGGCCGTAGAACCAGGTGGGGATGGCCAGGCTGTCGACCCGGCGGCCCGCGGGGAAGCGCTGGCGCACGGCGTCCGCGGTGTCGATCCAGCCCGGGTCGCGGAAGGTCGGGGCGGGCGCGAGGAGGGCCAGCGCATGGTCGATGGCGGAGTCGTCCTCGTCGCGCAGCCAGGCGCCGAGATGGGCGGCTTCCATCGCGCCCGGGCCGCCGCCGGTGGCGACCAGCAGATCGGCCTGTGCCAGCAGGCGGCCCAGGGTCACGACCTCCCGGTAGGCGGCGTCGGTGCGGGCCAGGGCGTGGCCGCCCATGATGGCGACCACGCGGCGGGGGCTCCCCGGCCGCGCGGGGTCGTCTTCGAGGAGGTCGGCGAGGGCGTTGTCCATGGCGTGGTCGTGTAGGCGTTGGGCCACGGCTTCGACCAGGGGGACGCGCGCACCCCGCTCTTCGCGCCGGGTCCGGTACCACTGCCAGATCCTGCCGTCGGTGGTCTCTGCCCGGCTGTGGTCTTCACCGGCGCGGTAGCCCTCCATCAGCTCGTCGACGGTGTAGAGGTGGGGGCGGTAGGGGCGGTAGGGCAGGTAGGGCAGGTCGGGGAAGATGGCCCCCCCGGTCGCGTCGATGTGGCGGCGGCCGGCGGGCAGCAGCGCACAGCCCAGGTACACCGAGCCGGCGGAGGAGACCGTCGCCAGCAGCGCGTCCACGCCTCGCAGGTCGAGGCCGTGGGCCACCACGCCACGCAGATCGCCGTGGCGGGCGGCGTGGGCGCGGAGCTCGTCGACGCTGCGCAGCTCGGTGTGCATGGGTGCGTCCTCCCGGGAGCAGGGGCAGGATGTCCTGTGATTCAGGGGTGCCGGGGCGGGGAGCATAGCCCCGTGCCCGGGGTCAGGAAGCCGACACCAGGAGGGTGGCGGACAGCACCTGCTGGACCTCCGCGAGCAGCGCCGGGACGCCAGCGTCACCGCGGTGCACGAGCTGCTCGGGGCTCTTCAAGAGCAGCAGCAGTCGATCGATGCGCGCGGTGAGCCGATCGAGGTGGCCGGCGTGCTCTCGGAGGTGCTTCCTGCGCAGGTCGAGCGCGTCGCGGGCCTGCGCAGCGCGAGGCTCGGCCGCCCGGGCGAGCGTGGTCAGCATCTCGCGCCCCGCGGCCACCTCGTCGAGGGCGTCCTGTGTCGTCTCGCGGCGCGCCTGGAGCCGCGCACGGACCTGCGAGAGCAGGGAGGCTGCGGGGCTCGTCGCGACCAACAGGCCGCCGCTGCGGCGCCACGCAAAGGGGTGCAGAGCGAGGGCCTGCAGCGAGGGTGGCCAGGCGGCTGCGTCGGGCGCGATGGCCGCGAGGTCGACTCCGAGGCGGGGGGCGGGCTGTACGTCGACGAGCCAGGCGACGCCGAGCGCCGAGAGCGGGGTGAACAGCAGCGTCGCGAAGCCGACGCTGACGATCGCGTCAGCGCCAGCGAAGCGACCGGCAAGGAGCGCGGCGGCGACCGAGGCGGGGACCGCGCCGATGGTGCCGGCGGCCACCAGCAGGCGCGCTGCGAGGTGCCGGGCCCGGTTGACTCGGCTGTCGGGGGCTCCTGTGGCGCAGGCTCGGGCCAGCCGCAGGCCGATCGGCGCGCCGGATCCCGTCGCCCCCAGGCGGTCGAGGCGCTCGACCCAGAGCTGCCGTCGCTCACCGAGGGCGGACAGCTCGGGGAGGCCGAGCACCTGGACGGACACGGACCGACCGGGCCCGGTCGGTGCCGGCGGCGTGTCCATGGAGACCTTCGGCTCGCGTTGACTCAGAAGTCGCTGCTCCGGACGGTCTTGCGACCGTTGGCCTGGGCGCGGCGGATGGACTCCTTGACGGCACGGGTGACGCGGTGCCCCAGCTCGTTCCAGACTTCATCGCTGACCCGCATGTCCGCTTCCTGAAAGAGCGTGCGGATCTTGGACTTGACGATGAGATCAGACGGTTCGATGCGGTCTGCCACGGGGGACTCCGGGTGTGGGGAGTCCCCGGTCTACCACGGGCGTGGGCTGTCGTGTCAGCGTCGCCGCCGCCGCCCGAAGACCAGCCCGAGGATGGGCAGCAGGGCCAGGAAGCGCCGGTCGGTCGGGGCCCCGGTCGCGCTGCACGAGCAGCCGTCGCCCTGGATCGCCCACTCGGCGTCCACGGTGCCGTCGGCGGTGACGTCCGCGGTGCCGCTGTCGCCCGGGTCCCGGGAGTTGGTGCCGCTGCCGCTGGCACCGGTGTCGTCCCCGCCCGTGGCGCCACCGTCGGCCTTGCCTCCGTCACCGGTGTTCGCGCCGCCGTCCGGCGACCCGCCGTCGGTCGCGCCACCGTCGGTCGTGCCACCGTCGGGGGCGCCGCCGTCCGGCGACCCGCCGTCGGGGGTCGTCGACCCGCCGTCGGTCGTCCCGCCGCCGCCAGTTGTGCCGGTGTCGGTGCTGCCGCCGCCGGTGGTCCCGGTGTCGGTGCCGCCGCCGCCGCCGCTGGTCCCGGTGTCGGTGCTGCCGCCGGTGGTTCCGGTGTCGGCCCCGCCGCCGCCGCCGGTGGTGCCGGTGTCGGTCCCGCCGCCGCCGCCTGTGGTGCCGGTGTCGGTCCCGCCGCCGCCGCCTGTGGTGCCGGTGTCGGTCCCGCCGCCGCCGCCTGTGGTGCCG
>CAZRFD010000083.1:0-13304 GCA_964599085.1 uncultured Enterobacterales bacterium | reverse complement strand
CGCCGCCTGTGGTGCCGGTGTCGGTGCCGCCGCCGCCTGTGGTGCCGGTGTCGGTGCCGCCGCCGCCGCCTGTGGAGCCGGTGTCTGCGGCGCCGGTGTCGCCACCGGTGTCTCCCGTGGTACCCGTGTCGGCGGTGCCGGTGTCGCCGCCGGTGTCACCGCCGGTGTCTCCGACGGGGAGATCCTCGACGTTGATGTCAGCGGAGGCGCTGTCGCTGCCGCCGTCGTCGTCGGTGACGGTGACGGTGACGGTGTAGGTCCCCGCGGTCGCCCAGGCGTGGTCGGCGGCGGCCCCCGCGCCGGTCGCGCCGTCGCCCCAGTCCCAGCTCACCGTGTGCGTGTCGGCGGCTTCGACATCGGTGTAGCTGACGGTCCAGCTCGTCAGCTCGTCTACCCAGGCCGACGCCGGTCCATCGATGGCCGTCATCACCGGCGGGACGTTGTTGATGGTGACGGTCGCCGAGTCGGAGTCCGTCTTTGTGTCTCCCTCACAGTCCGACCGTGCCTGCACAGTGACCGTCACGGAGTCGGGACCGTCGTAGCCGGCCGCGTCGAAGGTGGCGGTCGGGTCGCTGCTCCAGGAGGTGTCGTAGCCGCCGCTTCCGTCCAGGTTCCAGCGGTACTCCGGGGCGGAGCAGTCACCGCTGTCGTAGGTCGTGCCGCTGGCGTCGACCATCACGGTCGACTCGGCGTCGACCGAGTAGGGGCCGCCGGCGTCGGCCGTGATGTCGTCGGCGCGAGCGACCGTCGAGGTGGCGAGGAGGGCGAGCAGGCCGAAGGGGATGAGGCGTGTCATGGCCCGAGGATATGGCGCCGCGGCCCGATTCGTGTGCTTGTGGCCCGCTCACGAGACAATCGGCAACGATTGTCCGTACTCGGGCGTGCGTACGGGAGGCGCTCACCGGTGCCGGATGGCGGCCGTCAGCCCCCATGCGCGTCGAGTCCAGCCTGGGCGAGTGAAGCCGCCCGGGCGGTGTCGTAGGGCCCGCCGGTCGTCGCGGCGAGGAAGGCGTCAAAGTCCGCTGGCCACGTCACCTGCGCGTCCACGGTCGAGGAGGCGGCGACGGCCTGCACGGCGGCCAGGGCGTCGGCGTCTGCGATGGCGAGGAGTGCGGGAAGGACCATGACCGTGTCGTAGCCATCGTCGCCCCGGGCGAGCTGGACGAGGACCCTGGCCGTGGCCGGTCGTGCGGTCCCCTGTCGTGTGACGAGGCGGCTCAGGGCCGTGACGGCGTGGCGGTGGAAGTTGCCCTCCTGTTGGGTTCCCGGCGGCGACGAGCTGGGGAAGGGCACGGTGACGAGGTCGGCGAGCAGGGACTCCAGGGCCGGGTCTTCCGTCCGCTCCAGGGCGACCACGGCGTTGTCGGCGGCGGTGGTCCACGCCTGTTCGGGGGCGAGGGCCGGCCGGAGGGCCGCGGCGAGATCGGGCCGGCGGGCCACCAGGTCCTGGTAGGCGCGCACCTCTTCGCGGCCCTCGGTGAAGCCCAGGCGGGGCTGGCCGCCGCGCAGCGAGCCGACGAGGGCCTGTTGCAGCTCCAGATCGTCGGGGAGGGTGAGTGCGAGCGAAAAGCTCTGCCAGAGCGTGTCGGAGCCCGGGGACCCCGGGTGCAGTGCTGCCAGCCGGGTGGGGTCAAGGTGGGCGAGGGCGAGGTCTCGCGCCCCGGGAAGCCCGGAGAGCTGGGGGCTGCCGTCCGGGCCGCGGGCTACCCGCAGGGCAGGGCAGGACACTGGGATCGGGCCCAGGGCGATGTAGGACAGGGCGTCGGCGTCGGCCGCCCCGACCGCGAGTCCGGCGCCATCGGGGGCCACCGACAGCGTCCACGGCGCTGCGGCGCTCGCCTGGCGCTCCTCCTCCGGGGTGCTGTCATCCAAGGTGATCTCCCCGAGGCGGACGCGGCGGGCCCCGTCTCCCTCGCCCAGCACGAGATCGTGCGTGAGTGGCCACAGGATCTGCTCGCCGGGCAGGTTGCGTCCGCTGCGCTGGCGACGGGTCCGGGTCAGGGTGCTCTCGACCGACGCCGTGGACCAGGCGCCGCCCTCGGGCAGCCTGACGGGGCCAGCGACGGTACGGATCCGCGCTGCGGGGCTGTCGTCGACTGGCGTTGGGTCGGCAGGGCAGCCGGTCGTGAGCATCCCGGTCAGCGACAGCACGGCGCGGCGCAGCCAGGAGGAGGGGGACGAGCGGTGCATGGTCAGCCTCGGGTACCCGACCCGATCGGTGGGCGAGGAGGTGGGACGGCCGCGTGCTCCGCCAGTTAGCGCGAGCTGCATGGACGTGCTCATCGTCGACGACGACCCGGAGCTGCTCGACCTGCTCACGCAGGCGCTGCGTGGCGACGGCCACCAGGTGAGCCGTGCCGCGTCGGCGGAAGCGGCCCGCGCCCTCATGCGGGGGCGCGGCTTCGGCGTGGTCGTGCTCGACGTGATGCTCGGGGATGGGTCGGGGCTCGATCTCTGCCGGCAGTGGCGGCGTGCCGGACGCGACGAGGCGGTGCTCATCCTGAGCGCGCGCGGGGCGGTCGATGCACGCGTGGACGGGCTGGAGGCAGGCGCTGACGACTACCTCGCAAAGCCCTTTGCCACGCGGGAGCTGCTCGCGCGGGTGCGCGCGTTGGGCAGGCGACGGGGGCTGCAGGCACCCCCGATGGTCGAGCTGGGCAAGGTCGCGCTTCGCTTCGACCGCCGCCAGGCCCTGGTCGCTGGCGTCGAGGTGCCGGTGACGCCCCGCGAGTGGGAGATCCTGACCGTGCTGGCGGCTGCGTCGGGCCGGGTCGTGCCCTACTCCGAGCTGCTGGAGTGCGCGTGGGGCGAAGCCACCCCCGGGGCCCGGGCCAGCCTCGACGTGCTGGTCTCCCGCCTCCGCCGCAAGCTCGGCGGAAGCACCGCGGCGCCGCTGACCACAGTGCGCGGGCTGGGCCTCGCGCTGCGGGCGGCGCCGTGAGCAGCCACAGCCTCGCGGTGCTGGTCCGGCGCGATCACCTTGTCGCCATCGGGGTGCTCGTCGTCTGCATCGACCTCGTGGCCGGTGGTGTCGCGGCAGGCATCGCGGTGCGCCGGGACGACGCCGAGAACCTCGCCCAGCTCCAGGTGCTGGCCACGGAGCTGGACGATCACCGGGCCGAGGGAGAGGCCGCCCTCGGCGACCTCGTCGACGACGAGCTGCGCGAACAGTCATCCTTCGAACACGAGCTGGAGGTCTGGCGCGGGTCGACCCGCCTCGGTGGCCTGGGGCAGGATCGTCTCGGCGAGTGGACCGAGGTCGAGGGCTGCGCGCTCCGCAGCGGGAGCGGCCCGCTGCAGCGGGTCTGCGTCCTGCACGCCGAGCCCTGGCAGCTCGTGGGGGCGCGCCCGGTGCGCGAGATCCTGGCCACCCTGCGTCCGCTGTCCCTGGCGCTGGCGGCCATCAGCCTGCTCTCCGCCCTGGTGGTGGGCTGGTGGAGCAGCCGTGTGCTGGACCGCCGTATGGCCCCCCTCGGCCGGCTGGAGGCGTTGGTGGGCGACCTGGGCGGTGGGACCGGGCAGCGCCTGCCGGTCAGCTTTGGCGTGCGGGAGGTCGACCTGCTGGCCGCTTCGCTCAACGGGCTGCTGCAGCGGGTCGAGGGGCTGATCGCCCGGGAGCGACGCTTCGTCGGGGACGCCGCCCACGAGCTGCGCACCCCCCTGGCGCGGCTGCGCGGCCAGCTCGAGCGAGCGGAGGCCGCCGCGTCGGTGGAGGGCCTGGATCGGGCGGTCGCCACCTGCGTGGAGCTGACCCGTACGACGGAAGCCCTGCTCGCCATGGCCCGGGACGAGCGGGCCGCCGACGAGACGGTGGATCTCGCCGAGCTGGCCCACGCCGTCCGCGACGCCCTGCCGGCTGCGGCCGCGGCGCGCCTGCGGATCGAGGGCGACGACAGCGCGCCCACGCGCGGAGACCCGGTGCTGCTGCAGCTCGCCCTCGCCAACCTCGTCGACAACGCCCTGAAGTACACGCAAGGCGACGTGCTGCTCGTCCTGGAGCAGGGCGACGCCGCTGTCCTGGCCAGCGTCCTGGACGCGGGGCCGGGTCTGGCCGCCGATGACCTCGACCGCGTGCGTGAGCCCTTCGTCCGGGGGGGCGCCGGGCGTGATGTACGGGGCACGGGCCTGGGCCTGGCCCTCGTCGACCACGTGCTGCGGCTGCACGGCGGCACCCTGACGCTGCGCCTTCGCGACGCCGGCGGGCTTGCGGCCTGCATCCGCCTGCAGCCCTGGACGCCGTCGGTGTGACCCACCGGCGCTCGTTCAGCCGTCGTTAATGCCGCGCCCGTAGCTTGAGGGGGCTCGCTCGCTCCCCGGATGAACCGTGGCCCTCCGACGACGAACGGGCGCACCTGCGGTGCGCTTCCGCCCTCCTCTCCTCCTCGCCCTTGTCCTCGCCGCGACCGGTTGTGGCGACGCCGACGACGCCGACGCCGACGCCGGCCCGGCCACCCCGATCGCCGTCCACGCAGCACCCGTCGTGCGCGCGGATCTCGTCGACGAGGTCGTCGCGTACGGCCGCGTCCGCGGCGCCCCCGGAAGTGCTGGGACCAGCCCTGCGCGGGCGACCATCGCAGCCCCGGTCTCCGCCGTCGTGCGCGAGGTGCGCTGCGTGCCCGGCGACGAGGTGGACGCGGGTGCGGTGCTCTTCCTGCTGGACACGCGCGTCGACGACGCAGAGGTGGCGCGCGCCGAGGAAGCGCTGTCCTACGCCGAGGCCAGCCTGCATCGTGAAGAAACGTTGCTTGAGCAGGGCAACAGCTCCGCCCAGCGGCTGGAGGCCGCCCAGCGAGCCGTGGACGACGCCAGCGGCGTGCTGGCGGTGGCGCGGGCGCGGCGCTCCCTGTCGCGGGTGAGCACACCCATCGCCGGCCGGGTGGCCAGCGTGCGGGCCAGCGTCGGCGACGTCGTGGACGGCTCCGCACCGCTGGCCGAGGTGGTCGACACGGAGCGGCTGGTCATCGAGGCCTCCGTGCCGCCGGCGGCTGCGGCCACGGTCCAGCCCGGCCAGGCCGTGCGCGTCGACGCCGCCGGTGCCGGTGCGGTCGACGTGCGCGGGACGGTGGCGGCCGTGTCGCCGGCGGTGGACGCCGGAAGCGGCGCGGTGCCGGTGCAGATCGTCGTCGACGGCGGGGGGCTGCTGCCGGGCGACTTCGTGCAGGCCCACGTCGCGGCCCGGCGGCGACAGGGCGTGCTGGCCGTGCCCCTCGTGGCCCTCGTCCCCACCGACGAGGGACACCTCGTCCAGGTCATCGAGGACGGGATCGTCCACAGCCTGCCGGTCGAGGTCGGCGTCCGGGACGGCGACCGGGTCGAGGTGGCGGCTGACGGTCTGTCCGCGGGGGCGATGGTCGTGTCGGTCGAAGCCTACGGCCTGCCCGACGGCCAGCCCGTCGAGCTGCTCGCGGAGTCGGAGGCACCATGAGCGGCGACGGAGGCCGCCGCACGGGCGGCGAGGGCGTGGCCGGCTTCGCCATCCGCCACGGACGGGCCATCGGCTTTGTGGTCTTCCTGCTCTGCTTGCTTGGCCTGTGGGCGGCGCAGGGGCTGCCCTCGTCGGTGTTTCCCCAGACGAACTTCCCGCGCGTGGTCATCCTCGTCGACAACGGCGTGATGCCCGCCGACCAGATGATGGCCGAGGTGACGCGGCCCATCGAAGCCGCGATGAAGGACATCCCCGGGGCGGTCACCGTCCGCTCGGCGACCAGTCGCGGCTCGGCCGAGGTCAACGTCTTCTTCACCTGGGACGTCGACATGGTGCAGTCCGAGCTCTACGTGCTCGGCCGCCTCTCGCAGATCCGGGCCACGCTGCCCGACACCGCCGAGACACGGGTGCACCGGCTGACCTTTTCGGCCTTCCCCATCCTCGGGATCAGCGTCACCAGCGACACCCGCGACCTGACGCACCTGTGGGAGCTGGCCGAGTACGAGCTGCGACCGCGCTTCCTGCAGATCCCCGGGGTGGGGCGTGTCGACATCGTGGGCGGCCGCCGGCCCGAGCTGCAGGTTGTGGTGGACCCTGTCAAGCTCTCGGGCCTCGGCCTGTCGCTGACCGACGTGACCGACGCCATCGACAACAGCAACCTCGTCGCGTCCACCGGCATGCACGAGGAGGACCACACCCTGTACCTGACGGTCGTGGACGGGCGGACCGCGGACGGTGACGCGCTGGCCGCCCTGCCCGTCGCCAGCCGGGGCGAGCACCTCGTGCGCCTCGAAGAGGTCGCCGCGGTTCAGCGCGGGCCCGAGCCCATCTACAACCGGGTGACGGCGGACGGCCACGACGCCGTCCTGCTCAACATCCGCAGCCAGCCCGACGGCAGCACCCTGGCCATCGCCGAGGCGCTGCAGGCCGATCTGTCGGAGCTGCGCCGGAGCCTGCCCCCCGACGTGCACCTCGCCTTCTTCTACGACCAGTCGACGCTGGTGCGGGAGTCGGTGGGCAGCGTGTGGGAGGCCATCGGCTTCGGCCTGCTGCTCAGCGTCGTGATCCTCTACGCCTTCCTGCGGAGCTGGCACTCGACGCTGATCGCGACCCTGGTCATCCCGGTGACCGTGCTGGCGACGGTGGTCGTGATGCACGTCGCCGGCCTGACCTTCAACCTCATGACGCTCGGCGGCATCGCCGCGGCCATCGGCCTGGTCATCGACGATGCCATCGTCGTGGTCGAGGCCATCCACGCCCGCTACCGGGCCGGCGGCCGCAGCCACCTCGCCGTCTCCGACGCCATGGCCGGGGTGTTGCTGCCGCTGGTCGGCTCGACCCTGACCCCGGTCGTCGTCTTCCTGCCGCTGGCCTTCCTCGACGGGATCACGGGGGTGTTCTTCCGGGCGCTGGCCCTGACGATGGTCAGCGCGCTGCTGTGCTCGCTGCTGCTGGCGGTGACCTTCACCCCGGCGCTGGCGTCCGTGGTCCTGGAGCCGGAGTCCGCTCCCGCCGAGGAGGCCTCGGCGCTCGACTGGATCGCGGCGGTGTACGCCAGCGTGCTCCGGCGGGCGCTGGCGCACCGCGGGCTGGTGCTGGCGGCCTGCGGCGTCGTCGCGGCACTCGGCGCCTGGGGCTACCTCCACCTCGACCAGGACTTCCTGCCGGAGATGGACGAGGGCGGCTTCGTCATCGACTACTTCAGCCCGCCGGGGACCAGCCTGTCGGAGACCGACCGGCAGCTCCGCCTCGCCGAGCAGATCCTCGTCGCCACCCCCGAGGTCGAGAGCTACTCGCGCCGGACCGGAGCGCGGCTGGCCCTCGCCGTGGCCGAGCCGAACACCGGCGACTTCCTCGTCAAGCTGCGCAGCTCGCGAGAGCGCTCGACGGAGGAGGTCATCGGCTCGCTGCGCGACGCCTTCACCGCCCAGGTGCCGGGGGTGGAGTGGGAGTTCCCGGGGATCCTCGGTGACCTTGTCGGCGACCTGACCTGGTCGCCGGATCCCATCGAGATCAAGCTGTTCAGCCCCGACGTCGCGCGACTCGAAGCGCTCGCCCCGCAGGTGGAGGCCGCCATCGCCGAGGTTCCCGGGGTCGTCGACAGCTTCGACGGGCTGGTCTACACCGGGCCCACCATGGAGCTGCGGGTGCGCGACGCCGACGCCGTCCGTTTCGGGCTGTCCACGGCCGACATCGCCGCCGCGGTGGAGACCGCGATGATCGGGCGGGTGGCGTCGTCGGTGCTGGAGGGGGACCGCGTCGTCGACGTCCGCGTGCAGGTGGACCCCGCTCGCATCGACGCCGCCGCCACGCTGCTGTCGCTGCCGCTGCGCGGTTCCGACGGGCAGCTCGCGCAGCTCTCCCAGGTCGCCGACGTCGTCCACGCCCCCGGGCAGCTCGAGCTGCGCCGCGAGGATCTGCGCCAGGACGTGGCGGTGACGGCGCGCCTGGAGGGGCGCGATCTCGGCAGCGCCATCAAGGAGATCCGCCGGCTGCTGGACGAGGACGCGTCGCTCTCCGACGTGGCCGTCGAGCTGGGCGGGCTCTACGAGCAGCAGCAGGCCAGCTTCCGCAACCTGTTCCTGGTGCTGGTCGCCGCCGTGCTGCTGGTGTTCACGGTGCTGCTCTTCGAGTTCCGCTCCTTCCGCGAGCCGCTCAGCATCGTGTTCGGCGCGGTGCTGGCGCTGACCGGCACGGTGCTGGCCCTGCTGCTGACCGGGACGGCGCTCAACATCGTGTCGCTGCTGGGGGCGATCATCGGGGTGGGCATCGTGGCCAAGAACGGCATCCTGATGCTCGACCGGGTCGACGGCCTTCGGAGATCAGGGATGTCTCTGCCCGACAGTCTCGTCGAGGCCGGGCGGCGCCGCCTGCGCCCCGTGCTGATGACCTCGCTGGCCGCGGGGCTCGGCATGCTGCCGCTGGCCTGGGGTGTCGGCTCGGGGGCCGACATGCTGCGGCCGCTGGCCATCGCGGTCATCGGCGCGCTGACCACGTCGGTGGTGCTGTCGCTGGTGGCGACGCCGACGCTGTTCTCACTGCTGGCGCGCGACGGGCGGGCCGAGGGAGGTCAGGGATGAGCCGACCGCTGTCCGTGGCGCTCCTGCTGCTGTGGGGTGCCGGCTGCGCGCACCGGGCCGGGCCCCTGCCCGAGGTCGTCCCGCTGGATGCGCGGCGGCTGGCCGATGTCACGGCGTCCGAGTCCTTGACCGGGCTCGACCTGCACGCCGTGGCCGTGCTGGTGGAGGCCGGGGCGCCGGAGCTGCTGGCGGCGCGCGCCGAGGCGGGTGTGGCCGACGCCGCGGTGGTGACCGCGCGGCAGCGGGCCAACCCGACGCTTGACGTCGAGCTGGCGATGTTCCCGCTGATCCCCAAGGTGACGCTGGGGCTGCCGCTGTCGGGGCCGGGAAGGCGGGCCGCGCGGGTGGCGCGGGCCCGGGCGCTGTCCGCGGCCGCCGATGCCGAGCTGCACAGCGAGGCCTGGCGGGTGTGGGCCGAGGGTGCGCACGCGCTGGTCGACCAGGTCGCGGCGGGCGAGCGAATTGGACTGCTGACCCGGGCGAGCGCTGCCCAGGAAGAGGCGCTCTCACTCATCGAGGGGCGGATCTCGGCCGGCCGGCTTCCGTCCACCGCACGCCTGCCCGCGCAGCAGGCCCAGGTGGCGACGCGCCTGGAGCTGGGCGGGGCGCAGCAGGACGAGATCCTGGCCCGGGTCGAGCTGGCCCGAGTGATCGGGCTGCCTGCTGCCGAGCTGGAGCGGCTGCCGGTGCGGATCCGGCTGGACGACGCGCTGCTCGGCAGCGCGACCGCGACGTCGCCTGTGCTGACCGAGCGGGCCGACGTCAAGGCGGCGGCGCTCCGACTGGAGGCCGCCGGCCACGCGGTGCGGGAGGCGGCGCGCGGGCGCCTGGGCGAGAGCTGGCTCGGGGCGAGCGGGGAGTGGGATCCGAGCGGCACCATCTGGACGCCGACCCTGTCGACCGAGCTGCCGCTGTTCCACGCCGGGGGTGGCCCGGTGGCCGAGGCTGTCGCCGGGTACGACGCGGCCGCCGCCGCGCTGCTGGCTGTGCAGGCCGACGCCCGGGCCGAGCTCGACGGCGTGAGCCAGCGGCTGTCGCTGGCGCGCACCCGACTCGAAGACGTCGAGGACGCGCTGCGGGAGGCCGAGCAGGCCGAGGCCGCGGCCGACGCCCGGCTGTCCGCGGGGGCCGGTGATCCGCTGGAGCGCCTGGACGCCGTCGTCGCCGCCACGACCTGGCGCCTCGCCCGCGTCGAGCTGCGCGCCGCCCTGCGTCACGCCGAGATCGACGCGCTGGCCGCCGCCCGCGCGACCGAGCTGCGTCAGGCGCTGCCTGCGGGCGGTTGATCAGCGGGGGGTGATGGGGGCCTTCGCGAAGCGGCCCCAGGCGACGAAGGCAGACAACAGGCCGAGGATGAGCGCCGGCGGTGCGTGGGCTGCGTCGCCGGTGGCGACGTGCGTGCCGACGGCCAGCACCATGACCACGACCAGGAGGCTGGCGGCGATGGGGGTGAGGCGGGGCTGGATGCGCAGGGCGGAGGGCAGGACGAGGCCGAGGGCGCCGAGGACCTCGGACAGGCCGATGAACCGGACGAGGCCGCTGGGACCCTGCTCGATCCAGGTCATGCCCTGGGCGATGAGGTCGTCGACCGGCGTCACGAGCTTCATGCCGCCGGCGCCGAGGAAGGCGAGGGCGAGGAGGGCCTGGACGATCCAGAGGGCGATGTTCATGGGGGGGGCTCCGGGTGCTGGGCGGTCCGTGCTGGACGCCTGGTGCACTCGTGAGTCTCACCATGTCGCATCGTTGCAACAAGATTGCATTTTCGGTGCCTTGAGTCTCAATCCCGGGCCTGTGGGCGCCAGGCGCCGTGACCGAGGCGCTCTGATGCGAGGTCCACGAAGGCGCGGACACGGGGGGCGACGTGGCGGCTGGCCGGCCAGAGCATGGTCAGGCGCCCCACCTCTCCTGGCTGCCACTGGGGGAGGACGTGGACGAGGCGGCCGGCGTCGATGCTGTCCCCGGTCGAGAAGAAGGGCAGCAGGGCGATGCCGGCGCCGGCTTCGACGAGGGCCTTTGCCAGGCCGAAGTCGTTGACCACGCAGGCGGCGTCGTCGAAGGAGAAGCGCGCGCTGCCCTCGGGGCTCTGCAGCGTGATGTCCCGCAGGGTTCCGATGGTGTGGCCGACCAGGTCGTGACCGGCCAGCTCGTCGAGGCTGCGGGGGGCGCCGCGCTGCCGCAGGTAGTCGGGGCTGGCGAAGAAGCCCGCCGGCGGCATGCTCAGCCGGCGGGCCATCAGCTCGCCGCCGCCGGGGATGGTGTCGCTGTGGGCGCGCAGGGCGACATCGAAGCCCTCGGCGATGATGTCGACGACGCGGCTCTCCAGCACCACCTCCACCGTGACCTGCCGGTGCAGCCGCCGGTACTCGGCGATGAGGCTGGCGACGGTTGGCGAGCGGCCGATGTCGTGGACCATGGTGAGGCGCAGCCGGCCGGTGGGTTCGTCGGCGGCGTCCTTCAGCGCGTGCTCCAGCTCGCGCAGCTCCTGCAGCGCGCCCTCTGCCCGCTCGTGGAGCAGCCGGCCGCTGTCGGTCAGCGCGAAGGAGCGCGCCGAGCGGCGGACCAGCTCTACGCCCAGCGCTTCTTCGAGGCGGGCGATGCGCCGGCTGATGGTCGACTTCCCGACGCCCTCGGCCTTGGCTGCAGCGGTGATGGTCCCCAGCTCCACGACGCGCACGAAGCTGGCGAGATCGACGAGGTTCACGGTGGCGGGCCCGGTCAGGAGGTGGCGGGCTGCAGCGGCGTCACCGGGATCTTGAGGACCTGGCCGACCTCGATCTTGTTGGGGTCGCTGAGCTGGTCGGTGTTCGCGTCGAAGATCTCCCTCCAGCGGTTGGCGTCCCCGGTCCAGTACTTCGCGATGCGGGACAGGGTCTGCCCCTTCTCGACGGTGTGGGTCATGAAGGCGGGGGCCGGCGGCAGGGTCAGGGTGATGCCGGGCTCGACGTGGTCCATGTCGGCGATCTTGTCGGAGTTGACGCCGTAGATCATCTTGTAGAGGTGGTAGACGCCGTAGAACTGCAGGCTGATGCCGGACAGGGTGTCGCCGGGCTGCACGGTGTAGGTCACGGGGGTGGGGGTCATATCTGCTCCTGGGACAGCAGGTGAGGAGGGTCGCCCCCGCCGGGGCCGGAGCGCGAGGGTGTCGTAACGGGCGCCTGCCCGCCCGCACGTGTCGGGGCTGTTGCGACCGGAGGACGGCCGGCCCCGTGGTCCGGAGCGCAGGGAGACACTGCGGTCGGTTGTCACACTCTCCCGACCCGTTGGCTCCAGGGGGCACAGCGGCCCGGCCGCGACCCTCCCCAACCTGGAGTCCCCCATGTGCTCTCGCGTCACCTGTCCCACCTGCGGCAAGCCCGACTGGGCCGGCTGCGGCGCCCACGTCGAGTCCGTCCTCCGCGACGTGCCCCGTGAGCGCCGCTGTCGCTGCCGCGAAGACGGCACCCGCAAGCCGCCCCCCAGCCTGGCCGACATGATCAACTCGTGGTTCGGCGGCGGCCGCTGAGCACGGTCCACCCGCCATCGGGCGACCCGGCCGGGCCGGCCCGTCAGGCGTCGGCCGAGGAAAGCTCGGCGGACACCGTCGGCAGCCCGGCGGCGTCCAGCTCCGCCCGCAGGCGCTTGTGCGCACGGGAGAGGCGGGTGCGCACCGCCCCCGGCGTCATCGACAGGGCATTGGCGATCTCGGGGCTGGTCAGGCCCTGGGCGTCGGCCAGGATCACGATCGCCCGGTCACGCGGCTGCAGCGTCTGCAGCGACTCGCCCAGGGTCTCGGCCAGCCGGCTTCTTGCCATGAGGACGTCCGGTCCCTCGTCGGCGGAGTGCAGGTCGACCTCGACCACGTGCAGCGAGGGGTCGCGCTTCATGCCGCGCCGCATGCGGTTGCAGGCGGTGGCCACCAGCCGCACCAGCCAGCGGTCGACCGAGCCCTCGCCGCGGAAGCCCGGGCCGTAGCGCCAGGCCGCCAGCGCTGCTTCCTGCACGGCGTCGTCGGCGTCCTGCAGCGTGCTGCAGCGGCGCCGCCCCTCCGCGGCGAGGCGGTCACCGAAGCAGCGGGTCACGCGGTCCAGCACGTCGATGTCGCCGGACTGCAGCAGGGCTACCAGCTCGTCGGCGTTGCACAGTCGTTCCTTGCTCATGGCTTCCCCCTATCGCGCGTGCCGCGCCGCCGGCGTGACACGATCCTTCTCGTGGGTGGCTCTTTCCCACAGTCCCCGACGACGCTCCCCCAACCGAGGTGCTCCATGTCCACCATCCCCGCGCTCTCCGATACCCGCTACACCCTGACGAAGACCCTGTCCGACACCGGCTACGACGCCGCCGTCGCCGCCGTGCGCGCCGCGCTCTCCACTGAGGGCTTCGGCGTGCTCACCGAGATCGACGTCAAGGCGACGCTCAACAAGAAGCTGGGGGTGCAGACGCGTCCCTACGTCATCCTCGGCGCCTGCAACCCGCCCCTGGCCCACCAGGCGCTGCAGGCCGAGCCGGCCATCGGCGCGCTGCTTCCCTGCAACGTCGTGGTCGCGGCCACCGACGATGGCGGCGCCACCGTCTCCGCCATCGACCCCGTCGCCATGTTCGAGGTGGTGGGCCGGGACGACGTCGCGCCCCTGGCCGAGGACGTCCGCGTCCGTCTGCAGCGCGTCCTCGCTGCACTCGGGTGACGCCATGAAGACCCTCGACGTCGCTTCCAGCACCGCGCCGGTTATATAGGAAGCTTCCTCGCTTGCCAGAAAAAGAACGGCCGGAGCTATCTCTTCCGGCGCGCCGAACCGTTTCATCGGTACGCTGTTCCGGTAGGC
>CAZRFD010000082.1:0-31318 GCA_964599085.1 uncultured Enterobacterales bacterium | reverse complement strand
TTCGGCGGCCGCGCGGATGGCGGCGAGATCGAGTGAGGCGAGGTCGAGCTTCCAGACGCGTTCCCAGGCCATGGCGTCCTCCAGTGCAGCGATCTATCGCGGGTCGGGAAGCCGCAGCAGCGTCGGTGTGGTCAGCGCGGCGATCCCCGGAGGACGCGATCGAGGACGGCGCGGCCGGTGGTCGACAGGCCGTCGGGGTCGAGGGCGGCCTCCATCTGGCGGAGCTGCTCGGCGGCGTGGTGGACGGCGACGCGGTCCGCGGGGTCGAGGTCGTGCCAGGCGGGGTGGCCGCGGACCCGCCCGTCCATGGCGGTCGGCCGCCAGGCGGTCAGGGCTTCCTCGATGAGGCGCTGGCGATCGTCGTTCATGGCGCGACCCCGTCGAGCGACACGCCCTGGGCGCGCAGGCAGCGCGCCATGGCCAGGCGGGCCCGGCGCACGTTCTGCAGGAAGGTGTTGAGCGTCATCCCAGCCTGCTCGGCCAGCACCGCGTCCGGCGTGTTGCCGTGGCTGCCGAGGCGCCCGGCCAGGGCCTTGGCCGGGCGCCTCGGCAGCTTGTCCCGGCACAGGGCGATCAGCTTGCGGAGCAGCGGGTCGGGCATGGCGGGCTGCTCTGCGTCCCGGGCCGCGACCTGTTCGAGCCGGGAGATCTCGACCGGGTCGACACGGGCCCGCCGCAGCTCGCTGATGGCCCGGTTGCGGGCCGCGCGCAGCGTGAAGCGCAGCAGGCTGTTGTCGCGGCCGTCGCGGCGGACGCGCGGGGCGACCTGCCAGGCGGTCAGCAGGGCTTCCTGCACGACGGCTTCCGTGTCGACGTGGGCGGCGAAGCTGCGCAGGCTGCGGCGGAGCTGGGGTTCGACGCCCGCCACCCACCCGGCGAAGGCGACGGGGTCGCCCTCGGCGATGCCGGGCAGGTGGCGGTCGAGATCATCAACCATCGGCCGACTCTACACGCGGACCGTCAGCGAGCGGCCGGCCGACTCGATGACGAGCAGACGCAGCGCGTCGAGGGCGACATCGGCGGGGAGTCCCTCGAGGACCAGGCGGAGGACCTGGCCCTTGCGGGCGTCGCCGGGGCGGGTCGAGGCGTCGAGGTGGGCCCGGAGCGGCAGCTCGACATCACCGTCGAGGACCGCGTGGACCACCTCTTCCGGATCCCAGGAGAGCGGGCGGTCCAGCGTGATCTCCAGGACGAGCCGTCCGTCGGGCAGCGCGCGCAGGCGCCCGCGCAGCGTGATCGACGAGCGGAGGGTGGACGCGAGGCGGCCGAAGAGGCCACGGCCGGGCCGGGCACTGCGGGCCGCCTTCCTGTCCATCCGGCCCTCGTCGTGCAGGGGCTCGGGAGCGGAGGCGCCGGCGGGCTGATCGAACGCCGCCGCTTCGAGGGCGTCCACCTCGAAGTCCTGGGGCTCCGGGGGCGGGCCCGCCGGGCGCCGCGAGAACAACGTCCGGCTGGCGGGCGGCGCGACCTTGGCGGCCTTCCGCCGCACACCCGAGGACATGGCCATGGGCATGGCGGCGGGCGCGGGCGGCGCCGCCGCGAGGCTGCGGCGCAGGCCGAAGCCGAGGGCGTTGGTGCCGTGCGGCAGCGCCTGGGGCACGGTCTCGTGGCGGGTGGGTGCACCGGGATCGACGGTGCGGAGGTCGCTCACCGCGACCCACGAGGTGCGCCGGGTGGCGATCCGGTAGTCCAGCCCGAGCTGCTCGATGGTGGCGTCCGCGCGCTGGCCGGTGTGGGCTTCGGCCAGCTCGGCGGCGTCGACCGCCGCGCGCCCGACCAGGGTGATGACGGCCGGGCTGCCTTCGCCGGCGTCGAGCGCTGCCACGTGGAGCTGCTGCTGCCAGGGACCGCTGCGGGTGTGGCCCTCGACCCGCAGGCTGCCGCCCTCGGGGCGCAGGCGCAGGGGGATCATGGCCGGTGCGCCGGCCATCAGGTCCGGCAGCCGGTGCAGCGGGCAGTCGACCAGGGCATCGCCGGACAGCGTGAGATCGACGACGAGGGGGGCGGCCGTGTGGGCGACCAGCCGGCGCGCGGCGTCGGCCGGGTCCTCGTCGATGCCGATGATGGCCTCGATGCCGCCGCCGGCGCGGGCGGCCCCGCCGGTGAGGGTGCGGTTGACCCCGCTGCCGATGCCCAGGGTGTGGACGCGGCTGCCGCGGGGCAGGTTGCGGGCGATCTCGCCGATGATCTCGGCCTCGAAGCCGATGAGGCCGTCGGTGACCAGGATGATCTGGCGCTGGGCTTCGTCGCGGACCGCCGCCAGGGCCGCCAGGATGCCGTCGCGCATCTGGGTGCCGCCGCCGGCGCGGAGCCCCTCGACCCAGGCGATGGCGGCGCGGCGGTGGCGGGCGCTGGCGGCGACCGGTCGGCGCTTCCAGCTCCGGGGGCGGTTGGAGAATTCGATCAGCTCGATGGTGTCGGCGTCGTCGAGGGACTCCAGCAGGGCGCGGGTGACGGCCTTGGCCTGGGCGAGGGGGGCGCCCCCCATGGAGCCGCTGGTGTCGAGCAGCACGACGAGGTCGCGGGCCACGGAGGCGGCGGGCCGTGCCGGCGGCACGACGGTGAGCAGGGCATGCGTCCAGCCCGACAAGCTGCGGTCGGCGGCCGGCCGGGACAGGTCGAGGGCCACGCCCGGGGTCGGCGCCGCCACGGGCCAGGACACTACGACGTCGCGATCCAGCGGGGCACCCTCGGGGGAGGCGAGGCGGTGCGTGCCGGCGTGGGAGCGCAGCGGATGGCTGGGGCTGGTCACGGCGCCGGTGGTGGTGTCGCGCACGTCGAGGTCGAGGCTGAGGCGGGCGCCGTGGTCGTGCTCGGAGACGTCGACCGTGACGCGGTCGGCGTCGGGGACGCGCCCCGGGCCGCCCATGAAGCGGGGGGCGACGGTGGTCGGGAAGCGCCACTGCCAGGCGCCCGACGGCAGCCACTGCAGGCGCTGGTCGAGGAGCAGCTCGCAGACGACCTCGCTGTGGGGCGGCAGGTTGCCGACCTCCTGGGTGAACAGGCTGCTGCGCTCCTCCTCCAGGAGCGCGGCGGTGCGCCCCTCGACCAGCGCCTGCTCGAAGCGCTGCCGGGCGGCCTCGCGGCGGTCGATCACGCCCTCGACGCGGCGGTCCGCCAGCTCGAAGGCGTAGCCGGACACGGCGCTGTCGACGGGCAGCGGCACCCGCCAGGTGACGCGCAGGGGGTCGTCGGTGGGGTTGACGAAGCGGTGGCGCAGCCGGACGCGGGCGAGGCCTGCGCAGGCGTCGACGGCGAGGGTGACGCTGCGCAGCGGCAGGACCTGGCCGTCGGTGCTGACCAGGCGGGCGCCGCTGGAGGGGACGGGAGTGGGCTGCGGGAGGGCCATGGCAGGCATCGTTGTACCTCGGGTGCGGGTGGGGCTGGAGCCCCCCGGCTCGGTCGGAACGGGGGACTTCAACCGGCCAACGCAGGCCGTCCCGCGCTTGTGACAGTCGCCGCGGTTTTTTTTTTCGGTGGCCTGTCCTGGCGCGGCGGCCGCGCCGGTCTCGGCGTCCGTCGACCCCTCCACCGCCGCCGCCCTCCCCGGCGTGTGAACTCCCTGCGGCCGGAAGCCACCGGGCTATCCTGCGTCGTCCCTTCCGCCTGGAGCGCCCATGTCCGGCTCGACCTTCCCCCCGCTCAGCCGCCGCGGCTTCGTGCAGGCCGCCGCCACCGGGACCGCGGTCGTCACGGCCCCCGGCTGGCTGGCTGCCTGCGGCCCCAAGGACGGCCAGGCCCTGGCCGTGGGGGCGGCGCCGCTGCCCGACGATCCCTTCCTGACGTGGTTCGGCGTCGACGCGGCGGTGCTCCGCTCGGTCATGGCCGAGCTGACCAGCCGCGGGGCGGACTGGGCCGACATCTACTTCCAGCACTCCCGCACGACGAGCATCACCCTCGAAGACGGCATCATCGGCGTGGCCAGCACCAGCATCGACCAGGGTGTGGGACTGCGCTGCGTCATCGGGGATCAGGTCGGCTACGCCTTCACCGAGGATCTGTCGCTTGATGCCATGCGCGCGGCCGCGCGGACCGCGGCGGCCATCGCCCGGGGCAGCGCTGTGGTCCCGCCCGAACAGGTGGAGCTGCGGCCGCCCGGGGGGACCTACCGCCTCACCGTGCCCTGGGACGAGGTGGGCGTCGCCGAGCGCCTGCCCCTGCTGTCGCGCTGCGAGGAGATCACGAAGGCGCTGGACCCGGCCGTGGACAAGGTCCGGATCTCGTGGTCCGACCTGGACGAGCGCGTGCTGGTGGCCGATCTCTCGGGCCAGATCACGGTCGATCGCCGCCCCATGAGCCGGTTGTGGGTCAGCTTGACCGCGGTGAAGGACGGGGTCACCCAGTCCAACCGCAGCAACCTCGCCGGGCGTCACGGCCTGGACTGGTACACCGAAGCGCGGCTGCAGCAGGTCTGCAAGGAAGCCGTCGACCGGACGATGGTGCTCTTCGACGCCCGCCGCCCCCCCGCCGGCGAGCTGCCGGTGGTCCTGGCCGCCGGTGCCAGCGGGATCCTGCTGCACGAAGCCATCGGCCACGGGCTCGAAGCGGACTTCAACCGCAAGGGCACGAGCATCTACGCCGACAAGCTCGACACGCAGATCGCCCCCGACTTCGTCACCATCGTCGACGACGCGACCCAGGAGGGCGAGCGGGGGGCGCTCAACGTCGACGACGAGGGCAGCGTCGGACAGCGCACCGTGCTCGTCGACCGCGGCGTGCTGCGGACCTACCTGCACGACCGGATCAGCGCGCGACACTACGGGGTCGCGTCGACGGGGTCCGGGCGTCGGGAGTCCTACAAGCACCCGGTCATCCCGCGCATGCGGTCGACCTACATGGAGGACGGTCCCCACGACCGCGACGAGATCATCGCCAGCGTGGACCGCGGCATCATCGCCGAGACCTTCACCAACGGGCAGGTGCAGATCGGCGCGGGGGACTTCACCTTCTACATCAAGAACGGCTGGCTCATCGAGGGCGGCAAGATCACCGCACCGATCAAGGACTGCAACATCATCGGCAACGGGCCTGAAGCGCTGTCGAAGGTCACGATGGCGGCCAACGACTTCCACCTCGACACGGGCGGCTGGACCTGTGGCAAGTCGGGTCAGCGCGTCCCGGTCAGCCAGGGGCTGCCCACGGTGCTGGTGTCGAGCCTGACGGTCGGTGGGACCAGTGCCTGAACAGGCTGCAACAGGGGGCACACGATGAAGGACGAGCTGCTGGCGCTGGCGAGCACTGCGGTCGATGCGGCCCGTGGGGCCGGCGCGGGGGATGCCTGGGCGGGGACCTCGCGGTCGCGCACGGTGGAATTCGAGGTGCGCGACGGGGTCCTGGAGAAGGTCAGCGAGGCGACGAGCCAGTCCCTGTCGGTGCAGGTGTGGGTGGACGGGCGGTACTCGTCGCACCGGACGACCGACCTGCGCCCCGACGCCATCGCCCGCTTCAGTCGCGACGCTGTGGAGCTGACCCGCCACCTGCAGCCGGACCCCTTCCGGCAGATCCCCGACCCGGCGTTGTTCGAGGGGCGGGCGGCGGTGGACCTCGATCTCGTGGACCCCTCGATCCGCGACCTCTCGCGCGAGCAGCGGGAGGCCCTCTGCCGCGAGCAGAACGAGCGCCTCGCGGGGGGCGACAAGGTGATCAGCGCGACCAGCGGGACCTCGGATGGCCACGCGGTGCGCGCGTCGGTGAGCAGCAACGGCTTCTCGGGCACGCACGAGTCGACGTGGCTGTGGCTGGGCAGCGAGGTCACCCTCGACGACGGCGACTCCCGGCCGGAGGGCTGGATGTGGGGCGGCGGCCCGCACCGCGACCAGGCGCCGACGGCCGTCGCCGTGGCCGACGAGACCATGAAGCGCGCCCGCGACCGCCTCGGCAGTCAGAAGGGGCCGACCCTCAAGGGGCTCATGATCGTCGACCCGGCGGCGGCGGGCAGTCTGCTGTCGCGGCTGCTGCGGCCGGCGACCGGGTCGGCCGTGCAGCAGGGACAGAGCTTCTGGGCGGATCGGCAGGGGCTGCAGATCTTGAGCGACAAGCTCAGCATCTCCGACGACCCCCTGCTCGTCCGCGGGCACGCCTCGCGCCTGTTCGACGGCGAGGGCATCGCGGCGCGCCGGCTGCCGATCATCGAAGCGGGGGCGCTGCGCAACCTCTACGTGGACACCTACTACGGGCGGAAGCTCGGCATCGCCCCGACCACGGGTGGGTGGAGCAACCGGGTGCTCGCCCTGGGCTCGCGCGCCCTGGCCGAGATCCTCGCCGACGCCGAGCACGCGGTCTACGTCACCTCCTGGCTCGGAGGCAACGCCGACCCGACCACGGGCGACTTCTCGTTTGGCATGCGCGGGCACCTCGTCTCCGACGGCAAGCTCGGCGGGCCCGTGGGGGAGATGAACGTGACCGGCAACCTGCTCGCCCTGTTCGGCGGGCTGGTCGAGGTGGGGGCCGACCCCTGGCCCTACAGCAGCCTGGCGGCGCCCACCCTGGTCTTCGACGGGGTCGACTTCTCGGGCGCGTGAGCGTCTGCGGAACCGCCGGTCAGATCCCCATGTCGCGGATCTTGTCTTCGACCTGGGACTGGCCCACGGTGCCGAAGTAGGTCCAGTAGATCACCATCTCGGCGTCGATCAGGTAGGTCTTCGGCGGGTTGCGTTCGGCCCAGGTGCTGACCAGCTCGCCGGTGGGGTCGATGACGACGTGGTCGACGCCGTAGGTCGACACCCAGCCGGACGCGTCGGCGGTGTCGGCGGGGCTGCTGGACTCGTCGCGGTTGACCAGGGCGACGGTCACGACGTTGTCGATGGCGCCGAGCCACGACATCATCGACTGGTAGCCGGTGTCGTCCATGTTGCCGACGACCAGCAGCACCGGGCTGCCGTAGTAGTCGTGCAGCGAGAAGCTGCCGGAGTTGCTGGTGCCCGACAGGTCGTAGGCGACGTCACCCGCCGAGTAGCCGGTGCCCTCGATCACGAAGCCGGTGTCGCCGCCGCCGCCGTCGCCGCCGCCGTCGCTGGCCCCGCCGTCGGACGTCCCACCGTCGACGCTGCCGCCGTCGCTTGCGCCGGTGTCTCCGGTCGTCGTGGTGCCATCGTCTTCCGGTGGCGCGGTATTCGACCCGCCGCTGCCGCCGAAGGGCGAGTCATCGCCGCTTCCGCAGGCGGTCAACAGGACGGTGAGGGCCAGGAGCTTGAGCGTCGTCATGGCGGCGACGGTAGCACGCGCTGCGGCGTCCGCAGATCAGGTCCCGGCGTCACACCAGGGAGGCGCATCCACGCCCTGGACGGTCCGGTCCGCGCAAGCGTCGCAGGCGATGGCGCCGTCGAGTTCCACGGTGTGGCGCTGGTCGAGCTGGACCGCGAAGATCCCGTCGAGGGGTTCCTGGTCGCAGGTGTCCCGGTCGACTCGCCACGCGCCCTCCACCGGGGCGGGGTCGGAGTCGTCGAGGGCCACCACGCCGCGCACGGCGGCGTCGTAGCTGTGCAGGTCCGCGTCGTTGGGCAACAGTGAGAAGCGCAGGTCCAGGCTGACCGGGCCCTCGGCGCAGTCGATGCCCAGGCCACAGGTGGTCGCTGCAGCGTCGAGGTGCAGCAGGTCGCCGTCGCGGGTCAGCTCGATAGCGCCGTCGAGGGCCAGCACCTGCTCGCCCTGCATCCACATGGCGAAGCCCTGCCCCTCGACCCAGCTCTGATCGGCGTCCGCGTAGCGCTGCAGGCTGCCCTCCACGACCGTGCCATCGACCATGGCGCACCCCCCCGTCCAGGTCTCGACGCCGTCGATCACGTCGATGACCGGGCAGGTCAGACCGAAGGGAACCAGGCGGCCGGGGTCTTCGGCGAGGTCGAGCAGACCCTCTGGCTGGACGGCCGTCCACACCGCGGCGAGGTCGTCGGGTGCTTCAGCGGGCGTGGCCGGCTGCTCCGGATCGGTCGCGCAGGCCGAGAGCACGGCGAGCAGCGGCAGGGATCGGGGCAGCGACACAGGCATGGGCTCCCTGAGTATGGCCCGAGGTGGGGCTTCGTCAAGGTCGGAGGTGTGCCGGCCGCCCTGCGCAGGGCCGCCGGCGGGGCGCTCACATGGTGTGGTACTCCGGACCCTGGCCACCTTCCGGCGGCACCCAGCGGATGATCTGGTAGGGGTCCCGGATGTCGCAGGTCTTGCAGTGCACGCAGTTGCTGAAGTCGATCTGCATCTCCTTGCGACCGCTCTCTTCGTTGTCGACCATGTTGTAGACCTGGGCCGGGCAGAAGCGTTCGCAAGGGTTGCCGTACTCTTCCTTGCAGCGGGTGGCGCAGACCTCGGTGTCTTCGATGATGAGGTGCGAGGGCTGGTGTTCGTCGTGCTTGGTGCCCGACATGAACACGTCGGTGAGCTTGTCGACGAGGTAGCTGCCGTCGTAGGTCAGGTCGTCCCGGGTCGGGTAGCCGTTGCTGCCGTGGGCGGCGGCGGACTTCAGCATGCCCTTGAAGTCGGCGTGGAAGGGCTTGATGTCCTTGCCCGGTCCGAACAGGTACATCATGCCGGCCTTGAGCCCACCGGGGATGAAGCCGTTCTCGAAGGCGGCGTGCCAGTTCTTCGACGCCTCCAGCTCTTCACGGACCCAGCTCTCGTCGATCTTCTTCTTGAACTCCGCCATGACGGCTTCGGTGCTGTCGCCGCGCTTGAGCGCCTCGAAGGCCGTCTCGGCGGCGAGCATGCCGCTCTTCATGGACAGGTGGATCCCCTTGATCCGCATCGGGTTCATGAAGCTGGCCGAGTCGCCCACGATCATCGCGCCGCCGGCGTAGAGCTTGGGCATGCTGGCCCAGCCGCCCACGGTGACGGTCTTGGCGCCGTACTTCACGACCTTGCCGCCGGCGAGCTTGTTGCGGACGAACTTGTGGTCCTTGAGCTTCTGCAGCAGGTAGTGACAGTCCATGGCCGGGTCCTTGGCGTCCGCACCGACCAGCAGGCCGATGCAGGCCTTGTCGCCGTCCATGGTGTAGATGAAGGCGCCGCCGAAGGTGCCCATGTCAAGGGGGTAGCCGGCCAGCAGCGTGACCTCGCCCTTCTTGACGCTGCCCTCGGGCAGCTCGAGGATCTCCTTGCAGCCGACCTCGTACACCTGCGGCTGGGAGTCCCTGTCCAGGTTCAGCTTGTCGATGAGCTGGCGGGCCAGGTGTCCACGGGGACCTTCGCCGATGATGGTGACCTGGGCTTCCAGGTCCATGCCCGGCTCGAAGGTGCTCTTCTGGGAGCCGTCGGCGTCGATGCCCTTGTCGCCCGTCCGGACGCCGGCCACCTTGTTGCCGTCTTCTTCGTCCCAGAGCAGCTCAACGCCGGCGAAGCCGGGGAAGACCATCACGCCCTTCTCTTCGGCGATTCCGCCCAGCCACTTCTCCAGCTTGGCGATGGAGACGATGGGCAGGCCATGATCCTGCAGGAAGGGCGGCACCACCGGCACCTTGATGGCGCCCTTGGCGGTCAGGAAGTGCATGGACTCGGCTTCGACCGTGCGCTCCAGGGGGAAGTCCTGCCGGCTGGACCAGTCCGGGATCAGCTCGGCGAGAGCCCGCGGGTCCATCACAGCGCCGGAGACTCCGTGGGCGCCGATCTCGGAGCCCTTCTCGATGAGCGCGATCATCGGTTCCTCGAGCGCGTCGTCGCCCGTGGCCGTCTCGTTGTGCGCTTCGATGAGGTCCATCAGGTGGATGGCCCCGGCGAGGCAGGCGGGGCCGCCGCCCACGAACAGCACGTCGACGGGCATGGTCTCGCGTTCCATCTCGGCTCCTGGAAGCTGGGGTCCGCGCTCGGAGGGCAGCGCGTTGGACCCGGGGGGTGTGGACTGAGCTGCCCTCCGACCGCGCTGGCACCGAGGGATGCTCCTCGGTGGGCAGCTCGTGCAGACCCCGGAGGGGGGAGTCACCCCGTGGAGTGGTTGGACCGGGAGGGCGCAGCCCGGAGGTCCAACTGCGACGCGGGGAGACGGGGGGAACCTGGAGGGGTTCCCCCCTGGGGAGCTCTCATGAAGCTTCATCCCTAACACCGCTGCTGGATCGCGCCGCTGCGCAACGGCCGCAGCCCGGGTGCGAGCGGGGCAGCGGGCGGATATCGTCCAGCGCGCATCCGGAGTGGCCCCTTGACCTTCAGGCACTGGCTCTTCTTCATCGTCTTCGCGGCCGGCGTGGTGATCGACCAGGTGACCAAGTGGCTGGTGATCCAGTACATCAGCTATCGATCGCAAGAAGTGGTCGTGATCCCGGACTTCTTCAGCCTCGTGCACGCCCGCAACACGGGTGCCGCCTTTGGCTTCCTCGACGACTTCGAGTACCGCATGTTCGTGTTCGCGGGCTTCACCCTCGTCGCGGTGGGGGTGCTCGTGCACATGGTCTGGCAGCTCCCCCGGGAGGATCGCTTCCAGACGGTCGCCCTGGGCCTGATCTCGGCGGGCGCCATCGGCAACGCCATCGACCGGGTCTACAACACGGTCGCCAACGGCCAGATGTACGTCACCGACTTCATGCTCAACTACGTGGGTCGTCCCGAGGGCGCGAAGAGCTGGCTGATCGACACCTTCGGCACCAACGAGTGGCCCGCCTGGAACGTCGCCGACAGCTGCATCGTCGTCGGTATCGGGCTGTTCCTGGTGTACTACCTGTTCATCCAGAAGGACGAAGAGGTCGAGCCCGAACCGGCCAGCCACCCGGCGTCGGACCTGCCGCCAATCCGCTGAGCCGCCCGGGGCGGCGCACCGCCGGACCGGCGCGGAACGTTCAGCGCAGGCTGTCGCGCCAGGCCTGGTACAGGATGAGGGTCCACAGCTTGAGGCCGTGGTTGCGCATGCCCTCGAGGTGTTGCTGGACAAGCAGGGACACGCCATCGGCGTTCCAGGTGCCCGCGGGGTCGCCGCAGACGCCGTCGATGCGCTCTCGGAGGAAGCCGCGACCTGCCGTGCGGAGCCAGCTGTCGAGCGGCGTGGGCAGGGAGCGCTTGTCGCGATCCAGCAGGCGCCGCGGCAGGCGCCCGGCCATGGCGTGGCGGAGCGGCGCCTTGGTGACGATGCGACCGCGCTGACGCCGCACCTTGGTGTCCCCGGTCCAGCCGTTGGCCAGGGTGACGAGCCGGAGATCCAGCAGCGGGTAGCGGATGGCGAGGCCCGCGGCAGTGGCCATGCGCTCGGCCCGGGCGAGGCTGTCCTCGACCAGCCAGCCGCGCTGCCAGACGTGCAGGATCTGGTTGAGGGGATCGGAGTCGACCTCCTGGTAGAGGGGGTCGAGGACCGTGCGGCGGATCCCGGGGCGGGTGAGGCCGATGTCGGCGAGGACCTCGACCCGTTCGTGGGACTTGAAGACGCGGGAGCCGCCGATGAGGCGGTCGGCGCCGAACTGGCGCGGAGCGACGGCGAGATCGCGCAGGCCCGCCCGGCGGGCGATGCGGCGGGCGAGGCCGCGGGCGGGGCGGGGGACGGCGCTCATCGCCCGGCTGCGGAGCAGGCGTGCCGCGATGTGCTCCATGCCTCGGCCCCCGAGGACCTCGTCGCCTCCGTCGCCGCCGAGCACCATCGGCACCCCGGCGTCGGCGAGGCGCTCGAAGAACAGCGCCTGGATCACCGCTGCGGGAGACGGCAGTGGCTGGCCCATGGCCGCCGTGCAGCGGTCGACCGCGGCCACGAGGTCGGCGCTGGCGATCCGGTGGACCTCGTGGCGCGCGCCGAGCACCGAGGCGACCCGCGCGGCGAACGGGCTCTCGTCGGCCGGATCATCGGCCACGGACACAGTACAGGCCAGGACATCGGGGCGCGCCTGGCGGGCGTGGTACAGGATCGCCGAGGAGTCGAGGCCGCCGGACAGCAGCACGGCGGCAGTGTCCATCCCGGTCAGCCGCTGGTGGACGGCGTGGCGCAGTGCTTCGTCCAGGGAGTGGGCTGCGTCGTCGGGTTCGGGGGCGTCGCTGCCGGGTCGGGACCAGCCGGGATTCCACCAGCGCTCGACGCGCTCGCCACGGGCGTCGAGCTGCACGATGTGGCCCGGCGGCACGCTGTGGACGTCGCGAAGCAGCGTGGCGGGCGCGTGGACGTAGCGGAAGCTCAGGTACTCGGCGAGGCGGTCCAGCGCGGGCTCAGGGCTCACCCAGGGCAGGCAGAGCAGCGAGCGCACGTCGCTGGCGAAGGCCACGCGATCACCGTCCCGGGCCCAGAACAGCGGGCGACGTCCGAAGGGGTCGCGGGCGAGGACGAGGCGCCGTCGCTCTCCGTCCCACCAGGCCAGGGCGAAGCTGCCCTCGAGGTCGGACAGGCAGGCGGGGCCGCGGGCCCGCCAGTCGCTGGCGAGACGGGCGGCTGCCGGCGCCAGGAGGTCGCTGCTGACGCCCAACCACGACCGCGCGCCCAGCCAGCGCACGCCAGAACCTGCGACATCCCGTCCGTGTGAAGGGCTGGAGACATTACCATGGTTCGTGATTGCTGCGGAGCGTCGCGGATTATCGGTGTCCGTGACCCGCAGGTCGACCTGGCCGGCGATCTTGTTGGCGGCGCGTTCAGGCATGCGTTGTCACGAGTGGTAAGGTCATGTAAGAGCCTGTAAGCCCCTCACTGCACCGGGTTCCGCGCCGCGCCGTTGGAGTCTCGCTGCCCCGGTAGCGTGCGCGCCGACCTGCCACAAGCGCGATGTTGTGGGGCTGACTGCGGGCTTCCTGCCCTCTCGGGATGATCCACATGCGACGTTCACTTGTTGCCGGACAGCTCACCTGGCCTCTTCCGGGCCGGGAGATCGCGGGCACACCCATCCATGCCAACGGAGTCGCCGTCCTGCGCGCCCTTCGGCTGGCGCTCGTCGACTCTGCGGTGTGGACTGCGTTGACGCTGGCAGCGCTTCCGGTGCTCGCCAGCCACTTGCTCGCCATTCCCCTGGACCTGCGGCCCAGCGCGCTCATCTTTGCATCGGGCGTCTTCATCTACAACCTCGATCACTTCCTCGACGCATCTTCGGAGGAGGGGTCGGCGGCGACCTGGACCGAGGGTATCGGACGGGCCACGTTGGGCTGGCTCGTGGTCGGCAGCGGGATCCTCGTGGCGGTGCTCCTGGCGTCCGCGCCAGCCGCGGTCGGTCGTGTCTTCGTTACCTACGGGCTGGTCGGGATCGCATATGGGCTGCCCGTCCTGCCCCTGTGGCGGCGAGGGGCCCTGGCGTGGCTGCGGCTCAAGGACATCCCCGGCATGAAGGCGGCCATCGTCGCGGGCTCCATCACCGTGGCGGCCGTGGGCCTGCCGGTGGCGTGGTCTGGTGCGGGGCCCGGCGCGCCGCTGTGGTCGACCGCGCTGTTGATCTGGGTGCTCGTCGTGAGCAACGCCATCATGTGCGATGTCGGGGACCTCCGGGCCGATCGGGTCAGCGGCGTGCAGACCCTGCCCGTCCTCATCGGCGTCGAGCAGACGCGGCTCGTGGTCACCCTGCTGGCGCTGTCCGTGCTGGCGCTCTTTTCCTGGGGCGTTGCTGGCGGTATGGTTGGGGCGCACCCCGAAGCGGTCACCGGCTGCTCGCTGGTGATCCTCTACGCAGCCCTCGTCACCGAGCGGACGCCCAAGGCGGCGCTGTCACTCATCCTCGACGGCTGCTCATTCGCCCCCCTGGGCATCGCCTGGCTCATGCATGGAACCCTCGCCTGAGACGGCAGACCGCTCGATCTCCCCGGGCAACGCCGTCGCGAACGCCAGTCCAGAAGGCGGGGACGTATCGGCAGGCACCAGCATCGAGCGTGATCGGACCCGCAAGTTCCTGATCAGCCACTGGCTCATCATCGGCGTCACGGTGCTGACGATGGGCGGGAACATCGCGACGGGCGCGGTCGAAGAGATCGCCACCACCCAGTTCGTCGCGCTCGTGCTGATCATCGGCGGGCTGACGGCGTATGGGACCTGGCTGTACCGCTCCGGCCGCGAGACGACGCGCCTCGTCCGCTACCTGCTCTACATCGACTCGGCCGTCGGGCTCATCTACTTCTACCTGGCCGGCGAGTACGAGACGCCCGCCATGGGCCTGCTGACGCTGCCGATCATCATGGCGCCGGTGTACGTCGCACGACGGACGGCGTGGGGCATCGCCGGGGTGCAGATCGCGCTCTACCTCTTCCTGATGTCGGCGAGGATCGGCGGCTGGCTGGAGATCCTCCCCTATGGCTACATGGTCGACCCCGAAGACCTCGCCCAGCCGCAGTTCGTCGTATTGTGCGTGGGGGCGTTCATCACGGTCACCGTAGCGGTGGCCATGCTGGCCGGTGAAGCCTCCATCGACGTGCTGACCTCGCGGCAGCAGCTCCAGAACGAGGTCCACCGCCAGACGGCGCGGCTGGAGCGGGCGATGTCGGATGTCGAACACGCCAACGCCGAGCTGGCGGCGAGCAACCAGGAGCTGCGGGGCTCGAACCTGGCGTTGGCCCAGTTCAACGCCGCGATCAGCCACGACCTGCGGGCACCTCTGCAGACCCTGATGCTGCACCTCGAGCTGCTCGAAGACGAACCGGCGCTGTCGGACTCCGCACGCCAGCGCGCCGAGCGGGCGCTGCAGGCGACCGAGCGCATGGCCCACATGATCAGCGATCTGATGGATCTGGCGCAGGTCAGCGACCAGCTCGCCGACTGGCAGGATGTCGATCTCGACGCCGTGCTCGCCCAGGCGGTGGACGACCTCGCCGCCCGCATCGAGACGACGGGCGCCACCCTGGAGCGCGGCGGCGGCCTGCCGCGGGTTCGGGGCAACGAGGGCCTGCTGCGTCGGGTGGTGCAGAACCTGATCGAGAACGGCATCAAGTACGGATCCACCCGGCAGCCCCACGTCTGCATCATGCCGGTGGCGGCGCCGGCCGGGCGGGCTGCCTTCGCGGTGGAAGACGACGGCCCCGGGATCGATGTAGGCGACGAGGGCCGGATCTTCCGGCTGTTCCAGCGGCTGGATCGCCACGCCGACAAGGAGGGAACCGGGGCCGGGCTGGCGATTGTCCACCGCATCGTGCGGGCCCACGGCGGCGTTGTGCGCGTCGAGAAGGGGCGCAAGCTTCCGGGCGCGCGCTTCGTGGTGGAACTCAACGCGCCGGACTCCCACGACGAGGCACCGGCAGCATCCTCCGCGGTGGGTGCGCAGGCGGGGTAGATACCGGCCATGCTGCCGTCGCTGTCGCTCGCTCTCGCCCTGTCCTGCTCCAGTGCGCCTTCGGGCGACGGGTCCGCGCCGTCGGCGGCTGCTCCCGAAGTGGACGCGCGCCCCGACATCGTGGTCGTCCTGGTCGACACGCTGCGGGCCGATCACGTCGGCGCCTACGGCTACCAGCGCCCGACGACCCCCCACATCGACGCCTGGGCGTCGGGCGCGGCGGTCTTCGAACGCGCCTACGCGCACTCGGGGTGGACCCTGGCGTCGGTGGCCAGCCTGCTCACCGGGCGGCTGCCCCACCAGCACCGCACCGGTCGCTCCCCCGACGACGCCAGCGTGTTCTGCTCGCTGCCCGACGACGTGCCCACGCTGGCCGAGCAGCTCCTCGGGGCCGGCTACCGGACCGGTGCGTTCATCAACAACACCTTCCTGGCACCCCAGTTCGGGCTCAACCGGGGCTTCTCCCATTGGGACTGGCAGGGCAGCAGCCCCACGGAGATCCGCTCGGCGGCGGACACGGTGGACGCCGCGCTGGCCTGGCTCGCTGAAGACCGGGCGCAGCCGACCTTTGCGGTCGTCCACATGATGGAGCCCCACGCGCTGTACCAGCCCTCCGCGCCGTTTCTGGGCACCTTCTCCGACGCGACGCCGGTACCGGAAGGGCAGGGCATCGACGAAGCGACCATCGTGCGCTGGCAGACCTACCAGGCGCTTCCCACGCCTGAACAGCGAGCACGCGCCGTCGCCCTCTACGACGAGGAGATCCTCGCGGTGGATGCCGCGGTCGGGACACTGCTCGACGGCCTGAAGGCGCGCGACAGCGGGCGTGGCACCGTCGTCGTCTTCACGGCGGACCACGGCGAGGAGTTCTGGGACCACAGCGGCTTCGAGCACGGCCAGAGCTTGATGGGCGAGCTGACCCGGGTGCCGCTCATCGTCGCCGGACCCGATGTACCGACGGGGCGCTTCTCGACCGTCGTGGGCCACACCGACCTCACCCGCTCCATCCAGCGCGTCGCGGGACTCCAGCCCGATCCAGGCGGCGACCTGCTGGCGATCGCGGCGGTCGGCCCCTACGCCGGGCCGCGCCTGTCGGTGAGCGAGAACACGCTGTACGGCCCGCCGCGCGTGTCCGTCGTGGACGACGAGCACCGCCTCGACGTCCGGCAGGACACCCAGCACGCCAGCCTGTGGAAGGTGGCGGCGGACCGGTCCGAGCGCGAGCGCGTCATGGGCCCGGACGCCGCCGAGCAGGGGCGCGCCCTGCACAGCCAGCTGCTCCAGGTCCGCGGCGACACCCAGCCGCTGGCGTCGATGCAGAGCGGCACCTGCGGCACGGCCATCGCCGACTACTCGGTGTTCCAGCAGCTCGAAGCGCTGGGCTACCTGGACGTGCGCCCGGACGTGCCGGTGGATCAGCCCGCAGCGGGGGCGTCGCCGGAGTAGCCGCCCTCCTCGACCAGGTCGCGCAGGTCCGCAGGGATGGGGGCCACGACGTCGATGGGCTCGCCGGTCGTCGGCTGGGGGAAGCGGAGCCGCCAGGCGTGCAGGGCGAGGCGGTCCCACGCCCGGCCGGCCGCGCCGCCGTGGCGGCGGTCGCCGAGGATGGGGTGGCCAGCGCCCGCGGCGTGCTGGCGGATCTGGTGGGTGCGGCCGGTGTCCAGGGTGCAGGCGAGCACCGCCACGCCCCCGGCGGCGCCCAAGCGACGCCAGGTGGTGCGTGCCGGCTTGTCGTCGACGGGGGCGGTCCAGGTGCCGGACGCTCCCGGGTCGCCGAGCACCACGGCCAGGTACTCCCGGGTGATGGCGCCCCGCTTCAGGGCGTCGGCGACCGCGGCGTTGGCCTGCTTGCGCAGGGTCAACAGCATCAGGCCCGAGGCCGGGCGATCGAGGCGGTGGTGCAGCCCCGCGTAGCGTTCCCGGCCCTGGAGGATGCCGTGGACGTGCACCCGCCCGCCCTCGCGGGTGCCCTGGGACGCCAGCCCCGAGGGCTTGTCGACCACGACCACGTCGGCGTCGCGGTAGCGCTCCGGCAGGTCCGGCAGCTTGTCGGTGGCCGGTGCGGAGCTGCGCACCTCCACCACCGCGCCGGCTTCCACCGGCTGGGAGGCGAAGCGCGCGCGCGTGCCGTCGACGCGGACACCCCCGCGCTCGACCAGGGCCCGGGCCCGCTTGCGGGACAGCGAGGTCTGGGCGGCGATGGCCCGGTCCAGGCGGTCGGCCGCCTTGCAGACGAAGCGGTGGCGCATCAGTCGGGCAGCTCGACGGCGAGGTCACCGTCGGCTTCGAGCTGGACCCGGATCCCCTCCAGGCGCTCGACGACTTCTGCGTGGGTGAGGGAGCGGTCCGCGTGGTTGAACTCCAGCTCGAGCGTCAGGCGACGCTGCCCCTCGGGCACACCGGCGCCGGCCCAGACATCGCGGACCGAGCGGCGGACGAGGTCGGGGGCGTCGATGCGGGACAGCAGGTCGGACGCGAGGAGCCGCTTGGGCGCCAGCACGTTGACGTGCGCTTCCACGGAGGGGAAGCGGGGGGGGACGGCGAAGCGCGGCTGGTAGCTGCCGGCCCGGGCATAGAGCACCGACAGGTCACAGGCGAACAGGGTCGGCGCCTGCTTGAGCCCCGCCGCCTTCAGCCGGGCGGGGTGCAGGTCGCCGAGGAAGGCCACCAGCGCTCCGTCTGCGGTGCGGACCGAGGCGTGCCGGCCCGGGTGGACCAGCGGCGCGCCGGCCCACACCGGCAGGCCGGCGCCGGTGTCGAGGTCGATGGCGTCGCGGCCGACCTCGAGTTGCACGCCCAGGCGGCGGCCCAGGTCCAGCAGCGCGTCGCGCACGCGGTACAGCGAGCCGCCCTGGTCGGCGCTGGTGGGGTCGAGGACGGCCCCGGCCAGGTGCGGAGTCTCGACGATGGCGCCGCTGTCGTCCCGCAGGTAGACGCGGCTGACCTCGAACAGGCCGAAGCTGCCGTGCAGCTTGCGGTTCTCGCGCACCGCGGCGAGCACGGCGGGCAGCGCGCTGGGCCGGAAGAAGCGCAGCTCGACGTTGAGCGGGTTGCTCAGCTCGACGAGCGGCGAGTCGTCACCGGGCCCGGGGAGATCGAAGCGATCCAGCTCGTCCTGGCTGACCCAGGTGGAGAGGTAGACCTCGTCGAGGCCCCAGGCCTGCATGACCGTGCGCACGGTCGCCGCCAGCCAGAACTGCGGGTTGTGGGCGACCGGGGCCATCTGCGCGGTGGGAAGCTCGGAGTTGACGGCTTCATAGCCGTGGATCCGGCCGACCTCCTCCTCGAGATCCGGGGCGATGGCGAGGTCGGGGCGGTGGGGCGGGACCTCGACCCGCCAGCGTCCCTCCAGTGCGCCGCCCGAGGTACGGCGCTCGACCTTGCAGCCGGACATGCCGAGGATCTCGTCGATGCGCTTCTCGGACAGGTCCATTGCCAGCCGCTGGCGCAGCCGGGCGGGATCGAGCATCACGAAGCGGGGTTCCGGGACCGTGGGCCAGTGCTCGGCGTGGCCGATCACCCGCACGTCGGGGCCGCCGACCTGCTGCAGCAGGGAGACGAGGCGGGCGACGGCGGGGCCGACGCCGTGCTGCGGCAGGCCCTTCTCGAAGCGCAGGCTGGCTTCGGTCCGCAGGGCGAGGCGGCGCGAGGCCCGCCGCACCGTGGCCATGTCGAAGCTGGCGGCTTCGATGAGGAGCGAGCGCGTCGTGGCGGTCACGCCGCTGCCCTCGCTGCCCATGATGCCGGCCAGGGCGACCGGCGTGCCACCGTCGCCCACCGCCGGATCGCCGTCGACGACCAGCAGGCACTCGTCGGTCAGCTCGCGCTCGACGCCGTCGAGCGTCACCAGCTTCTCGCCGGGGCGGGCCATGCGCAGGCCGATGACGCCGGTGCTGATCTCTTCGCGGTCGAAGGTGTGCATCGGCTCGCCGAGCTCGAGCATCACGAGGTTGGCGGCGTCGACGACGTTGTTGATCGGCCGCATGCCGAGCTTGCGGACCTGGTTCTGCAGCCACTGTGGCGAGGGGCCGACGGCGACGCCCTCGACTTCCACCGCGACGTAGCGGGGCACCTTGTCGGCGGCATCGACGGCGACGCGTACGCTGCTGGTGGTGGGCCAGTCCTGTTCCGTGCCCTCGGGCAGGTGCAGCGGCGACCCCCAGATGGCGGCCGCGTCCCGGGCCATGCCCAGCAGGCTGAACAGGTCGGGGCGGTTGGGCTCCAGGTCGAACTCGATGACTTCGTCGTCAAGCTCGAGCACGTCGTAGAGATCGGCGTCGGCAGGGACGCCCGGCCCGAGGGTGACGGGGTTGGCCGTGTCGGCGCCGATGCCGAGCTGCGCTTCGGTCACGGGCTGGCCATCGGCGTCGACGACCTGGAGCTGGCCGTCGTCGGTCCGGCCGATCCGCCACTGCGCGAAGTCCTGGCGCGTCGGGTAGCGGTGGATGTGCTCGACTTCACTGACGCGGGCGTTCATCAGCTCGGCGAGGGTCTCGACGGCGATGGGCCCGTGGTCGTCATGGACGGGGGCGAGGCGGCGGAGCATGGAGACGGGGACGCGCATGGCTTGCCCTGGACGAGACGGCTGGAGGAGACGGCTGGGGGTGACGGCGCAGGATGCCGGGTGCCGACGGGGCGCCTGCGGCGCAGGGGCGCGGGTCGGCGATGCTGTTCAGCGGCGCGGCCCGGTCACGTCGAGGGCGACGACTTCGGCCTGTCCGCGAGTCCAGCGGTCTAACGCGGCGGTCTGGAGGCCGGCGAGGAGCGCACCGGCGGGCTCGCCGTAGGCCGCGACCACGAGCACGTCTCCAGCGGCCACCTCGGCGGGCGTGGTGCCGTAGGCGTAGATGCGGAGGCGCCCGCCGGCCGGTGTGGTGGCGGGCAGCGCACGTCGGCTGACGCCGGCCCAGGGCTGCAGCAGGCCGGCGGCCTGGTAGCTGCCGACCCAGACGGTGCGCCCCTCGTCCAGCCAGGCGGCGATCTGCGGGGCGGCGTCTGCCTCGGCGAGGGCGGCCTGCAGGCCCCACAGGCTGGCCTCCGGGCCCCAGGGCGAGCGGACCGTCAGCCAGAGAAGGCCCGACAGGGCGAGCGGGGGCAGGCCCGCGGCGAGCAGCACCGTCAGCGTGCACAGGCCGGGCAGGAAGTAGCGGACGTGGGTGAGCGTGTCGGCGTGGCCGGCGGTGGCGAAGAAGCCCACCGCTGCGAAGAAGCCCAGCCAGGCCAGGGCAAAGCTGGCGGCGAGCAGGGCGGGCCGCCGGGCGGCCGGTCGGCGCCGCAGGTGCCAGGCCAGCAGCAGCACGCCGGGGAGCAGCAGCCAGCGGCCCTGGTCCCACAGGGCGATGCGGGCCACGACGCCGAGGTCGTGCAGCCAGGCGGCGAGGCCGGCCGGCAGGCGCTCGGGGCGGGCGAGGGGTCCGTGGATGAGCCGCCAGGCGCCGAGGCCGGCCAGGGGGGTGAGGGCGGCCAGCAGGTGCAGCCCGACCGCGCGGGGGCGCCACGGACGGAGGCCGGACGTCAGCGCCGCGAGCGCGGCCGGCACCACCAGCAGCACGCCGGGCTCCTTGACCCAGGGGGCCAGCAGGCCGAGGAGGGCGAAGCGGCGCCAGCGACCCGCGAGCGCGGCGGCCAGCGCCCACGGCACGATGGCCAGCAGGGGCAGGTCGAGGTCGGGCCGCAGGAGCTGGGCGAGCACCGGCGGCAGCGCCAGGACCGACAGCCCGGCCCACGGCCGTTTGAGCTGCTCGGCCACCGCCACCCAGCCGACGGCGGCAAGCACGGCCATGGGCAGCCCCGCGAGGTGCACGGCGGCCACGCTCCTCGACACCCACAGGAACAGCCCCAGCCACCAGTACCAGAGGGGTGGATGGTCCCAGTCCGGCAGGCCCGCCCCCCACTGCGGGAGAGGGTCATGGCCGACGAGCCCGGCAGCGACGGCGTCGGGGAGCTCTCCGGCGGCGGACCAGCTCAGACCGTGCTGCGCCATGAACAGCCCCTTGGGCACCCACCAGAACAGCCCGTCCTCGACCAGGGGTACGTGCAGCCCCCCGAGCACCACCGCCGCCGCGATGGCCGCCGCCACGAGGCGGACCCGCCACGCAGCCGGTGGGGTGGGGGCGGAGGAGGGGCGAGACACACGCAGCGGCGCTCCGGGGGGGAGGGGATGGTGCCATGCGAGGGAGGGACGCGCCCCCTGCACAAAGACGACGAGAGCTTGCAACCGTCTTGCACCTCGGGTGGTACCACTCCGCCGCGACCCCTCGCCGCCCGCTCGCCGGAGGATCCATGCGTACCCTGCTCGCCGCCCTCGCCCTCACCCTCGCCCTCGGCAGCCCGGCGGTGGCGCGCGCCGACGAGGGTGACGACGGCTATGCCATGAACGACGTCGGCGGCACCCTGCACCTGCCGCGCGGCTGGGAGATGCAGACCTGGGCTGACTGGGAGTTCAAGGCGAAGTCCCGCGACGGCGTGCTCATGCGCGTGTACCTGACGGCCTTCCAGGTCGACCCCGACGCCGCCGCTGCCGCTGCCTTCGCGACGAGCACGCAGGAGCGGCTGACGAAGGACGGCGGCGTCGACTTCAAGGAGGTGGTGTCCGAGGTCGGAGAGGCCGCGCTGATGGACGGCAAGACCGTCCCCGCCGTGCGCATCTCCATGCAGTTCACCTTCGAGAAGCAGAAGACCGGCGGCGTCGTCTACGCCGCCGCCTTCACCGGCAAGGGCCAGGTGATCCACGTTGAGACCATCACGGCCTCCCGGCAGGCGCGCAAGGCCGCCGCCGCCCTCGACGCGCTGCTGGCGGGCTTCCAGCTGGACAAGCTGCCCGAGCAGACCGAGGGGCCGCGCGTGGCCAGCGAAGACGCCGGCTTCGCCTTCACCGCCCCACAGGGCTGGCGTGCCCCGGTCACCGCCGAGCTGGGCGCGGTCCGCGCGATCACCGCCAAGGTCGGCGAAGAGAAGCTCGACCCGAAGCTCTGCGCCGTCGCCATCCACCCGGTCGCCGTCGGAGACCCCGACGTGATCTTCGCCTGCGAGGTCTATGCCTTCCCCGGTCCCGTCGACGACTACAGCTTCGAGGGGGAAGAAGCCGAGCTGCACGACCGCTACTTCGGCCGCAGCGACAAGCCCGTCGACCCCGCCGAGAAGCTCACCATGGGCGATCGCCTGGGCTTCCTCTACACGCCCCCGGTGGCCGGCCACCCCGTGCGCCTCGCCCTGGCGCCCTACGACAAGGGAATGGTCCAGCTGTGGGGCATGGGCGGCACCATGGACGACGCCGCCCTCGACGAAGCCGTGCGCGCCGCCGCCGGCAGCACCGAGTACACCCACGAGGGCGGCGGCCAGCCGATCATCGCCATGGACAAGCGCGTCAGCTACTACCTCAAGTACCGGCCGACCTCGCCGCTGGTGCTCGGCCCGGCCGCGCTGCTCGTCCTGCTGGTCGGCGGTGGCGTCGCCATGGGCCGCAAGAAGGGCAACAAGTACGAGGACATCTGAGCGCGGTGCGGGCCGCGCCCGGCGCGCAGCCCCGCGGCGCCGTTCAGAACTGCCGCACCAGGTCCAGGCGTCCGTTGTACAGCCGGCGCAGGTCGTCGATGCCGTAGCGGGCCATGACCAGCCGGTCGAAGCCCATGCCGAAGGCGAAGCCGGACCACACATCGGGGTCGATGCCGCAGTTGCGGAGCACGTTGGGGTGGACCATCCCGCAGGGGATGATCTCCAGCCAGCCCTTGCCGCGGCACACCGGGCACATGGCTCCGCCGTCCAGCTTGCCGCCGCCGTGGCAGTAGAAGCACTGGGCGTCCAGGTCCAGGCCGGGTTCCACGAAGGGGTAGAAGGCCGGGCGGAAGCGGGTCGTGACGTCGGGGCCGAACAGCCGGTGCACCCAGCCTTCCAGCGTGGCCTTGAGGTGGCCCAGCGTGATCCCCTTGTCGATCAGCAGCCCCTCGCACTGGTTGAAGGCGGCGAGGTGGGTGGCGTCGATGGTCTCGTTGCGGAAGCAGCGGCCCGGCGCGATGATCCGGATGGGCGGCTCCTGCTGCTCCATCGTGCGGATCTGCACGGACGAGGTGTGCGTCCGGGGGATCTCGCCCTTCGTCGTGTAGAAGGTGTCCCACACGTCCCGCGCCGGATGGTCGGCGGGGATGTTGAGCGCGTCGAAGTTGTGCCAGGTGTCCTCGATCTCCGGGCCGCTGGCCACGGTGAAGCCGAGCCCGCGGAAGTGGTCGATCACCTCGTCGAGGATCTGCGTGATCGGGTGCTTGTGCCCCATGGCCGGCAGCCCGCTGACCGCCGCCTTCGCGGCGGCTGTCGGCAGCGTCGGATCCAGCCAGCCCGCTTCGAGCGCGGCGTCTTCGGCCCGGCGTTCGGCGTCGCTGCGGAGCTGGTCGAGGCGCGCGGAGACTTCGCCCTTGAGGCGGTTGACCGCCTGCCCGAAGGCGGGCCGGTCGGCCTTGTCGAGCTTTCCGAGCTGGCGCATGAGCGCCTGGACATCCCCCTTCTTGCCGAGGAAGCGCACACGCAGACCCTCGATGCGCTTCAGCTCCTGCGCGGGCTCTGCTTCGGGCGCCTGGTCCGCGATGCCGAGGAAGGCGGCGCGGACTTCGGCGATGGGGTCAGCGGCGACCGTGCTCATCCCTCTCCCAGCTCCTTGTCGATGATCTGGGCGAACATGTCGTAGGGCAGGGCGCCGGACAGCATGATGCCGTTGATGAAGAAGGCCGGCGTGCCGGACACGCCCAGGGCAGCGCCAGCTTCCATGTCGGTGTTGATCTCGGCGGCGACGGCCGGGTCCTTGCGGCACTCGTTCCACGCGGCCAGGTCGAGCCCGGCCTTGGTGGCGTAGCCCTCGAAGTCGGCGTCGGTCAGCGCCCGCTGGTTGGACATGAGCTGGTCGTGCATCTCCCAGTACTTGCCCTGCTTGTCGGCGCAGTTGGCGGCGATGGCCGCCGGGATGGCGCGGTCGTGGAAGGACAGCGGGAAGTCACGGAAGACCATGCGGACCTTGCCGTCGTAGTCCTTCATGATCTTGTCCATCGTGGCGTTGGCCTTGCCGCAGTAGGGGCACTGGTACTCGGCGAACTGCACGATGGTGACGGTGGCGTCCTTGTTGCCCATCATCGGGTCGTCGTCGACGGAGACGTCGACGCGGGGCAGGTCGGGGAAGGGCACGCTGACCTTGGCGCCGGCGGCTTCCTTGAGCTGGCCCACCCACTCCGAGAAGCGCATCTGCTGCTTGCGCTGCAGCGCCTGCTGGGTGATCGGGTCCCGGACCTCTTCCAGCGGGCGGCCGCGGAGCTGCCGCTGCATGGCCTGGTAGATCTCCTGGATCTCGTCTTCGGTCGGGGGCTCGGTCTTGTCTTCGACTTCAGCCTTGACGAGGTCGTCGGCGGAGATGCCGCGCTTGTCCGCCTCGGCTTCGATCACCTTCTGGGTGAGGAGCTGATCGGCGGCCTGCGACTCGGTCTGGTAGCGGTTGGTCAGGTACTCCACCTCCATCTGGATGAGGTGGGCGCCGATCTCGGCCTTGAGATCACCGTAGGTGACGCTGCCGCCGTTCCAGCTCGCGACGACGGCGTCGTCGGTCATGCCCGAGCCGTTCGTGGTGGCGGCGGCGGCGGCCGTCTGCTGCGGCGCGGTGCTGGCCTGCGTGGTCTCGGCGCCCCGGTCGGTGGATTCCTGCTCGTTGCAGGCCGACAGGGCGAGGATCAGGCCGAGGCCCGCGGTGATGGTCTTGGTCATGTTCTCTCCAGGGCCGCGGTCGTAACCGGACCCGTCGGGGAACGGTACGGAACGGGCGGCCCTACAGGGTGGCGAAGATGTCGAGGGGTCGCCACACCCGTTCGGCCCAGGCCTGTTCGTTGTGGTCGGCCCCGGGTTCGTACCAGTGGAAGAGGTCGACGTCGTACTCGTAGCCCTGGCTGGCGAGGATGTCGCGGAACCATGCGTTCTCGCAGTAGTTGTCGGAGGCCGTGGGGTCGTCGTCGGGCACCCCGTCGCCGTCGGCGTCGGTGCAGGTGCCCCCACCACCGGAGTCCAGGTACAGCGTCATCGGCCGGTGGCCGCGCTCCGACCAGATCTCCGGCATGGTCGGATTGTGCAGCTCGATGGACCCCCACCCCATGGTCCCCGACATGCTGATCACCATGTCCCAGTCTTCGGGCTGGCGGTCGGCGATGTGGTAGCTGATGAGCCCACCCAGCGAGCTGCCCATGACACCGTAGGCGTCCGCCGGCCCGTAGGCGGCGTCCATCATCGGGCGCACGATGTCGCCGATGAAGTCGGCGTAGGCGTCGCCCCACCCGCCGTAGGTCGTGCCGTGGAGCTGGTCTTCGACGTGGGTGTACTCCTCCATCCGGTCGACGGTGTTGTCGATGCCGACGACCAGGACGCCGGGCGGCAGGCTGTCCTGCAGGTGCCAGCCCCCGTTGATGGCGTCCGGGTCGAAGAGGTTGTTGCCGTCCTGGGCGTAGAGGGCGTGGGTGAAGGCGCCGCCGTCGGGCACCCAGACCCGCAGCCGCCGCGGCTGCAGCCCCGTGCCGCCGACGTCGAACCAGCGCTCCAGGTGGGCCGCCGAGGCGCGCACCAGGCTGTACTCGCCGTAGTCGTCGTGGCCGTAGCGGCGGGAGAGCGGGTCGCTGCGCCACGTCTCACCGCCGTCGGTGAACTTGTAGAGGCTGTCGACCGGGTCGGCGAGCTCGACCTCGATCCAGGACAGGGCACCCGCGCGCGCCATGGGCTGGCCGACCCAGCCCTCGTGGTCGCCGGCGAGCAGCCAGTCGCCGTCGCCGCAGAGGCAGCCGAAGAGGAAGCTGCCGGTCCCGGTCTGCACCGGGAGGCCGCCGCTGCCGGCGATGGCGGTCAGCGCGTCGGCCGGGTCGGTCGTGCCCTCCACCGCCTGCCAGAACAGCAGCTCGTCGTCGGAGGGTCCGGCGGACCCGCCGTCCCCGGCCCCGCCGTCGGCGGAGCCGCCGCCGTCGCCAGCGCCACCATCGGCTGTGCCACCGTCGGTGGACACCGGGCCGGCGCCGCCGTCCGACGCGCCGTCATCGGCCCCGCCGCAGGCCAGGATCAGCAGCAGGCTAGCCCATGACATCTTCGCCGCCGTCGACCCGGATCACTTCTCCGGTCAGCCAGCGGGTGCCCGGGCTGCACAGGGCCACCAGGCAGGACGCCACGTCTTCCGGGGTCGTCAGCCGGCCGAAGGGGTTGACTGCCCGGGCCCGCTCCATGAGGGCTTCGTTGCCCGGGATCTTGCGGAGCGCGGGTGTGTCGGTCACGCCGGGCATGAGCACGTTGACGGTGATGCCCCGGCTGGCCAGCTCGCAGGCGAGCTGGCGGCTGTGGCTCTCCAGCGCGGCCTTCGCGGCGCTCACCGGTCCGTAGTGGGGCATGACCCGGTGGCTGCCGCTGCTGCTCAGCGCGAAGACGTGGGCGCCTGCGCCCATCATTCCGCCCAGCACCAGGTCCTGCACCCAGTACACGAGGCTGTTGGCCATCACGTCCAGCGTCATCTCGAGCTGCTTGCGGCTGACGCCACGGGCCGCGCGGCCACCGGCGGCGACATCGGCTTGGTCGGGCACGAAGCGGGTGAGCGTGCCGAAGGCGAGGCTGTGGAGCAGCACGGCGACGCGGCCCCCCTGCTCTTCAAGGAGCGCTGCCACGTCCTGCAGCACCGCGGCTCGCTTGTCGTCGGCCGCGGCGTTGGTGTTGAAGAAGCGGACCTGCCGGCCCATGGCCTGCAGGTCGGCGACCAGGGCTTCGACCTTGTCCAAGGTCGCCCGGCGGTCGAGGTGCACGCCGAGGATGTCGTAGCCCTCGGCCGCCAGGGCGCGGGCGCAGGCGGCGCCGAAGCCTGAGGACGCCCCCAGGATCAGCGCCCAGCGCCGCTCACTCACTTGTCGCCCTCGCCGCCCTCGGCTGGGGCTTCTGCGGGAGCCGCCGCCGGCGCCGCGCCGGCGGCTTCGGGCGTCACGGACGCGCCACCTGCACCGTCGACGACGGTGGCGCTTTCCTTGATCTCCTTGATGTACTCCTCGGCCAGATCGTTCTTGAGCTGGTCGACGATCTGATCCTTGACCTCGTCCAGGGGGGTCTTGTCGCGGGTGTCCAGCACCTTGAGCACGTGCCAGGCGCGGCCGCTGCTGACCGGGTCGGAGATCGTGCCCTTGTCGGCGCCCTCGACCGCCGCGCCCAGCGGACCGATGTCCTTGGTGCGGATCCAGCCGATCTCGCCGCCCTCGTCCTTGGTGCGCGGGTCCAGGCTCTTTTCCTTGGCCAGCGCGGCGAAGTCGGCGCCGCCGTCGAGCTCGGCCTTGACTGCCTTGGCTTCGTCTTCGGTCTGGACCATGATGTGAGCCAGCTCGATCTGGGGACGGGCGAACTGGACGGCGTGGTCGTCGTACCACTTCTGGATCGCTTCGTCGGTGACGCGCTTGTCGACCTCACGCCGGATCATCTGGTCGGCGAGGGTGGAGCGTTCCACGACGGCGAGCGCTTCCTTGATGTCGGGGTCCTTGTGCAGGCCGGCTTCGATGGCCTTCTGGTAGAGGACCTCCTGGACGACGAGCTGCTCGGACATCTGGCTCATCTGGCCCGACGCTTCGAGCTGAGCGCGGAGCTGGTCGGGGAGCTGGGCGATCATTGCGTCCAGCATGTCCTGGGTCACGGGCTTGCCGTTGACCATCTTGAGCACCGTGCCGGTGCGCTCGATGTCGCCGGGGACGGGCGGTTCGGGGGGGGGCTGCTGGCAGGCGACGAGGGCGAACAGGGCGGTGAGCCCCACGAAGAGCGGACGACGGAACACGGGGACTCCCGGGTCGGATTGGGGGGTCGAGCGGCAAGGGGTCGGCGCGCTCGGCCCGGGATCAAGCGCGGCTGCCTATTGTGGAGGGTGCGCTCCGGCCAGTGGGACGACCCCGCAACACCTGTGCAGAGCAAGGCTCAGGACAGCCCGGGGTAGACCACGGTGTCGACCCCGAGGGCGCGGGCCGCTGCGGCGATCTCGCGCAGGCGCGCGTCGGGGACCAGGCCGACGCGGGGGTCCGCCGGGGTCCGGGCGACGGAGTAGACCTGGACCTGCTCGATGCGGCCGCCGCCGGCCAGGATGTCCGCGATCCGGTCGGCCCAGGCGGCGATGTCGGCGTCGCTGGGGTCGACGCCCTCGAAGCGCATGAACATGCACTGGAGCACCAGCCGCCAGCGGCGGGCGGCGTCGGTCAGGTTGTCCACGATGCGTTGTAGCGGCAGGGAGGTGCCGTCCACCCGCTCGAAGGCGGCCTGGCTGCCGGCGTCGAGCTTGCCCCAGATCACGCCACCGGCGTCGGTGAAGCGGTCGAGCGCGTCGGCGACCGCCGGGCGGTGCAGCAGGGTGGCGTTGGTGAGCAGGTGCAGGGCGACGTCCGGCAGGGCGTGGTGGCGGCGCAGGCGGTCGACGATGTCGACGCTGTCGCCGAAGGCCGCGCTGGTCGTCGGCTCTCCGTCGCCGGCCCACGCGATGTCGTTGACCCGCCGCAGGGCCGGTGCCGCGGTCGAGAAGGGTGGCACCTGCCACAGCGTGCCCGCCGCGACCAGGGAGAGCAGGTGGTCCAGCTCGGCTTCCAGGCGCGCCGGATCCACGGTCCGGGGGCCCCCCGGGGTGCTGCGGTCCACCTGGCAGTAGGGGCAGGCGAAGTTGCAGACCTTGTCGGGGTTGAGGTTGATGCCGATGCTCAGCCCGCCGGAGCGACGGGACACGACCGCGTAGACGTAGCGGTTGTCGTCCAGCTCGCGGCGGTGATCACGGAAGTCGAGGGTGCGTGCGGCCATGGGATCGCGGTATCCCGTCCGTCCGCGGTGTCGTCGCGTCATCGAAGATAGGAGGAGCCTCCGCGTCGACAGCGGCGCTCGTCCCAACGACGGAGGAAGCATGTCCCGCATGTCCGGGCTGGCAGCCGCCGGCCTCCTGTCCAGCGCGATGCTCGGCACCGCCTGCCACGCGAAGTTCAAGAAGTACGCCCCGACCATCGACTCGGTGGACGTGCAGGTGCTCACCAGCAGCGGCCCCTCGGTCTACCTGGGGCGACTGGACAGCGGCGAGGGCCTCGTCGCCGACATCGTCGACACCGTCGTCAACGTCAGCCAGGCCGTCAACGAAGCGCAGGTCGCCAACCGCATCGCGGCGGCCGTCGAGATCGGCCGCACCAACGAAGCGCTGGAGCGCGGCTTCGCCCGGACGCTGCAGGACGGCCCCCCCTTCCCCTACGTCGAAGACAGCGGGGCCGCCCGGGTCCAGATGGAGGTCGTCAGCTACGGCATGCAGGCGCCCTACCTCGGCGCCCAGGCGTCGTTCAACTACGACATCCGCGTGCGCATCTACAAGGGCGCCGAGCGGGTCTACAGCGCCCGCACCGGCTGCGACACCGCCGCCGGTTACCCCGACGAGCTGAGCCAGGCGCTGGACCTGGTCAACAACCGCCAGCAGATCGACGCGTTGACGGACAAGGAGATCCAGGACGCCTTCGACGCGGTCGCCCAGTGGTGCGGCCAGGAGATCGTCCGCAAGCTGCGCAAGCACGCGGGGTAGTGATGCTGTGGATCGTGATGTTGGCGGTGGCCGCGCCCACCTTCGCAGGCGACGGGCTGCCCGCCGCGCAGCTCTCCTGGAAGCGGGGGCTCGGCAGCCTCCAGGTGACGGCACCCCCGGGTGAACACATCGACCCGGCGTCGCCGGTGCGGGTGGCGATGGATCAGGCCGGTCGGCACCAGGAGCTGGCGGCGCACGGTGATCTGTTGGTGGAAGGATGGAGCTTGCCGGTGGTCGAGGGCGAGCTGAGCGGGGAGCTGCGCCTGTCCCTGTGCGAGGACGGCGGCAGCATCTGCCGCGTCGTGGACGTCACCGTGGACGGCGCCGTCGCCGGCCGCAAGGGGACTGCGACGCTGCGGGTCGAGCCTGCGACCGCGCCGACACCGCCCGAGCCGATCGACGAGGGCCCCGGCTTCGCCGCCGACCCCGACGCCGCCTTTGCAGACGCCCTCGCCCGGGCGGCCGCCACCGATCGAGCCGTGCTCGTCGACTTCAGCGCCATCTGGTGCCCGCCCTGCAACATGCTCGCCGCAGAGGTGCTCGACGACCCGGCCGATGCCGACGCCCTCGCTGGTCTCGAGCTGGTGAAGATCGACGTGGACCGCACCGACTCCTGGACGCTGAAGGACCGCTACGCCGTCGGGGGCTACCCCACGGTGGTGGTGGCCAACGCCGCCGGCGAGGAGCTGGGTCGCCAGGTCGGCTACGCCGACGAAGCCGCCTTCCTGGACTGGCTGGGGGGCGTGGTGGACCCCGCGCCTGTCGACCCCCTGGTCCAGGCCGACCGCCTTGCGCGGGCCGGCCGGACCGACGCGGCCCGCGGCCTCCTCGCCCAGGTCACGCCCCAGCCCGACGCGCTCGCCTACCGGAGGGTGGCGCTGATGGTCGCCGAGAACCCGGATCCCGCGGACCTGCGCTGGCTCCTCGACCACGAAGATTCCCGCCAGCGGGTGCTCGAGTGGATCTGGGACCTGCGGGGCCTCGCCGCATCCGACCCCGACCTGGCGGCGGCCACGCGGGCCTTTCTCCTCGACCAGACGGTGGGTGGCACGGCGATGGAAGCCTCCGACCTGCTGTACGTGGTGGCCGGCCTCACCGACGACGAAGACGCGGCGCGGGCGATCTACGGGGCCTCGGCGGCGGTACTCGCCGGCGGGCTCCGCGGGGATCCCTCGCTCGACAAGGGCCTCTACAGCTCGCTGGCGGACCTCTACGAGAACGCCGCGATGACCGGGCCCGCCCTCGACGTCTTGCGCGACGCGGTGGCCGCTTTCCCCGACGAGATGACCTTCCACTACGCCCTGGCCGGTGCACTCGTGGACGCGGACCAGGCCGACGCCGCCGTCGCCGAGGCGCAGGTGGCGCTGGACCTCTCCTACGGCGACAACCGGCTGCGCAGCGCGCGGCGCCTGGCAGAGGCGCTCTCCGCCGCTGACCGGACCGACGACGCCCTGGCCGTCATCGACGCGGCGCTGGCCGAAGCCGCGTCGCCGGCAGAGGGCGTGGACGTGCGGACGCCGCGCTACCTCGATGCCCTCCGCAAGCTGCGCGCCGAGCTGGCCGGCGAGTAGCCGCGGCGGGGCTCAGACGGATCTTCCCCCCATTTGTATGGATTTTATTGCGCGGAAGCATCGTG
>CAZRFD010000081.1:13374-31391 GCA_964599085.1 uncultured Enterobacterales bacterium | reverse complement strand
CCGCTACAACAACCAGGACCACAGCATGCTCACCGCCATGAAGGCGGTGGATCTCATCGCCGCCGGGCGGACGGACAAGGCGCCTGTGTGGGCCGTGAACACCGAGCTGGACTACATCGAGGGCGACTGAGGAGCGTCCCCAAGGAGCCCTCAGGGCGCGTGACCGCCGGGGCGGCTGGCGTCGATGAGCCCGGTACCCTTGCGCAGCCAGCGGTGGCCCTCCTCCGCCCAGCGGATCAGCGCGCGGGCGCTGCCCGGATCGAGGCCGAGGGCTGCCTGCAGCAGGTCGAGGCAGGCCCGCTCCGCGTCGGCGAGGTCGTCGTCGCTCGTGGCGAGCAGCGCGGCGAGCGCCAGCACCTCCGGCGCCACGGGCGCCAGCAGGGCCGGCCAGGCCTCGCTCCAGCTCGGGGCCCTCGGCGGATCCAGCGGGGGGAGGGCCAGCCGGCGGCGCAGGTCGGCGATCATGGCCAGCTCTTCGGGCCGCAGCTCGCCGTCGGCACCCATGACCCAGGCGAGCACGTCGACCGTCGCGAGGCGGGTGTCGAGGGGCTGGCGGGTGAGGAGGGCGAGGCCGGGGATCATGGGCGGTGCTCCTTGTCGTCGGCAGGGCGGTCCCAGGGCCACAGGCCGCCGGCGGCGACGTGCTGGTCGCGGTCCCACACCACGCGACCGCGCACCCAGGTGCGGCGGGGCGGCGGGGCGTCGTGGTGGAAGAGGAGCCAGGCCAGGGCGCTGTCGGCGTCGTCGACCCACGGGGGCAGGTCGTGGAGGACGAGGTCGGCCTGGAGGCCGGCGTCGACGGCCCCGAGGTCGGGTAGCCCCAGGGCCAGCGCGCCACCGCGGGTGGCCTGCCACAGCCAGCGCTGGGGGGGCTGGCGGAGGCCCTGGCGCAGCGCGTTGTCGTGGGCGCTGGCGGCGATGCAGGGCAGCCGGAAGCTGCGGCCCGCGGCGATGTCGGTGCCGAGGGTCACGCCGATGCCGCGGCCGTCGACGTCGTCGAGGGGCATCCCGCCGCTGCCGAGGAAGTCGTTGCTGTCGGGGCAGTGGGCGACGACGGCGCCGGCCGCCGCCAGGCGGTCCCACTCGCTGGCGGAGAGGTGGATGCAGTGGGCGAAGACGCTGCGGTCGTGCACCAGCCCCGCCTGTTCGTAGACGGCGAGGTAGTCGGCGGCGCCGTGCAGGGCGGTCGTGGCCGCGACCTCGGCGGGGTTCTCGGAGAGGTGGGTGCTGACCCACAGCCCGTGGCGACGGGCGAGGGCCGCGGCCCGGGCCATCAGGTCGGCGGAACAGGACAGGGCGAAGCGCGGGAGCACCGCGACCTGGATGCGATCGTCGTGGCCGTGCCACCGGTCGACGAGTGCGTCGAGGGCGGGCAGCGCGCGGTCGGCCGGCAGGAGCAGGTCGGCGGGGGCGCCCTGGTCCATGAGCACGGGGCCGGCGATGGCCCGCAGGCCGCGGGTGTCGACTGCGCTGAGCAGCGCGTCGCAGGCCGCGGGATGCACGCTGCTGTAGACCAGCGCGGTGGTGCTGCCGGCGGCGGCCAGGCAGGCGACGAAGGCGCGGGCGACGTGGGCCGCGTGTGCCGGGTCGGCCATGCGGCCCTCTTCGGGGAAGGTGCTGCGCTCCAGCCAGGTCAGCAGGGGGCCGCTGGCCGCGCCCACGATGCGGAGCTGGGGAAAGTGCACGTGGCCATCGACGAAGCCGGGGGTCAGCACGCCGGGGCGGAGGTCTTCGTCGCAGTCCCCGCCCATCCAGGCGCCGACTGCTGCGATGCGACCGGCGTCGTCCAGCTCGACCCGGGCGTCCTCGATCCACTGGACGGTGGTCGGCGAGCGTGGGTTCAGCAGGCGGCAGCGGAGGACGGGCATGGGTCCCGGTGGCTATCCGCTGGCGACCGCGCTGCCGAGGGCGGGGCTGACGTCATCGGGGCCTTCGAGCAGCCCGTACAGCTCGATGTCGATGTCCCGGCCGCGCAGGCGAACGCTGTGGGGTTCCGACAGCTCGAAGCCCTCTCCCATGGCGTCGCGGACTGCGCGGGTCACGAGCACGGTGGCGCCGAGCTCCTTGGTCATGCCCTCGACCCGCGAGGCGACGTTGACGACGTCCCCGATGGCGGTGTACTCGCGGTGGCCGTGGCCGCCGATGTCGCCGACGACGACCTCTCCGCAGTGCACCCCCACGCCGATGCGCAGCTCGGGGTAGGCGCCGCTGTCCCGGAGCTGCCTGGCGGCGCGGGCGATGGACAGCGCGCACATGGCGGCGCTGCGCGCGTGCTGGGGCTCGTCGAGGGGGGCGCCGAACAGGGCCATCAGGCCGTCCCCCAGGAACTTGTTGACGATGCCCTCGCGACGGCGCACCTCGACCGAGAAGGCCTCGAGCGCCTGGTTGAGCCGGGCGAGGACCTCGGTGGGCTCGCGACCCGCCGAGAAGGTGGTGAAGCCCCGGATGTCGACGAAGAGCACGGTGATGTTGCGCCGCTCGGTGTCCAGCGTCAGGTCCCCGCTGAGCACGCGCTCGACGACGGGTTCGGCGACGTAGGCACCAAAGGCCCGCCGGACCTGTTCCCGCTCCAGCACGGTCTCGGCGACGCGGGAGGTCAGCGCCTCCAGGGACCGCCCCATGCGCCAGGCGAGCACGCCGCACATGGTGAAGATGACGACCCGCTCGATGGTGCTGACGGTGCTGACGCCTGTGAAGCTGGCGCGGATCCCGGCGTCGGTGGTCGTCGCCCACAGGACCAGCCACTGCAGGCTGGCCAGGCCGCTGGCGACCAGCGGCAGCCCGCGACGCAGGCGGAGCACCGACACGAAGATGGCCATGGCGTAGATGAGCACCGGTGCGTAGACCAGGGCTTCGGGGCCGCGGGAGAGCACGTCGGCGCCGGTGACCGCGGTGGCGACGGACACTTCGACCAGGGTGCGGAACACCGTCTCGGGGACCGAGGGGGTGCGGCGCCCCGCCTGCCACCAGGCGAAGCCATAGTAGGCCAGCGCCGCCAGGGAGATGGACAGGGCGATGAAGCCGATGGCCGACCGGCCGCTGGCCATGCGGGCGACCGAGATGACCGTGAACAGCGCGGCGGTGGCCACCACGAAGGCGGCGATCCAGCGCTCGTTGCGCCGCCGGACCTCGTCGAAGCTCTGCCGATGGCGCGCTTCGGGGCTGGCTTCCTCGTGGGGCATGGCGGGGAGCTATCGCTGTCTGCGGGGGCCCGCGAGCGGCGCCGGAGACCGCATGGTGACGCGATGCCACAGGACAAGCGGCGATTCGGGGGCCACCCTTGCAGCAGGAGGGAGATGCCTGATCGCCTCCAGTCGCTGAGCCGCGAGCTGTCCACGGTCAACCCGCCCGACTACCGGACGGCCTGGCTGTTCGCGACCGGCGCTGCGGTCGCGGCCGGGATCCACGCCGTCCTCATTCCGCTGTTCACCGCCTTGCACCTGCCCCTGCTGGCGGTTGTCAACGTCGGCAGCGTCGCGGTCTACCTGCTCGCGCTGTGGCTCACGCGCTGGGGGCAGCATCTCGCGACCATCGTCCTCGCCGAGATCGAGCTGGTGGTGCACCAGGCGCTGGTCGTCTGGCTGCTCGGCTGGCACACGGGCTTCCAGTACTACATCCTCGTTATCCCCGGGATGATCTGGTTCCTGCCGCCCGGTCGGACCTGGGTCCGCATGGGGCTGTTGTCGCTGGCGCCCGCCAGCTACCTCGCGCTGCTGACCTGGTCCCACGCCGTCCCGCCGCGGCGGGTGATCGACCCCGACTTCCTGTGGGCGCTGGAGGTGGTCAACATCGGCGTCGTCTTTGGACTGCTCGCGCTGTTCGCCTTCACCTACGCCCGCGCCGCCGAACAGGCCGAGGCCCGCCTCGAAGACGCTCACGCACGCGCCCAGCGGCTCCTGCACAACATCCTGCCGGTGCCCATCGCCCAGCGGCTGCAGGAGGGGGCTGGGGTCATTGCCGACGGCTTCGCCACCTCCACGGTGCTCTTCGCCGACATCGTGGGCTTCACCGACCTGTCGGCATCCGTCGCGCCCGAGCGCGTCGTCGGCATGCTCGACGCCGTGTTCTGCGACCTCGATCGCCTCGCCGACGAGCACGGCCTCGAGAAGATCAAGACCATCGGCGACGCCTACATGGTGGCGGCCGGCGTGCCGGAACCGCGGGCCGATCACGCCGACGCCATCGCGGAATTCGCGCTGCAGATGCGGGAGGTGCTGGCGGGCCATCTGGACGTCCACGGCGCTCCCCTGCGGGTCCGGGTGGGGATCAACAGTGGCCCCGTGGTCGCCGGCGTGATCGGCCGGCAGAAGTTCAGCTACGACCTGTGGGGGGACAGCGTCAACACGGCGGCCCGGATGGAGTCGCACGGCGTCAGCGGCGAGATCCAGGTCAGCGAGAGCACCTGGCGGCTGCTCCGTGGACGCTACACCTTCGTGGAGCGCGGCGAGATCGAGGTGAAGGGCAAAGGACGGATGCGCACCTGGCTGCTCGTCGGGCGACAGGGCGAGGAGGCGCTGCCGGTCCCTGGCCTGGTCGTCGAGGACGAGGACACGGCGTCGAGGGATGCGGCCCCCCAGAGCGGCGCGCCGGTGGTCCGGGCAGGGTCCTGAACCTTCACAGCGCCGGGTCGAAGAACCAGCGGTCGTGGTCGGCGTCCCATGGGTCCCAGGTCGGGATGGCGGCCAGGGCGTCGCGGTAGTGCGCAGGCACCACGCCGGGGACGAGGAAGGCCTTCTGCCGGTGCAGCTTGTAGGGGGTGCGGAGGTCGAAGCCCAGCACGCCGAGGATCCCTCGGGCCACGTACCAGGTCGCCTGGGGGTCCCAGCCGTGGGCGATCTTGATGACGATGCCGAGGCCGTCTGGATGGTCGGGGTGGTCGATGGCCATGCCGAGGAGCCCGTCGGCACCCTCCTTGGCGATGACGTGGCCGCCGCAGGACTTGATGATGGTTGTGTCCAGGCGGTTGAAGCCGCCGACGATGTCGGGCTCTGCGACCATGGCCGACCAGATCCAGTCGTCGTCGCGGTGCCGCGCGAGCCAGGCGTAGCAGCGGGCCAGCTCGCCGACGGTCATGCTCGCGGTGGGCAGGCCGTCGCCGTCGCGGGCCACGCGCAGCGGGGTCCAGTCCTGGCCCAGCGCCTGGCGGACGACGCCCATGTAGGCCTGGAACACCGGGTGGGTCGGCAGGGTGTAGCCGATGCGGGGCCAGCCCTTGGCCTTGCAGCCGGCCAGGATCGCGGCGTGGTGCCCCGACGAATTGTTGTACCAGCGCCGCGGGCGGCGCACCTGGCGGCCGAACTGCACCAGCGGCAGATCCAGCGGCGTCTGCATCAGCCCCCAGTCCTGGCGGGGCAGGAGGCTCTGGGCGGCGGCGACGTGTTCGGTGCTGCCGTTATGGCTGGCGACGGCGATGGCCTTCTGCTTGTCGTCGAGGTGGGCCAGCTCGTCGACGTAGGGCTTGACGTAGAGCAGCTTCATCATCGAGCGGCCGTAGCAGAGCACGTTGCCGCCGAAGCCGTGGAGCAGGTCGGTGCCCGCGCACCAGGCCACCGCGCCGTGGATGGTGGTCTCGCTGACGTCGTAGCGGCGGTAGTCGACCAGGGGCTCCCACTCGACATCCCGGCCGGTGGCGATGCCCGGCACCTGCTCGCCGAAGGTGGACGAGGGGTAGAGGTGGTCGGCGTGCGCGCCAGGACGATCGGGTGCGGACATCGCGGCTCCGGGAGGGGCTGCTGCCCTAGCGTGGAGCACGCCCGGCGGCGAGCCTGGGCGGGCGGGCTCCCGCGCCGTCAGGCCTGCAGGTCCACCTCGCGTAGCGCGGCGACCCGGGCGCGCAGGCCGTCGAGGCGCTGGCGGACCGGCGCGCGGCGCTCTGCGAGGCCGAGGATGCCGGCCTGGACTCGCAGCTCGTGGACGCTGTCGAGGACCTCGACCACCTCGGTGGTGGCGTGGTCGCGGCGCTGGCGCAGCTCGTCGAGGCTGGCGGCGAGCGAGGTGGCGCCACGCTCGGCGGCGAGGATCAGCTCGGGCTCGGCGAGGATGCGGTCGGCCTGTGCCAGGCGGGCGTCGACGGCCAGCAGCTCGGCGCGGAGGCGCTCGGCGTGCGCACAGGAGGTGGGGTCGGCGGCTGCGCCGGTCCCACCCTCGACCTGCAAGGTCTTGGCGAGGCGGTCGAAGCTGTGGTGGATCTGCGTGGCCAGGGGGCCCTCGGGCTCGGTCGCCTCGGCTGGGGCGGTGGCAGTCCTCGACACCACCAGCGGAAGCAGCAGCGGCCACGAGAACAGGGCGGCGGCCGCCGACGAGATGCCTCTGCGGCGGAGCAGGCCCCCGACGAACAGGCCTCCGAGCAGCCACAGGCCGCTGAACAGCACGGCGGAAGGGATGCCGGTGGGCAGCCAGCTCGCGCTGGGGTCGCCGCACTGGCCGAGGGCGGCGACGGCGGCGCCCCCCGCAAGCGCCAGGCCGGCGCTGGCGGCGAGCTGGGTGCTCCGTCGCAGCGCCGCGGGCTCGGGGAGGGTGCGGGTGAGGCAGCGCAGGCCGAGCGCCGTGCCGACGCCGACGGGGGCGGCGACGACCATGTGCAGCGCGCAGGCCTCGACCCCGAGCGCGCCCGCCAGGGCGATCAGCGGGACGCCGAGCAGCGACCAGGTCGCCGCGGTGGCGGTGGCGGCGAGCACGGCGTGCAGCGCCTGGGCGCGGGACAGGGCGACGCCTCCGGCGCGGTAGACGGCACGGACGACGGGGGTGCCCAGCAGCACGGCGAGCAGGGCGGTGGCCGGCAGGCCCGCGCCGCTCCAGCAGATGTGCCAGTGCTGGGGGAAGAGGTCCACGGCGAGGCCGGGGGCGAGGGCCGCCGCGGCGGTGATGGCCGTGAGCGCCGATACCTCGCGCACCTGCGCGGCTTCGGAGGAGGGGAGGCGGAGTCGACCCTGGAGCAGGTCGGCGAGTCCGGGAAGGCCGGAGCCTGCCGCTTCCAGCGGCGGTGCGTGAACGACGGCGTGGGCACCGGAGGGGTGGGCGGCGGACAGGGCAGCGGGCATGGCTCATCCCGTGATGTGCAGGGCGGACAGCAGGCTCGCCAGGAGCACGGCGGCGGTGGTGGCGGCCCAGGACCGGGCGAGTCGGCGCGCGGACCGCGGCGGCGGCAGGGTGGGGTCGACGAGCTGCTGCTCGTGGACGCAGAGCTGGCGCACCGTCGCGGCCAGCCCCACCACGACGGCCAAGGGCAGCGCCAGCGCGAGCACCGCCGTGCCGAGCTCCAGCCGCCCTGCCACCAGGAGCAGGCCGACGATCGGCGCGAGGGCCAGGGCGACGTCGCCGGCCCGCGCCGTGCCCACGGCGAGGGCGTCGCCGGCACCGACGGCGCCGCTTCGCAGCCCGGCGGCCTCCACCGCGACGGGCAGCAGCGGGACCGTCAGCAGCAGGGGCGGCGCGAGGTGGCGCACGGTGGGCAGGAGCGCGGGCCCCAGGCTGCTGACCGACGGGATCCCGGGGCTCGCCATCGCCTGGAGGGCCACGGCCTCGGCACCCAGCGCGGCGCCGGCCAGGAGGACCCGCCCCAGCGGTGGGGCAGGGGAGGGCGGCGCGGCGGCGGGGAGGTGATCCGGGTCCCGGTCGGGCCCCGGGGGCGGGGAGCTCGCGCGCGTCGCGTGGGCGGGGGCGATGTCCTCGGGGGGCGCAGCCCGGGGCCTCCGGAGCCGGCGGCCGTGGATGCCTTGCAGGGCGAGGGGAAGGCTGCGACGGTGAGGTGCGAGCACGGCGTGTCCCCGGCAGGTGCACCACCGGGGACGTGGCGGGTCGAGCCCGGCGGCCTGCTCCTGCTGGGACCGCGGCGGGAGCGCCGGGTTCCGGGGGCCTGTCAGGCTTGTGTGCGGTCAGCCGCCGCTGAGGCCCATGCGGGCCAGCATGTCGGCCTGCAGCTCTGCGAGGACGCCCTGCGCGCGAGTGCGGGTCGCCGCGGGTGCCTCTCCAGGCGCGACGGCGAGCCGGGCTTCAAAGTACAGCTTGAGCTTGGGTTCGGTGCCGCTGGGGCGGGCGAGCACCCGGCAGCCGGCGTCGAGGTCGAAGGCCAGGACGTTGCTCTGCGGCAGGTCGAGGGCCGCGACCTGGCCGCTGGCGAGGTCGGTGGCCGTCCCGGCCTGGACGTCGCGGATCCGCCGCACCCGCCGCCCGGCGATGGCGTCGGGGGGGGCCTGCCGCAGCTCCGCCATCAGCGCGGCGATGCGGGCGTTGCCCTCTGCGCCGGGCAGCTTGATGCTGTGCTGGCTGCTCTCGGCCACCCCGTACTTGCGGGCGAGGTCGTCGAGGGCGTCGGCGATGCTGCGTCCCTGCTCGGCCAGCCAGCCGGCGAGGTCGAGGAGCACGAGCGCCGTGCTCACGCCGTCCTTGTCGCGCACCAGGCCGCCGATGGAGTAGCCGAGCGCCTCCTCGAAGCCGAGCACGAAGGGGCCGGGCCAGTGCATGCCGGCCTGGGCGAGCCACTTGAAGCCCGTCAGGACCTCGGCGTGGGCCGAGCCGTGAGCCGCGGCGATGTCGGCCAGCAGCGAGCTGCTGACGATGGTGGTGCAGACCAGGGGTTGGCCCTCGCTGCCAACGACGCGCCGGTGGGCGAGGAGGTCTTCGGCCAGGAGCAGGCCGACCTCGTTGCCGGTCAGGCGTCGCCAGCCGGAGTCGGTGGGGATCGCCACAGCCAGCCGGTCGGCGTCGGGGTCGTTGGCGATGACGAGGCGGGCGCCGCGCTGCTCTGCCAGACGGTAGGCGAGGTCGAGGGCCCCGGCTTCCTCGGGGTTGGGAAAGCTGACGGTCGGGAAGTCGGGGTCGGGATCGCGCTGGCTGGCCACGGCGTCGGGCAGCGAGTGACCGGCCGCGGTGAGGACGTCCACCAGCAGCGACCAGCCCACGCCGTGCATCGCGGTGTAGACCGCGGGCACTGCTGCCGTCGGGTGGTGGACTCTCAGCTCCTGGACAGCGGCGACGTAGGCGGAGCGCTGGCCAGCGGGCACGGCCCGCACCCGGCCCTCGGCGCGGAGCCCGGGCAGGTCCGGTGCCGGCACGGGTGTGTCGGCGGCGGCGACGGCGGCGATGGCGGCGCTGATCTGCGCGTCCAGCGGCGCCGTGATCTGGGCGCCGTGCCCCCAGTACACCTTCACGCCGTTGTCCCGGGGCGGGTTGTGGCTGGCCGTGACCATGACGCCGGCCACGCAGCCGAGGTGGCGGATCGCGTGGGCGAGCAGCGGTGTGGGCACGACGTCGTCGAACAGGAAGACGGTGAGCCCGGCGCCGCCGAGCACCCGGGCGGCGTCCTGGGCGAAGTCGCGCGAGCCGTGGCGACCGTCGAAGCCGATGACCACACCGCGGCTGCCTGCGTCCCCGTGCTGGTCGAGGAGGACCGTCGCGACCCCGGCGGCCACCTGCCGGACCATCAGGCGGTTCAGCCCGCCGGGGCCCGGGCCGAGCACGCCGCGGATCCCGGCGGTGCCGAAGCCGAGACGCTGGTCGAAGGCCCGGAGGAGGGCGGGGGCGTCGCCGGCAGCGATCATCCGGTCCACCGCAGCCCGGGTGGCCGTGTCGGGGTCGAGGGCCTGCCAGCGGCGCGCCGAGGCGACCAGGTCGGGAGGAAGAACCGGGGGGGACGCGGTCATGGGGAGTCTCCGGGCCACGGCCGGGCGAGGCGGAAGCCGACCTCGGCGGCGCGGTGGGTGGGCACGTGGAAGTGGCGGTCCGCGGCGCGGGCGTCGCGGTCGTTGCCGAGCCAGAAGCCACCACGGTTGACGCGGGGCAGCGAGGGGTCGGCGGCGACGGGGAGGTCGAGGCGGCTGTCCTGGGGGGGCGGCAGCTCGACGAAGGGGTCGAGGCACCAGTCACGGACGTTGCCGGCCAGCCCGCGGACCCCGTAGATGCTCTCGTCGACGGGGAAGCTGTCGACGTCGGCGGGCAGCGGGTGGCCCGCGTGGGACAGGCGTGTGCAGGCCCGGCTGGGGTCGAAGAAGTGGCCCCAGGGGTAGGGGCGGGCGTCGACACCGCGGGCGGCCTTCTCCCACTCCCACTCCGACAGCAGCCGCCATGGCAGGCCGGTGCGGGCCGCTTGCCAGCGGGCGAAGGCGGCGGCGCCGTGCCACTCGATCATGATGACCGGCTGGTCGGGCCGCCACACGTCGCCGTGGCTGTCGGCCTGCAGCAGGAAGTGCCCTCGGTCGTCACGCGCGTAGATGGGCGCACCCTGCACCGCCACCGCACCGCTGCGCTCCCGCGGCATGCAGGACAGGGCCAGCGCTTCGTCGCCGCGGTCCACGAGATCGTCGAGGAAGGCGATGTAGCGGACGTTGGTGACCGGGAAGCGCTCGACCACGAAGCCCGGCACCCACAGGCGGCGCCGGTCTGCGCTGCCGTATGCCAGGGCGTCGCCACCGACGGTGGTCCAGCCGGCGGGCACCTGGCAGTCGTCGGGGCCGAGCTCGTCGGGGAGCGGCAGCCGCAGGCGCTGGGGGGCGTCGGCGTCCGGGGGGATGCCCTGCCAGTGCTCGCCTCGGCCGATGGCCACCGGCACGCGCAGCGGCAAGCGACCGTCGGCGTGGACCTCGAGCAGCCAGGATCCATGGCCCAGCGGGACCGCGTCCAGCGGCGTCGGTCCCAGGTCGCGGGGCTCTCCCGGCACCAGGCGGCGGTGTGCGTCGATCAGGGGGCGGGCGCTCACCCACGCGCCAGGCGGGTCGGTGTGGAGGCTCACGGCGCCCTCGCCGCGGTGCCAGGCGATGAGCGCTGGACGGCGCGGGTGGTGGGCGGGCAGCGCGTCGACGTGCCGGCGGAGGCGGTTCAGCACGGCGGTGGCGTCGGCATCCTGCCCGCGGGCGACCGCGTCCTTGTGGGCGGTGACGCAGCGCTCGGCGAGGGCGACGTGGGTGTCCGGGAGCGTGGGGTCGACGGTCAGGGCCCCCTGCAGCATGAGCGCGGCTTCCGAGTCACGCAGCTCGGCGGCTTCACGGAGGGCCTGGGCCTGGTCGAGGCCCTGCCAGGCGGCGTGCTTGTGCTCTTCCGGCGCCCACGGCTCGATGGCGGCGAGAGCCGCCCCCGCGCGTGACTCCACCGCCCGCGCCTGCTCTCGAAGCGCGCGGACCTCCGGCATGATCGCGCGGGCCCGCTGGACCATCTCGGACGCGCGGCTGCGCTTGCGGCTACCGTCGAGCCAGGTGCGCACCGCGACGGCCAGGACTCCGGCGTGGCCCACCCGCGCGGCGGGTTCGCGGGCCATGGCACGCACGCACAGCTCCAGCAGCTCGTCGGGGATCGGCCGTCCGCTCTCCGGCAGAGGGGAGGGGCCCGCGCGTACCCTGTCCATGATCTCCGTGGCGTCGGCACCGCCGAAGGGCGCACGCCCGGTCAGCAGGTAGTACAGGATGGCGCCCAGTGCGTAGACATCCGTGCGGGGGTGCACGGCCGGCGGCTTGTCCCTCAGCAGCTCGGGGGCGAGGTAGGCGGGGGTGCCCACGACCGTGCCCTCTGGCACGACGGAGCCCTTGCGGCGGGCGAGGCCCCAGTCCACGACCATGACCTCGCCGTGGGCGCCGACCATCACGTTGCGGGGCTTGAGGTCTCGGTGGACGAGCCCCTCGCTGTGGGCGTAGGCGACCGCGTCGCAGAGATCCTGGTAGGCGCTCACGAGGCGGCGGAAGCTCCAGCCGTCCACGGTGGCGCCCCACTCGACGTCCGGCGACTCGCGGTGCACGGCCTTGACGTGGTCGCGCAGCGTCTGTCCCCGGATCTCCATCATCGTGAAGAACATCCGGTTGTCGGGCAGGCGCCCGATCTCGTGGACGGCCAGCACCCCGGGGTGCTGCAGGCCGGCGATGGTGCGGGCTTCCTCGACGAAGCGGGCAGCGCCCAGCGTGGGGTCGGCGTCGAGGATCTTCATGGCGACCGTGCGCTCGAGCTGGCGATCCCACACCCGGCGGACCTCGCCCATGCCGCCGCGTCCCAGCAGCCCGCGGTCTTCGTAGCGGCGGTCGACGTCGAGGGTGCGGCCGACGGCGGCGTCGCCCTCGGTCGCCTGCTCGTCGACCTCGAACACGAAGGTCGTGCCGCCGATCAGCTCGGTCTCGGGGACCGGCGTGTGTTGTTCGGTCGTCTGCTCACCCGCAGTCGTTCCCCCTGGACGGCCCGCGCTCACGGCCCCGTCGGTCGGGTCGAGGACGGCGAGCACGCGCCGCGCGGTCGGCAGGTCCAGCCCCGCCGCTCGGGCCAGGGTGGCGACATCCGGCAGCGGCCGGCTCACGAGTCGAGCAGCTCGGCCAGCCGGGCGCGTGCGGCCTGGGGATCGGCCTTGCCGCGGGTCGCGGCCATCACGCGCCCCATGAAGAAGCCCAGCAGCCGGCGCTCTCCGTCCCGGAAGCGCTGCAGCTCGGCGGGGTGTTGGTCGAGGACCTGCTGGATCGACGCCGTCAGCGTGTCGGCGTCGGAGATGCTGCGGAGCTTGCGGGCGTCCATGATGGCTTCGGGATCTCCACCCTCGGACACCAGGACCTCGAGCACCTCGCGCGCCGCCCGGCTGGTGAGCGTGCCTGCGGTCTGCAGCGCGACGAGGCGGCCGACGGCGCGACCGTCACAGGCGCAGTCGGCGAGCGCGTCGTCGCTGACCAGCCCGCGCAGATCGTTGACCACCGTCCGGGCGACGAGCGCCGGGTCGGGATGGGCGGTCAGCGCATCTTCGTACAGGGCGAGGATCTGGCGGTTGGCCGTCAGCACGTCGGCGTCGTCTTCAGACAGGCCGAGGTCGAGGAGGCGGGCCATGCCGGCGGCGAGCTTGGGGTCGGCGGCGCGCGCTTCGGCGCGCAGCTCGCTGGCGGGGCGCTTCTTGCGGCGGCGGCGGTCATCGTCGCGCGTGGCGACGGCCGACGAGGCCGCAGGGCGTGGCGAGGTGCTCTGCCTGCGCTTGCCCCACGAGTCCTTCAGCGCGACGGTGCGGTTGAGCAGCAGGCGTCCCGCGTCGTCGGTGGTGTCTTCGTCGACGACGAAGTAGCCACGGCGTTCGAGCTGGAAGCGGTCGCCGGGGCCGGCGTCGCCCAGCGCCCCCTCGACGTAGCCCTGCGCGAGCACGAGGCTGTCGGGGTTCAACAGCTCCAGGAAGTCACGCCCCGACGGGTCCCGGGTGGGGGTTGGCGAGGTGAACAGGCGGTCGTAGAGGGCCAGGGTCGCCGGCACCGCGGTGCTCTGCTCGACCCAGTGGATCGTGCCCTTGACCTTGACCCCGGCCGGGGCGCTGCCGCGGTCGACATCGCGGAAGGCGCGGACGTGGACGCAGGTGATCTCGCCTGCGGCGTCGCGGTCGACGCTGGTGCACTCCGCGACGTAGCCGTGGCGGAAGCGCACCACGGCCCCCGGCGACATGCGCTTGAAGCCCTTGGGTGGCGTCATGGCGAAGTCGCCGCGCTCGATCCAGAGGTGCCGCCCGAACGCGACCCGGCGGCTCCCCGGCTGGTCGACGTCCGGGGGGAAGTCGGGGGCCTCGATCCACTCCAGCTCGCCCTCCTCCCAGTTGTCGACCGTCACCGCCAGCGGCGCGCCCACACCCATCCGGCGAGGGGCGCGGGCGTTCAGCTCATCCCGGATCGCGTGCTCGAGCAGGGCGATGTCGACCTGGGAGTTGGTCTTGGCCACACCGACCCGCTCGACCAGGGACACGATGGCTTCCGGCGGCACGCCCCTGCGCCGCAGGCCCGCCAGCGTGGGCATGCGCGGGTCGTCCCAGCCGCGGACGTGCCCTTCGTCGACAAGCTGCTTGAGCTTGCGCTTGCTGGTGATGATGTAGGACAGCTCGAGCCGGGCCATCTCGTACTGGCGAGGCGCCCGCTGTGCCGGCACGACGTCGGTCTTGTCGATGAACCAGTCGTAGAGCGCCCGGTTGTCCTGGAACTCCAGCGTGCAGTAGCTGTGGGTCACGCCCTCCAGCGCGTCTTCGAGGCAGTGGGCGAAGTCGTACATCGGGTAGATGCACCAGGCGTCGCCCGTGCGGTAGTGGTGGTGGTGCTTGATCCGGTAGATGATCGGGTCGCGGAGCAGCATGTTTGCGGCCGCCATGTCGATCTTTGCCCGGAGCACCAGGCTGCCGTCGGGAAACTCACCAGCCCGCATGCGCTCGAAGCGGTCCCGGCTCGCGGCCGCGGGGCGGTCGCGCCAGGGGCTGTCGACGCCTGGTTCCGTCACCGTGCCGCGGTTGCTGCGGATCTCTTCCTCGGTCTGTTCGTCGACGTAGGCCAGGCCCTTGTCGATGAGGCGCAGCGCCAGGTCGAACATGTCCTCGTACATGTCGCTGGCGAAGTAGAGGTGGTCGCCCCAGTCGAAACCCAGCCAGGCGATGTCGTGCTGGAAGGACTCGGCGAATTCCATGGACTCGGTCGTCGGGTTCGTGTCGTCCATGCGCAGGTGGCAGCGCCCGCCGAAGTCGCGGGCGACACCGAAGTCGACGACGATGGCTTTGGCGTGGCCGATGTGCAGGTAGCCGTTGGGTTCTGGCGGGAAGCGAGTGACCACCTGGCCGCCGTAGCGACCGTGGCGCACGTCGTCGGCGGCGGCCGCCCGCAGGAAGTCACGGGCGGCCAGGGCGTCGAGCACTTCGTCGCTCATCGAGGATGTCGTCGGTGCCATCGGGGGGCTCCATGGTGCTGTTGCTGGCGTAGCCGTCCGGGTGCCCAGCGGGCAAGCCGTTCGAGGGGCGGTCCGGCCTCGGGGGATCGGGAGCCAAGGGGGCGGACTTGACGCCGATTGGCAGGGTTCAGGAGGGTCATGTCCACCTGCGGCAAGTCCGTCGCGAGGTGTTCACCCTTCGACACAATTCGTTCACAAAGCCCATGAAGGGAGCGGCTATGGTTCGCGCGCTTCCCCCGGCCGATCTCGGGTCCGGCCCATACCCACGGAGTCCCCATGCGCACCTCTCTCGTGCTCGTCGCGAGCATCCTTGCCCTCGGCGGCTGCGCCACCGAAGGCAGTGACAGCACCGAACTCGTCGCTACCCCGGGCGTCGGCCCCATCGACAAGGATCCGGTCATCTACTACGGGTCCGCGCCCGACTCGCCCGAGCACGACGCCGTCGTCGGCCTGCACTGGCGGTCCGGCAGCCGCGTCTACACCGACCCCTTCTGCACCGGCACGCTCATCGACACCGACGTCGTGCTGACCGCTGCCCACTGCCTGGACATCGCGTCCGACCGGTCGAGCAGCTACACCGAGATGTCGACCAGCAACCTGGTCATCTACGTCGGCGACGACCCCTCGGTCGACCTGACCAGCCACGCCTACACCGTCAGCGACCTGCAGATCTACAGCAGCTACAACCGCCGCAGCATCGTCGACGACATGGGCCTGGTCCGGCTGTCGACCCCGATCACCGAAGCCGTCGACCCCGTGCCCCCGCTGCCCGCGTCGCTGGAGCTGACCAACGCTGACGCCGGCATCGACCTGAACTTCGCGGGCTTCGGCTACACCGAGACCGGGTCCTACGGCAACAAGATGCAGGTCACGCTGCCGCTGGAGGGCCTGGGCTGCGTCGTGAGCCCCTACTGCTCGACCACCGCCCACGCCGACACCCAGATCAGCTACGCCCAGGACACGGGTGGCCCCTGCTCGGGTGACTCGGGTGGTCCGGCCTTCGTGACCCGCAGCGGCACGGTCTACGTCGCCGGCGTCACCAGCTACGGCGACGCGCGCTGCATCTACTACGGTGTCAGCACCAAGGTGGACGCCTTCGAGAGCTTCTGGAGCACCTGGATCTCCGGCGGCGACACCGGCACGGTGGGCGATGGCGGGTCCACGGCGCCCTACTGCGGCGACGGCACCTGCGACGCGGACGAGAGCTGCGACGGCCGTCGGTCGACGACGTCCTGCCCCGAAGACTGCGCCGGCCGGACCAGTGGCCCGCGCTTCCTGCAGTACTGCTTCATCGGCGACACCTGCTACGGCCGCGGCTGCAGCCGGCTGTGAGCTGACGCTTCGGTGACCAGGCGGGCGGCCCTCGGGCCGCCCGTCGTGCGTCGGGGGCATGGCCGCTCAGCCCGCTCGGCGCAGCGAGCTGTCGGCGTCCCACGGGCGGTCCCAGCGCACCTCTGCAAGCAGACCCCGCGCGACGGCGGCGTTGATCGGGCGCTGGCGGTACAGGCGCGGGGCGGCGTCGGCGTAGGTCGTGGGCATCAGCGTGGCGAGGTTGCGGACGCCGGTGGCACGGCAGACCCGACGTGCCGCGGTCCGCAGCGCGGGGGCCACGACGGTCAGCGTGGTCGGGCCGGCGTGGCGCAGGGCGTTCAGTGTGCGCTGCAGCGCGTCGATGGCGAGCAGGCCGTCGTCGATGAGCACGACAGGCCGGCCGGTGGCCAGGGGCACGCTGTCGCCGAGGCTGCCTGGATCGATGCGCAGCACTGGGAGGCCGCAGAGGTAGGCCCAGGGGTAGGCGACCTCGACCGCGCCGTCGGAGGCGACGACGATCAGCATGTCCTGGGGTTCGCGTGGACCCATGGGCAGCTTGAAGTAGAGGTCTTCTCCGGCGTCGAGGCGGCTGCGGAACAGGGGCGCGTCGGAGGGGGTGGAGAGTCGGCGGACGTGCTGCATGGTGGCCTCCGGTCTGAACGATTGTCCAGTAACCACAGGTTGCCATGCAGTGCACGTCAAGTGCCGGACAGAAAATGACCTATGCTGGCGGAATCTCGACATCGAGCGTGGTCGTGCCGAGGCTCTCGCCGTCCGCCATCACCTCGAAGGTGATGCGGACCTCGAGCGGCTCGACGTAGGCCGGCACGCCGCCGTACAGCGTCACCGAGAAGGTCAGCTCCGAGCTGTCGGCGGTCGAGATGTCTTCGGCCGGGTCGGGGTCGATGTCGACCACCAGGCCGTAGGCGTCGACGACCGGGTCCAGCGAGACCGCGCTGTACGTGACCTCGGTGCCGACCTGGTCGATGACCGCCTGCACGATGGCGGTGATCGAGCTGTTCAGGTCGTCGACCTCGACGTAGAGGGGCTCCATGCCGCTGCCGAAGTCGCCCTCCCACCCACCGGCGTCGGAAAGGGCGATCATCCCGGCGTTGGCGAGGGTGGCGTAGGACACACCGCCGAGCCAGGCGCCCAGTGTGTCCGCGGCGTCCAGCACCCCGTCGCTGCTTCCGTCGAAGGGGCACCCACCGGGCGACTCGGTGGGGCCGTCCGTCAGGCCGTCGGGGTCGCGCATGGTGTTGTCGGTGACATAGACGATGATCGGCGTGGACAGGTCGCGGAAGCCGAGGCCACCGAGGGTGCCGCCCCCGCTGCTGTCGGCATCGAAGCCCTCTCCGCCGGCTCCAGCGAAGGGGTCGCTGGCGCTGGCGAGGAAGGGCAGCACATCTTCGTCGCTGTCGTAGCTGCCGTCGCAGCCCAGGTCGTAGCCGGCGCCGGTCAGCGCCTGGTACAGCGCTTCAATTGCGGCTTCGGGCCCGTCGCCGCCCGAGTGGATGCTCGCGCCATCGACGGCGTGCTGTACGGCGGCCACGTCGTCGGTCACCTGCTGGTGGAGCTGGAAGGGCAGGTCATAGCCACGGCTGCCCATGCTGCCGTAGGGGTAGTCGTCGAAGGTGGAGAAGGCGTACTGAATGTCAGCGCCCTCGATGCTGCCCAGGGTCGCGTCGATCTCGGTGAAGTCCAGCGTGCTGAGCGCGCTGCTCATCGAGCAGGTGGTGTCGAGCAGCACGCCGACGTCGAACAGGCCGTTGCCCGGAAGCGAGATCGTCACCTCCCAGGTGGCATAGCCACCCTCGTCCAGCACGACGCCGTCGAGGATGCGGTCTTCGCCATCGCAGTCCTGGTCGATGTCGTCGTTGGGGCGGTCGTAGGCGCCCGGGTACACGTCGGGATCGGCGTCGTCGCAGTCGCCGGCGTCGACGGTGAAGCCGTCGCCGTCCGCGTCGTCGACGCCACCGTCCGTTGTGCCGCCATCGGTCGCGCCACCGTCTGCGGTGCCCCCGTCCGTCGTGCCGCCATCGGTCGCGCCGCCGTCGGTGGTGCCCCCG
>CAZRFD010000081.1:0-13274 GCA_964599085.1 uncultured Enterobacterales bacterium | reverse complement strand
CGTCGGTGGTGCCCCCGTCCGTCGTGCCGCCATCGGTCGCGCCGCCGTCGGTGGTGCCCCCGTCCGTCGTGCCGCCATCGGTCGCGCCGCCGTCGGTGGTCCCGCCGTCCGGGGTCCCTCCGTCGGTCGCGCCGCCGTCGGTGGTCCCGCCGTCCGTGGTTCCGCCGTCGGTCGCGCCCGAGTCGGTTCCGTCGCCCTTGTCACCACAGGCGACGAGCAGGACAAGGCTGGACAGGACGCTGAGCAGGACCGTGCGCATGTTTCCTCCACGAGCCGCAATGCTACCGCGTCGCGGTCCGCGGGGGTGCGTCAAGCCGGGTGATCCCAGATCCGCATCGGCGCGTGGCGCTCGAAGCCGTGCGCCTCGACGATGGGCAGGCTGGTGTCGTCGCGAGCGTAGAGCCCCACTCGATCGAGGCCAGCGCCCGCTGCGTGGTGCAGCCTCGCCTCCAACACCTTCGTGTACGCCCCGCGCCTGCGGGCCTCTGGCACCGTCCCACCCGACCAGAGCAGGCCGAAGCGAAGGTCGGGAAACAGCGTGAGCCCACCGGCCGACAGCGGCTGCCAGGTGGCCGTGTCGTAGGCGACGGCCCGGAACACGCGAGCCTTGGGGCCCGTGCACTGCGTCAGGTAGAGCGCAAGGTCTTCGTCGCTCGGGGTGTGGCCAGCGTGGAAGGCCCGGTTGGCGACGGCGTAGCTGTCGCGGAGCCCCTGCAGGTCCGTGACCGGACGCACGACGATGTCGGACTTGTGAGGGGTCAGGGTCCGGTCGGTTCCGATCGTGGCACCGAAGTACTGCCCCTCGACGCCGTAGCCTGCAGCCTCCAGCGCTCGCTCCAGCGGCGCCCCACCATCGTAGGGGCCGACCATCCAGCGAGAGGGCCGGCCTGCGTGCAGTCCGCGGACCTCATCCACCAGCGCCGGCATGGCATTGGCGGGACCGCGGGCACGGAACACGCCGTTGAGCACCGCCACCGGCCGGGGGCAGTGGACGGCACAGAGATCGGGTCGGTCGATCACGGTCGCGTCGGGTGGGACCCAGAACAGCTCGGCGCAGGCCCGGGACAGCATCTGGTCGGCGGAGAGTGCTGATCGCATTGGCTTGTTCCATGGAGCCGAGAGAGAGCGGGCTGCGCGGCAGCGCAACTGTAGCTATGGGCGGGGCATGCTCCAAGTGCTCACGCTGCTGCTGGCCTGCGCTCCGAAGTCCGCAGACACCGCCGACAGCGGATCCCCTCCCGGTGTCACGGTCGAGGTACACCTCAGCGACACCTTTCCCAACATGGTGATCGCCAGCTTCTTTTCGGAGCAGGCGCTCGACGGCGCCGGGCTGCGGGTAGAAGTGGCCGGGGAGGAGCGCGTCTTCGACGCCTTCAATGGCGCTCGCCTCGTCGACGAAGCGGCCGACCGCGTCGCCATCGCGGCCGGCCTGCCCTTCGACAGTGACCTCCGCGTCACGCCCTTTGTCGTGGACGATGCTGAACAGGACTTCGACCCCGTCGAGCTGACGACCGGCGCTCTACCCTCGGACATCCCGGTGGCCGCCGTCTCGGGCTCGCCCGCCGACGTGTGGTCGCTCACCAGCACCGGGGGCACGGGCTGGGCGCCGCTCGTCCTCGCCCCGGACGGCACACCGGCCTGGTGGGTCGGGACCGGCTGGACCGACACCGCCGTGGTGCGGCTGCGGCCCACCCCGGACGCGACCGGGCTGAGCTTCATGCGGTTCACGACCCTTGCCGCGGACCAGGGCGAGGTGCCCGATGGCTTCGCGACGGTCGGTTGGGATGGCCACATCCTGGAAGAGGAGGAGATCGCCAACGTCCACCACGACTTCCTCTACCTTCCCGACGGCTCGCGCCTGTGGCTGGAGTACGACGACCAGGAACGCGACGGGGCGACCGTGCGGGGGGACCGGTTGATGCGGCGCTGGCCCGACGGCACCGACGAAGAGCTGACCAGCACCTGGGAGGAAGTGAGCTACGACCCGCGCTACAACGAAGAGATCGCCGGTCGAACCTACTGGACGCACGCCAACTCGCTGGACTACGACCCCTTGACCGGCCACGTCCTGATGTCGCTGCGAAACTACGGCGCCATCGTGGCCATCGACCCCGACAGCGGGACGTGGCTGTGGCGCTTCATGCCGGGTGGCGGGGACTACGTCCTGCAGGATCCCGGCAGCTACCCGGTCGGACAGCACGGCATCGAAGCCACGGGCGACGGCTTCCTGCTCTACGACAACGGCCCCGCCGACGCCGCGGACTCCCGCGTGCGCCGGTATCGCCTGGACGCCGATGGCACCGCCGAAGAGCTGTGGAGCCACGGCACCGACCCGGCCCACTACAGCCTCGTGCTCGGCGACGTGCGCTGGTTGCCCGGCGGCAACATGCGCGTGTCGTGGAGCGGCGAGGGGGCGCTCGAGGACTTCGACGAGGCGGGGCAGACGCTCGGGCGGCTGGACCTGCCCGACGGTGCCTACATCGGCTTCCTGGACGTCGAAGAGGGTCTGTTCGGGAGTCGCTAGCGCGACGCGGCTTCCTCGACACAGCGCGACAGCGTGCGGTCCCGCCACTGCAGGAGCGCTTCGTGCTTCTGCGCGAGGGCCGGCACCCGCCAGTGCGGGCGGGCTTCGGGTGACAGGCGCAGGGTGCGGGGGGCCTCGATGAAGCTGAGCCCCACCGCCGCCGTCACGTCGGCGTAGGTGAGGGCGCCGCCGATGAGGTGGTCGTTGGTGAGCGCGCCAGCAAGCTGGCCGAGCCGGTCGTCCATGGCGTCGACGAGGTCGGCGGCCGCGACCGGGTACTTCCTCAGCAGGTAGCGAGCACCGGCGTTGCCCAGCGCCCGCGCCGCCGGACCCAGGCGCCGGGCGGCCGGCGGCAGGCTGGAGGTGAGGGCGGCCGGGTCGCCGGCGACGGACTTCGTGGTGTGGACGCGCCCCAGGCCCAGCAGCTCCTCGCTCCAGACGTCCCAGCGCGCGACCGCGTCGTCGTCGGGCCACAGCGGCGTCGTGCCGAGCGCCCAGCGGGCGATGGAGAAGCTGTCGGTAAGCGCCCCCTCCCGCGTGATCAGCACCGGCACCGTGAGCTTGCCCCGCAGCCTGCGGGTGCGGAGGCGAAGCTCAGGTTCGCCGAGGACCGAGAGGTAGGGGCGACGGTCGTGCTCGATGCCGGCGAGGCCCAGCGCCAGCCGGGCCTTCAGGGACCACGGCGAGTAGCCGATGTGGAACAGCAGCGGCGGTCGGCTCATGGCTTCCTCCGCAGGAGCAGCGGCAGCGTCAGCAGCGACAGCCAGCCCGAGGGACGCGATCCGCCGCAGCCGCAGCCCTCGGCAGTGACCGGGGCGCCAATGTCGCTGCCGCCATCACTGGCACCCCCGTCCACCGTCACCCCAGAGTCCCCGCCGGTCTCCGCGCAGGTCTGGCCGACGCCGTCGGCACAGTCGGCCAGGGCTTCGTCACGACGCGCCAGGGTCAGCACGTAGAGCCCGCTGCCGAAGCCCATCATCGGCGCCGGGCCGGCGAAGCTGGCGGCGTCGGGGTCGAGCAGCTCGGGGATCGTCCAGTGGTTGGCGACTGCCAGGGCCGTGACGCGGTCTTCGAGCTCCCGAGCCCCGTCCTCGTCGCAGGCGCGTCGGCGGGCGTCGGCCAGCCGCAGGTCGGCCCAGATCCACTCCTGCTCGTCGTAGAGATCGCCGTCGTCGTTGCGGGCATAGCCACCCGCTGGAGTGCGGAGCCCCTCGTCCCAGGCGGACAAGGACGCCGTCCCGACGGGGCCCGCGGCGTCCAGCGTGCCGTTGTTGAGCAGGTCGACCGCTGCGAGGTCCAGGTAACCCTCCCCCGCATCGAGCTGTTCCCGGCTGGCTGCCAGCACCCCGTTGCTGTCGACGAGCTGCGCACAGATCCCGTCGCGCACCTGCGCTGCCGCGTCCCGGTACCTGGCCGCCCGCGCGCCGTCGCCGACGAGTGCTGCGAGCTCGGCGGCTTCCGACAGCCCGCGCACCGCCTGGCCCTGGGTGTAGGCGAAGTGTTGCTGGTGCCCGTTCCAGTGCCGCTCCCAGATCGAGCTGTCGGCCATGACGAGGTCGTTGTCGATGACGTCCACCAGCACGTCGGCGATGCCGTCGAACACGACGTCCTGGCGGTCGGCGAGCAGGGTCGTGTCGCCGGTGGCCGCGGTGTACCGGCCCAGCGCCCACAGCAGCAGGCCGAAGTTGTCCAGTTCCACGTTGGGACCGGTGCCGTCGTCGTCGGACCACTCGCTGCCGTCGCCGTAGAGCCGGCACACCGACAAGCCGTAGTCCCGCCCGACAAGATGGGCGTAGTCGCCGGCCTTGCCCTGCAGCAGGAAGGCCAGGGCGGCGCGCGCTTCTTCGTGCTTGCCCGCCGCCGTGAGCGCGACGATGGCGTATGCGCTGTCGCGCACCCAGGTGATGTTCCACAGGTGGCTGAAGCTGTCGCCACCCGACGACACGGGCAGGCTGGCCGGGATCTGGCCGAAGGCGTCGCCGGACTCGGTGACCTGCCCCATCGCCAGGAAGACCAGCGCCTGTTTGTAGACTTCCTGTTCGGCCGCCGTGAGGTCAGCGGGGACCGTGGCCGAGGCCAGCCAGTCGCCCCACGCGGTCGACTCCGCAGCGAGCAGCTCTGCCGGCGAGCGCCCGGCGACCCAGCCGTCGATGGCGTCGGTCGCCGGCCCCGGGTTCCAGTCCGAGAAGAAGCCGGCGACCACGCCGACCCACGCGTCATCTCCCGGCGCCAGCTCGCCTGGATCCCACTGGAAGCCACCCACCTGGTCGTCGTGCTCCCAGGGGACCGCGGCGGTGCCACAGCGGCCGTCGAGCGCGCCCTCGGTCGGCATGCGCTCCCACAGGCGGTCGCAGGTCCAGGTCGATGGGCTGACCAGCGGTCGGACCACCATCCCAAGCCCGGTCTTCACCCCCCACTCGCCGAGCAGGACCGAACTGCCGGTGTCGACCCAGATCGCTTCGGCGCCGGTGTAGTCGGTGCCGACCTGGTGATTGTGCAGGCTGAACAGGCGGGGGACGCGGGTGGTGTCCGACGTGTTGACGACGTGGAGGAGCTGCACGTAGGCGGGCAGGTCGAGGCCCCGCGGCGTGAACACCCACTCGGTGAGCTGCAGATCGGCCGTGCTGCGGTCGATGTGGATCAGCCCCGTCCCGTTGTCGTAGCCGAGCGCACCGGCCGTGGTCAGCCAGTCCCCGGTGCTGCCGTCACCCAGGCCGAAGTAGCCGTCGTAGAGCAGGTCGCGGCCCGGTTCCTGGCTGGCGCTGGCCTGCTGGTAGAGGTGGTCGCGGAAGTCGGTGAGCACCGCGCCAGAGGCGGCGTTGGCGTCGACGACGACCACGCCGTGACCGTTGGCGCTGACCAGCTTGTCGTGGCTGTGGGGCATCGCCAGCGCCGGCAGCGACAGCAGCAGCAGAGTCGGACCCATGCCTTCGGCTTAGTCGCATTGCCTGCCGGTGTACAGGTCCGGTGGCTATCCTAGAGGTAGAGGTGTTCGAATGGCCCTGTTCCTGCTGCTGCTGCCCGCACTCGCCCAGATCCCCGTCGTGCATGGCGTGCTGCAGGCGCGCGTGCCCGACAAGATCGTCGTCGGCGAGGAGGTCGCGCTGGAGCTGTCGGTGCCCGACCGCGAGGCCGTCGTCCACGCCGAGTGCACGGTGGGCGAGGACAAGACGACCTTCGACAGCGAGCTGCTGTCGGCGGGCGAGACCGCGCGGGTGGTGCTCGGAAGCGGGGGGAGCTCGGCGAGCTGCCTGCTGGTCGCCCGGTTCGCCAACGGGCTGTCGGAGCGCCGTGAGGAGAGCTTCTCCTGGACCTGGGTCGAGCCAGAGCAGCCCTGATCAGATCGGGATCTGCATGTCGAGGAGCTGCACCATGAACGCGAAGTGCAGCCCGGCGCCCGCCAGGACGAAGATGTGCCAGATCTCGTGGTGGCCGAACCAGGGCGGCCAGGGGTCGGGGCGTTCGAGCACGAACACGACGGAGCCGACGGTGTAGGCGAGTCCCCCGGACAGCAGCGTGGCCAGCTCCACCCCGGAGAGCTGCGGCAGGATCCGGTGTGCCGGGATCACCGCCAGCCACCCCAGCGCCAGGTAGATCGCCGTCCCCAGCCAGTCCGGGCAGTCGATCCACACCAGCTTGAAGACGATGCCGACGATCGCGAAGATGGCGACGGCCGCGAGCATCCCCGTGCGCCAGGCGCCCTGCAGCAGGTGCTGCATGGGTGGCACGTAGCTGCCGGCGATGAGCAGGAAGATGGCGGCGTGGTCCATGCGGCGCAGCCAGCGGTTGCCGCGCTCTCCCACGTCGAAGAAGTGGTAGGTGCTCGACGCGAGGAACAGGGCGGCCAGGGTCACGCCGTAGATGCCCATGCCCGCCTGCTTGGCGCCGTCCGACCCGTCGAGCAGCACCCACACCCCGACCAGCGACGCCAGGAAGCCGGCGAAGTGGGTCGCCGCGCTGACCGGGTCCTTGAAGAGGCGGATCCCTTGTGGCATCGATGTTCCTCCACGGCTCGAGGATCCATGTAGAGGATCAAGCCGCGAGTCGTGCCACAGCTCTGCAATTGCTTGTCGGTTGTTCTGCGTCAGCAGCAGCGGCGGGCGGCGGGCTTGCGGGCTTCGATGGTCGCGGACTGGACGTAGTCTTCAACGCCGCGGTCGGGGGCCCAGTCCTTGATGAAGCTGCGGGATTCGTCCTTGGGTTCGATGCGGATGTCGGCGAAGCCGGCGTCGGCCATCATCTGCTGCAGATCATCGACGAGGGCGGCGTTGCCCATGCAGCCGGCGATGAGGCCAGCGTCCTGACGCATGTCGTCAGGCAACGGCACGGTCGCGACCACGTCGGAGATCGCCAGGCGGCCACCGGGCTTCAGCACGCGGAAGGCGTCGCGGAAGACCTGGGCCTTGTCGGGCGACAGGTTGATGACGCAGTTGGAGATGATGACGTCGGCGGTGTTGTCGGCAATGGGCAGGTGCTCGATCTCGCCGAGGCGGAACTCCACGTTGGCGAAGCGACCCTTGTCGGCGTTGCGGCGGGCCTTGCTGAGCATGTCCGGAGTCATGTCCACCCCGATGACGCGGCCGGTCGGACCGACCTCCTGCGCGGCGAGGAAGCAGTCGAAGCCGCCCCCGGCGCCGAGGTCGACCACGACTTCGCCCGGCTGGAGTGCGGCGATGGCCTTGGGGTTGCCGCAGCCGAGGCCCATGTCGGCACCGGACGGGACCGTGTCGAGGTCGGCTTCCGAGTACCCCAGGCGCGTCGAGATCAGCGTGTTGATGGCGCCGTCGTCGGACACGCCGCAGCAGCTCGAGGCGGTGCCGGTCGCTTGGCCGGCGTCGTTGGCGCGGGCCACCTGGGCGTAGGCGTCGCGGACCTGGGCGCGGTGGTCGTCGTTACAGCAGGACTTGGACATGGCTCTGTCTCCGGGCGCGGATCAGCCCGCGCGCTTGAGAAACTCGGTCTTGAGGAAGATCGCCACCTTGTTGACGCGGCCCTCAACGAGGCCCGGATCGTCGGTGAGGCGGATGTTCTTGACCAGCGTGCCGCGCTTGGCCGTGAAGCCCGCGCCCTTCACGTCGAGATCCTTGATGAGCGTGACGGAGTCGCCGTCGGAGAGCTTCGTGCCGTTGCTGTCGAGGGTCGGGGGTGCCTCGGTCGCGGTGGCTTCGGCCCAGGCCCGCGTGTCGTCGTCCAGCCAGAGCTGGTCGCGCAGATCGTGGGCCCAGCTCTCCGAGAGGCGGCCGAGCAGGCGCCACGCGAGCACCTGGACCGCGGGGACGCCGCTCCAGGCGGACTCCTGCAGGCAGAACCAGTGCTTGTCGTCGAGGTCGGTGCCCAGGATCTGGGCCGTGCAGGTCGGACAGAGCAGCGCGTTGTCTTCCAACGCATCGCCGCTGCGGGGGGCGACGGCGTGCGCCGCCAGCCCGTCGGTGGCGCCGCAGAGCTCGCACACGCCGTTGGCGCGGTCGAGGATGGCTTCGTGGAGAGAGGGCATCGGTCGTCCGGGGTATGAGGGGGGCGGCGTGTAGCACGGTGCTCACCGGACCACCACGGCGCGCCCGGGGTAGAGAAAGACGTCAGCGTCGCCCACCGGCTCGATCGCCATGAAGCCCCCGTGGACCAGCCGCAGGTGGCAGCTCGGGCAGAGGCAGCGGAGGTTGGCTGCGTCGTCGGAGCCACCCAGCGCCCGCGGAAGCACATGGTGGACCTGCGCGCGAAGCGAGCGCCGCCGACACTCGGGGTTCGCACACGTGTAGTCGTCCCGTCTGCGGATCCGGCCCGTGCCCCGTTCCGGCGGGATCTCCACCGTGGCCAGCAACCAGCGCGCAGCGTCGAGCACGCCCTGGTGGACCATCACCGGTCGTCCTGGAGTCTCGTCGAGAGCTTTCCTGAGCGCCACGCGAATGTTCTTGGAATTCATGTCCGGACCCAGCGGCGAGGCGTCTGCGGTCCACCCAGCGAGGCCCACCGAGGCACCGCCAGTTTCTGTCAGTCCAGCAGGGTCCAGGCGGTGACGCCGTTGTTCCAGCGCGCGCTGCACCAGGGCCGGCGCGTCGGTGATGAGCGCTTCGTAGCGGTCCCGCTGACGGCGGCGAGTGTGCCGGTCGCTGGAGGCACGCAGCAGCTCCCCGGTCGGCAGATGTTCACCGATGGTCAGCCAGCGGAGGGTGTTCTCCGCCGAGTCCGCCAGCTTCGCGATCGCCGTGGCCCGTTCGGTTGGCAGCCCCTGGTCGACCGCCTGCGCGAGGTCCGGGCTGGCGGCGAACTCGCGCCCCTCAGCCCGCACTCGATACGCGCTTCGCACCGACATGTCGAGGTCGTGTTCGACCCAGTCGGCGAAGCGTTTGAAGCCCCATTCGAGGAAGCTCCAGCACCGCCGGATCTGGTCGAGGACGCGCGCGAGCGCGACCCGGCGCTTGTTGCGAGCGGCCATGAGTGTGTCGGCGCGGGCGAGGGCGTCCGCGAGGTCCACCGGATCGGACCATGGTCCGAGCAGGAAGGTCGCCGGGTCATCCACCCCGGCCGGCCACTTCGCTTCCGACCCCTCTGGCTTGGGGCGCGGGCTTCGGGCCTGCGCAATCAGGTCTGCAGGGGGCGCCCCCTGTTCGTGCCAGGTGCACATCTGTCTGTCCGCCATGCGGCTGGGCAGGCGCCGACCGACCAGCAGGCATGTGAGCTTTCTTCCCCGCCGCACCGTGTCCGCGGCGGCGCCTTCGAGCCGTTCGCCCGCATCGTCGGGGCCCTGCGGCGGGTCACAATCACCTGTGCCGGAGACCACCCGCTCGATCCACTGCCGCTGATCTTCGACGGACACCTTGCCGGGTGCATCGAGCGCGCGCGTCAGTGGCACGATGCTGGCGCCGACAGCCGCCTTGATGAGGTCGAGGTCGCTGCGCAGCAACCGCGCCAGCCGCCGCTGCCACGAAGGCTTCCAGCACAGCCGCTCTGTCAGGAAGGCGGTGAAGGACGAGTAGCCCAGGGGGCGTAGATCGTACTGCTGGATGCAGCAGCAGACGCGAGCGAGCCGCAGGTCGATCGCCGAAGAGGCATGAGCGAGTGCGCGAGCCATCTGGCGGACCCGGTCCGACTGGGATTTGCTACGCCAGTACGCAGCAGGGACGTCGAGCGAGAGCCGTGCCAACCCAGAGTGTGGCGGCGGCAGCACGACTGGATCGGATTGGCAGGTGTGCGGGTTTGGTGGATGCCCGAGCATGGAATCAGCATAACAGTGGAGAGCTGAGTTTGGGGGTTTCGGTTTGAATAAATGCGGACAATACCTGTCCGGTACTATGCCTTGACATCTGCCGGTCAACGTGTTTCGCACTCGGGTCCGGGGGCGCTGTTCGGACTTGCCGCGCGGGCGGCAGCTTCGCATGTGGTGGAGCTATGCTCGCTCCAGGGCTGCGGTCGGGTAGGTCCGTGCACGTGCGCGGCATTTCTCCCGACTCCGGGGTATCGCTTCCCTTGCTTTGTCTCGGCCGCATCCACTGATGCCCGGTGTTGTACGCTGGGAGAGGCAGCACCGATGGCCCAACGTGCGCGGCGTCCCAGCCCGCTTCAATGAGGCCCGGCGTTGTGCGCCGGGAGAGGCGATGAGTGCGTCGGCGACACCTCTCACCGAGGATGTTGGCGCGTTGCCCTTGTGTGACTTCGCGGACAGCCTGGGGCTGGATGCCGTGGTGGCAGGACTGGTCGACCACCGTGTGCAGGACCGCATCACGCTCCCGCTCTACGAGCTGGCGCTGTCCCGCGTGCTGCTGATGGCCCAGGGCTGGCGAGACCAGGACGACGCCGACGCCCTTCGTGACGACCCGGCCTTCCGCATGGCGGTGTCGGGACGAGGCGGCGATCGCTCGCTGCGTCCGGCAGAGCAGACGCGAGGGCCGGATGGGCTGGCGTCGCAGCCGACCCTGTCGCGCCTGACCGCGATGCTGGGCAGCGCGCACAACCGCAGGACACTGTCGCAGGGGCTGCTGGCCGTCGGGCGGGAGCGCATGCGCCGGCAGCATGCCCATCGCCATCGCCTCGTGCTCGATGTGGACTCGTTCCCTCACGAGACGCATGGCCGGCAGGAAGGTGCCGCCTACAACGGGCACTACCGCATGCAGGGCTACCACCCGCTCATCGCTGTCACTGACACCGGCGACATCGTCGGCGTCATGCTGCGTCCTGGCAACGTGCATACGGCCAAGGACATCCGGCGGTTCCACACTCCCATCATCCTGGCGCTGCGCGAGGACTGCGACGAGCTGCTCGTCCGCATTGACGCGGGGTACGCGGACGGCAAGCTGTTCGCCTGGCTCGCGAAGCAGGGAGTCCGCTTCGTGACCCGGCGCCGGAACAACCCGGCCCTGCACCGGAACATCGAGGACTGGGAGGCGCGAACCCTCGCGGAGTGGAAGGCGAACCCCACTGCCGATGGTGCTCCTCGCCACGCGACGCGTGAGTTCTGGCACCGAGTCAAGACCTGGACGTCCGTGGCCCGGGTCGTCGCCGTCGTCGTTGAGCGGGACGCCGGTCGGGGCGAGCTGCCGCACCACACCTTCTACCTCGCCACCAACCTCGCCCGATCGCAGGCAAGCTCCGAGGACATCCTGCAGACCTACAGGCAGCGCGGCACCGCAGAGACCCACATCGGAGAGTACAAGCGCGTCATCGCGCCGTTGCTCTCCAGCGTCCAGCGCCACCGCAACGGAGCGCCGCATCGCAAGCGAAGAGTCGGTATGGCCGAGAACGAGGTCACGCTGCTCCTGGCGGCGTTCGCCTACCAGCTCGTACACGCCCTGCGCTGTGTACTGGAGGACGCCACCGGCGATGGCCTGTCGCTGGACCGGGTACGGGAGCGAGTGCTCAAGGTCGCCACCTCCGTCGTGCGCCACGCCCGGGCTGTCCACTTCCGCGTTGCCTCGGCGAAGGCCGCGCTCTGGAGGGCCCTCGCTGCCGCCCTGCCCGACTTCCTGGCCAGCGCGGGGGTGACGGCCTGAGCTCTCGGCCAGGCACGCCGACCCCACCGCGACCGACCAGCCTGGCCCGACCGGGGACGGTGGAGTTTGTTCTTGATGTGAGCCATCCGCTTCACACGCACGCGCTGTGTGCTCTCCGGCCGCTCGGGCCCCCGGAGGGTCGTCGAGATCGCGGGTGGTGAATAAGCCGGGTTCAATGAGGCCCGGCGTTGTACGCCGGGAGAGGCGCGAGCTCCTCGATGGGCCAGGGGGTGATGCCGTCGAAGCTTCAATGAGGCCCGGCGTTGTACGCCGGGAGAGGCCACCAGATACATCGCTCAGAATCATTCTGCACGGGGGCTTCAGTGAGGCCCGGCGTTGTACGCCGGGAGAGGCCCGTCGGCGGTGTTCAGCGCGACGCCTGTGGAGCCGCTTCAATGAGGCCCGGCGTTGTACGCCGGGAGAGGCCGCCTACTACGTCCGCTACTACTACGCTGAGGGGGAGCTTCAATGAGGCCCGGCGTTGTACGCCGGGAGAGGCTGTTGCTGCGCTGGAGTGCGCGCGTGAACGATAGCAGCTTCAATGAGGCCCGGCGTTGTACGCCGGGAGAGGCGCCCGCTTGCTCGGTGGAAGTGCGGCTTCCGCTTGTGACGCTTCAATGAGGCCCGGCGTTGTACGCCGGGAGAGGCAAGATCAACAACCTGCTGTCCAAGTGCAAGCGGGGCAAGCTTCAATGAGGCCCGGCGTTGTACGCCGGGAGAGGCAAGACCACCAAGGTCACCCAGGCTCAGCTCTCGGGCTTCAATGAGGCCCGGCGTTGTACGCCGGGAGAGGCACTACCGCCACCATCAGCGGTCACGTGTACTCCGCCGCTTCAATGAGGCCCGGCGTTGTACGCCGGGAGAGGCGGGACAGCGATCGCCGGTGGTGGGTGACAACCGGCGGGCTTCAATGAGGCCCGGCGTTGTACGCCGGGAGAGGCCTCCGCCCGCCTGCGCGAGCAAACGACCGCCGCCCTCGCTTCAATGAGGCCCGGCGTTGTACGCCGGGAGAGGCGGCGACGTTCACCGCGACGATCACGGCACGCCAGAAGCTTCAATGAGGCCCGGCGTTGTACGCCGGGAGAGGCACGCTGTACCAGGATGGCCGCGCCATCGACGCGACATGCTTCAATGAGGCCCGGCGTTGTACGCCGGGAGAGGCGCTGGGCATGTCACACCACCCCTGCGTCGGTGTAGATGCTTCAATGAGGCCCGGCGTTGTACGCCGGGAGAGGCAGGAGGAAGACAATGGGCGCCCAGGCCGGGGATGTCAGCTTCAATGAGGCCCGGCGTTGTACGCCGGGAGAGGCCTCAGACCGGCACGAACAGTGTGGCGCTGTCGACCGAGCTTCAATGAGGCCCGGCGTTGTACGCCGGGAGAGGCCTGAACCGCACGTCCTCACCATGGGCGGCTTCCACGCTTCAATGAGGCCCGGCGTTGTACGCCGGGAGAGGCCGGCGAGCACGACGACGCCAGCAGCGACGAGACGGGCTTCAATGAGGCCCGGCGTTGTACGCCGGGAGAGGCCTCCTCATGGCGGTGTGGTGAGGGCGACCGGGGGCGGCTTCAATGAGGCCCGGCGTTGTACGCCGGGAGAGGCGCGTAGGAGAGCAGCACATGGCTGGCCTCGACAACACCGCTTCAATGAGGCCCGGCGTTGTACGCCGGGAGAGGCGGGAGGACCAGCCGGGCGGCGGCCGGGCGGCTATGAAGCTTGAGCCCCCCGTAAGAACCCGCCGCTCTCCGCCATCCACACTACTGTTCA
>CAZRFD010000080.1:0-31859 GCA_964599085.1 uncultured Enterobacterales bacterium | reverse complement strand
GCGGCACGACCGATGGCGGCACGACCGATGGCGGCACGACCGATGGCGGCACGACTGACGGCGGCGCTGGAGACGGCGGCACGGCCGACGGCGGCACCACGGACGGCGGCACTGGCGACGGCGGCATGGGCGACGGCGGTGGCCCCGACGGCGGTGCGGGCGACGGTGGGGGTGATGGCGGCGGAGAGTCCCCGACGGTCGTGCTCAACGAGCTGATGAGCAACAACGTCTCGGTCTACGCCGATGCCGCTGGCGAGTACGAAGACTGGGTGGAGATCGCCAACGTCGGCACGCGCAACATCGATCTCTCGGGTTGGACCCTGTCGCTCGGCGGCAAGGGCGGCGCGTGGACCTTCCCGGCCGACACGACCCTGCACAAGGCCGACCACCTCGTGGTCTTCCTCGACGGCGACACCGACAAGACGGAGCTGCACGCCACCCTCGACCTCGATCCCCGGGGCGCCATCCTCACCCTGCTCGACCCGGGGCGCGCGGAAGCTGACGCCGTCCGGATTCCGGAGCTGGGTGCCGACGAGGTCTACGGCCGGGACCCCGACGGGCGCGGTGGGTGGACGGTGCTGACCACCGCCACCCCGGGCGACGTCAACGCTGGCCGCTGACCCGACCCTGGCGCCTGGTCGGCGCTCGCTCAGAACCCGTAGGCGTCGTTGTCCGGGTCGAAGTCGGCGTCTGTGAGCGACACCTTCGTGTTCATGTCGCGGAATTCGTACTCGGCCACCTTGCGCATGGCACCGTCTTCGAAGTCCCAGCTCTGGAGCTGGGTGATGAGGCCGGTGCCGTCGCTGATGCACATGTCGACCCGGTAGGCGTAGAGCGCCGGGTCCTTGTCCTTGGGCAGCTCGATCTTGAGGCAGGTCGAGGCTTCGCCGTTGACCATCCGGTTGCCGAGGTCGGTGAAGCTGGCCTGCAAGGTGTCGCTGGCTTCCACGCGATCGGTCTGGGCGAGGATCAAGGAGACGACGTTGCCGATGTCGATCAGCTCGATGCCGTTGCGGGAGCCCTTCATCGCGAGCCGGCTGGTCGGCGAGAGGTTGATCGACGGGATCAGCGCGCCGGGCGTGGGGTGCACCCGCATGCGGCCGTCGTTCCAGCCCTTCCGGTAGATCAGCTCTCGGCCCGTGTGTTCGTCGCCCACCCAGGTCATGTAGATGTCCATGGGCTTGCGGAACTTGACGGCCATCTCCTGGGGATCGGCCTGGCCACCGTCGACCCACTCGTGCCGGTATAGCGTGTAGGTGTACTGCTGCAGCGCGTCGGCGGCGCCGCGCATGCGCTCCAGGCGGTCGTGGAATTCCGGGGGCGTGTCGCCGGCAGCGGCGGGCGTTGACAGCGACAGCAGGCCGGCGAGGCAGAGCAGGGTGGAGGTCATGGTCGAGGTCCTATCCAGCGGCTCGGCGGGAGGTGGGCGAAGATGCGGCGGGAGGGTGCCTGCCTGGGCAGGACACCCCGGGTCGGATCGTGTTCCGGAGGGAGGCGCGGTCAGGGTACCCGGAGGACGTGGCCGCTGGCCTGGCCCTGGCCCCAGACGACCAGCTCGGCGCGGCCGTCGCCGGTCAGGTCGTGGGCAAACAGGTGGTCTTCGCCGGGCGGGATGGTCACGGCGCGTTCGTGGCTGGGGTCCTCGGCGAAGCCGTCGAGGCTGCCCGGGTAGACGCGGAGGACATCTTCGCCGTCGTTGGTCACGAGGTCGACGATGCCGTCGCCGGTGAGGTCGAAGTGCCCCTCGAGCTGCATGCGGTCGCCGGCGTCCAGGGGAAAGCGCAGCCGTCGCAGGCGGATGGGTTCCTCCGAGAGGCGGCCCTCCTCCATGAGGAAGAGGGTGAGGTCGACCTTGACGACCTTGGCCAGCAGCGCGCTGGCGAGGTTGCCCATGTTGACGTCGACCTGGGGGATCACCACGTCCTTGTCGCCGTCTCCGTCGTAGTCGACGACGATCAGGTCGACCGCGGCGGCGTCGGTCTCGACCGACTGGCGGTGGACGAAGCGGCTGCCGTCGCCCGGGGCGAAGTACAGCTCCGCCGTCGAGCCGAACCAGGATCCGCGCGTCACCATGCGCTGGACCAGGAGGTCGGCGCGCCCGTCACCGTCGAAGTCGTCGATCCAGGTGCCGGCGACGCGCCGTTCCTCCTTGTCCTGGTCGATGTTGTTGCGGTCGTCGGGTTCCAGGTCGAGGGGGAGGCGCGAGGTGTGGACCTCGGCGCCGGCGACGTCCCGGGTCAGCGCGACGCGCAGCTCGTCGCGTTCTGGCAGGAGGATGTCGTCCAGCCCATCGCCATCCATGTCGGCCACGGCCACCGAGGGGCTGCGTTGTGTGGCCCCGAGCCCGGTGGCTCCCGCGCGCGTGCGGGTCGCCAGCGCGCCCTCCGAGGGAGCTGCCAGCGCCCCCCACGCCCGACCACTGGCGTCGACGACGTGCAGAACGCCGGACGAAAACGCCAGCACATCGGCGACGCCGTCGTGATCGAGGTCGTGGGCGATGTCGGCGGCGACGGGGGTGGTCGGGCCGAGCCCCGCCAGGGGCGTCGTCAAGGTGGCGACGCGATCCACCGTGCCGTCCAGGCCGAGCCGCGAGATCCCCTGGCCATCGACCGCCCACAGGCCGTCCTGGATGTCCCAGAAGCGGGCGGTCGTGCCGAGCTTCACCTCGTCCCGCCCCTCTTCGTTGCCGGCGCTGTCGAAGTGCACGATGGTCAAGTCGATGGCGTCCGGATCGGTCCCGCCATCGTGGCGGCAGATCATGATCAGCTCGTCTCGTCCGTCACCGTCGACGTCACCGGCCCGCAGCGCGTCGACATCTGGCGGCAGGCTCAGGGCCGCCATCAACAGGGGGGTCGCCAAGGCCGGCCTCCGCGGTCGGGTCCGCTGTCCTGCAGGAGGCTACTGCCAGATCTGCTGCTGCGTGAGCATGATGAACTGCGAGCGCGTCTCGTTGGGGATCATCGGGAGCTGGCCCGTGAGCGGCTTGTAGTCGACCGCCACGACGACCTTGAGCACGTACCAGCCGTCGGAGTCGTACCAGGTGCTGGTCACCGTGCAGTTGTCGGCCGTGCAGGGCACGCCGGCCGAGTCCAGGGCGAACTTCGCGTGGGCGTCGGCAGCAGCGGTGATCTGGTCACCCGTGGGGTTCGCGCCCTCCAGCACCCCGGAGCCGACGCGGCAGGCGTCCCGCGCCGCGCGGCTGACGACGTACTGGCGGGCCATGAGCATGCTCAGCTCGACGATGCCCAGGAGCACGGCGAGCAGCACGCCGACAGTCAGCGCGAATTCGACGGCGGCGATGCCGCGTCGGTCCCTGCGCGGGTGATGATGGATCATGGTGCAGCCGCCCGCTGCCACTCCAGTCGTGCGACCTGGGTGGCGGTCATGGTCTTGGTGTCGACGAACATGCCGATGAGCGGGTGGACCTGGCGCGACGCTTCGCAGACCAGGGTGCGTTCAGGTGGTGCGCCGGAGGTTGAGACGGTCACCACGCAGGTCGAGCAGTCGTCGTTGCTGAGCGAGTTGTTGACCAGCACGTTCTTCATGGCGTCCGTCGCCGCGGCGTCGAGTGCCTGGAGGTTGGTGTCGCCCTCTCCGGGGTCGATGAGCGAGCCGGCGCGACAGCCGATGTTGGTGGCGGCGTTGAGGGAGCTGGCCTGGAAGTAGACCCAGGCGAATTCCATGATCGCGACGACCAGGGCGACCCAGATCGGCATGCACAGGGCAAACTCGACCGCGTTGCTGCCGCGGCGGCGGCGGCGACGGGTCCAGGCGGTTGAAGGCTTCGTCATGGTCACTCCACGATCGCCAGGGGCATCTCGGAGATGATCTGGCTGATGATGGTGGCCAGCTCGCTGGACTGGGCCGCCAGCCGCCAGTAGCCATCACCCTGGGGCACGCCGGAGCCCAGCCCCTCGACGGGGACGCCCTCCTGGCCAGGCATCATCGCGGCATCTCGCTGCACCAGCGACACCATCCAGGTGTTGACCTGCATGTTGGTCCACAGGTCCTGGGTGGCGGCGATGCTCTCGTTGCGGATGTCGGTCTTGCTGCGGGGGACGGGGCCCTGGTATTCGGGCCAGCGGGCTTCGACGTAGCCCTCTGCGGCGCGCGCGTTGCCCGAGGCGGCGCCCAGATCGTTGGGCTTGCCGTCGGTGATGATGATCATCGCCCGGTAGGCGGCCCCGGATGCCGCGGCTTCGTACATCTGCTTGGCCTGCAGGATGCCGGTGCTGTGGTCGGTGCCCGACTCGTCGGTGTACTCGCGGGGCATGTCGGGGTAGCAGCCGCCGTCGGGGTTGGTGAAGTCGTTGCGGGAGCTGGAGGGCTTCAGTGCGCACTGCACGCCGTCGTAGTGGTCGACGTCGGTGCCGCCCTTGCTGGCGATGTTGAGCTTCTCCCAGTCGGCCCGCACGGCGGCGGCGTTGCCGCCGACGCTGATCTGCGTGAACGGCGTGTACTCCCAGGCGTAGCGGTTGGTGAAGATGGTCATGCCGACTTCGTCGACGCCGCTGGCGCTGTCGGCGGCCATGTCCAGGGCCTGCAGCACGGCGTCCCGCGCGTCGGCGAACTTGTCTTCGTGCCAGGAGCCGGTGATGTCGAGCACGAGGATGATCTGGAAGGAGCGGGTGGCGGAGACCGCGCTGGCCTGCACGTCGAAGGTGTCCTGCCCGAAGATGCGCGCCAGCAGGAAGGGGACGGAGGAGGCGTTGTCCTGGTTGCGAGCCACGGTGACGGACACGGCGTTGGGCGCCCCGCCGCCGCCCATCGTGAAGCTGGGGTCGGCGAGGGTGTCGTCCCAGTTACCGAACTGGATGTTGACCACGGAGGGGGGAGCACCGGCGACTTCGTTGACCGTGATGATCTTCTCGGCGGCGGCCGTGGCCTGGGCTTCGGACCCCGTCTGGCGGAGCACGATGAGGGCGGCCTGGGACGCGGCGTCGGCGACGTCCTGGCACTGGGCCTGGGCGTAGCGCATGTAGGCGACGTCGATGGACAGCGCGCCGAAGCCGAGGATCACGATGATGACGACCGCGAGCATCAAGCTGTAGTTGCCGTCGCGACGCCTGGCTGCGCGAGCGCGTCTGAGGGCCGTTGCCATGTCCGCTCCTGGATGCCGATAAGTGCGCCACGATCAGTCGATCGTGATGACACCATGGTGCGCACCGCCGGGTGACCGGGGTCCCGACAGCCGCATCGTAGCCCGGATCGGCCATGCTCGGTGCTGCACATGTCGCGGACGGGTCGCCCTGTGCCAGTGTTGGTGCCTAAGTAGAGGCAACGCTTCCCCTGGAAGCGAAGGAGGAGTCATGAACCACCGGATCCTCGCGCTGGCCACTCCGCTGGCGCTCACCATCGGCTGCGAGTCCATCGAGTCCACCAGCGTGGGCACGGACTCCATCTACGCCGACTTCGCGGCGACCAGCGATGGCAGCCAGACCCACGCCACCGCCGTGCTGCGCGTCGGCGGCGCCACCAGCAACACCTTCGTCAACCTCGAGGGCGATGACATCCTCACCGTCAGCTCGGGCGACCAGTCGCTGGAGATGACCGAGAGCTACGTCGGTGACATCTACGTGTACGCCGCCGACTTCGACCTCGTCGATGCTGACACGCCGTTCTCCTTCAGCCTGGACCGGACCCTGGACGCCGGCGCGCCCGACAGCGCCTGCACCCTGCCCCAGCCGCTCGAGCTGACCTCGCCGGTGGCCGACGACGTCTACAGCCGGACGACCGACGACCTGACGGTGACCTGGACGCCGGACGCAGAACAGGACCTGGTGCGGATCATCGTCCAGGGTGACTGCATCTGGCGCCAGGAGATCGACGTCGAGGGCGACCCCGGCACCTACGTGATCACCGCCGGCAGCATCGATCCCATCGACGACAACGATCCCCAGGCCTGCGACGCGACGGTCACCATCCAGCGCCGCCGCAGCGGCGATCTCGACGCTGGCTTCGGTCAGGGGGGGACGATCTTCGGGATCCAGGAGCGTACGGTCGGCATCCGCAGCGATCCCTGAGCGCGGCATCGCCCGCCTCCGCCGCCCGTCACGCCGTCCCCCGTCACCACGGGCGGGGCGAGGAGCGGTTGTCCATCAGCCTTCCTGCTCCTCCAGCCACTGCTCGACGGCCTGGTTGGTGGCGCGCAGGTTGGGCTTGAGCATGTCGACGACGAAGCGCTCCAGTGCCGGGGCGAGCTTGCGGGCCAGCGGACCCGGAAGGAAGGTCAGCCGTCCAGGGTGGATGGTGAACTCCCCCTCCAACTCGATGACCGTGATGTCGCCCTCGTCGATGTAGCGATTCAGGCCGCGCGCGGTCAGCGCGCCCGACAGGAAGGGCAGATCGTGGTGCCACTGCGTGGTGAAGGCTGCGCCGTCCCAGGTGGCGTGGTCGACCCACTGCAGGTACTCGGGCTTGACGATGGGGCGCAGCAGCCCGGGGATCTCGGTGGCCGAGGCGCGCCAGCGCTTGACGTAGCGGTGGGTGTCTCCGTCGATCTCCCGCTCCAGCACCTCGATGCTGTCGACGTTGGGGAGGTAGTCGATCAGCTCTTCGATGCGGTCGCGCATCGTCGGGTAGACGACGTCGCGGGGGAACTCGATCTCGTCGGTGATGGTGAACCGCATGTCCTCTCCACGGGGGCGTCGGTCTAGCCCGTCGGTGCGCCAACCGGGGTGCGAAATCTCTTTCGCAGTTGCCCTGCCACCGGCGTCGTCGTACTTGCAGCCCTTGCCTTGCGGGACCGGCCGAGGTGCGGGTCCGCGGGCTGGCTGAGGAGCCGGGAGCAGGCCGATGAAGCGCATCGGGAACATCAAGAAGCGCTGGTCCATGGACCAGCTCATCACGGGCATCGAGCTGCCCGAGTGGCTGAACGTCCTGCAGGACAACGACCTGAAGGTCGACGCCAGCTACGCGCACCGCGCGGCCTGGATCTCGGCCCTGTCCGTGCCGTCGACGGCGCTGGGCCGCATCGAGGATGCGCGCTTCGGACGTCAACTCGCCTCCATGGAGATCGATCCCACCCCGATCTTCCTGCTGGGGCACTGGCGCAGCGGGACGACGCACCTGCACAACCTGCTCGGACGCGTCCCGGCGCACACGTACCCGACGGTCTACCAGGTCGTGATGCCGGGCAACTTCCTGACCACCGGCAAGGTCGTCCCGGACCTCACCGGTCGCTTCATGGACGACACCCGCACCTACGACAACGTCAAGCAGGGCTGGAACGAAGCCGCAGAGGATGAGATCGCCCTGGCCAAGATGACGGGGCTGTCGCCCTACCTGTCCTTCATGTTCCCCGACCACGCCGCCCGGTACGAGAAGTACCTGGACTTCCAGGAGGCGACGACCGCGGAACGGGACAAGTGGAAGGACGCCTTCCGCTACCTGGTCAAGAAGATCATGCTGGCGACCGGGGGCAAGCGGGTCGTGGTGAAGTCCTGCACGCACACGGCTCGGATCCGCCTGCTGCTGGAGATGTTCCCCGACGCCCGCTTCCTGTTCATCCACCGCAACCCCTACGAAGTCTACCTGTCGACGCTGCACATGCGGTCGCACACTGACTGGGAGAACTTCTTCCACCTCCCCTACGACAACTGGGAGGAGGAGCGCGCGCGGCAGACCCTCATCACCGGCCAGCGCATCTTCGAGCGCTACGTCGAGGATCGCCACCTCATCCCCGAGGAGAACCTCTACGAGATTGCCTACGCCGATCTCGTCGGGCAGGAGATGGAGGTCATGGCCGACATCTACGACCGGCTCCGGCTGCCCGGCTGGGGCACGGCCCGGCCGGTGCTGCAGGGCTACGTCGACGGCCTCGCCGGCTACCAGCGCAACAAGCTCAAGAAGATCTCACGCAAGGAGAAGCGCCAGGTCTACGAGCACTGGCGCGTGGCCTTCGACGCCTTTGGCTACGACGCCGACTACCCGCCGGTCGAGCCGGTCCACGCAGAGACCCGCTTCGGCGGCGCCGACCGCATCCAGGACGCCGTGGAGGTCACCGACGACGTGCCCACCAACGGCAGCGCCAACCCCTCGCCGGGCGCCGACGCCGGCACCAAGGAGACGCAGGCATGAGCGACATGCGTGCCACCATCGAAGCCCAGCTCGACGAAGCCGGGCTGCAGTCCAAGCGCTTCGTGCACCCCAAGCTGCTCAAGATGTTCGAGCTGGCAGGCATGAACGCCAGCTTCGTGCGGGCCCAGGGGCAGTACCTGTGGGACAGCGACGGCAACCGCTGGCTGGACTTCCTGACGGGCGGCGGCGTCTACCTCATCGGCCGCAACCACCCGACGGTGCGGGAAGCCATCAAGGACGCCGTCGATCTCGACCTGCCGAACTGGACCATCGTCAACCCCAACCTGCTGTCCGGGCTGCTGGCCGGCCGGCTGATCGAGAAGGCGGGCGAGCACTACGGCAAGGCGGTGTTCACGAACACCGGCACCGAGTGCACCGAGGTGGCGGTGCGCTTCGCCCGCTACGTCACCCGGCGGCGGCGCTTCCTCTATCTCGAGGGCGCCTTCCACGGCCGGACCTATGCCGCGATCAGCATGTGCGGCAGCAAGGCGCTGCGGGAGGGGCAGGAACCACTCATGCCCACCTGCACCCCCATCAAGCCCAACGACATCCGGGCGCTGAAGCGCGAGCTGGCGCACGGTGACGTCGCGGCCTTCGTGTACGAGCCGGTGCAGGGCATGACCTGCGAGGTGCTGGACCCCGACTACCTGCGCGAGGCCGAGATCCTCTGCGAGCAGTACGGCACGCTGATGGTCGCCGACGAGGTGCAGACGGGTCTGTGTCGCACCGGCCCCTGGTTCCGCAGCACCGCCGACGGCATCCGCCCCCACATGATCTCGGTCAGCAAGATCCTGTCGGGGGGCGCCGTCCCCGTCGGCTCCGTGCTGATCAGCGAAGACGTGTATCAGAAGGTGTTCAGCAAGTTCCAGTCGGGGCCCTTCTACTTCTCGACCTTCGCCGAGGGCAACCTGGCCATGGCCGCGGCCCTGGCGACCCTGGACGTGCTCGAGGAGATGGACGCACCGACGAAGGTGGCCGAGCTGTCCGAACGCATCGAAGCCGGCTTCGGCGATCTGGCGGCTCGCTACGACTGCATCGATCGCATCGAGGGCAAGGGCCTGATGCGCTGCATCTACTTCAAGGACAGCCAGCAGCTCAAGCTGCGCATCCAGCAGCAGCTCATGGGGGCGGCCGACTCGGCGGCCTTCGGGGCGGCCGTGCACGTCGATCTCTACCGTGAGCACCGCATCCTGCTGCAGGTGCCCGGGCCCGGCGCCAACGCCATCAAGTTCCTGCCTCCGGCCTGTGCGACCGTCGAAGACGTCGACTACTTCATCGCCGCCCTCGACGATGTCCTGGCCCGCTACTACGCAGAAGCCGGCCCGGCGGTGAACCTCGGCATGACCGCGCTCAAGGCGACGCTGGAGCAGGCCACCGAGCTGATCCCGGACGAGTACGTGCCGCCCTTCCTGCGCAAGGCGCTGGCCAAGGCGGCCGGGGATCCGGCCAAGTAGCTGGGCGCGGGCCGTGGGCGTGCAGAGTCGCGCCCATGGGTCGACCCGCCGGGTTCTCGCGAGCGGATGCGCGGTGTCTGGAATACCGTGACCGTGTAGAGAGGTTCACGAGCAACCCCACGCACCGCGGAGTCCGCGTGAAGTCCGCCCGCATCCGTCACCTGTCGCTCGTCGCGGCCGCCGCCCTCCTGGTCGGCTGCAAGCGGCCTCCCGAAGCGCCCGGTGACCTGTCCGAGCTGTGCAGCTACGTCTTCGAGCACATGGGAGACGACGACCCAGACGCGCTGGCGGCCGGCGTCGAGAACCTCGCCGTCTGGTTCGATGCCAACGGCCTCGAAGGCCCCGAAGAGGGCTACGAGGTCACCAGCATCGACACCGCGACCGCCTACGCTCTGCCCGACATCGACCTCTCGGAGGTGACCGAGCAGGAGTTCGCCGATGGGCTCGTGGGGGCGGCCGTCATCAACCGCCACGAGCACGGGATGGACGATCTCGCCTACGCCATCGTCGAAGCCGATCAGATGGACGTCTTCCCCGACGACTACAAGGTCTTCGAGCGGGACTTCCTCTCCGACCTCGACTGCTTCATGGCGCACTCCTGCGACGCGGTCGACGCGCTCAACTACAGCGAGGCCAGCTACGCCGGGGTGCTCAACGTCAGCTCGGAGAACCACGCCCAGTGGCGGTGGATCGAGACCGAGAACCGCACCGCCCTCGTGCACCGGGCCTGGCTGACCGGCCCCGCGGACATCAGCCCTGCCCTCGCCGAGATCCCGGCCGAGTTCTTCACCACCGTGACGATGCAGCTCGACAGCGGCCAGATGATCCGCCTGCAGACCGTGTGGTTCGTCGCCCTGCTGGCCAGCGTGGAAGCCAACGCCTTCATGCTGAGCAACTTCGTCAACAGCCTGAGCAAGTCGGGCGACCAGATCGAGGCCTTCCTGGACGACCAGGGGTGAGGGTCGCAGGCCACATGCCCTGGCGGCGGGTTGGCGGGCGGCGGTCGGGCTGAGGTCGCCTTGGCACGCGACGCCTACCAGCTCTCCCAGTGCAGCTCGCCGTGGCAGTACCCGATGCAGGTGCCGCTGACGATCCACATCGTCGACTTCTCGAAGGCCTGCTCGACGACGCCGTCGACGTGGAGGGAGGGTTCGATGATGGTCTTGTCGTGGTCGACGTCGTCGAAGTGGCAGTAGGCGCAGGCCAGCCCCTCGTTGAGGTGGCGGGAGTGCTCGCCGCTCATGGTCTGCCACTCAGCGGTGCCGCTGGTCTCGTCGGGGTGGCAGGAGGCGCAGGTCTTGGACCGGCCGTCGTCGGTGCTGGTGCCGTTGTCGCCCTGGCCGTTGCCGTGGCAGTACAGGTTGCTGCAGCCGCCCGCGCCGTCGTAGCTCCCGGCACTGCTCAGGCCGGCGGTGAAGCTGACCTCGGCGACGGCGGGGGTGCTGTCGAAGAGGTGGCCCGTGCTGGTGACGTCGTCGGGTTCGACGTGGCACTCGCTGCAGTCGAAGGGGGCGGCATAGCTGCCGGAGACGTGGGCGGTGTGCGCCATGAAGGTGATCGAGCTGGGATCGGCGTTGCCGTCGATGTCCAGGGGCGGCGCGCCGGTGCTGTTGCTGGTGCCGCCGTGGCAGAACGTGCAGTCCGTCCGCCAGCCGTCGGGGTGGCAGGAGTCGCAGCTCAGGCCGGAGCCCCCGGTGAGGTCGGCCCCGTGGCAGTCGCGGCAGTCCTGGACGTTGAGCTTGGCTTCGAGGCCGTGGACGGCGGGGTCGTCGAAGCCGTCGGGGTGGTAGCTGCTGCCGCTGCCTCCGCCGCCATCACCGCCTGCGTCGCCGGACCCACCGGTGCCGCTGCCGGTGTCCCAGCCGGCGGTGCCGCTGTCGGAGCCGCCGCCGGTGTCGTGGGTCGACAGCTTGCCCGTGGAGCAGGCGGTCAGGAGGGCGAACACCGCGAGCGCGGCGTGGGTGGAGGTCGGGGACATGCTTGGCTCGCGTCCAGGGGAGCGCCGCCCCGCAAGCGGAGCGTCGATCGAGGGGTCCGGGGAAGGCGGCGGGGTCTACCCCGCCCGTGCGTCAGCCGCCGCTGTCGGCGCCGCCGCTGTCGGCGCCACCGGTGTCGAGCTCCGTGCCCTGGTCGGGCACGTAGTCGACGCGGATGTCCATGCCGGGGCGGGGGATCGACCGGCCGTGGAAGAGGATGGCGTTGTCGCCCGACGACCAGGTCCAGCCGTCCTCTTCGCGCTGCGGGATGAGCACGTCGTCCACGTGGACTTCGAGGGTGTCGGGCACCGGGAGCTGGGAGAGCAAGAAGGTGTCGTCCCAGTTGGCGACTTCTAGCCCGACCCGGCGCAGCATCTCGCGGTAGTCGGCGGCGCAGATGGAGGTCGACAGCCCGCCCGTCGTCTCGATGGCTTCGAGGTAGCGGGGGCCGGGGGAGGCGGCGGTGCTGCCGGCGACGCAGCCGGCCGGCAGATCGCCCACGATGCCATGGACCGTGGTGCGGTCGGCGCCGGTGAGCGCCTGGATCTCGTGGGTGTAGAAGCCGGGTTCTTCGGACGACTGGTCGTCTTCGTCGCTGACGATGACCACGTGCAGCTCAGCACCCGTACGGAGGAAGCCGGGGTTCACCGAGGGGTTGACCGCCGAGAGCGCCTGGCTGAGGCCCTGCTCGATGCGCCCGCCGTCGTCGCCGACATCGACAGCGGCCAGGAATTCGGCGGCCAGGTTGTCGGTGTCGTCGTCGAGGAGCACAGAGAGCGTGCCGCCCTGGGAGGCGTCGGTGGTGACCACGCCGAGCTGGAAGTCGACGCGTGTGTCCTCGAGCACGTCGGTGAACGCGCTGAAGTTGTCGAGCAGCCGGCTGCGCTCTTCGGCCATGCTCGCCGAGTCGTCGACGACGTAGAGGATGTCGCTGACCTGACCGACGCCCCCCTGCTGGAACAGGTCGACGACGGTCAGCTCGGAGTAGGCGTAGTCGGTGCAGCCGGCGCTGAGCACGGCCGCTGCCGCCAGCAGCGGAGAGGTGAGGCGCATGGGGTCGGTGCGGTGCCGCGCCGAGCATAGCGCAAGTGGCACGTGTGCGTCTTCCTGTCGCGGACGGGTGCACCCGTGCTAGACTGCGCCCCGGCACCCAAGGCGTTCCATGGCTGTTGCGGCCCTCGCCATTCCCCTCTTCGCGCTGCTCCCACTTGCGACCCCGCTGGGCTGCAAGGAAGCGCCGCCGGCACAGGTCGCCCAGGAGCGGAAGATCTCCCTCGTGGAGGTCCTCCCCGGTGATCTCGAAGTGCTGACGCGCGCCACCGGCGGCGACGGCGTGCAGCTCTCGGCGCGCGTGACCTACGCCGACGGAGAAGTGGTCGACGCCACGGATCTGGTCGAGTGGTCGTCGAGCAACGAGACCGCGGGCACCATCGACGCGACCGGCTGGTTTGAGCCATCGACCGACAACGGCGGCGTCACCTGGGTGATGGCGCGCTTCGCGGGCGTAGAGGGCCAGGTCACCATCACGGTCCGCTACCAGGACGACCGGGTGGAAGGCGACGCCGACGCCGGCGTCTTCGACGGGGTGTCGGGGTTCGAGCCCGTAGAAGCCTGGCTCTATCCCCAGGACGGCGTGAACCTCCCCCGCAACACGCCCAGCATCGAGTTTCAGTGGGCCGCTCCCACCAGCCTCTCCTCGACGGGCAGCGACACGGGTGCGGCGGAGACTGGTACGGCGGACTCCGGCGGGACCGACACCGGGGGCGGCACCGACACGGCGCTCGGTCCCATGACCTGGCGGCTGCACTTCGTCAGCGAGCTGACGGACGTCAGCGTCTACACGACCGAACAGGTCTGGACCGCCGACGAAGAGACCTGGCTCGGCATCGCCAGCACCAACGCTGGCGGTACCGTCACGGTCGAGCTGTTCGGCACGGATGGCACCACCGCCGTGCAGGCCGAGACCCTCGAGATCAAGGTCAGCCGCTTCGACGCGCGCGGCTCGATCGTCTACTGGAGCACGTCGGCCGCGGGCTTCATGCAGGTGCCCTACGGCGAAGCCGCCGAGTCCTTCCTCGCCTACGAAGAGACGGGCCACTGCATGGGCTGCCACGCGGTCAGCCGCACCGGCTACATCGCGTTCACCTACGCCGGTGGCGACGGACAGCTCGGCGTCAACAAGATGGACGACCGCAGCGAGGTCATCCCCTTCGGCGAGGGCGCCAACGCAAACTTCAAGACCTGGTCCCCGGACGGCTCGCGCCTGATCTCGACCTACCAGGGCACCCTCACGCTGTGGGACACCGCCACCTGGGAGTCGCTCGGCACCATCCCGCTGGACGCCACGGCGACCCACGTGGACTGGTCCCCGGACGGCACGCAGGTGGCCATGGTTCTCACCGACGAACACACCTGGGACTGGTCGTTCACGGGCGGCAAGATCGCCGTGCTGCCGGTGCTCGGCGACGACACCTTCGGCGTGCCGATGATCCTCTATGAAGCCGATCCGGGCGTGAACGCCTACTACCCGGCCTTCTCACCCGACGGAGACTGGATCGCCTTCAACACCTCGACCGGCGACAGCTACGACGACCTCGACGCCGACGTGCACGTCATCTCCAGCAATGGCGGCGACGTCTACACCCTCGACGCCGCCAACCTCGCGCCGGAGATGACCAACTCCTGGCCGCGATGGGGGCCCCTGCCCGACGACGACATCCTGTGGCTGACCTTCAGCAGCAAGCGGGCATACGGCACCCACTCGACGGACAAGCCGCAGATCTGGGTCACGGCCTTCGACCCGAACGCTGCGGCGTCGGGTGCGGATCCCAGCTACCCGGCGTTCTGGCTGCCCAACCAGGACTTCGACCAGAGCAACCACATCCCCGTGTGGACGGAGTGACCGTGGCGCCGCTCATCCTGCTGATGCTGGCCTGCAGTGCGGACTTCGCGGAAGAGGAGACCGCCCTGACCATCGCCGACTGGGGCGGTCCCGTCGGCGGCTACGTGGAGCTTGTCGAACCCGACAACCCGCAGGGCTCCGGCGTCATGATCGAGTTCAACGACGGCACATGGGTCATGCGCTACGGCACGAGCTGGTCGGAGGGTGACGAGGTCGCGCGCTACGACGCATCTGCGACCGACGCCGGCTACCGCGTCGACGACAGCATGCTGGTGCCGGGCCCGGTGGATGTCGGCAACGAAGCCGAGGGCAGCACCATCGAAGCGCGCGGCGAGCTGGCCGTGTGGTACGGCACCTTCCCCGACGCCATCACCGTCGACGTCGGCAGCGGGCCCTTCGCCGGCACCGCGGCCTTCGCGCCCCGGGTGGGGCCGGTGACCCTGAGCTGGTCGGGCAAGACCTGGGAGCTGGCCTACTACGAGTGAGCGGGACGTCGGACCGCCCGGTCAGCCGAACCCGGTCAGCCGAGCATCGCCAGGAATTCGCGCCGCACCGGGTCTTCGCGGAAGCAGCCGAGCAGGCGGCGCGTGACCATGGTGACGCCGGGCTTGTGGACACCGCGGGTGGTCATGCAGGCGTGGTCGGCTTCGATCACCACGCCGACTCCGCGGGGCTTGAGCACTTCCTGGATCGCGGTGGCGACCTGGGCGGTGAGCTTCTCCTGGATCTGGAGCCGGCGGGCGTAGAGTTCCACGATGCGGGCCAGCTTGGAGATCCCCACGACCCGCCGGTCGGGCAGGTAGGCGACGTGCGCCGTGCCGATGATCGGCACCATGTGGTGCTCGCAGTGGCTCTCGATGCGGATGTCCTTGAGCAGGACGATCTCGTCGTAGCCCTCGACCTCCGAGAAGGTGCGGCTCAGCACTTCTCGGGGGTCTTCGCCGTAGCCGGCGAAGAATTCGCGGTAGGCGCGCGCCACCCGTTCGGGGGTGTCGACGAGCCCCTCGCGTTCGGGGTCATCGCCGGCCCAGCGGATGAGCGTGCGCACCGCGGCGGCGGCTTCGTCCAGGCTGGGACGGCCGTCGCTCTCGACCAGCTCGAAGGGGCGCTTGGCAGACATGGCCGGCGACTAACGCGGTCGAGCGCTGCGGTCGCGTGATGCCGCCGTGGAGCCAGCGAGCGCGCTACAGGGCCGCTCCCTGGAGGTCTCGATGAAGGAGCTGTCGGGCAAGGTCTGCCTGCTGACCGGCGCGTCGGGCGGCATCGGCGCGCAGCTCGCGCGGCGGTTGGCGGCCGAGGGCATGAAGCTCGCCCTGGTCGCGCGGCGGGCCGGCCCGCTCGACGCGCTGGCGGCCGAGCTGCAGGGCGCGGCCGTCTTTTCCTGCGACCTCACCCGCATCGCCGAAGTCGAGCGGATGGTGGCGGATGTCGAGGCCACCCTCGGCCCGATCGCGTTGCTCGTCAACAATGCCGGTGCCGACGACTTCCAGCACTTCGAGGACTCGGACCCGGCGGGCATCTCCCGGCAGGTCCAGCTCAACCTCACGGCGCCGCTGGTGCTCACCCGCCTGGTGTTGCCCGGGATGCTCGCCCGCGGCGAGGGCCACATCCTGTCGATGGCGTCGACCGCGGGGCTGGTGGGCACACCATACGGGGCGACCTACAGCGCGACCAAGGCCGGTGTCATCGCCATGAGCAATTCGCTCCGGATGGAGTTCGCCGATGGCCCGGTCGGCTTCTCGGCGCTCTGCCCCGGCTTCGTGAGCGGTGGCGGCATGCACGAGGCCCACAAGGCTGCCGTGGGTTCGGCGCCGGCGGCGCTCGGAGGCACCACCGTCGACGCTGTCGTCGACGCCGCCGTCCGCATCGTCCGCGACGATGCGCCCGAGCGCATCGTCAACAGCTCGCCGCTGCGACCCCTCATCGGCCTGGGCCGCGCCATGCCCTCCCTCGCGAACCGCCTGACCGTGATGCTCAGCGGCCGGTACATGAAGGCGCTGGCCGACCATCGCCGGGATGGGGCGTCCTGACGCGGGCGCGAGCAGGATCTCCTTCCGCCGAAGCTTGACGGGAGCGGCCTGCTCTGTCACAAAGGCGCTCCCTGGAGCGTCCCATGCAGCCTTCCCCGGACACGGAAGCGGCCCCGCTGCCGCAGACCCCTGAAGAGGTCGAAGCCGTCGAGCAGCAGTGGCTCGACCACGTCTACAAGGGCCACAGCCTGCCCGAGCTGACCCTGCAGGTGCTGGTGATCTCGGTGGTGCTGGGCGCCCTGATGATCGCCTTCAACATCTACATGGGGCTGAAGACCGGCTGGGGCGAGGGCGGCTCGATCATCGCCGTCATCCTCGGCTTCGCCATCATGAAGGCGCTCGGGCGCAAGTACTCGGTGCTCGAGAACAACGCGACCCAGACCTTCGCGAGCGCCGCCGGCAGCCTCGGCAACATCGTCAACGTCATCCCGGCCCTCATCCTGCTCAAGAACGACGGGATCATCGAGCACGGGCCGACCTTCTTCGATGTGCTCGCCTGGGTCTTCTTCACCAGCTTCCTCGGCGTCTTCTTCGCCATCCCGCTGCGGCGGCAGATGCTGGTGGTCGACCAGCTCACCTTCCCCACCGGGACGGCGGCGGCGCAGACCATCGAAGCGATGCACGCCAAGGGCGCCGAAGCCATGAAGAAGGCGCGGGCGCTGGCGACGATGGGGCTCGGCAGCTTCGTGTTGACCTGGCTGCGCGACGGCCCGGGCGCCTTCCTGCCGCAGGCGATCATGGCGCCCGCCAAGCTCAAGGGGCTGGCGGGGCTGTCGTGGGCCAGCCTCAACATCGGCGCGGCCTTCTCGCCGATGATGTTCGGCGCGGGCTTCCTGGTCGGGCCGCGGGTCGGGATCTCCCTGGCCGTCGGCGGCTTCCTGGCGTGGGGCATCGCCGCACCGCTGCTGCACCAGTACGGCATCGACGCCACCATGGCGCACACCATGACGCCGGACGCCGTGGCCGGCGAGTGCAGTCGCATCCTCGCGCTCGACGTCATCACGGACGACCAGCTCGCCCAGGTCGCGGCCGACTGCAAGTACATGCACCAGGTCCACACCGAGAATCTCTACGCGGTCATCGTGAAGTGGACGATGTGGCCGGGGCTGGGGCTGATGGTGGCGGCGGGCCTGACCAGCACCCTGATGAAGGGCAGGATCATGCTGCGGGCGATCAAGGGCCTGTTCGTGCGGACGGGCGGCAAGAGCCCCGTCGAGCACCTGCAGTTCCCGACCTGGCAGTGGGCGCTCGGCCTGGTGCTGAGCGCTGCGGGCGTCATGGGCATGCTGCAGATCCGCTTCGGCGTGCCCTGGTACTTCGGGCTGCTCGCCATCGGGTTGAGCTTCCTGCTGGCCGTCATCGCGGTGCGTGCAACGGGTGAGACCGACATCAACCCGGTGGGCGCGATGGGCTCCGTCACCCAGATCGCCTTCGGCGTGGCGCAGACCGGCTCGCACGCAGCACTCGGCGCGGTGACCAGCGCCAACCTGCTCACCGGCGGCGTGGCAGCGGGCGGCGCCAGCGAAGCCGCCGACATGATGCAGGATCTGAAGACCGGCTGGCTGGTGGGCGCGACCCCGCGCCGGCAGGTCTACGCGCAGCTCCTCGGCGTCTTCATCGGCAGCTTCTTCTGCGCGGGGATCTTCTGGGTCCTGGTCCACCAGGCGCCCATCGGCTCGGCCCAGTGGCCGGCCCCGGCGGCCATCACCTGGTCGGGCCTGGCCACGATGATGGCCAAGGGCACCAGCGCGCTGCCACCCTACGCCATGTGGGCGCTGCTCGTCGGCGTCGTGCTCGGGATCGCCCTGCCCCTGGCCGAGAAGTCGGCGCCGGGCTCGGTCAAGCGCTGGCTGCCGAGCGCGGTCGGCCTGGGTGTCGCCATGGTCGTGCCCTACATCTACAGCTTCAGCATCTTCCTCGGGTCCATGGTGTTCCTGGCTGTGCACAAGCGCGACCCGGAGTGGACCGCCAACTACGCCGGCGCCATCGGGGCCGGTGGGATCGCCGGCGAGGGGCTCGCCGGTGTGCTCGCTGCCTTCCTCTCGCTGCTGATGTAGGAGCCCGCCATGACCGCCGAACCCCGCCCGATCGCTCCTGCGCAGGACCACCGCCTCCTGGCCTCCGGCCTGCTCTCCGCCCTGCTGCTGGCCACCGCCGCCGTGGGCTCCGTCGCTTCAGCCGACGACATCACCAGCACGGCGCTGGAGGGTGCCGGCATCGGCGCCATGATCACCGCGGGCCTCGCCTTCGGCATGCTCGACCAGTCCGTCCGCCAGCTCGGCAGCGCGCCCGGCAGCAGCCGCATGGGCATGGTCATCCTCGGCCTGCTCGGCTTGCTGTGGGGAGCGGTGCGGGTCGGCCTGGGCGACGTGTGGGTCGTCCCGGCCATGACGGGCCTGCTCTTCGTGACGATGCAGGCGGCCTTCTTCACCGAACCGGTGGACGAAGAAGAGGAAGAGGGCGCCGAGGACGTCGCCGACGACGCCACGGCGCCGGTGGGGGGATAGCGACCTCGTCCGGGCCGGTCGGACGCTCCACCTCCGGGGGAGGACCGGCGCCACCGCCCCCCCTCACGTCTCGTGGAACCCACACAGCATGCTCGGCTCCCCCGCCCTCTGGTGCCTCCTGTCTGCGCTCCTCTTTGGAGCGGCGACCCCAGCGTCCAAGGCCATGCTGGAGGGCGTTGGACCCCTCTCGCTCGCCGGGCTGCTGTACGTGGGGGCGGCGGTGGGCGTGGTCCCGTTCTCGCTCCGCGGAGGGAGCCCGGCTCGCTGGCGCTCGGCGCAGAATGTCCGCCGGCTCGTCGGTGCGGTCTTCTTCGGCGGTGTGGTCGGCCCGGTCGCTGTGCTCAGCGGGCTCGCCCAGGCGCCGGCTGCGTCCACGTCGATGTGGCTCAACCTCGAGGGAATCGCCACGGCCTTCATCGGCTGGCTCGTCTTCCGTGAGCACCTCGGCCTGCGGATCTGGGCGGCGGCGTTGCTCGTGCTCGCGGCCTCGACGCTCCTTGCCTCCGCTGGGAGCTTCTCGATGGCGCCGGCGGCGCTCCTCGTCTTCGTCGGCTGTGTCGCCTGGGCCATCGACAACAACCTCACCTCGCTGATCGACGGCGTCACACCGGCCCAATCGACCCTGGTCAAGGGCGTGGTGGCCGGGCTCGTCAACCTGCTCCTGGCGTGGTGGGCGGGCGAGACCATGCCGAGTCCGTCGTCCGTGGTGACGGCGCTGGCGCTCGGGTCGGTCAGCTACGGACTCAGCATCGTGCTGTACATCACAGGCGCCCAGCACCTCGGCGCCACGCGTTCGCAGCTCTTGTTCTCCACCGCCCCCTTCCTCGGCGTTCTCCTCTCCTGGATCGTGCTGGGTGAGGCAGCGACCACGGGTCAGCTCGCTGCACTGGGGCTCCTCGTCGTCGCGGTGATGCTGATGTCGGGGTCGGCACACGCGCACGCGCACGAGCACCACGCGCTTCAGCACACGCACCTCCACTGCCACAGCGACGGCCACCACTGCCACGAACACGACGGGCTGCCGCCGGACGCCTGGCACACGCACGATCATCACCACGTCCCGGCGCGGCATGACCACCCGCACCAACCCGACCTCCACCACCGGCATGCCCACTGACGGGCACCTCGGCCGTCAGCTCGACAGGGCGGCGATGGCGTCGAGGATCACGTCGAGTGCGCCCTTGTCGGTGACCACGGGCGGGCGCGGCCGCGACCACAGGGTGCGCAGGGCGCGCTCCAGCGCGGCAGCGAAGCCGTCGTCCGTGGGAGCCCCCGCGATCTCGACGTCACCGCGTGCGTGCAGCGCGGCGACCAGGGAGGGAGCTTCCGGGAAGGCGCCCCGGGCCACCCAGGCGATGGGTGTGCCCGCCAGGCTGGCCTCGGCGAAGATGCCATAGCCGGGCTTGGTGAACACAGCGTCGGCCCCGGCGACCAGGGACGGGTAGGGGGCGTCGTCGACGAAGGCGCAGTCGTCGCGAGGCAGGCGAGGGGAGGGTGGGGCGAGCACCCAGGTCACGCCTGCGACGCGCGGCAGGGCGGCGTCGAGATCGGCGAGACCGAAGCCCCCGAAGCTGACCAGGACCGTTCGCCCGGCGGCCACACGTCGCGCGGGGGCGCGGCGGCCGAGCAGGCCCGCGGGGGTCACCTTGGCGAAGCCGTGCAGCCCGGGGCCCGGCCAGAGCTGGATCGCCGGGTGCGGCGCCTGCCAGGTCGCGAAGCGCTCGGCCCAGCGCTGCAGCGGGGGGTAGTGGTGGTAGACCCACGCCCAGTCGAAGTTGCCCACCGCCAGCGCAGGGACTCCGGCGCGGCGCGCCGCTTCGAGGCCGGCGGGGGCGATGTCGACGATCACCCAGGGGCGATCGGCCAGCTTGTCGGCGAGGGTGTCGATGGCGCTGTCGCCGCAGCGTTGGTCGAGGAGGACCAGGGTCTGGTCGAGGTCTTCATGCAGGGAGTCGGGCTGGGCGATGCCGACGTCGACCTGCCACGGGCGGACCCGGGCGCCGGGGAAGGTCTCGTCGATGAGGGCCGCGGGTGCCGCGGTGAACAGCTCGACATCGACGCCACGCGCCCGCAGCGCCCCAGCCACCACGAGCTGGCGCGTGACGTGGCCGAAGCCGTGGGCGGAGCAGACGATGGCGGGAGGTCGCCGCACGCCAGCCGACTATCGCGGTCAGCCCCGCCGCTCGGCGGCGCGACTTGTTCGACCCGGCGCGGGTGGCGACATTAGGATCACCTCGCGGAGGTGTCCGATGAAAGCCGATGTCCTGCTGGTCCCTGTCGATCTCGCTGGCCCCACCGACGCCGTCGTCCAGATGGCCTGCAAGCTGGCCGCCTGCTTCGACTACGTCGTCACCTTGCTCCACGTGGTCCACCTCCCCGTCGGTGTGCCGCCCGCCGGGGCGCTGCCGCTCGGTCTGCTCGATACCGAGACCGCCCGCGGCATGCTCGGCGACGAAGCCGGCCAGCACCTCGAGGCGCTCCACGCGGCCTTCCACGACCGCGGCGTGCCGGTCTCGCACCTCGTACGCCAAGGCGACCCGGCGCTCACCATCGGCGAGGTCGCCGACGAGATCGGTGCCTGCCACATCGTCATGGGGACGCACGGCCGCAAGGGCCTGGAGCGTGCCCTGATCGGCAGCGTCGCTGAGCGCGTGCTGCGCAAGTCGGGCTGTCCGGTGACCATCGTTCGGGTGAGTGACGCGGAGGGTTGAGGACGGCCGAGTCGGCCGGCCCCGCGGCCGGCACCCCGCTTGCCCCGGGGAGCCGTCTACTCCCGGAGCTGGTCGGCGTAGAAGCGGGCGAAGGCCTGGGCGATCGCCGCGCCTCCCGACAGGGGGAAGCCGCTCCAGCCGCGATCGCCGGGCTGCTTGTAGTAGAGCCCGCGGGAGAACCAGCCGGTCTTGACCCGCAGCGCCGCCAGCCCCTTGGTGTCGACGACCAGGCCAGCGTCGGTGCTGCCCGCCAGCTCTCGGAGGGTGGCTTCGGCGACCGCGGGCGTCACGCTGCCATCGGCGAGCATGGCCTTCACAGCGGACAGCGGCGGCCCCTCGGCCAGGCTGTAGGTGGTGCGGATGTGCGTGCGACCCGCGCCCGAGATGGCCCGTGAGGGCAGGCAGACGAAGCAGCGGGGCAGCCCCACGACGAAGCCCATGGTCACGCCGGCGGGCGTGACCCGGGTGGTCTTCTCGCAGAGCACGTAGTCGGTCCCATCGATCATCGGCATGGCGGCAGCGTAGCAGGGAGGGGCCCCGCGGTGCTCAGCTCGATGCCCTCCGCAGCGCGTCGATCACCGTGTCGGGGGTGATGACTTCGGGCAGGGGGATCGGCGGCTGGTCGGGATCGGCGGGGATCACCAGGTAGAAGGGAACGCCGGCCTTGCCGTAGCGCTGCAGCCAGGTCGTGATGGTCTCGTCGCGGGTGGTCCAGTCGGCCTTCAGCGGCACGATGCCGTACTCGGACATGGCGGCGCGCACCTTGTCGGTGTTGAGCACGTTCTTCTCGTTGACCTTGCAGGTCAGGCACCAGTCGGCTGTGAAGTCGATGAACATGGCGGTGCCGCGCAGCGCGTCGACCTGGGCTTCGCTGAACGGCCGCCAGGGGATCTCCTCGCTGAAGTCCAGGGCGCCGTCGGCCGCGAGATCGGCGGCGGCGACGACGGGCGTGTCGCAGTCTTCGGGCACGGCCAGGGTGGTCTTGAGCACCTTGCGGCCGGTGAAGGCGGCGATGACGACGGCGATCCCAAGGGTGAGCGCCTGGCGTCGGCCGGTCGCAGTGATGCCGCCGAAGCGCCCGAAGATCCACGCGCCGAGGGCGACCGCGACCAGGAAGATCAGGAAGCCCGTGCCGCCCTCTCGCCCCGTCTGGCTGCTGACCACATCGGCCAGCCAGATGGTCGTGGCGATGAGCGTGAAGCCGAGGAATTGCTTGGCGGTGTCCATCCAGGCCCCGGGGCGGGGCATGAGCCTGAACAGCGCTGGCACGAAGGCGATGATCAGGAAGGGGAAGGCGAGCCCGAGCCCCGCGATCAGGAAGAAGAGGACGATGCCCCAGGCCGGCAGCGTGAACGCGAAGCCCATGCCCGTGCCGAGGAAGGGAGCCGAGCAGGGCGTGGCCAGCAGGGTCGCGAAGGCGCCCGTAAGGAAGTAGCCGAGCACCCCCTCCTTGTCGGAGGCTTCGCTCATCTGCGTGGCGCCGAACACCGGGATCTCGAAGACGCCGAACAGGTTCAGCGCAAAGACGAAGACGATGGTGCCGAGCGCGATGACGTAGCCCGGGTACTGGAACTGGAAGCCCCAGCCCACGCTCAGGTCGAAGCTCTGCTGGAGCAGCACGACGACGAGGGCGAGCGCCAGGAAGCTGGCGAGGATGCCGCCGGTGTAGGCGACGCCGGCGATCCGGCGGTCGCCCGCGCTGATGTCGGCTTGCTCGACCAGGCTGTAGAGCTTGAGCGTCAGCACCGGCAGGACGCAGGGCATGATGTTGAGCAGCACGCCGCCGACGAAGGCGAGGCCGAGCATCGCGGGGAGGCCGCGTTCGGCCGGGGCTGGCGGCGTCTCCGGGGTGCTGCCCACGGCATCGGCGGTCGTGGCTTCAGCGCCGCCGCCGGCGGCGGCGGCCAGCGCGTCGTGGTCGAAGAGCGGCGAGGGGTTGGGCTGCGCCGTCGTGCCGGCTGCGGCCAGCGGCAACGGGAAGGTCAGCTCGGTGCGGACCCACTCGTCCCCCACCTTGACCTGGAAGAGGCCGCCGAATCTCTCGTCGGTGGGCAGCGGGTCGGCTTCCAGCGCATAGCCGGACAGCACGATTCGGACGGCCCCGCCGTCGAGCTGCGTGACCTCGGGCGGGCCCATGAGCATCCAGCCCGACGTCACGATGGGAGAGAACAGCGGGTAGCCGCCGTGGCTGACGTCGACACTGACCGGTTCGCTGCCGGTGGGGGTGAACAGCACGGCCGCCTTGAATTCGCTGTCGGCGGGCACGGCCAGCACGTCGGTCGCCCCCTGGACCGCGAAGGCCGTGACACCGGCCGGGTCGACGGGGTGGGACTTCGCGTAGTGGTCGAAGAGCGGGGCGAAGGCGTTGGGGCCGGGGTCGGCTTCGACGACGGGCAGGGTCAGCGTCAGCTCTGCGTCGCCGGGGATGCACTGGGTCTTGCAGACCAGCCAGCGGGCGTCGGCGGTGGCGCCGAAGGTGGCGTCCCCGAGTGGCAGGTCGTCGGGGAGTTGCACATCGGCGAACAGCAGGACCTGGTCATCGTATCCGTAGGACACGATTCCCGACTGCTCCATGCGCGTCGGCGCTGGGAACTCGAAGTCCGAGAAGGTCACGCCCTCGGGCCCCTCCCAGTCGATGACTGTGGGCTTGCCGACTTCGCCGGGGCTCTTCCAGTAGGTGTGCCAGCCCTCGTCCTGGGTGAGGTGCACCCCGAGCCGGAGGTGGCCGCCGGGCACGATGGCGTCCCGGTCGGCGATGAGCCGGGCGAGCACCTGGTGCGGCTTGCCGTCGGCGCCCTGCTTGCGGACCGACGCGCTGGCTGGCAGCGACGAGAAGTCCACCTTCGGCGGGTTCCCCACGCCCGGTGGCAGGGTCGTGTCCCCGTCGGCCGCCGCGGGGGGGCTGATGGCGAGCAGGGCGAGCAGGGCGAGGAGGAGTGCGAGCAGCGGGCGTCGACGCGGGTGCATGCACGGCTCCGGGGTGAGGACGACAGAAGCAGGCCATGAGCCTATCCACACCCGATGCCGATCGTGTGTGGAGGGTGTCACCCATCGGGGGGACGGGGCATCCTGGGTCAAGCCTCGCCCGGAGATGCCGTGACCATGACCCTGCTGCTGCTGTCCATCGCCTGCGCCGGTGAGCCTGCCCCGCCCACCTCCGGCGCACCGGCGAGTGGCGCTCCCGCTTCCGCCGAGGGCGCCGCGCCCCACACCGCCCTGCGCAAGGCCGACCCGGCGGCGGTCTTCGGCCAGCCCGCCCCGGCGCCGGCCGACGGGCAGGCGGTCGCCGTCTTCGCCGGCGGCTGCTTCTGGTGCATGGAGAGCCCCTTCGACCACGTCGACGGCGTCATCGCCACCACCTCGGGCTACACCGGCGGTCCGGAGCTCGCCCCCAGCTACGAACAGGTCAGCAGCCACGCCACCGGCCACGCCGAGGCCCTGCGCGTCCTCTACGACCCTGCTGTCGTCTCCTACGCCCGCCTGCTGGACGTCTACTGGCACAACGTCGACCCCACCCAGGCCGACGGCCAGTTCTGCGACCACGGCCACCAGTACCGCACCGCGGTGTTCACCGACGACGACGCCGAGCGTGCCTTGTTCGAGGCGAGCAAGGCGGCCGTGCAGGCCCGCCTCGGGGTCCCCGTCGTCACCGAGCTGTCGCCCGCCGCCCCCTTCTGGCCGGCCGAGGACTACCACCAGGACTTCTACGCCAAGAACCCCGACCACTACCACCGCTACCGCACCGGCTGCGGGCGCGATCGCCGGCTGAAGCAGCTATGGGGCGACGCTGCCGTGGTCGGAGAGGGAGAGTCCTGGGTGACCTCGGCCACGCCCTGAGCGCGCCGCACTTCAGGGCTGCAGCCGCTCCGTGTAGTGAAGGAAGGACAGCGCACCGCCCAGCTCGCTCGACAGCTTCCAGAGCACCTGCCCCTCCGAAGAGACCTCGTGCACCTCGCCGGCGAAGGAGAAGGTCACCAGCGTGTTGCCGTCGTCGAAACGGTGGACGTCGCCCAGCACGGGTGAGCCGAGGGAGGGGTCGGGCCAGTAGCTCCACACCGTCTCGGCCCGCCCGCTGTCCGGGTCGAGCGAGACCTCGACGGCGCGAGACTCGGTGTCGCCGGCGCCGTTGACGAAGACGAGCATGCTGTCGTCGAGCTGTTCCAGCCCGTGCTGCCCGTCGAAGAAGGCGGCGTCGCCCTGGGCGTCGGTCAGCGTGCTGTCGTCGCCGCCCAGGAACCAGCGCTGCTGCCCGCTGGCGCGGTCGATGTGGGCGATGCCGTCGAGGTGGAGGAAGCTGACGTTGTAGGCGTCTTTGTCGGGGCGGTACTCGACGTAGTTGGCGTGCGGCCAGCCGATGATCCCCCCCGGCCCGGTCCAGTCGGCGTCCCCCGGCGAGAAGTCGTGGTCAGACCACACTGAGTACACCGTGCGCTGGCTTCCGTCGGGTGCCAGCTCCACGAGCTGGTCGCCGCGGACGTCGGCTCCCTCGACGGTGCGGCTGTCGTCGGTGAGCGCCGCCAGCGTGCCGTCGGGCAGCTCGACGAAGTCGTGGTGGCGGTAGGGGATGTCGTGGGTGGCCAGCTCGACACCGTCGTAGCGGACGCGCAGGATGGGTGCCGACGCGACGAAGTCGAGGTTGACCCCGCCCATCAGGATGCTCTGCCCGTCGACGCTGACGATGGCCCGCACGACTCCGGACAGCGACTCTGGCTGGTACCACCACACGTAGTCGCCGTCGGCGTCGAAGATGATGGCGGCCGGCGGGTTCAGCACGCCGGTGACGTAGTAGCCCCGGTGCATGGCGTCGGGGTGGGCGGTGTCGACCGTCAGCCGCGGCAGATCGGTGGGTGCCGCGCCGGTGGTCAGGTCGACAGGCTCGCTGCTCCGCGGCCCCTCGGCGGTCTGGGCCGTCACCGTCAGCGTGTAGGCGTGGGCGGCCTTGAGCCCGAGCACCATGGTCTGGAACGAGCCGTCGGAGGACGTGGTGTTCACGGCGACCTGCCAGGTGGCGCCGTCGTCTCCCTCCACGAGGATGGCGGCCTCCTGCACGCCCTCGGCCTGCCAGCGGACCGTCGGAACGGTCGGCACCACGTCGCTCAGGCTCACCTCGACCGGCAGCGGATCCGCGGACGCGGCGCTGTCCCCCGCTTGTCCAGGGTCGCGGCAGGCCAGCAACGAGAGCACGAAGAGTGGGGAGATGATCACCTCGTGAGTGTGACCTCGGACAGCTATGGTCGCCATGTCCATCGGCCAAGGTCCCGTCCGTCGTGCTCCTCCTCGCGCTCCTCCTCGCCACCCTCTCGCCGGCGCAGGCCCACCTGCCCCACGACCAGGTGACAGCGTTGCTGGTGCCCCCGGATCTCGACGCCTCGGTGCCCTGGTTCGCGGTCGTCGACCCGGTGGTGTCCGACCTGCTGTTGCGCAGCGACGACGGTGGCTGGATGTGGACCCCCGTCGGCGGCGGCCCGACCGTGGACCGGGCGCGGGGGGGCACGATGCTGGCCGATGGCACCCCGGTCCTGCTCGGCCAGGCGGGGCTGTGGTGGTCTGATGACCAGGGTTCCGCCTGGTCCTACGCAGCACTCGAAGGCGACGCGACCGGCGTCGCATCCGTCGGGGGCACGCTCTTCGTCGGGACCTCGACCGGGGTGCTCACCGGCGTGCCCGGCGCCCTCGACGGCGCCGAGCTGGAGGGCCGCAGCGTCCAGGCCCTGCACGTCGATGGAGACGTGTTGACCGCGGTGACGCTGGGCGGTGGCGTGGCTGTGCGGGCGGCCGACGGGCTCTGGACCGAGCTGGGCAGCCCCGGCGCCGGCGCGCGGTCGGCTGCGTGGGACGCTGCGCGGGGCGTTGTCTATGCGGGGGATCTCGCCAACGAGGTGTGGGTCCACGACGGCGAGGGCTGGGCCCCCTGCGGTGCGCTGCCCGACACCGCGTGGCCCGGTGTGTTCGAGCTGGCCGTCATCGACGGCAGCCTGCTGGTGGCGACGCGGGATGGCGGCCCCTTCGTCAGCGACGATGGCTGCGCCAGCTTCGACGACCGCCGTGGCATGTTCGTCGAGAACACCGGCGAGGGCAGCGTCGCGGCGCCCGATCTCGCGGTCGTCGGCTTCTTCGGACGGGGCGACGCCTGGCTGGTGGCCGGCTGGGACGGCCTGACCCGGACGGAAGACCGCGGCGCGACCTGGTCGGAGCGGGCGCTCATGCCCATCGACTACACCCGCAGCGTCGCCTTCGACCCCGACTTCGACCGCACGGGGCGCGTCTTCATCGGCAGCTACGCCGGCGGCCCGGTGGTCGCGCTGGACGGCGGTGCAACCTACTTTGCGACCGGCTTCGGCATGAACCGCACCAACAGCCAGGTGGTCGAGGCGGCGCCGGGCAGCAGCACGCAGGTCTACGCCATCGTCGGACACTCACCCTGGCGGTCGCGCGACGGCGGCGAGAGCTGGGAGATCACCAGCCAGGACTTCGTGCCGGCGCTGGACCAGGCGGTCACCGGGCCGACCTCGCTGTGGCTGGCCGGCCTCACCCAGGATGTCGCGGGCACGGACGTCACGTGGACCGAGGACGCGGGCCGCCGTTGGCTGGCGGTGGCCGGGGTCGAAGACGCCCTCGCCGGCAGCATCCCTGCCCAGGTCGACGTGTTCGCTGTCGACGGGGAGGCCGACCGCGTCTTCGTCGCCGGCACCGTGCCGGTCCGCCTCGTCCGATCGTTGGACGGCGGCGAGAGCTGGGCCGAGGTGTACGCCGCCGACGCCGACGTCGTCGAGGTGACCGGGGTGGTCGCCTGGCCGCCGGACGCGCCGACCCGGGTCCTGGCCGGTGTGGGTCCGGAGCTCATCGCGAGCGACGACTGGGGCGAGGGCTGGCGCGTCGCCTGGCAGCCGGCGCCGGACACGGTGCTGGAGCTGGTGGTCGCCGACGATGGCACCCTCGTCGCCGGCCTCCAGAGCGGTCGTGTCGCGGTCAGCGACGACGGTGGCGAGAGCTGGGAGGACCTCGGCGTGCAGCTCAGCTCGGCGGTCCGCTCCCTGTCGGCGCGCCCCGGATTCGCGGGTGACGACGTGGTGCTGGTGGGGACCTCTGACGGCATCTACGCTGTCCACGACGTGCGCATTGGCGCCGGTCGGGCAGAGCGATGGGGCGCCTGGCAGATCCTCGACGAGTCTGCGCCGGAGCTGGGCTGCCCGACCTGCCCCGAAGGCGAGAAGGTCGAGGAGAGCTACCCGGGTGCGGCTCGCGACCAGGTCGTGCGGCTGGAGCCCGGCATGGTGCTGCAGGCGACGCTGCGGGGGGAGCGGATCCGGGTGCTCGGGGCGGTCGACGGCAGCGGTGCGGCCACGGTCGAGGTCGGACAGCCACGCCTGCCGGGCGTTGTCCAGACGCTGGGGGGCGACCTCGCCGACATCGGCCTGTTGGCCGAGATCGAGGTGAGCGAGGGCTGGCACGAGGTGGAGATCCGCGGCGTGAGCGGCACGGGCATCGTCATCGACGCCCTGGAGGGCGTGAGCGACACGCCGCCGCTGGCCTGGGATGGCGGTGCCGGTGACACCGGGGCTGGCGATGGCGGGGGGACCGATGCAGGCGGCGCGGGGGACGGGGGTACGGGGGACGGGGGCGCGGCGGACGGCGGCGCGGCGGACGGCGGCAGTGGCACCGGTACCGGGGCCACTGACAACGCTGCCTGCGGGGCCTGCAGCACCGGATCGGCGACGGCTGGGCTGGCGTGGCTGCCGCTGGTCGTGGGGATCCGACGGCGCCGCCGGTGATCAGGCGCCACCCTCGTGGTGGTGACCGGGCCCTTGCCAGGCGTGCCAGAGGGCGTGCAGCAGGAGCCCGCCGACGGCGGCACCGACCCAGGGCTTGATCTCGTCCAGGCTGCTGGCGGCCAGCTCGCCGATGGGCACACCGATGCCGGTGGCCAGGGCCAGCAGGAGCCCCCGCACCAGCCCCGCCCGCGTCCCGACCCGGAGCGTGCAGCCGTGTACCACGGCGGCGATGAGCGGCACGGTGTGTAGCGCGACCGCCCCGGCGACGAGCCAGGCCTGTTCTCCGGTGGCGAAGACGGCGCCCAGGCCGCCGCCCTCGACGAGCTGGTGGAGCACCATGCCGGCGAAGCCCAGCTCCACGTCCATGCTGGTCTCGGCGTCGTGATCGTGGTCGTGGCCGCTGAGCCGCTCGACGGCCGTGGGGACGAGCAGGGCGGCGGCGAAGACCGCGAAGGCGTGCCAGCCGATGCTGGACACGGCTTCGGGGAGCACCAGCAGCAACACGACGGCCGTGGCCATGGCCAGGACGACGCGGTGGGCGGTCCCGCTCGATGCCTGGCGCAGGCCGGGCGTCATCGCCAGCAGGATGCCGAGGGCGACCGGGAGCAGGGCGGCGGCGAGGGCGGGGAGCACGCTGCGCGCCTATCTCGCCGGGCCGTCCGGGTCGGGGGCCTTGTCGGCCGGGTCTTCCAGCGCGGGCTCGCTCCAGGTGTCGGAGAACCACGGTGTCTCGGTGTCGAGGCGGACAAGGGTCAGGCCCCGGGCCAGCGCCGCCTGGCCGGTCACCTGGCGGTTGCGGGCGGCGAGCATCGTCCGCAGCTCGTCGGGCTCGCGCAGTCCGGCCCCGACCTCGGCCAGGGTGCCGACGATGATGCGGATCATCTTGCGGAGGAAGCCACCGCCGCGGACGTCGATCACGATCTGGGGGTGTCCTTGCCGGCTGGTCCGGCGGATGTCGATGGCGTCGACGGTGCGCACCGGCGAGCGCTGGCCCATCGGGCCGACCTTGAAGCTCGAGAAGTCGTGGGTGCCCAGCAGGTGGACCGCAGCGGCCCCCATGGCGTCAACGTCGAGGGAGGGGGCGACCTGCCAGATGCGGGCCTGGTCCGGGGGCAGCGGCGGCCAGGCTTCGGGGGTGCGACGGCGGGCGAGGTCGCGCTGGCGGATGTCGGCGATCCAGGCAGGGTCGTGCTCGGGCTCGATGCGGTAGCGGTAGTGCTTGCCGCGCCCCAGGGTGCGGGCGAACACGTGGATCGGGACGGCGCGGGCCTGCAAGCGGAGGCCGTCGCGTTCGGCACCATCGAGCTGCTGGAGGCCGGCGATCGCGTCCGGCGCGTCGCGCACCCAGCAGGTGGCGAAGTTCTCGACGGCGTGGACGCCCGCGTCGGTTCTCGCGGCCACCTGGAGGCTGCGGGCGCGCACGCGCAGTGCGCCCTCGACCCGCGCGCGGGCTGCGTCGAGCACGGTGGGTCGGCCCGGCTGCGGTGTCACGCCGAAGAAGCCCGATCCCTCGTAGCCCAGGCGCAGCAGGAGCTGGCAGCGGCCCCCCTGGGAGGCGCGATCCTCACCCTTTATCGGGCATTCAGCCGATGGCACCTGCGACATTGCGACGCTTCCCGTGGATTCTTCCTCACATCAGACTAATCAACAGCATGTCCCAGGCGTGGCCCCCCACGCCGGCTCGGCGGTCCCTCTCCTCGGTGGGATGAACGCCGGGCAGCCCGCTCTCTCCTCTCCTCCGCCAGGTCCCCCTTCGAGGCGCCAAAGGAGATCCCTCTACACAAGACCCAGCACAAGCAGTTCGCGGATCGTGCGTTGACGTAGGAACCTGCGGGGACACGAGGTTCTGATTCGGCGAACGTCCGGGGACACGCGTCGATCGCCGTCGCGTCCGCCCGATCCGCAGGGGCCGCCTCCAATGGTTGGGGGCGGCCCCGTCAATTTCGGGGCCCCGTTGGGGGGGCTGTCAGACGCGGGACCGCCGCCGGATGCCGACCAGGCCGAGCAGCACCAGGAGACTGCCAGCGAACCCGCTCGGCGAGCCCTGGCCGCTGCTGCAGGCGCAGCCGTCCTTGCCGCCGCCGACGCTGCCACCGGTGTCCGTGCCGCCGCCGTCGCCGTGGCTGCTGCCGCCGTCGCTGCTTCCGCCATCGCTGCTGCCACCGTCGCCGCTGCCGCCGTCGCTGCTGCCGCCGTCGCTGCTGCCACCGTCGCTGCTGCCGCCGTCGGTCGCGCCGCCGTCCGTGGCCCCGCCGTCTCCGCCGGTGGTGGCGTCCTCACCGTCGCAGTCCTGGTCGATTCCGTCGTCGGGCACGTCGTCGGCGCCGGTGTGGATGCTCGCGTCGGTGTCGTCGCAGTCGCCGCCGCCGTATTCGTCGCTGTCGTCGCCATCGGCGTCGGCGTCGTAGTCGCTGGCGCCGTCGCAGTC
>CAZRFD010000079.1:450-32505 GCA_964599085.1 uncultured Enterobacterales bacterium | reverse complement strand
GGCTGCTCTCGACATCGCCGTAGCGGAGGGTGAGGGTGTGCCGGCCGGCGGTCAGCGGCAGGTCGCGGACCGGTGTCGTGCCGCGCGCCTGGCCGTCGACGCGCAGCGTTGCGCCCCAGGGCTTGCTGGAGATCGAGATCGGCACGGTCGCGGCGACCGGCTCGACGACGGTGCCAGCCGGCGGGGTGCCCGTCTCGGCGGTGCTGCCGGTGGGGTCGGCCGCAGGGGTGGGGGCGGGGACGGGGGCGGCGGACGTGTCCGCAGGCGGGAGCGTCCCCGCGGGGGCCTGCGGGTCATCCACGCCGGCTGTCTGCGTTGCAGCCGCCGACGGTCCGGTGGGGGAGGGGGTGGCGGAGGCCGGCGCCAGGTCAGGCTGTGGGTCCGCCGGTGGCGCTTCGGCCTGCGTCGCTGGCGCGGGCGCGGACCTGGTGGTGGTGTGGGTGTGGCTGCGGTCACCGCTGGGGCGGGATCGGGGCGAGGCGTCTGCAGGCGGAGCGTCGGTCCCCGCCGTCACGTCGTCGGGCGCCGCCTCCAGGCCGTCGTCGCTGGCCGGGGAGTCATCGGAGTCGGGCCCGGTAGCACCGGCCGGGTTGTCGCCGACGGCTGCGCCGGCGGGAGGGGGGGGGGCCTGTGCGGGTGCCGCCGACGCGCCATCGCCACCCCGATCGAGCAGGCCCGGCAGTGCCAGTCCGCCGCCGATCAGCACCAGCGCGGCGACCGCCGTACCGGCCACGACGGGGGCGAGGCGGCGCGAGGAGCGCCCCGGCAGCGCTGTCGCGAGCGTGTCGGCTGCCGGCGCCGGAAGAGCGGGGGCCGTGGGGGCCAGCGACCTCGAGGCCGGCGGAGCGGTGGTTGCCTCCAGGGCTTGCACGGCGACGGCGACCGCGGGCGTGTTGCCGGCCAGGAGGCCATCGGCAGGTGGTGGCTCACCAGCCCAGCGCTGGCGTCGCTTCTCGATGCAGGGTGGCACCGCGCGCGCCGCCCAGCGGCGCAGGCCCGGCGGCGGCGCGTGGTCGACGAGGTCCGCGAGGGCTTCGAAGACCTGTGCTGCGGTGGGGCGCAGCTCGGGCGAGAAGGCCAGCATCCGGGCGAGGAGCCGGTCGATGTCGAGGGCCAGCTCGTCGCCCCAGCCGGGTTGACGGACCGCGCCGCGGACGGCGGCGATGTGCTGGTCGAATGCGTCTGCGGCCAGCGGGGCCCGCTCCATGTGCAGCCCGGTGAGCAGCTCGACCATGCACACGCCCAGCGCGTAGATGTCGACCTTGTGGCTGGCCTGGCCGTACAGCCACTGTTCGGGCGCCATGAAGCGGGCCGTGCCGAACTGCACCGATCCCGTCTGGCCCTCCCGGTCGAATTCAGCTCGCGCCACCCCGAAGTCGAGGACCTTGACCCCGCCGTGCCGGCTCACGAGCAGGTTGGCCGGCTTGATGTCGCGGTGGATGACCCGCAGCGGGCGCCCGCTGCGCCCGTGGGTGCTCCAGGCGGCGTCGAGCGCGCTGGCGGCGGCCATCGCGATCTGCAGGGCAGCCTTGACGGGGATCGCGCCCTGGCGGAGGAGGAGCGCGGCGTCGGAACCCTCGACGTACTCCATCAGCACCGCGGGACGCCCGTCCACCTCGGTCAGGTCGACGACGGAGACGATGTGGTCGTGGTTGAGACGGGCGAGCAGCCGGGCTTCGTCGCGCTGCCGCGCGGCGATGTCGGCGTCGAGGTTCATGTCGGCGCTCAGCACCTTGACGGCGAGGCGCTGCACGAAGTCGTCGCGGCCGTGCACGTCGGCGAGGTACACGGCGCCGAAGCCACCGCGGCCCAGGGTCTCCAGAAACTCGATGCGTCGCCCCACGGCCATCCTCAAGCAAGCGGGCTGCGGCTGCGCAACCACCATAGCAATGGAGCAACGTCCGATGCTCCACGGGATGTCATCGGTCGCTCACGCGGTCCGGGTTGTGCGCCGCTGGGCAGTCGTCACCAGCCGCCGCGGTCGGTCGCCGGGCTGATCAAGGTGTCGAGGGAGTCCGTGGGGTGGGCTTCCTTCCACCGCAGGGCCTCGGCCCGCCAGGCGTCACCGTCGTCGATGGGCTGCGGTGGGGGGGCGTCGGCGTCGAGCCACCAGACGAGGGCGCAGCCGAGGTCGAGGGGGGCGCCGAGCATGCGCGAGAGGCCCGCCCGGGTGCGGGCGAGGCCGCCGGGTGTGAGCACCGCGCCCGGGTCGGTGTCGAGCACGATGGCGGCGACGCCGGCGTCGCGGAGCTGCTCGACCGCGGCGGCCCCTGGATCATCGGGCCAACGCCCCTCCTCCAGGGCGGCGATGGCCACCAGCAGCGGTTGTTCGTCCATCCAGTCCTGCCAGGCCGTCGGCGGGGTCGCGCCCGGAGGCAGCAGGATGGCGTTGACCATCGGGCGGCGGTGGAAGCGGCGGTGGACGCCTGCCCGCACCGCCTGCAGGCCGGGGCGGCGCAGGGGCAGCTCCAGCACGGCCCCGGTGCCGGCTCGCTGTCCGAGCGGCGGGGCGAGCGCGGTCGTGCAGGCGCGGGTGCGCAGCTCGGTCGCCCGGGCCGGCAGGTTGGCCGACACCGCGAAGCTCTCGACCGCCACGAGCACGGCCAGCAGCCCCGGGCGCGGCGCCCGGGCCGCGAGCCCGACAAGGCCGAGGGAGACGAGGATCCCCCAGCGCTCTGGCCAGGTGAGCCGCTCCAGGACGGGGTGGAGCTGGCCGAGCCACCGGAAGGGCAGGGAGACGGGGTGGCCACCCAGGAGGACCAGCTCCTCACCCCACCGCAGGGTTGGGCCGAGCAGCATCACGGCCCCCAGCAACGTCGCCCAGGCCAGGCTTGCCGCTGTCCGGCGCGGCAGCTTGCGCAGGCCTGCCAGCGCGGCGGCGAGCAGCACGAGGCTCACCCGGTTGCTGGTGTCCGCGGGGGTCCGTCGAAGCCAGAACAGCAGGTCGTTGCCGTGCCAGGCGACGAAGGCTTCCTTGGCCGGGAGGGCCGCGTAGCTGGCTGGCAGGTCGGCGGGAGGCGGCGCGTCCGCGCCCGCGGTCAGCGGGATCTGGCCCCAGGACGACAGGTAGGGCCACAGCAGCGGCCCGCTGATCGCGGCGGCGACGGCCCCGAACACCGCCAGGGAGGTCAGTGGCAGCCCGAGCAGCAGCGGCAGGCTGCCGAGCACCAGGAAGAGCGCGAGGTACCAGTAGGACACCCCGGCCATGCCGAGCATCAGGCCGGCGAGGGCGGCGCGCCGAAGCGACGGCGCTTCCCGCAGCGCCAGCAGGGCGTCGAGGTACAGCGGCGCCCAGAACAGCATCCCCTGCGGAGCATGGTGCAGGTTCAGCTCGCGGACCAGGGGCTCGGCGAGCATGAAGCCGGCGCCGGCCAGCCAGCCCGCGCCCTCCGAGCCCCCCAGGCGGCGGCCGAGGCGGTGCGCCGCGAGCCCGTCGAGCGCCAGCACCAGCAGCCACCACAGGTTGTCGGACAGGGGGAAGGGCAGCAGGGCGACCAGCGGCGCCGCGCTGAGGTGGTCCAGCAGGTTCGGCGTGAGCTGGAGGACCGGGTAGCCGACGGGGAAGAAGATGCTGTGCGTGGCCGGCAGGGTGGTGGGGTGGGCCAGGGCGTCGAGAACCGCGCCGCGGAGCATCACCGTGTCCCACAGGTCGATGTTGGCGAAGCCCACAAGGCGGCTGTCCGCCGACGGCAGCACCCGCGCCATGACCAGGAGGGCGAGGGCGAGGTAGCCGGGGGTGCGGATCAGCAGGGGGCGGCCCATGGGGCGAAGGGTATAGAACTCAGCGGGAGGCGCAACGCCGGTGCCGGAGCTGCCCGAGGTCGAGATCATGACGCGAGCGCTGGGGCGCTGGACGCGTGGGCGTCGGCTCTCCCGCTTGGACGTCCTCGACACCGCGCTCGAGCTCCCGGTAGAGCGCGTGGACGGGGTCGTCGGCGGCGCGGTGGGCGCCGCGTGGCGTCGTGCGAAGTACGCTGTGTTGGAGCTCTCGGGGGCGAGCCTCGTGCTGCACTTCCGGATGACGGGGAAGCTGCTGCAGCGGGCCGGGGGGGAGCCTGCCCCCGCCGGCGCCCGCCTCTCCTTGATCCTCGACGACGACACTGCCGTCGACTTCGTCGACCCCCGGCGCCTCGGGACCGCTTGGCTCCTCGACGACGAGGCCCTGGCCGCGCGCCTGTCCTCGCTGGGCCCCGAACCCTGGCCCGAGCGCCACGACGGTGGCTGGTGGCGTGTGCGCCTGTCGGGGCTCCGGGGGCCCGTCAAGCCCGCCCTGCTCAAGCAGGACAGGGTCGCCGGAATCGGCAACATCCTGGCGTGCGAGAGCCTGTGGCGCGCGGGCGTCGATCCCCGCCGCCGGGTCCCCGATCTGACCGATTCCGACTGGGACGGCCTCGCGGTCGCGATCCCTGACGCCATCGACCACGTGCTCGCCGTGGAGGAGCCGCTGCACGACGCGCAGGGGTCCATCGCCTACGTCAACCAGGGCGGGCCCAACCCCTTCTCGGTCTACGGGCGCGCGGGCGAGCCCTGCCCGCGCTGCCAGAGTCCCATCGTGCGCCTGACGCAGGCCGGCCGGGGCACCTGGTGGTGTCCCGGCTGCCAGCGCTGAGCACCCCGGCCCTCGCTCAGATCCGGCCGCTCCGGCGCAACAGGGCGCGGACGCGCAGCTCCAGCTCTTCGGGGTCGAAGGGCTTGGGCAGGTAGTCGTCGGCGCCGGCCTTGAAGCCCTGCTTGACGTGGGCGGAGTCGCCGCGGGCAGAGAGGATGAGGATCGGGATGTCCTTCGTGTCGTCGTTGGTCTTGAGTCGCTCGGCGACCTCGTAGCCGGACACCCGCGGCATCATGACGTCCAGCACGATGGCGTCGGGGTGTTGTCGGGCGACCTCGTCGAGGGCTTCCTGGCCGTCCCGGGCGAAGCGCACGTCGTAGCTGTCTTCGAGGGTGATCCCGACGAGCTGGAGGATTTCCTCGTGGTCGTCCACGGCCAGCACGCTCGGACGACCGCGGTCGTCTTCGGGTTCCGGCTGCACGTCGGTCGCGGCCGGAGGCGCTGGCGGGGCGGTCTCCGGCGCGGTGGGGGCTTCGCTGACGACGACCTGGCGCTGGTCGACGGGCTCGGCGCTGGTGGCAGCGGCGGCGGCTTCGGTGGCCAGCGCGTCCTTGCTGCTGTGGATGTGGAAGCCCGTGCCGGCGAGGGCCGCCCGCTCCCAGCGGTCGGGCGGGATCACCCGCGCGACCTCTTCGAGGGTGGTCATCCCGTGGGCGACCTTGTCCAGGGCGTCTTCGATGAGCGTGCGCAGCCCGCTCTTGCGGGCGATGGCCCACAGCTCTCGGTCGGTGGCGCGGGTGTGGATGGCGTCGCGCATCGCCTCGTCGACGCGCAGTGCCTCGAAGACCCCGACCCGCCCGCGGTACCCGATGTACTCACAGGCCGGGCAGCCCTCTCCCACCCGGCGAACGTCGGGTCCGAGGTCGATGGGTTCGATGCCCAGGCGCTCCCAGTCCTCTCGGACCGGTGGCGCGTGGATGCAGCAGTCCGGGCACACCCGGCGGACCAGGCGCTGGGCGACGACGCCGAGCAGGGCCGAGGCCGCGAGGAAGGGCTGCACCCCCAGGTCCATGAGGCGGGTGACGGCGTCGACGGCGTGGCCGGTGTGGACGGTCGACAGCACGAGGTGGCCCGTGTTGGCGGCTTCGACGGCCGCCTCGGCGCTCTCGGCGTCGCGGATCTCGCCGATGACCATGATGTCGGGGTCCTGCCGGAGCAGGGCGCGGATGCCGCTGGCGAAGCTCATGCCGATCTGGCTGTGGACCTGGATCTGGGAGATGCCGCCCACGCGGTACTCGACCGGGTCTTCGAGGGTGACGATGTGGGTGGCTTCGCTGCGGAGGCGGTTGATGGTCGCGTAGAGCGTCGTGGACTTGCCGCTGCCGGTGGGGCCCACGACAAGGACCAGGCCCTGGTTCTGGCTGACCAGCCGGTACCAGCGCGACAGCGACCGCCGGTCCCAGCCCAGCTCGCCCAGATCGACGTCCAGCATCCGCGGGTCGAGGAGGCGCACCACCGCGGTGGGGCCGAACTGGCCGGGCATGATGCTGACGCGGAGGTCGACCTGGCGGTCCTGGTGCTTGACGGAGAGGCTGCCGTCCTGGGGGCGCCGATGTTCGTAGACGCTCATGTCGGCGACCACCTTGAGCCGGCTGATCAGCGGCGCGGTCGCCCACTGGGGCAGCTCGAGGACGTCGCGGAGCATGCCGTCGATGCGGTAGCGCACCCGCAGCCCCGACGGCGTCGGGGAGAGGTGGACATCGCTGACGTCGCGGTCGATGGCCATGGAGAAGATGAAGTCGAGGAGCTGGATGAAGGCTCCGCCCTCGTCTTCGGCCGTGACCGAGCGCAGCCCCCGGTGGCCGGCCAGCTCGCGCACGGCACGCCCCGTGGTCGGGGCGGCCTTGAGCCGGGCGGGCACGTGCTCCAGCAGGCGCCGGGCCATGGGTTCCAGGTCATAGTGCCGCGCGACCGCGAGCTCGATGCGCGAAGGGGCCGCGACCTCGGGGCGGATGGGGGCGCCGAGGATGAACTGGAACTCGCCGAGTGCGGCCATGTCGCGGGGGTCGGCCATGGCCACCCGCACCGGCGCATTCCGGGGGACGGGCCCCTCGCCCTGGTGCACCCGGCTGATGGGGATGGCGCGGTGGGTCTCGGCCATCTCGCGGGGCAGCCGCCACACGAGGCCGGCCTCGATGGGTTCGGCCACCGGGTCGACATAGGGCAGGCCCGTCTGGATCGAGATGGCCTGGGCGACGTCGACATCGTTGGCGAGGCCCAGCTCGACGATGACGTCGCCGAGGCGCGCCGTGTCACCGGCGGCGCGCTGTGCCTGCAGCGCTTCGTCGACCTGTTCCGGCCGGAGCTGGCCGCGGGCCACCATGATGTCGCCGAGGCGTCTGGACTCGCTCATGTGGGCTCCCGGGTGCCGTCAGCCGCGGTGTCTTCGTAGACCGCGGCGATGGGAAAGCGGATGGAGAAGCAGGTGCCGACGCCCTCGGTGGACCGCACCGAGATGCGACCGTCCAGGGCCTCAACGAGCTGCTTGCAGATGAACAGGCCGAGTCCCGTGCCCCCGCTCTTGCGGGTGTCTCCGCGGGCGACCTGGAAGAACTTCTCGAACACGCGGTCGAGCTTGTCGGGGGGGATGCCGCGGCCGGTGTCCTCCACCTCGAGCACGGCGTCGTCCTTGTCGACGCGGGCCCGCAGCGTGATCCGTCCGCCCCGTGGCGTGAACTTCAGCGCGTTGCCGACCAGGTTGCCGACGAGCTGCTCCAGCCGGAAGGGGTCGGTGTCGAGGATCACGTCGTCGATGCCGGCGTAGTCGGTGGCCAGCTCGATGTCGTGGGCCTTCGCGCTGCCCGTCCAGGTCGCCGCCAGCTTGGCCATGATCGGAGCCAGCTCGACCTCCTGGCGGTGCAGGGGCAGGGTTCCGCCCTCGATGCGGGAGGTGTCGAGCAGGTTCTGGACCATGGCCTTGAGCACGGCGCTCTGGTCCGAGATGGTCTGGACGAACTCCGCCTGCCGGGGCTGCAGCGGGCCGGCCTTGCCGCGCTGGAGCAAGCGCGCATAGCCCTCGATCGCCGTCAGCGGGGTCTTCAGCTCGTGGGTGACCACGCTGACGAATTCCCGCTGCAGCGCGTCCAGCTCGCGGGCCGTCGTCACGTCGCGGAGCACCACGACCCAGCTCCCCTGCTCCTTGGCGCTGCCGCTGACCCGGCGGATCGTCACCTCGACCCAGGTGCGGGCGCCCTGCTCGTGTTCCCGGCCGGGCGGGGCGCGGTCGACCTCGAGGTCGGCGTCCTGTCCGGCGTCGAGGAGGTCGGGCGTGACCTCCTTGATCATCCGGTGCACCGGGTGGCCGGCCTTGGGTTCGATGCCTGCGGGGATGAGCTGCCAGAGGATCTGTTCGGCGCGGGGGTTGAGCTGGAGCACCTTGCCCTGGCTGTCGCAGAGCAGCACGCCGTCCGACATGTGCTGGAAGATGGCCTTCTCGCGAGCGGTGCGTGCTTCCTGCTGGCGCAGCGCCTTGACCAGCGCGTCGCGGGCCGAGGCCATGGCGTCGGCGAGCACGGCGATCTCCGGTACCGTGTCCGGCCGCTTGATGTCGACGGAGAGGTCACCGCTGGCCAGCGCCCGCGCGCTCTGCGACAGGGAGACCAGCGGCAGGGAGAGCTGGGTGCGGAGGCTCCACGCCGCCACCACGGTGCCCAGCCCGACGAGCACGACCCAGCCCATGGCCCAGGGCAGCACGCCGACGGCGCTCTCAACCCAGGCCGGGCGTGGCGTGGCGGTGGCCAGGCGCAGCGAGCCCGTGAGGTGGTGGTAGGCGAGCCGGAGGTCGGCGAGGGGCTGCTTGAGGCGTGGGTCCGCGGTGGGATTGGCGTCGGGCAGGGCGTTCACGGCCTGCTCCCACCGATCCATCATGGTCTCGTAGGTCGTCAGGTCGCTGTCGACCGCGCCGAGGTGTGGCTCCAGCCTGGCCAGCGAGCTGTCGGCGTTGCGCAGCGCCGAGTCGATGCGCTGGCGGGTGGTGTCGGTCGTCAGATCGCCGGTCAGCGCGGCATCGTGGGCGACGTCGACCATGGCCTGGACGTTGGCGACGGTGGCCACCACCTGCGGCGGTGCGGTCTCCACCAGGGCCTGGAAGAGCACCAGGGCGACGGCTGCCAGCAGCACGGAATTGAGGGCCGAGAGCAGCAGCACGATGCTCAGGCGAAAGCGGATGCCGAAGCGAGACTCGTCCATCATCACCAGCCGGGAGGAGGCGAGAATGCCACAGGCTCGCGACTGCGCGAAACGTCGCGTCTGCCGCGCGCCCCCGCTCAGGCGTCGACTTCGTCGACCAGGTCCATCCAGGCGGTGATCTCGCGGAAGCGGTTGCTGGCGTCCTTGCCCAGCAGGTCGCTGACGACCTGTTCCGTCTCCAGGCGAGCGCCGTCGGGGATTGTGACCTTGAGGAGGCGGCGCTGCTTGGGGTCCAGCGTCGTCTTGTACAGCGTCTTGGGCTGCATCTCGCCGAGCCCCTTGAACCGGCTGATCCGCGGCTTCGCCCGCGGCGGGAGCTTCTTGAGGATCCGGTCGCGTTCGCGATCGTCGGCGGCCCAGAAGGTCTTGTCGCCGTGGTCGATGCGGTACAGCGGCGGCTGGGCGACGTAGATGTAGCCGTGCTCGATGAGGGGGCGCAGGTACCGGTAGAAGAAGGTCAGCAACAGCGTGCTGATGTGGTGCCCGTCGCTGTCGGCGTCCATCAGCAGGATGATCTTCTGGTAGCGCAGGCGGCGCGGGTCGAGGTCCTTGCCGATGCCGCAGCCGAGCGCCTTGACGATGTCGGATAGCTCGTTGTTGGACAGCACCTTCTTGAGGCTGGCCTGTTCGGCGTTGAGCACCTTGCCCCGCAACGGCAGGATGGCCTGCGTCCGACGATCCCGTCCCTGCTTGGCGGAGCCACCGGCGCTGTCGCCCTCGACGATGAACAGCTCGCTGTCGCCGGGGTCGGTGCTGCTGCAGTCCGCCAGCTTGCCGGGGAGGTTCAGCCGGCGGTTTGTCGCCGACTTGCGGCGCACCTGGTCGTTGGCGGCGCGGCTGGCCTGGCGGGCCTTGGCGGCCATCACGACCCGGTGCAGCACGGCGTCGGCCACGCTGGGGTTGCCGTTGAGCCAGTGCTCGAGGGCCGGCCGGACGATGCCGTCGAGCTGTGAGCGAACCTCCGGGTTGTTGAGCTTCTCCTTGGTCTGGCCCTGGAACTGCGGGTCGGCGAGGAAGACCGAGCAGATGGCGAACACGCCCTCGCGGATGTCGTCGGCGGTGACCTTGAGCCCGCGGGGGACGTTCTTGTCGTGGGTGTCGACGAAGTTCCGGACCGCCTTGACGATGCCGTCCTTGAGGCCCTGCTCGTGGGTGCCGCCGTCGGCGGTTGGGATACCGTTGACGAAGGAGCGGATGCGTTCCCGGGGCGCGTCGGTCCAGCACATCGCCAGCTCGATGCGCAGGTCGTCGTCGTCGCGGTCCACGGTGAAGGTGGCGTCGGCGATACGGCCCGGACCCTGCTCCTGGACCACGTGGTCGAGGAAGTCGACCACGCCACCCTCGTGGTGCAGCTCGGTGCGGGACCCGGCTACCTCGTCCTTGAAGACGATCTTGAGGCCCTTGTTGAGGTAGGCGCTGATCTCGAGGTGTTCGAGGATCCAGGCTCCGTCGAAGTGCACGTCTCCGAAGATCTCTGCGTCGGGCTTGAAGCGGATCGCTGTTCCGGTGCCCCGCGCCTTGCCGAGCTTCTTCATCCGCCCGCGAACCCGGCCGCGGTCGAAGGCGAGCTGGTACTCGTGGCCGCCGCGCCGCACGGTGGCGACCAGTTCTTCCGACAGGAAGTTCACGACCGAGCTGCCGACGCCGTGGAGGCCGCCGGAGGTCTTGTAGCTGCCGGGCTCGAACTTGCCGCCGGCGTGCAGCGTCGTCAGGATGACTTCCAGCGCTGGCTTGCGGATCTTCGGGTGCATGTCGACGGGGATGCCGCGGCCGTTGTCTTCGACCGTGACGGTCTCGCCGTCGGCGTGCAGGGTCACCCGGATCTGGCTGGCGTGGCCGTTGATGGCTTCGTCGACGGCGTTGTCGACGATCTCGTGCACGAGGTGGTGCAGCCCGGCCTTGCCGGTGCCGCCGATGTACATCCCCGGCCGCTTGCGGACGGCGTCGAGCCCCTCGAGGACGGTGATGGCGGAGGCGTCATAGGACTGGTCGACGGTCATGGCCTCACTCTTCCTGATCGGAGCGGGTGGCGACGAGCTGCTGCTGGCCGGGAGGCGCGTCGGGGGGCCGGGCGAAGCGCTCGTCGTAGCGGACGGTGTCCTGCTTCCAGTGCACGAAGGGATCGCGCTTGAGCACGACCCGGCCCTTGCCGGCGCGGCTGGCGGCGTACTTGTTCGGGCGGATCACCTCCTGCCGCCCCTGCCGCGTCTGCACGACCGCCCCCCCCATGCGGTCGGCCGTGAGATCGAAGGCCATGACCCGGTCGTCCGGCGCCAGCTTGATGGCCGTGACCCCCTTGGCGGCGCCCTTGGCGAAGGAGATCTGGTCAACGGGGAAGCACAGGGCGCGCGCCTGGGTGGTCGCGATGCTGACGTGCTCGCTGCCGTCGCTGAGGTGCACCCGCACCACGCCATCGCCGCCGCCTTCGGGCTTCATGTAGCGACGGCCGGAGCGGGTGCTGACCTCGCTGTGGGCGGTGGGGTCGAAGCGGACGCAGCGGCCCCGTCGGGTCACAGCGACACCCCAGGGTGGTGGCGGGTTGTCGTCGTCGTAGAGCGCCCTTGTCGCCGGCGGGACGTGGGGCAGGGCCTGGTGGTCGTTGACGACGACGCCCACGACCTGTTCGCCGTCGCTGAACTTGAAGTGGCGCTGGACCGGTTCGCCATAGCCGGTGGTCGCCGGCAGGCTGTCGGCCCGGAGCACGTAGGCGCTGCCGCGGTCGGTGTAGAAGGTCACCGTGCTGCGGGTGCTGGACTGCGCGATCCAGCCGATGCTGTCGCCCTCGCGGATGCGGATCTTGTCGATGCCCGTGAAGGACTGCTGGCGCTTGATCCAGCCGTCTCGGGTGACGATCACGAAGGTGTCTTCGTCCACGATGTAGGCGGCTTCGTCGAAGTCCAGTGCTTCGGCGCCGTCGCCGCCCACCTTGGTGCGGCGCGGCTCTCCGTACTGCTTCCGGAGTGCGAGCAGCTCGTCCTTGATGACCGCCCACAGCTCGCGGGCGCTGCCCAGGATCCTGCGGATGCGTTCGGCTTCCTCCCGCTTCTCGTCGAGCTCCTGGCGGATCTCGAGGATCGAGAGCTTCGCGAGCTTGTAGAGCTGCAGGTCCAGGACGGCGTCGGCCTGGACGTCGGTCAGGTCGAAGCGCTCGATGAGCCGTTCGCGGGCGTCGGCCTTGCCCTCGCTGGCGCGGATGAGGCGGATGGCTTCATCGAGCGCATCGAAGATGATGACCAGCCCTTCCAGGATGTGGATCCGCTCTTCGAGCTTGCGCAGCTCGTACTCGAAGCGGCGCCGGACCGTGGCGTAGCGGAACTGCAGCCACAGCCGGAGCAGCCGGCCGAGTTCGAGGCGTTCCGGTGCCCCGACCAGCGGGTTGTCGGTGGGCACCAGGGCCGTCATGTTGACGTGGAACCAGCCCTCCAGGGGGGTGTGCTTGCAGAGGAAGGCCATGGCGGCGTCGGCGTCGACGTCTGCGGGGACGCTGGCGCTGCGCCGGCTGCGCAGCTCGCAGACGATGCGGATCTCGTCGGTGGACTCGTCGCGGACGTCTACGAGCTGTGGCACCTTGCGTTCGGCCACGAGCTGGCCGATCTTCTCGATGAGGCTGGCCTTGTTCACCGCGTAGGGGATCTCGGTGATGACCACGAGGTCCTTGCGGCTGGCCTTCTCGGTGTGCCACTGGCCGCGCACCTTGATGCTGCCGCTGCCCTCTTCGTAGACCTTCCGGATCTCGCTGCGGCTGTTCAGGATGACGCCGCCGGTGGGGAAGTCGGGGCCCTTGATCTTCTTGCAGAGGGCCGCCGTGTCGGCGTCGGGGTCGTCGATGAGCAGGACACAGGCGTCGATGACCTCGCGCAGGTTGTGCGGCGGGATCTTCGTGGCCATGCCGACGGCGATGCCCTCGGTGCCGTTGACGAGGAGCTGGGGGAACTCGGCGGGCAGCACCACCGGCTCTTCGTGCTGACCGTCGTAGTTGGGCCGGAAGTCGACGGTCTGCTGCTTGATCTCGTCGAGCAGCTCGAGCGCGATGGGTGTCAGCCGGCACTCGGTGTACCGCATGGCGGCGGCGTTGTCGCCGTCGAGGCTGCCGAAGTTGCCCTGGCCGTCGACGAGCGGGTGACGCAGGCTGAAGGGCTGGGCCATGCGGACCATGGCGTCGTAGATGCTGGAGTCGCCGTGGGGATGGTACTTGGCCATCACCTCGCCGACGACGGCGGCCGACTTGCGGTAGCGTTCGGTCGGCCGCAGGCGCAGGTTGGCCAGCATGGCGTAGAGGATGCGCCGCTGGACGGGCTTGAGGCCGTCGCGCACGTCGGGCAGGGCCCGGGCGGTGATGACGGAGAGGGCGTAGTTGAGGTAGCGCTCGCGCGTTGCCTCGTGCAGCGCCACGGTCTCGTGGCGAGGCGTCTCTGGGGTGGCCATGGCGGGACGGGAGGAGCGGGTCGAGGGAGGGAGGGGCGCTGCCGGGGGAGCGCGCCGCGCGGGAGAGGAGGGCCGCCGCGGGGGGAAGGGAGCGCGGGCGGCGGCTGCAGTATGGCAGGTGGGCGGTCATGACGACAGCCCCGGTGCCAGCGGTCTACTTGGCACGGCGAGGGCGCTGCGGCAAGCGCGGCACCAGGGTCAGGAAGGCAGGAGCTTCCGGGCCACGAGCAGCTCGGCGTTGACCAGGGCCGCGCCGGCGGCTCCGCGGATGGTGTTGTGAGCGAGGGCGTACAGCTTGACGCCCAGGATGTCGCAGCGCTCGATTCGGCCGACGCTCAGCGCCATGCCCTGGCCGCGGTCGACATCGAAGCGGGTGGCCGGGCGGTCGCGGCGGGTCGCGAGGTGGACGAGGGGCCGAGGAGACGATGGTAGCGGGGGCGCTGCGCCCTGCCAGGTGCGCAGGGTTTCGGCGACGTCTTCGGGGGAGGGATCGCCGCGCAGGCGGGCGTGGATGCCCAGGAGGTGTCCGTCGGCGGTGGGGACGCGCACGCAGCGGGCGCTGACGGGAAAGGGGGTCGGCTGCCCCGGGTCGCCGAGGATCTTCTGGGGTTCTTCGCGGAGCTTGGCTTCTTCATTGCCGGGGTGGGGGTGGACGCTGCCGACCATGTCCCAGGCGCTCTCGCCGGGGTAGCCCGCACCGCTGACGGCCTGCCAGGTGGCGACGATGACGGCGTCGACGCCGTAGCGCGCGTGCAGCGGGGCGAGGGCCATGGCCAGGGGGATGGCGCAGCAGTTGGGGTTGGCGACGATGAAACCGGCGGTGGGATCCCCCCCGGTCTGGGCTGCGACCAGGTCGAGGTGGTGGGGGTTGACCTCTGGGATGACCAGGGGGACGTCGGTGTCCATGCGGTGGGCGGCGGCGTTGGTGAGCACCGCGCAGCCGGCCGCCCGGAAGGCGGCTTCGATGGGACCGGCCGGGCCGCTGTCGAGGGCGGAGAGGACCAGCCGGACGCCGTCCGGCAGCAGGCCGGGGTCGCAGGTGTGGACCGGCAGCGCGGCGGCGGCGGCGGGCATGTCGCCGACAAGCCGCCAGGTGCAGGCGTCGGCGTAGGCGCGGCCGGCCGAGCGTTCGCTGGCGCCCAGCCAGGCGACGGAGAACCACGGGTGGCCGTCGAGGAGCTGGAGCATGCGCTGACCGACCATGCCGGTGGCGCCGAGGATCGCGACGGGGACGGGAGCGGCGGGCTGCACGGGCGCCTCCTGGGAGGGGGGGGGCTTATCGCGGGTGGGCAGCGGTTAGGCGGACGGCCCTGTTGGAGGCTCCATGTCCGACCGCGTCGCCGCCATCCTCGCCCGCTACCCCGCCACCTCGGTCACGCTCTCCAACGGCGAGCAGGGCTCGGGGCCCGGCGGCCTGGCGGCCGCGGTGGACGCCCACGGCGTCGGCCCGCTCGCGGCCATGCTCGCCGACGACGAGGAGCTGCGGCTCGACGATCCCGACGTCAGCCTGATCCTGCGGCGCGAAGGGCATGAAGCCGTGCTGCGCGTGCGGTGGCAGGACGGGCCCAGCTTCGAGGAGCGGCTGGTGTTGCCGGGATCGGCGCCGGGCCCGGCGGTGCCCGTGGCGACTCCCACCGCGACTCCCACCGCGACTCCCACCGCGACTCCCACCGCCGCGGCACGGCCCGTCGCCGATCTCGCCGCAGCGATCCTCGACCTCGACCAGCCGCTGGCCATCACGGACCAGGGGGTGTTCTCGGGGACGGCGGCCCCGGGCCACCTTCGGGGCCTCGTCCCCCCGGTGGCCATCGCCGACCTCGGAGCTCCCTCCTTCCGGGCGGATCACGGCGTCTCGGCGGCGCTCGTCGCTGGCGCCATGGCCGGCGGCATCGCCTCGGCCGACCTCGTCGTGGCCATGAGCCGGGCGGGGATGCTCGGCTTCTTCGGGTCCGGTGGGCTGCCGCTGTCCCAGGTCGAAGATGCCGTGACCGACGTCCAGCGGCGGGTGGGTGAGGGGCCGGCCGGCTTCAACCTGCTGCACAACCCCATGGAGCCGGCGGTCGAGGAGCGAACCGTCGACCTCTACCTGGCCGGGGGCGTGCGCCACGTCTCGGCCAGCGCCTACATGCGGCTCACGGCGGCCGTCGTGCGCTACCGCACGCACGGAATCCACCTCGACGGCGACCGCATCGTCGTACCCAACAAGGTCTTCGCCAAGGTCAGCCGCCCCGAGGTCGCCGAGCAGTTCATGCGGCCGGCTCCGGGCAAGCTCGTACAGGAGCTGGTCGCCGCCGGCGCGCTCACCCCCGAGCAGGGCCAGCTCGCCTCACGCGTGCCGGTGGCCAACGACGTCACGGTCGAGGGGGACAGCGGCGGACACACCGACCGCCGTCCCCTCGTCGCCATGCTGCCGGTCATCCGCCGCCTGCGGGACCGGGTCGCGGTCGACGAAGGCTACGCGTCGCGGGGCATCGCCCTGCGGGTCGGCGCGGCCGGCGGGCTCGGCGATCCCGCCAGCGTCCACGCGGCCTTTTCGCTGGGGGCGGACTACGTGCTCACCGGTTCGGTCAACCAGGCCACGGTGGAAGCCGGCACCAGCGACCTCGCCCGCGCCTTGCTCGCCGAGGCCGGCATCGCCGACTGCACCACGGGCCCGGCCCCGGACATGTTCGAGCTGGGGGCCGAGGTCCAGGTGCTCGGCCGCGGCAGTATGTACGCCCAGCGGGCCGGGCGGCTCTACGAGCTGTACCGCCGCTACGATCGCATCGAGGACATCCCCGCCCGCGAGCGGGCCAAGATCGAGAAGCAGATCTTCCGCCGCTCGCTGGACGAGGTGTGGTCCGACACGGTGGCCTTCTGGCAGCAGCGCGACCCTTCCGAGGTGGCCAAGGCCGAGTCGGATCCCCACCACAGGATGGCCCTGAGCTTCCGCTGGTACCTCGGCATGACCAGCCGCTGGGCACGCACCGGCGAAGCCGACCGCAAGCGCGACTTCCAGATCTGGTGCGGGCCGGCCATGGGGCTGTTCAACGACTGGGTCACCGGCACATGGCTGGCGCCGCTTCAGGCTCGCGGCGTGGTGGCCGTGAGCCGGGCCTTGCTGCACGGCGCCGCCGTGCTCCGGCGGGTGGACGCCGCTCGGTCGGCGGGGATGCAGATCCCGCGGGTGGTCGACCCGCCGGGTCCCTGGCGGGGGTGAACGCGGCGGCGCCGGTCGCCGCGCCGCGGTCGCTCAGATCGCCGTGCGTAGCCGCTTGAGCGCCCGACGCTCGATCTGGCGGACACGCTCCCGCGACAGGCCCAGCTCCCGGGCGATGCTGGCCATGTTGTGTTCATCTTCGCCGTGCAGGCCGTAGTGCCGGTTGATGATGAACTTCTCGCGTTCGTCGAGGACGTCGTCGAAGACGTCCTGGAGGCGCCCGAAGAGGCGTCGCGCTTCGGTGAGCTTCTCCATGTCGTCGCCGTCATGTTCGGCTTCGAAGCGGTCTTCGAGCTTGTGGCCGTCTTCGTCTTCCTGCGACGAGCTGACCACGCCGCCGATGGCGAGCAGGAACTTGGCGCGCTGCTCTTCGATGCCGACCTCTTCGGCGAGGACGGTGATGTCGTAGTCGACGCCGTCGGTCTCGAAGCGGTCGGCGGCGCGGCGCAGGTTGCGGAGCTGTTCGACGGCGCCGCCGGGCAGGCGCACCATGCGGCCCTTGGTCTCGATGCTGCGCGTCATCTGGGCCCGGACCCACCACCGGGCGTAGGTGGAGAAGCGGATCCCGCGGTCGGGGTCGAAGCGGCTGGCGGCGCGCAGCAGGCCGATGAAGCCCTCCTGCACGAGGTCTTCTTCGCTCATCAGCGAGCAGGTCAGCTTGCGGGCTTCGCCGCGGGCGATGCGGATCCCGCTCATGGCGAGCTGCCAGCGCAGGCGTTCGCTCTTCATCCAGGCGAGGCGCGCGCGGCCGACGTCCTGCATGGCCTCCCGTTCTTCCCGGTTGTCGCGGGCGTAGGCTTCCAGCGCGTCGATGGCTTCCTGCAGCCGCTGGATGGCGCCCCCGCGGGTCCGCTCGGCGCGGGTCGGGCGCTGGCGGAGGATCCGTTCGGCCACGTCCCAGCCGGCGACCGCGGCGCGCGCTTCGTGTTCGGCGGCGCGGATGGAGCGACCGAGGTCGGCTTCTTCCTGCGCCGTGAGCCGCACGTCGCGGGTGTCGTGGATGGAGCGGAGCTGGACGCCGTAGTTCTGCACGTGTGCCTCTGGTTGCGCGCCGAGGATGCCAGGAACCATTGCAGGTTGCAATAGCCCTAGGCACGATGTTGCGAAGTGCAACACTTGGGAAGGGGCCGTGTTCCGATAGGGGGGTGGAGGAAGGGTACGGTCGAGGTCCCTCAATGATGGCCCTTCCGCGTGCATTTGTGCGGTCAGGGCTCGTCACTTGCCGAGATCGAGCACCGCCGCGCCCGCGGTCTGCAACGGTGTCGCCAACAGATCCACCAGTGGGCCACTGTGTTTCACCGCTCCCGCTGCCAGCACCCGGTCCATGAGCGGACCGTCGCTGCTGGCCAGGGCGCGGCCCTCCCGGCACAGCGCGACCAGCCGGGTGTCGGCCATGGGGTGCAGCTCCACCGTGGCCCCGTGGTCGCGGAGCATGGCGGCCAGCCGCCCGCTGTTGCTGACCGGGCGGTCCAGCACCCAGACCGCGCTGGCCGCGTGGGCGGTGGCAGCGACCAGCATGTCCAGGGCTTCGGGTGTCTCCTCGACCCGGCGGTAGCTCCCGTGGACGCTGGCGAGGTCGCGGACCCGGCCGTCCCGTCCCCGCAGCAGGACCCCACCGGACAGCGCCGCCTCCAGCGTGATGATCACGTTGAAGCCGTCGACCGCCAGGTCGCGGCCCTGGATGGCCACCAGGGCGGCCTGCCTGCGGGCGGCGGCCGCGGGCGCACAGGCACAGCGCTGGACGGCCCGCCGCTGGCGGCGCTGGAGCTGGTGGTGGTCGCCGACCAGGGTGGTGGCGGCGGTGAGCGCGTAGCCGCGTCCGAGCAGCCACGACAGCTCCTCGGTCGCAAGGCGCAGGACGGGGAGCTGCTCGGGGCCGAACAGCGCTTCGTCGGCGGGGTGTGGACCCCGGTGGGCGCGGCGGTCGGGGATCTACAGCTCCCGGGGGATCCGCTCCGAGACGGCGTCACAGAAGGTCCGCACCCGGGTGAGGGCGGCGTCGGCGCGCTGGCGCGCGTCGGCAGCGAAGTCCTGGTCCCGGAAGCCGCCGAGGTTGATCTGGACGTTGTACCAGGCACCCTCGGCGCAGGCCCGAGCCGTCAGGGCCGCGACACCGGCGTCGGAGCGGGCGTTGGCGTTGCCCTGCAGCGCGACGTCGATGAGCGGCAGGACGTCGACGGTGCGCTCCAGCACCCGCAGGGGGACCTCGATGGCGCCCCGCGTGGCGGCCTGGACCGCCCGGCGGCGGGCGCGCTTCTCCTCCAGCGTGCTCTTCGGCAGCGCGAACGCCGCCATGATGCCGTCGAAGGCGGCGGTGTCGGCGTCGATGTCGGTGAGGAAGGCTTCCTTGAGGGCCTGGGCGGCCACGGCGGCGTCGTCCTGGGCGCCCCAGCTCGCCTCGTAGCCCTTCTTGCCGGTGGTGAGCTGGCCGACCATGGCGACGAGGCCCGTGCTCAGGGCGCCGCAAAGGGCGGCGACCGAGCCACCGCCGGGGGCGGGGGCACGGCTGGACAGCGTGTCGACGAAGTCGCGCACGGTCTTGCGGACCAGGGGGCCGTCGTCGCCGATGCGGTACTCGATCACCCGCTCGGACGGGTCGAAGGGGCCCAGATCCCGCAGGCCCAGGGACTGGATGGCCACCTCGACCAGCTCGCGGTCGGGCGCTCCCGGGTTGAGCCCCTGGCGGGACAGGTAGTGGCGGCCGGCGCGCAGCAGGGCGTCGAGGGGGACGAGGCCCACCAGCTCGCTGCCGGTGACGACCACCCCCTCCTGGTCGGCGACGCGCCGGGTTGCGTCGACGACGTCGTGCAGGGAGCTGACCGTGTAGTCGGTGAAGTTGATGGAGACCTGGCAGCGGCCGTACTCCTCGATGTACCAGCCGATGGCCTTGACCTTCTTGAACAGACCGGGGTCGCGGACGGCCTTGCCCTCTGCGTCTCGGACGATCTCTCCGGCGCCGTCGCGTCGGATGATGCCCTTCTCGCGGATGAGCGCGGCGATCTTCATCGCCTTGCGGGTGTTCGTGGTGTTGAGGTTGATGTTGTATGCGATGAGGAAGGGGCGCGCGCCCACCGCGGTCGCGCCGGTCCGGGCGGTCTGTTCGGACCACAGCGCCGGCCCGGCGTCGGGGGCGTCACCGCCGTCGACCATGCGCGCGGACAGTCCCTCGTACTCGCCTGCCCGGATGGTCGCGAGGTTGGCGCGCTCCGGCGTCATCGCGGCAGCTTCGTAGTAGTAGACCGGTACGCCCAGCCCCTCGCCCACGGCGGCGCCCAGGATGTGGGCGAGCTCGGCGCACTGCTCCATGGAGATGCCCCGGACCGGCACCAGCGGGCAGACGTCCGTCGCCCCCATGCGGGGGTGGGCGCCGCTGTGCTGGCGCATGTCGATGACCTGGGCGGCCCGGCCGATGGCCCGCCAGGCGGCCAGCAGCACGGCCGCCGGCGTGCCGACGAAGGTCACGACGGTGCGGTTGGTCGCCTTGCCCGGGTCGACGTCGAGCAGGGTCACCCCCTCCGTGCCCTCGATGACCCGGGTGATCTCGGCGATCACCGCCGGGTCGCGCCCCTCGCTGAAGTTGGGGACGCACTCCACCAGCGAGTCGGCGGGGATGTGGTCGGGCAGCGCGAAGCGGGGCTCGGGCGTCGGGGCGGTCACGGCATCCTCCAGTGGAAGGGGCCCCTCCCCGGCTCGGGAGGGGCTGGAGGAGCTAACCGGCGGTGCGGATGCGAGCGTGACGTGGCGTCGCGCAACACAGGGCTCATGAGGAGCGCCCGGGCAGCCCCCATGCGGGCCGCCCGGGCCGGGGGGCCGAGGACGGGGAGGTGCGGATGGGATCCGCACCTGCGTGGAGTGCCAGCGTCCTCAGCCGACCTCGAGACGGTTGCTCAGCCGATGCTCAGCCGACCTTGATCTCGATCTTGCGGGGCCGGGCCTCCGGTGCCTTGGGCAGCGTGAGCTGCAGCACGCCGTTGTCCAGGTGGGCGTCGATGTGCTCGACGTCGATGGGGGTGCTCAGCTTGAAGCTGCGCTCCCAGCGGATCCCGCCCAGCTCGCGGAACAGCGGCGTGGGCTGCATGTCGTCTCCGGCGTCGGCGTCGGTGCCGGCCGGCAGCGGCTCGTGGCGGTCCGCCGACACCGTGAGCTGGTTGTTCTGGAGGTCGATGTGCAGATCCTCCTTGCGGACGCCGGGGAGGTTGGCGAGGAGGATGAAGGCGTCGTCGGTCTCGAGCAGGTCCATGGGCAGGGCCGTCGGCCGGAGCTGCGGGCGGGTGATCGCGGGCTGGGGGGTGGCGGTGGTGGTGGTCTGGATGTTGGCCATGGTGGTCCTCCGACTGTGCTTGTGTGGGACGTGCGGGCCGGATCAGCCGACCTTGACCTCGATGCGGTGGGTCTGCGGCTGCACGCGGGGGACGGTGATGGTCAGCAGGCCGTCCTTGAGCGTGGCCGTCGTGTTGTCGAGGTCGGCGTCGTCGGCGAAGGTGTAGCGCCGCTCCAGGCGCAGGTTGGCCGGCCGCTCGCGACGGAGCAGGCGGGCGCCCTCGGGCAGGGCGCTGTCGACCGTGGCCTGGATGTCGAGGCCGCCGTCGCGGGCATCGATGGCCAGCTTGTCGGCGGTCAGCCCGGGCACCTCGAGGACGAGGTGGTAGGCGTCGTCGGTGCGGTAGGCGTTGGCCCGGGGGGTGGTCGCGGGACGCGTCGGGGCGTAGCCGAGCATGGTCTCGACGTCGTCGAACAGGCTCCCGAAGGGGCGCCAGTCGAAGGGGTCGCGGGTCCGGAGGAGGGAGTTGCGCAGCATGGTGCTCTCCTGTCGATGGGTCCGCCGCAGGCGGACGTGTGATCTCGCGCGAGCGCTGTGCAGGACACACAGCAGGACGCACATGGGGTCTGGAGATGCCGGTTGCAGGGGGCCATCCGGGCCCGGTCAGATCTCTGTCCGGGCTCGGTGTGGACCGCTCCAGCCGTCCGACGCCGGTAATGAAATCACAGCCGCGACAGCGTCAAGCCCCGCGCCGCGTCATCGCCCCCGCGGCCCGAAGATCGCGGTCCCCACGCGCACGATGGTGGCGCCCTCGGCGATGGCGAGGTGCAGATCGCCGCTCATGCCCATGCTCAGCTCGGTCAGCGGCAGGCCCTGGGCGCGCCCCTCCTGGGCGAGGTGTCGGAGTGCCGCGAAGAAGCCGCGGGTGCGGGCGTCGTCGTCGACCGCCGGCGGGATGGTCATCAGACCGCGTAGCTCCAGCCCCGGCAGCTCCACGATGGCCGCGCACAGGCCGAGGGCCTGTCCCGGGTCGACGCCGGCCTTGCTCAGCTCGCCGCCGACGTTGACCTCGACCAGTACGCCGAGCGGCGGGCCGGCCGGGGGGGCCGTGCCGGCGAGCGTCTGGACGCGCTCGCTCAGTGCCTGCGCCAGCTTCAGCGAGTCGACGGAGTGGACGAGGGTGGCCCGGCCGACGACGTACTTGATCTTGTTGCGCTGGAGCGGGCCGATGAAGTGCCACTCCGGCGCCGGTGCGTCGTCGCCGAGCATGGCGGCGACGGGGTCGAACTTGTCGCGCAGCTCTTGGGCCCGGTTCTCGCCGAGCAGGGTCAGGCCGGCGCGGACGCCGGCGGCGATCTCCTCGGCGCTGCGGGTCTTGGTGGCGGCGAGGAGCCGGACGCTGTCGCGGTCGCGGCCGGCGGCATCGCAGGCCCGCTGGATGCGGGCTTCGACGGCGGCGAGGCGTTCAGGGAGGCCGGGCATGGGATCACTCCGAGGCTGGGGGCATCAACCCGACGCGCCGCAGGTGGGAGAGGACCGGGGCGACGGGCAGGCCGACGACGTTGGTGTAGCTGCCGACGACCCGCTCCACCAGCACCATGCCCTCGCCCTGGATGGCGTAGCTGCCGGCCTTGTCGCGCCCCTCGCCGCCCGCCACGTAGCGGTCGATCTGGGCGGCGCTCAGGGGCCGGAAGAGCACCCGGCTGGTGCGCTGTCCGCGCAGGGGGCGGGTCCCGCGGCGCCTGGCGCCCGTGGTGTCTCCGCCCCAGGCCAGGCACCAGGCGCTGGTCACGCGGTGCCAGCGCCCCGACAGCAGGGCGAGCATCCGGCGGGCGTCGTCGTCGTCGTCGGGTTTTCCGAGGAGGTGGTGGTCGACGTGGACCACGGTGTCGGCGGCCAGCACCCAGTGCCCCGGCGCGGGCACGGCCCGGGCCTTGGCCAGCGCGATGCGCCGGGCAAAGGCGACGGGATCTTCGCCCTCGTGGATGTCTTCGGGGATGTCGGGCGGGCGGATGGCGTGGATGTCGACGCCGGCGGCTTCGAGGAGCTGGCGGCGGCGGGGCGATCCGCTGGCGAGGACGAGGGGCATGGCCCGGCGGCTAACGCGTCGGTCGTTGTGACCGGCTGGAGCGAGCTCCCAGACGCAGCGAGGCCCGCCCCGGGCTGTGTGCCGGGGCGGGCCTGGGAGGTGGGGCGGGGCTCAGTTCATCCAGGCCGCGACCTGGATGCCACCGCTGACCAGCAGCTCGAACGCGGTGTCGCCGGTGGCCGGGTCGGGGGTGACGCCGGCGCCGATGCCCGGGACCACGTACAGGCCGAAGCCGAACTTGTCGGCCTTCTGGAAGCCGAGGCGCGGCTCGAAGAGGGCGCCGACGGTGAGCGGGTCGAAGTTGAAGTTGGTGTCCAGCTCCAGGCGACCGCCGGGCTGGAAGACGCCCTTCCAGTCGTCGTTGACGGGGCCGGCCTTGGTGGTCTTGTAGACGGCGACGCCGAGATCGAGGTCCTCGTAGGTGAGGGCCTCGATGAGGTCGAGGGCGTGGATCTGGATCACGAGGCCGTTGTTGGTGATGTCCAGCGACGGCAGGTTGATCGGCGATCCCCAGTAGTTGCGGCTGCTGTAGGTCCACGACTGGTGGGCCGTGAAGCCCACGCCCGCCGAAGCGGTCATCGGCAGGGCCAGCAGGGAGAGGGAGACGAGGGTGCGCTTCATGGTTCCTCCTTGGCGCGCCGACGGGCGAGCCTTGGCGTGTCAAGACGACACCTGAGATCAATTCTACATCATGTCGTCTCGTCGTGCATCCAGCAGCGAAGCGAAGGAATTCGCTGACAGACGTCGGTGGATGGGCTCGGCGTTGGGGACGCCGAAGAAGCCGATGTCGTCGAGGGGTCGGCCATCGAGGAGCCCCTGCAGGATCCGGATGACGCCGCCGTGGCACACCAGGAGGATGGCTCCGGAGACGGCGCGGCGCTCCAGCTCGACCATGCAGGGCAGGATGCGGGCCGCCATGGCGGCCTGGCTCTCGCCGCCCGGTGGGGCGAGCTGCCAGGTGGTCAGCCGCTGCAGCTCGCCGCGGGCTCGCAGCTCCGCGCGGTCGCGACGGCCCCAGTCCCCGGCGTGGCGCTCGCGGAGCGCGGCGCATTCCTCGACCGGCAGGGGGGCCTCGCCACGCATGGCCGCCCGAGTGGCCACGACGCGGTGCGCGGTGTCCCGGGCGCGTCGCAGGTCGCTGCTGACGATGAGGCCCAGCTCGACGTCGACCAGCGCGGCGCCTGCCGCGTCGGCCTGTGCTTCACCCCGCGGTGTCAGCGGGGTGTCGATCTGCCCGGCCAGCCAGTTGTCGGCGTTGGCCACGCTCTCGCCGTGGCGCAGCAGCACCCAGTGGCGGTCCTGCTGCGACATGGCGGGCTCCGAGCGGGGCGCGGGGGGAAGCTCAGCCCTGCTGCCCGGCCTCGAAGCGCGCGATCCAGGCATGGACGCGCTCTTCGGCCACCAGCAGGGTCGGCAGATCCGGTTCGTCGCCGAGGATGCGGTCCATCTCGTCCTGCAGCGGGGCGAGCACGCCGGTCCCCTCGCGGGCGAGGCGTCGGGCGAGGCGATCGACGCCCAGGCGGACTTCCGGGCCGACCGGCACGACCGCGACCAGCTTGCGCATCAGGGCGAGGTAGCGGTTGCGCAAGATGGCCATGGCGACCGGGTCCCAGCGCTCGCGGGTGCGGCGCAGCTCGAGCGCCCGGACCGCCGGCAGCAGCCGGCTGGCTTCGCCGATGGCCAGGTAGCGGACGATGCTGCTGCCCATGCGTTCGCCGTCGTTGTCGACGTGGAGGCGCGAGACCTCCCGGGCCACGGTCAGCTCACCGAGGGCGGCGAGGCGCGAGGCGACCTCCTTGGAGACGCCAGCCGTCATGTACGCGTTGCGTCGTCCCTGGATGCGGTCGCTGTGCACCGTGCCGCGGATCTTGGGCAGGCGCTTGAGCACGTCGCGGACGCCGTCGAGTTCTTCGTCGGTGACGTCGGGTTCCCCCGGGGCCAGCCAGGTCGCCACGAGGCGCAGGGCCGCGTCGGTGATGGCGATCCAGGCCCGGTAGCGGGCGGCCTGATCGGGGGGGCTGGTCTTGAGCTTCTTGCGGAAGCTCGGGACGTTGACGAGCTTCATCGCCCGGAACCATGCGGCCGCCACGCGCGCGGCGCTCGCGCCGGTCAGCTCCATCAGGCTGGGGAAGAAGGTGGCGCCGGCGTTGCCGCAGACCTCGGTCGTCACCACCGTCATGCCGATGTGCTTGTGCAGCATGTGCTTGTCGATGTCGGCGGCGAAGCCTTCCCGGATGGCGTCGGGGAAGTAGTCGCGGACCATGTCGTCGAAGCCGGGGATCAGCCCGGCATCGCTCTGCATCAGGTCCTTGAACACGTGCATCTTGACGTGTGCCTGCAGCACCGACAGCTCCGGCCGGGTGAGGCCCTGCCGAGCGGCCATGCGGCGCTTCAGCGCGTCATGGGTCGGCAGGTGCAGGTCCGCGGCGCTGCGGCCGCTCCGCCCGGTGACCCACTGGATCGTCGGGTAGAAGAACAGCGGGTCTCGTCCGGACCGGATCTCGTCGAGGGAGAGCTGCCGGCCGTGGATGTCGTTGTTGCGCAGGACCTGGTCGGCCACGGTGTCGGTGAGCGACTCCAGCAGCTCATTGCGGGCGTCCATGCCCAGGTCGCCCCGCGCCACCACCGGACCCAGGAGGATCTTGAGGTTGACCTCGTGGTCGGACATGTCGACGCCGCCGCTGTTGTCGATGGCGTCGGTGTTCAGGCGGCCGCCCTTGAGGGCGTACTCGATGCGCCCCTCGGGGGTGAAGCCCAGGTTGCCACCCTCGCCCACGATCTTGCAGCGCAGCTCGTCGGCGTTGATGCGCAGCTCGTCGTTGGTCGGGTCCTTGGCCTGCTGGTGGGTCTCCCAGGACGCCTTGACGTAGGTGCCGATGCCGCCGTTCCAGAACAGGTCGACCTTCATCCGCAGGATGAGCCGGATGACGGCGTCGACGGGCAGCTCGGACTCCAGCGTGCCGAGCATCTTCTGGGCCTGGGGCGACAGCTTGATGCTCTTGGCGCGGCGGCTGAAGATGCCGCCGCCCTCGCTGATGATCGAGGTGTCGTAGGCGTCCCAGCCCTTGGCCGCCTTGAACAGGCGCAGGCGCTCTTCGTAGCTCTTCTTCGTGTCGGGGTCGGGATCGAGGAAGACGTGGAGGTGGTTGAAGGCCGCCCGCAGCCGCATGTGCGGGGTCTCGATGACACCGTTTCCGAAAACGTCGCCGGAGGGGTCGCCCACGCCGGTGGCCGTGAAGTCGTCGGCGTAGGGATCCATCCCCAGCTCGCGGAAGTGGCGGGCGACGGTGCGCCAGCCGCCGCGCGCGGTGATGCCGACCTCCTTGTGGTCGTAGCCGTGCGAGCCGCCGCTGGCGAAGGCGTCATCCAGCCAGAAGCCGTAGGAGCGGCTGATGCCGTTGGCCCGGTCCGACAGGTGGGCGGTGCCCTTGTCGGCGGCGACGACGAGGTAGGGGTCATCGCCGTCATGGCGGACGACCCGCGGCGGGTGGACGATCCTGCCGTCGACGATGTTGTCGGTGACGTCGAGCAGCCCCCGGATCAGCACCTCGTACATGTCGTCGGCGCGCGCGCGCCGCTCGGCCCGGTCCGTGGGGCTCTTCTTGAGGAAGAAGCCGCCCTTGGCGCCCTCGGGCACGATGAGCACGTTCTTGACCATCTGGGTCGACACGAGGTCGAGGATCTCGCGGCGGTAGTCCGATCGATCCGACCAGCGGATGCCGCCGCGCGCGATGTCACCGCCGCGCAGGTGCAGGCCCTCGACCACGCGGTGGTGCACGTAGATCTCGTACTTCATGCGCGGCTCCGGCATGTGCCAGACCTTGCTGCAGTCCACCTTGAAGCTGATGGACCAGCCCTGGCGGCCGGGGCGGTAGAAGTTCGTGCGCAGCGAGCTGTCGACGAGGTTGAACAGGGTGCGGAAGACCATGTCCTGGTCGTGGTCGTCGACGCCCCGGAGCAGCTCCATGTAGGCGTCCGCTACCTCTGCGTAGCGGGCGTCGCGGCTGCCGGGCAGGTCGGGGTCGAAGCGCGCCTGGAACAGCTCCCACAGCTTCGCGGCGAGGGCGGGCTGGGCGAGCAGCAGCTCCTGGAGGCGGACCAGCGTGTAGCGCAAGCCGAGCTGGCGGGCGTAGCCGAGGTAGGCGCGGATCATGTCCACGGCCTGCCAGGGGATGGCCGCGCGCAACAGCACGCGGTTGAGCACGTCGTCGTCCATGTCGTGGGCGAAGACGGCTTCGACGCCGGCGACCAGCTCGGCGCCGTGGGCCATGACATCGTCGTCGCTGACACCCCAGACGCCCTGCAGGCGGAAGGTGTCGAGGTTGATCTCGGGCGCGCCCCGGACATCGACGACGTTGCTGTACTGGTCGATGACGATGAGCCCGAAGTCGTCCAGGACGGGCAGCATGTCGGAGAGCAGCACGTCGCGGGCCTGGTAGACCCGCATGTTGATGCGGCCGTCCTTGTCGCGGAAGATGTCGGCCAGCAGCGGCTTGCGGTCGCCGAGGCGCTCCATGATCTCGATGTCGGCGGCGGCGCGGGCCGGGTCGTTGTACAGCCGGTAGCTGTCGTCGAAGGCCGCGCCGTAGCGGGCGAGGATCTCCGTCGCTTCGGTGGCGCCGAAGCGGTCGGTGGCCGCGGCCATCAGGCGCTCGTCCCAGGGGGTGGCGAGGTCCGTGAGGCTGGCCAGCAAGGTGTCGATGTCGGCGTCGCTGAGCTTCCGGCTACCGGTCAGGTAGTAGTGGACCAGCATGGTGTCGAAGCGACCGACGAACACGCCGTGGTCGCAGTAGGTGGCGCCCGTCGCGTCGAGCAGCAGCCCCTCCATGCGTTCCCGCAGCCCCTCCGAGAAGCGGGCCTTGGGCATGGCGACCAGGGCGAAGGTCATGTCGTCCTGTGCGCGCTGGACGACGTTGGCGCGGGCATCCTGCTGGGTCTCGGCTTCGAGCACGCGCTCGATGATCCCCGTGACCTCGGCCTGGTCGGCCGTGAACAGGAATTCCGTCGGCAGGCTGTCGAAGACGTTGGCGATGCCCTTGTAGCGGTAGGTGCCGGGCTGGCTGTCCTGCGCGGCGAGGATGCGGCTGAGGACGCGGCGCAGCCAGGGCACCTGGCGGCTCGGCTGGGTGACGGCGCGGTAGGTGAACATGCCCTGGAGCAGCAGCTCTTCGTGGCCGCCGTCGGCGTGCGGGATGCGCACCTTGATCTCGTCGACGCGGCCAGCGCGGTGCAGGCGGGACTCGAGGTGGCCCTTGCGGACGCAGACGAGCTGGTCCGCGCCCTCGCCTTCCCACGAGAACAGGTTGTCGCAGGGCCAGATCCGGGACAGCGCGTCCCCGGCGACGCCCAGTCGGTCGTCGCCCATGGCGGCGCCCATGAACACGAAGTTGTCGCTGAGCAGCCACTGCAGGAAGTCGGCGGTCTCGCGCAGGTCGTCGGCGAGGTGGGGCAGGCGGTCGACCCTCCGCTGGATGCGGCCGGCGACCCGGTCGACGAGGTCGGTGATGGTGTGGAAGTCGGTGACCATGGCCTGGGCGAGCTCCAGGCTGCCGCGCAGCCGTTCGGCCGCGGCTTCCACCTTGTCGGCGTCGGCGACTTCGGCTTCGAGGTAGGTCAGGCTCTCGAGCGGGCCGGCGTCCGCGCCGATGGCGACGATGCTGCCGCTGTCGTCGCGGCCGACACCGACCATGAGGTTGAAGCCGGCCACGTACTCCCACCCGGCGTTCTTCAGCATCAGGCGGAGCGTGTCGACGATGAAGGGCTGGTCCGGCATCGTCGTCCACAGGTGGACGCGGTGCCCCTCGACGGCGTACTCGACGCGGGGGGCGCTGCCCTGGTAGCTGCGGGCGCGCGCGAGGGTGTCCCGGACGAGGCGGGCGGCGTCGGCCGGTGAGTGGTGGACCAGGAAGGGGGCGCGGAGCTGGCGCGCGGCGCTGGCGAGGAAGTCCTCGAAGAGCTGGGGGTCGAGGCCCTCGAGAGCATCGAGGTTGGCAGCGGCCTTGTGCAGGCGCTCGAGCTTCGCCGACATGGGCATGGTGGCTCCACGTATCGCCCGGGCGGGCGAGGAGGTGTGGTCCCCCGGGGCGGGGACGCGAGCCTAACCGCTGGCTGTCTGGCGGGGTCGCCGCTTGTTGGGGCGAATCTGCGACAGCGCGGCCCTGTTCAGGGATCCGGCAGGTCGGCCGGGCCTTCCGGGTACAGGGCCCGGGCGTCGCCGTCGAGGATCTCCAGCGCAGCGAGGTGGCGGCCGTAGTAGGGCGAGATGCCGGTGTCGATGTCCAGGAGCTGGCCGTTGCAGCGAGACAGCACGTGGCCGTCGAGCTGCGGCGTGTGGCCGACGACCATGCGCTTCGCACCGAGCGCCGTCAGCGCCCGCCCCAGCTCGGCACAGGCCAGCGGTTCGGGCGCCATCACCAGCACCCGGTTCCACAGCGGTCCCTCCTCGCCCAGGATGTCGGGAGGGGCCTGCCCGTGCAGCGCCAGGTCGACCTGCTGGTTGATGCCGTCCACGCCGAGCGTCGCGAAGCGCTCGCCGATGCCGCCGTGGACGAAGACCGTGTCGCCGAGCTTCAGCGCGACGTCGCGCTCGATGAGCCAGCTCCCCAGGCTGCCCTCCACCGTGAAGGCCGCGCGCCGGGCGTCGACCGATCCGAAGTCGGCGACATCCTGGGGTGTGACGTAGCGCCAGTCGCCCATCATGTTCATCAGCTCGTGGTTGCCGAGCAGGGGGATCACCTGCCCGCCGGCGTCGCGTGCCTGTCGCTGCAGCGACATCAGCAGCTCGATGACCTCCTTGCTGTCGGGGCCGCGGTCGGTCAGGTCACCGGTCTGGACGAAGACGGTGGTGCCGCCCGCCCAGTTGCCCGCGGCGTCCGCGATGCCGGCGAGCTGCAGCGTGGCCAGGGCGGCGTCCAGGTCGGCGTGCAGGTCGCCGATGGCGACGACCCGGCCCGGCGGGGGATCGCCGACCGGTCGGGGCCGGGCGTCGCCGGGGCTGCCCGGGCTGTTGGCGTGGCCGCCGCAGGCATACTGCGTCATGGCCCCCGCGACACACAAGGAGAGCAGGCCGGCCGCGAGGGGCGCCGACGGGAACGGGGAGCGGACGTCGCGCATCGCGCGACAGGATAGGTCAACCGCCCCCGTGCCGCGAGCAGCGCTCGCCTGGAGGCTGAGATGGCCGACCCCCGCCCCGACGCTGCCACGCTGCTGCAGGCCTGCCGCGATGCCGGCGCCGCCGACGCTGAAGTCCTGGTCACCGAGGGGACGATCACAGTGCTGTCCTGCGACCGCGGTGGGCGCTCCCGCAGCGCGCCGCGCGACACCTGGGCGGCGTCGGTGCGGGTGGTGGATGGACGGGGCGCGGTCGGCAGGATCGAGCTGTCGGGAGGGAAGCGGCTGGATCCGCGGAAGGCTGCGCAGCAGGCCCTGGACCGTGCGGCCGCCGCCTCGCCCGATCCCGCCGACGGGCCGCCGGTGCGCCTCGACGTGCCGGAGCGGGGGCTGGGGATCCTCGACCTGCGGCTGGAAGCCATGGACGACGAAGCCCGCACCGAGGTCATCGAGCTGAACCTCGAGGGCGCCGAGGGGGCGGCCGAGGGGGTCGAGCCCGAGTCCTTCACCTACCGCGAGCGCGTCCAGACCCGCTCCTTCCGATCGACCAACGGTGTCGTCGCGGTCGAGCAGTCCAGCCGCTTCGAGCTGACCGGCCAGGTGCGCGACACGCGATCGGGGCAGGTGCTGACCGACAGCGTCCACAGCCGGCACTTCGCCGACGTGGCCAGCGTGCCCCTGGGCGTGGACCTCTGCCGGCGGCTGGCGGGCTACGGCGTGGAAGCGCCGCTGCCGACCGGCAACGTCGCGCTGCTGCTGGACCCCATCGCCGTGGCGCGGCTGCTGCCGGTGCTGGCGCCGGCCTTCTCGGGCGAGGTCATCGAAGCGGGCAGGAGCTTCCTGGCCGGGCGCCTCGGCCAGCGGATCGCCAGCTCGCGGCTGCACATCATCGACGACGCTGCCGCGGCGGGTGCGCTGGAGACGCGCGCCTTCGACGACCGTGGCGTGCCCGCCATGCCCATCCCGCTGCTGCGAGAGGGCGTGTGCGGAAGCACCTACCGGGGCCCGCGGCTGGCCCGGCAGCGCAACCAGCGGCCGACCGGCCACGAACGGGCCGACGGCAGCCTGTGGCCCGGCAACCTCGTCGTCCGTAGCGGCACCCGCTCGCGGAACATGCTGCTGCCCGACCTCCGTGCCCACGTCGCCATCGCCGACTTACTCGATCTGGGTGGGGTCGACCTGGTCCAGGGCACCCTCGACCTGCCCGTGCTCGCGCTGGCCATGGACGGTCCGCAGGTCGTGGGCTGCGCCGGTCAGCGGCGGCTGCAGTGCACAATCACCGACCTCCTGTCGGCCGTGGTCCACGTGTGCTCGGACCAGCAACGGATCCGCGACGTCGACGCCTGCACGTGGATCCTCGAGGGTGTGGCGCTGAGCTGAGCGGTCGTTGCCGGCGGGCTGCCGTGCTCGTCGGGCAGCAGCGGGCGGCCGCGGCGCCGGCACCATCGCAGGCGGAATTGTGGTCAGGATCGCGTGGGCGAGGGGTCAACCAGCGGATCCTGACCGCTTTCCGGTCAGGATCGGGGGCGCGAGCCGCGGGGGCGCGAGCCGCGGGGGCGCGGGGGCGCGAGCCGCGGGGGCGCGTGGGCGCGAGCCGCGGGGGCGCGAGCCGCGGGGGCGCGGGGGGGTAGGCCCTTACCCTCGGACCTCGGCAACTCTCAGCACCCGAACTCGGGGGGTAGGCCCTTACCCTCGGACTTCGGCAACTCTCAGCACCCGAACTCGGTGGGTAAGGCCTTACCCTCGGACCTCGGCAACTCTCAGCACCCGAACTCGATGGGTAAGCCCTTACCATCGGACTTCGGCAACTCTCAGCACCCGAACTCGGGGGGTAAGGCCTTACCCTCGGACCTCGGCAACTCTCAGCACTCGAGCTCGGGTACGAGTAGCGGCTGGTTCTTCCGCGTCTGTGCCACCGCCTCAGCCTCCGACGGAACCCTTCGGGGCACCGTCTGAGATGCGGCCAGACTGTGGAGCCACCCGCCCCCACCGCTTCGTCGGAAGCCGCGGGTCCACGGGGCCACGAAGCCGTGAATCCACGGGAGCGCGAAAGGCCCGAGTCCGCAAGAGAGCGGGGGCGCGGGGGCGCGAGTCCGCGAGTCGGCGAGTCGGCGAGTCGGCAAGAGAGCGGGGGCGCGGGGGCGCGAGTCCGCGAGTCGGCGAGTCGGCGAGTC
>CAZRFD010000079.1:0-350 GCA_964599085.1 uncultured Enterobacterales bacterium | reverse complement strand
GGCGAGTCCGCGAATCCGCGACCGATGTGTCGCCGCTGCTCCCGTCAGCATCGTCCAAGCGACGGTTCGACCACACGACCCTGACCGCTCTCCGGTCGAGGACCGCCTCGACCAGCCGTCGCCCAGCCGATCCTCACGGCAATGTGCCGGCGCTGGGCCGCGCCCCGGGGCCCCGCGGCCCGTTGCCAGAGACAACGCTGCGTGGGCCGATAGCGTGAGCCTGCCGGCGACCACACTGCGTTCACACGGCGGTCGCGATGGTGTATTGTTACGGCGAGGGTTCGGGTTCATGCCTCTGCCGCCTGCCGCCTGCCGCCTGCCGCCTGCCGCCTGCCGCCTGCCGCCTGCCG
>CAZRFD010000078.1:0-32823 GCA_964599085.1 uncultured Enterobacterales bacterium | reverse complement strand
TCCATCCCCCGCGCTCGCATCAAGCTGTCCGGGCACGTGTGGAGCAAGGACCTCGGCTACACCTTCCAGGCCGACTTCGGCAAGGGGAGCGCCGGGCTCAAGGACTTCTACCTCAACTACAAGCTCTCCCCGGGCGCCCAGCTCCGGGTCGGGCAGTTCAAGCGGCCCTTCATGCGCCAGCAGCTCACCAGCAGCGGCAGCCAGGAGCTGGTCGACCGCGCCATCACCGACAAGGCCTTCGGCGGCGGGCGGGACATCGGCGTGATGCTGCACTCCGGCGTCACGAAGCGCAGCGGCTTCGAGTGGGCGGCCGGCATCTTCAACGGGACCGGCGACAAGCCACACTACGAGGGCACCGTCCAGGTCGACCCCACCACGGGCGAGGGCGAGCTGACCGGGTGGTCGGCGAGCAACGTGCCCGACGCCTTCGGTCCCATGCTGGTACTGCGGGCCGGCTACACGACGGAGGACACCAAGGCGTACAGCGAGCTGGATCTCGAGGGCGGCGAGCTCCGCGCCGGCGTCGGGGTCAACGCCCTCGCGGACTTCGACACCGACAACAACGACGATGGCACCATCGCCGCCGGGATCGACTACATGCTCAAGGTGTCGGGCCTGGCCGCGACCGGCGGCTTCCTGCTGAACACGGCCCAGTCCGGCGCGGACTTCGGGTCCCAGGACATGGATCAGCTCGGCTTCTACCAGCAGCTCAGCTACGTCACCGGCGACTTCGCCCCGGCGGCTCGCTACGCGCGCGTCATCGCTGCGGGCAGCGACGCCGCCTCCCAGGAATTGACCGCCGGGCTGTCCTGGCTGCCCTTCGGCCACAAGGCCAAGTGGCAGCTCGACGGCAGCCTCCTCACCGACAGCGCGGCCGGCAGCTCGACCAACGAGTACCGCGCCCGCACCCAGGTCCAGCTCGCGTTCTGAAGGAGAACCCCATGAAGACCACCCTGCTTCTCAGCCTTGCCGTCGCCTCCCTGTCGGCCTGTTCCCGCCCCGACCGCTCGCAGCAGCCGACGACGCCAGGCGGCGGCGAAGCGACGCCGGCCGCTCAGGGCGCCGCCACCGGTCGCGCCGTCATCCAGAACAAGGGCAGCGACACCCTCGTCAACGTCGCCCAGGCCTGGGCCGAAGCCTACAAGGACGTCGACGCCAACACCGCCGTCGCTGTTTCGGGCGGAGGCTCCGGCACCGGCATCTCCGCCCTCATCAACGGCACGGTCGACATCGCCAACGCCAGCCGCAAGATGAAGGACAAGGAGATCAAGCTGGCCGAAGAGCACGGCGTCGAACCCAAGGAATTCGTCGTCGGCTACGACGCCCTGGCGGTGTACCTCCACAAGGACAACCCCGCCGACCACCTGACCTTCGGCCAGCTCGCCGACATCTACGGCGAGGGCGGGCCGGCGGACAAGTGGAGCCAGGTGGGGCTCACCGTGCCGGGCTGCGACTCCGATGAGATCGTCCGGGTCAGCCGCCAGAACAACTCGGGGACCTACGCCTACTTCAAGAAGACGATCCTCGGCAAGGAGCGAGAGTACAAGCTGGGCTCGCGTGACATGCACGGCTCCAAGGATGTCGTCGACCTCGTCCAGCACACGCCCTGCGCCATCGGCTACAGCGGGCTGGCCTACGCCACGCCTGACGTGAAGACGGCCTGCATCGCCAAGGCCGAGGGCGAAGCCTGCGTCATGCCGTCCATCGAGTCGGCCGTCGACGGCAGCTACCCCATCGCCCGGCCGCTGTTCATGTACACCAAGGGCGAGCCCCATGGCGCGGTCAAGGCCTACCTGGACTGGATCCTGAGCGACGAGGGGCAGTGCATCATCCTCGCGAAGGGCTACGCCCCGGCTCGCCCGGTGACCTGCCCCGAGTGATGAGACTGGGGGGAGGGGTCCCCCCCTTGGAGGAACAGATGAGCTGCCTCATCCTGACCCGACATCCAGAACAGCTCCCCCGACGGCAGCTCATCGACCCCGGGGGGGGAGACGCCGCGAGGAGTGGTTGGACCGAGAGCGACGAAGGAGCGAAGGTCCAACTGCGACGAGCGGTGTCGGGGGGGACCTGGAGGGGTCCCCCCCTCGGAGGAACTCATGACCCACTACGAGCGCCGCCTGCAGGCCGACCTCGACACCATCCACGCCGAGGTCGCCGCCATCGGTGAGCTGGTCGAGCTGGCGGTGCAGCGCTCGGTGCGCTGCCTGCTGGACAACGACGACGCCCAGGCCGCCGAGGTGATCCTCGACGACCTGCCGATCAACCGGCGGGTCCGCGCCCTGGACGCGCGCTGCCACGCCTTCGTCGCCCGGCACCTGCCGGCGGCCGGGCCGCTGCGGACGGTGTCGTCGGTGATGCGCATCACCATCGCGCTGGAGCGCATCGGCGACTACGCGACCACCATCGCGCGTGAAGCCGTGAAGCTGCAGGCGCCCGTCCCCGAGCGCTTCGCGCGGCACCTCAAGTCCATGGACGAGCGCACCCGGCGGATGCTGCGGCAGGCCATGCAGGCCTGGGCCGACGCGAACCCGGAGCTGGCCCGGGGCACCATGTCCATGGCCGACGGCATCGACCTGTCGCTGGACAACAGCTTCCAGGACCTGCTCGCCGCCGGCGAGGGCCCCGACGCCCTGCCGCTCCACGACCTGTTCGCGCTGCTCATCGTGTTGAACCGCCTCGAGCGCGTGAGCGACCAGGCCAAGAACCTGTGCGAGGAGACGGTCTTCGCGACCACCGGCCAGACCAAGGCGCCCAAGGTCTACCGGGTGCTGTTCGTCGACGAGCACGACGACGCCTTCAGCCTGCTGGCCCGTACGATGGCGGCCAAGGCCTTCCCCGAGAGCGGCCGCTACGACAGCGCCGGCTGGGAGCCGGCGGACGCCGTCGACCCGCTGGTGCTGGACTTCATGGCGGCACGCGGCCTGGACGGCGAGGGGCTGCAGCCCAAGGGCCTCGACCAGGTGGACCTGGAGGGTCGGCCCTTCCACGTCATCGTCGACCTGGCGCCGGAGTTCTGCGAACGGCCGGTCGAGCTGCCCTTCCGCAGCGTCTGCCTCCACTGGGACCTGGGCCCGGGGCCCGGGCCGGGCGACGACGACGAGGCCGTCCAGCGCAAGCTGGAGTACGCCGCCCGAGAGCTGTCGGACCGCGTCACCGCCCTGATGGAGCGGCTGCGAGGGCCCGATGCCCGCTGACACCGCACCCGACCGGCCGCCCCCGGTCGCCTCCCGCCACAGGACGCACGGCGACGACATCGACCGCCGGGACCGCGCCTGGTACGTCGACAAGGCCATGCACGGCCTGATCTTCTTGGGCGGCATCTCGGGCATCGTGTTCGTGCTGGCGATCTTCGTGTTCATCACGCGCGAGGGCCTGGGCTTCGTCCTGGGGCCCCTCGACCTCGTCGAGTTCTTCACCTCGCCAGCCTGGCGACCGACGTCCGAGAGCCACCCCACCTACGGCGCGCTGGCGCTCATCGTCGGCACTGCCAGCGTCACCGGGCTGGCGATGGTCGTGGCGGTCCCCTTCTCGCTGGCGGCCGCCATCTTCATCGCCGAATTCGCCAGCCCGCGCCTGCGCGAGGCGCTGAAGATCCTGGTCGAGCTGCTGGCCGCCATCCCCTCCGTCGTCTGGGGCTTCATCGGCTTGTCGGTGATGAACAAGCTCATCATCGACGTGTTCAACGTCCCCGTCGGGCTCAACGTGCTCAACGCCGGCATCATCCTGGGCTTGATGGCGGCGCCGATCATGACGACCATCGCCGAAGACGCGCTCAAGGCCGTCCCCGACGGCTACCGCGAGGCCGCCGAAGCCATGGGCGCCACCCGCTGGCAGGTGGTCCGCCAGGTCGTCCTGCCGGCCGCGCGCAACGGCCTCGTCGCGGCGATCCTGCTTGGCGTGGGCCGGGGCTTCGGCGAGACCATGGCCGTGCTCATGGCCAGCGGCCACTCGATCAACCTGCCCACCAGCCCCTTCGACTCGGTCCGGGCGCTGACCGCCACCATCGCCGCCGAGCTGGGCGAGACCGCCGTCGGATCCGACCACTACCAGGCCCTCTTCTTCCTCGGGATCTTCCTGTTCCTCGTGACCTTCACCATCAACCTGACCGCCGACGTCGTGGTCCGGGGAGCCGGTCGGCGCAAGCGCGCCGGCAAGGCCGGGGGGGCCGCCTGACCATGTTCAAGACCACCCCCCTCGACGAACGCAACCGCCGCATCCAGGCCCGTGTCCAGACGCTCTTCGGCCTGATGACGGTGCTGCTCGTCATGCCCGTGCTGCTCATCCTCGGGCTGCTCGTCTACAAGGGCGCGCCGGCGATCAGCCTTGAATTCCTCCTGACCAGCCCGACGAACGGCATGACCGAGGGCGGGATCATGCCCGCCCTGCTCGGCACCATCTGGCTGGTCGCCGTCGCGCTGCTCTTCTCGGTGCCGGTCGGGGTCGCCGCCGCGATCTTTCTGTCCGAGTACGCCCGCGACAACTGGCTGACGCGGGTCGTCAACCTCGCCATCATCAACCTCGCCGGCGTGCCCAGCATCGTGCATGCGCTGTTCGGGGTCGGCGCCTTCGTGCTCTTCTTCCGCTTCGGGACGAGCATCCTCGCCGCCAGCCTCACGCTGGGGATCATGACGCTGCCCGTCGTCATCGTGTCGACGCGCGAGGCCCTGCAGGCCGTGCCCCACGCCTTCCGCGAGGCCTGCTGGAGCATGGGCGCGACCCGCTGGCAGACCATCTGGCGGGTCGTGCTGCCCAACGCCATCAGCGGCATCCTCACCGGCATCATCCTCGAGGTGTCGCGCACGGCGGGCGAGACGGCGCCCATCATGTTCACCGGCGCGGCCTTCTTCCTGCCGTACCTGCCCATCAGTGTCTACGACCAGACCATGGCGCTGTCCCTGCACCTCTTCGTGATCTCCACCCAGGTGCCGAACGTGCCAGAAGCCCTGCCCTTCGGCGTAGCGCTGGTGCTCATCGGCCTCGTGCTGACCATGAACGCCACGTCCATCGTCTTCCGCACCATCCTCCGCCGCAGGAAGAAGTGGTGAGCCCCCACGCTCCGACGCCGCCAGCCGCTGCACCCGACCGCCCGGTGGTGCTGTCCGTCCGAGACCTCTCCGTGCGCTACGGCGAGCACAGCGCGCTGCGCTCGGCGAGCTTCGATGTCCACGAGGGCGAGATCTTCGGGGTGATCGGTCCCGCCAACAGCGGCAAGACCTCGCTGCTGCGCGCCATCAATCGCATGGACGACTTCGTCGACGGCATGCAGGTCAGCGGCAGCGTCGAGCTGTTCGGCCGCGACGTGCGCCGGTGGCGCAACGTCTACGCCCTGCGGCGGCGCATCGGTGTCGTCTTCCCCCTGCCGGTGGGGCTGCCGCTGTCCGTCTACGACAACGTCGCGCTGGCGCCACGCCTCGCCGGCGTGCGCGACAAGGCCACCCTGGACGAGACCGTGGAGCGCTGCCTGCGCCGCGCCGCCCTGTGGGACGAGGTCAAGGACCGCCTCGACACCCTGGGCAGCATGCTGTCGGGCGGCCAGCAGCAGCGGCTGACCATCGCGCGGGCACTGTCGCAGGACCCCGACCTGCTGCTGCTCGACGAGTTCAGCATCGCCGTCGACCCCGTCACCACCATGCGGATCGAGGATGTGCTGCGTGAGCTGCGCCACGAGATGACCATCGTGCTGGTGACCAACCTCGTGCAGCAGGCCCGCCGCCTCGCCGATCGCACGGCCTTCTTCCTGCTGGGGGACTGCGTGGAGGTGGCCGACACCGAACAGCTCTTCACCGGCGAGGTCGCCGACGAGCGCACCCGCCACTACGTGGAGGGGCGCTTTGGCTGACACCCCCGCCATCAAGACCGACAGCCTCTGCCTGTGGTACGGCACCTTCCAGGCGCTGCACGACATCAGCCTGGACATCGAGCAGGGCCGCATCACCTCGCTCATCGGCCCCTCTGGCTGCGGCAAGTCCACCCTGCTGCGCAGCGTCAACCGCATCGTCGAGCGGCTTGGCTACGTGCGGACGACTGGTCGCATCGAGGTGCTCGGCCACGACGTGCTCGCGCCCGAGGTCGAGCTGCTGCAGCTCCGCAAGCAGGTCGGCATGGTCTTCCAGCGCCCCAACCCGCTGCCCCTGTCGATCCGCGACAACGTCGCCTTCGGCTACCGGCTGCACCGGGGCAGCCGCCGGATCCCCCGAGAGGAGGTGGACGAGGTGGTCGAGGGCGCGCTCCGCGAGGTCCTGCTGTGGGACGCGGTCAAGGACCGGCTCGACGACCCGGCCATCGGCTTGTCGCTCGAGGAGCAGCAGAAGCTGTGCATCGCCCGCCTGCTCCCGGTCAAGCCGGCGGTGCTGCTGATGGACGAGCCCTGCTCGGCCCTCGACCCGGCGGGCACCGAAGCGGTCGAGGAGCTGATCTGGAAGCTCCGCGGTGAGTACACCATCGTCATCGTCACCCACAACATGGCGCAGGCCCGCCGCGCCAGCGAGAGCTGCATCTTCATGCTGATGGGCAAGGTGATCGAGCACCGACCCATTGACGAGCTGTTCGTGGCGCCGCGTCACAAGGAGACGGCCGACTACATCGAGGGGCGCTACGGCTGAGCTGCGAGATCGGCCGCCAGCGCGCCGACCACGTCGCGGAGCTGGTCGGCGACACGGCGGTAGTCGACGGCGCCGAGGTCGTCCGGCCCCCCGTCGGGAGTCGCCGGCAGCGCGGCCAGCAGGTCGGCGGTCGAAGCGAAGGGGCCAGGCCGCCGCTCGGCGAGGAGCTTCCCCTCCCCGACCCCGTCGACGACCCACAGGCCGTCGATGTGGTCAGCGGGCACGGGAGGAGCCTGGATCAGCGCGGCAGCGCCGGCGTCACCCCGCACCGCGCAGAACAGCAGGGTCTGCGCTGGTGTGGTGGCCGTGTCGAAGCCCTTGGCGGCGCTGACGAGCACCGCCCACGACAGCGCCCCCTCGGCCGACGACGGGTCGCCCCGGGCGACGATGACCCAGGCGCGCGCGTCGTGACCGTCCTTGCGCCCGCAGATCCGCTCGGCCTCCCCCTGGCCCTGGCCCCAGGCCCGGCCGGCGGCCGGCAGGACCCGCATCTCACCGAGCCGCTGGGCGAGGGCCTGCCCCGCGCGCGCGGCCGGAGCGCGCTGCAGCGCCCAGGCGTCCCGCTGCAGGTCCTCCTGCGAGATGGTGTCGGGACCACCATGGGGCAGCTCCACGCCCATCATCTCGGCGGGACAGCCCGGCGCCAGCAGGGCCAGCGCCAGCCAGCCCACCAGCCGGGGTAGGCGCGCGCTCAGCAGTAGCCGTGGTCTCGGAACCATCGCCACGCGTCCTCGATGGAGCGGTGCACCGGGGTCGTGGCCATGCCCAGCTCGTCCCGGGCCCGGCGCCCCGAGCGGTAGCGCGGGACCTGCATGCTGCGCAGCACCGCCGGGTCGAGGCCGTTGAAGCGCCAGGGGTCGACGCGCCGGGCGATGGCCGCGGCCTGCCCGACGGCGCCGACGATGGCGTCGGGCAGCGGCGCGACCGGCGGGCGCTGGCCGACGACGTCAGCGATGGCCGCCATGAACTCGCGATAGCTGAGGTTGTCGTTGCCCAGCAGGTAGCGCCGACCGGGCTGGCCGCGCTCCATGGCGAGGATGTGGGCTTCGGCGCAGTCCCCGGCGTCCACGAAGCACTTGCCGCCGCGGGGCCAGAAGGGGATCCAGTGCCGGGCCATGGACACGATGAGCTGGCCGCTGGTCGGCTTGACGTCCCAGGGACCCAGGACGTAGTCGGGGTTGACGACGACGACCTCCACGTCGCCCCAGCCCGTGGCCAGCCGCTCGGCCTGCAGCTTCGTGTCGTAGTAGTCGCGCAGCGGGCCGTGACGGCCGTACACCGCGTCGGGGTCCAGCGGCGAGTCCTCGTCGCCGGGGGCGTCCAGATCGCCGAAGCCCACGGTGATGCTCGACGAGCACAGCACCATACGGCGAACGCCGGCTGCCACGGCGGCCTGGCAGAGCGCACGGGTCCCGAAGACGTGGACGTCGCGCATGGTCCGGCGCCCCTCCGGGCCGGCATCGAAGACCCCGGCGACGTGGTACACGCCGTCACAGCCGTCCAGCGCCCGCGCCAGGTCCGCGCGATCGGCCGCGTCGCGTGGCACCAGCGGCACGGTCAGCAGCTCGACGTCCAGCCCCTCGACCAGCGCGTTGGGCTTGCGGATGAGGCAGCGCACCCGGTCGCCACGCGCGAGCAGCGCCCGCACGAGGTTGGCGCCGATGAAGCCTGTCGCACCTGTGACCAGGACCTGCATTCCGGTGGTGTCCTCCGCGCGCGCACCGTAGCCCGCGCGACCGCGACGAGGCACCGCTCGCCGACGTCGCGCCGTGGGCACGCCGTTCCCTGGAGGCGCCGGTCAGCGCCCGCGGACGAACAGCTCCCGGCTGATGATGAGCCGCTGGATCTGGCTGGTGCCCTCGTAGATCTGGAAGATCTTGGCGTCGCGCATGAGCTTCTCGACCGGGTACTCGCGGGAGTAGCCGTAGCCGCCGTAGATCTGCACGGCGTCGGTGCAGACCTTCATGGCCATGTCGGCGCAGAAGGCCTTGGCGAAGCTGCTCTGCCTGGTGTTGCGCTTGCCCTGGTCCTTCAGATCGGCGGCCTGCCAGCACAGCAGACGGCCCGCCTCGATGTTCATGGCCATCTCGGCGATCATGAAGGCGATGGACTGGTGAGCGGCGATGGGCTTGCCGAAGGTCTTGCGTTCCGTGGCGTACTGCGCGGCGTACTCCATCGCGGCGCGGGCCACGCCGACGGAGGCGTTGGCCACCGCGGGGCGGGTGTGGTCGAAGGCGGCCATGGCGAGCTTCCAGCCATCGCCCTCGACGCCGACGATGTTCTCGGCCGGCACCTCCACGTCTTCGAAGGTGATGGCGCGAGTATCGCTGGCCCGCTGACCGAGGTTGTCCTCCTTCTTGCCCACGGTCACGCCCGGCCAGCTCTTCTCGACGATGAAGGCCGTCATGCCGCCGCGGGCCTTCTTGTCCGGGTCGGTCAGGGCGACGACGAAGTACCAGTCGGCGACCCCGGCGTTGGTGATCCACATCTTGTTGCCGTTGAGGATGAACTTGTCACCCTTGCGGACGGCGGTGGTCTTCAGCCCCTGGACGTCGCTGCCGGCCCCCGGTTCGGTGACCGCGTAGGCGCACATCATCAGCTCTTCGGTCATCGGGGCCAGGTACTTCTGCTTGAGCATGTCGCTGGCGCCGAGGATGACCGGAGCCTGGGCGAGGCCGTTGGCCTCGATCGCCGTGCCGATGCCCGAGCAGCCCCAGGCCAGCTCTTCGGCGATCAGCAGACCGTCGACGTTGTTGAGGGCGAGGCCGCCGCAGTCTTCGGGGATGTGGGTGTTCATCAGGCCCAGCTCGTGGGCCTTGCGGAGCACGTCCCAGGCGAACTCCCCGGTGCGGTCGTGGTGCGGGGCGACCGGCCGGATCTCGTTCTCGGCGAACTCGTGGGCGAGCTGCCGGAGGGCTTCCTGTTCCTCGGAGAGGGTGAAGGACAGGGACATGGGGGCTCCTGGTGCAGTGGGCGGCCGGTGGCCGGACGGATGGGAGGGAGGCGGGACGATGAGGTCAGGGACCCGGGGCCGTCCCGATCGGCGGTGCGGCAGCCTTCGTATCCCATGGGCGCCGTCACTTCCGCCGCAGGCACGGCCGGTGCACCGCTGCGGTCGACCTCGGCCGGCTGTTCCCTCCCCCGGGTCGGTGGTTACGATCCCGCCCTGGGAGACCCCGTGTCCCTGCCCAGCAGGAGCAGCCATGCAGGCCGAGACCGCAGCCGCACCGATCCACCCGCACGAAGCCGACGTCGAGGCGATCCCCGTCCACTCCGTGCCGACGCCGAACCCCGACGCGCTGATGTTCCGGGTCGAGGAAGCGCTCGTCCCCACCGGCACCTTCGAGTACACCGACGCGGACGCCGCGGCCGACGACTCTCCCCTCGCCGGCCAGCTCCTGGCCGTGGGTGGCATCGAGCTGGTGCTGATCGCGCCGCGCTTCGTGACGATCCGCAAGCAGCCGCAGACGCGCTGGCCGGACCTCGTCCCCCGCATCAAGCGGACGCTGCGAGAGTTCATCTGGTCGGGCGAGATGGCGGTCTTCGACGTCGCCGTCGACGCCACCCCGCAAGAGGTCAGCGAGGTCGAGCGCCGGATCCTGACGCTGCTCGACGACGAGATCCGCCCGGCCATCGCCCAGGACGGCGGCGACGTCACCTACATGGGCTTCGTCGACGGCGTCGTGCAGCTCCGGATGATCGGCGCCTGCGGCACCTGCCCCTCGTCGACGGCCACCCTCAAGATGGGCATCGAAGCACTGCTCTGCGAGGAAGTCCCCGAGGTCCGGGCCGTCGAGCAGGTCTGACCCTGGCGGCGCCCCGCGCTGCGGTTCAGGCGCAGACGAGCCCGCGCGCGACGTCCAGCCGCTCCGGCGGCACGTAGAGCCGGGCGATGGTGTGCTCGTCCTGGTAGCGGTCGAAGATCCGCGTCGCGTCCTGCAGGGGGATCACCCGGGCCGGCAGCCCACGGGGTCGGTCCAGCACGTAGATGGGGGGCGCCCCGGCCTTGGGTCCACGGGCGAGCACGCCGCGGGTGCTGGCCTCGATGACGTCGATGCCGGCATCGTCGAGGCGGGCGCGCTGCTCCGAGAGATCGACCTCGTCGTCGTGTCCGTGGGCTTCGACCAGCATCTTGTACGGCCGCTGCTCGACGATGCGACGGGCCCAGGGGCTCGCCGAGCGACGCAGGTGGCCCACGAGGTGGGCGTCGTCGCACCGCAGGTAGGCGTCGAGCTCGGCCGGCAGCTCGTAGTCGCCGGCCCCCTCGACCTCCGCCCCAACACTCGCGCCCCCCTGCCGGGAAGGAGGGCCCCCCATGAAGCGCTCCAGCAGCTTCTCGTAGGCGATGGACTTCTGGTGGAAGTAGACCATCAGGAACATGTGAAAGCGGGCGATGAGGAAGTCGTCGAAGGCGTAGATGGCCCGGCGATCCAGCGCCAGGCAGACGCGCCCCCCCTCGTCGACGTGGCGCGACAGGTGGCTGACCAGCCAGTCGGTGTCGATCTCGCCGTAGCGCGCCCCGGTGAACAGGCTGTCGCGGACGAGGTAGTCCATGCGGTCGACGTCCAGCTCGCTGGAGATGAGCTGGCTGAGCAGGCCGCGGTGGTCGAGGCCGCGGTCGACGAAGAAGTCGTCGTCGACATCGACCGCCGGACAGATCAGGGCGGCGACGTGGCGCGGGGAGAAGTCGTTGTTGGCCGCGATCACCGGCGCCAGGTCCGACGCGGTCAGGATGGCGATGGTGTAGTCCTCGTGGTTGGCGAGGGCGTCGAGGCGGTGGGCGACATCGGCCGGCCGGTAGGCATCGATGGCCAGCGCGCGCAGCGGCGGCATGGCGAACTCGGCGGCGTGCGAGAAGGGCGCGTGGCCAAGGTCGTGGCAGAGCGCAGCCAGGCGGACCACGGCGCGCAGCGCGTCGGCACGCGCCGGTGAGCTGAAGTCGTGGTCGCGGAAGCAAGCGTCGAAGGCCAGCCCGGCGACGTGCATGGCGCCGATGCTGTGGCTGTAGCGGCTGTGGGTCGCGCCCGGAAAGGGCAGGTGCGAGAAGCCGAGCTGCCGGATCCCCCGCAGGCGCTGCACGAAGGGATGGTCGACGACGGCGCGCTCGCGCGCGGTCAGCGCGATCGCCCCGTGCACGGGGCAGCGGATCTCGGTTCCACCCTGCAGGTGCATGTCCTCATCCTCCGCCAGCCGGAGTTCCGCTGCCGAGTCTTCCGCCAGCGAGTCTTCCGCTGGCGAGCCGGGGGCCGGAGCGCCCGCCGACTCGGGTCTCGGAGCGTGTCCACCCGTGCTATACCGCCACACAGGGCGGGCACGCCAGGAACCCATTTGCTCCGTCGCCTCCCCGACGCGAGGGACCTCATGCTGGCCATCACGGATCCGACGCGCCTGCATCCTGGCGACGTGTTGATCCACCCCAGCCGCGGGGGGGCGCTCGTCGACGAGATCGGCCCGGCGCGGATCTGGCTGGACCTCACCGAACGCCTCGACCGCAGCGAGCAGATCCTGCACGCTGCCGAGCTGGCGGATGGCTGGCGCCTCGCGCTGCCGGGCGGGCTGTTCGAACAGTCGGTGCTGCACCCCGAAGAAGCCGCCGCCTGGGTCGCCGACCACCCAACCGACACGGCCGTCAGGCTCGCCGAAGAGCTTGGCTCCGCGGTGGACCGCGAGCTGGCGACGACCTGGCTGGTCTCGCGGGGGCTGCTGGCGCCCGGGCGGGCGATGGGCTGGTGGCAGGAAGCGGTCGCGGGCGCCGACGAACGCACGGACCTGATGGTCGCCGGGGATCACCTGGTGCTCTCGGAACCCACGATGCAGGACGTGCCGCCGGATCCCACAATAGCGCTGCAGCTCATCGGCGAGATGGGCGTCCGCGAGCGCTTCGATCTGCTGGAGCGGCTCGGCCCCGACCGGCGGCAGGCCCTGCTCGCCGAAGCCCTCGCTGCCGGAGACACGGCGGTGGCCGCCGCCACGCTGCGCTGGCACGAGACCATCACGCCCGCGACCGACGCCGATCTGGACCGGCTGCTGTCGTCGGGCGACGTCGCGCTGGGCGTGGCGCTCGCGCTGGCGGCCCCCCAGCTCGCGAAGGGCGCTCTGCTGGCGGATTGGCGAGCGAACGGGGGGGCCGGCCTGTGCGGAGACGTGCTCACCGCGCTCCCCACCCGGCGCAGGGTCTGCATGCTCATGGAGCTGCTCGGTCAGGCCCTGCAAGACACCGACAGCCTCGACGTCGCCGAAGCGCTGATCGAAGATCACCTGGGACTGTCGAACCTGCACGAGCGGGTCGACCCGGCGCTGTCCGACGACCCCGACCACCACGTCGAGCCGCCGGCGGGCAGCCACTGGCACGCCGCCCTGCGCTGGCTGCAGCACCGCGGCTCGGACGTCACCATGGAGATGCCCTCGCTGCTGCCCACCCCGCTGCTGCGCGACGCCGGCCGGCTGGCAGTGCGGGACGCCTTCCAGGTCAGCACGAGCTTCGCCCATGCCCTGGCCCGCCGTCACGGCAAGGGCCTCGCGGGCGGTGTCCGCGGCGCGCGCCTTCAGCGCTCCGAGTGGCGGGTCGACCTGGGCTCGGCCGAGCCCGGCGACCCCGCGGAAGACGTGCGGGACGCGATGCGGATGGTGCTCGACCTGCTCGTCGGGCGTCTCGCCGGGCCCGCAGAGGTCGACGACGGCACTCTCCTCGCCCACGCCACCCAGCTCGCACCCGACCTGTCCCCGGACTGGCTCGCCGTCGCGACCCGGGCACTCGATCCGGACCCCGGCCGGCGCATCCCCGACGGCCTGTCGCTGTGGCGGGAGCTGGCGATGGCCGCCGCGGTCGCCCGCGTGCGCCTGCAGAGGTCCGAGCGGATCCAAGCCTCGCTGCGCATCGGCTTCGACACGCACATCGGCGCGGTGAAGTCGCGCCTGGGGCAGACCAACCAGGACGCCCTCTTCTTCCACCGGCACGGCGCCGTGACCCTGCTGCTCGTCGCCGACGGGATCAGCATCTCGTCGGCAGGCAGCGGCAACCTCGCGAGCGCGCTGCTCGTGCAGGCCGTGGCGACCCTGTGGGAGGAGCAGGCCGATCTGCTCGGCGACGCCGACGAAGCGACCCTGCACCGCTTCCTGCAAGACGCGCTCGACGCCGGCAACCAGTCGGTGTGCGAGACCGCCCTCCGGCTGGCGGGCGGCGATCTGCAGCGGCACATCCCCATGGGCACGACCGTGGTGGCGGCGCTCGTGCGTGGCGGTCGCGCCCACATCGCATCGCTGGGGGACAGCCGGGTCTACCTGGCGACGCCTGCGGGCCTGGCCCAGCTCACCGGCGACGGAAACCTCATGGGCGAGTGGCTGCGCGCCCGCCAGGCGGGCCAGAGCGCCCCGATGGAAGCCGACGGCGCCGCGCTGACCTCCTATGTCGGCCACTTCGACGGAGACGACACCCCCGATCCCCTCGTTCCGCAGCAGCGCTCGGTGACCGTGCTGCCCGGCGAACACCTCGTCCTGTGCTCCGACGGCCTGACCGACTTCGCGGCGCGGGACCCCGCCAGCCTCTCGCGCCTCGTGCAGGACAAGCTGGCGACCAGCGGGTCGGCTGCCGCGGCGGCGCGCGCGCTGGTCGCGGCGGCCAACGACGGCGGCGGTGGCGACAACATCACCGTCCTCATCGCCGGCTTCCAGGGCTGAACGGGCAGCTGGGCGCAGTCCCCCGGGCGGGCGCCAGGCTCTCGCCGGCCCCCGCCGCGACCTGCCGGTGCCTGCCGGAGGGAAGCCTCTTGTCCCGTGGCGTGTCGAGGTGCCGCGAGCCGGCGGTGCGCGCACGCTCACGGGTCGCGTTCCAACCCCAGATCGAGTAACAGGAGCTGCACAGGCGACCGATCGAGCGCTGCTCGTCCCGCGCCTGCCAGCTCTCGGGGCGACGTCTCCCAGCGTCGGCTCCCGCCACACCCCACGGCGAGCGAAGGTCCCCCCCTCCCGCGCCACCCCACCGGCCACCGCAGCACTTCGCTGGCGCGGCCTCACCCCAAGACTCGGACACCCCATGCGCTTCCGCACCCTGACCACCGTCCTGACCGCTGGCGCCCTGCTGTTCACCTTCGGCATCGGCGACGCGCAGGCCAAGAAGAACAAGGACAAGGGCGAAGAGGCCGCCCTCGTCGAGATCGAGGAGACCAACACCTCCGCCGACGAAGTCTTCATGGCCGCCAAGGAGATCCACGACTCCCTCAACGACATCCAGACCAACCTCAAGGACGGCACCACCGAGCTGAGCAACGCGCTGGAGCTGGCCGAGGGCACGCCCTTCGCCGACGCGCTGGCCGACCTGCAGACCAAGGCCGGCGACAAGCTGACCGTGGCCCTCGACGGCGGCAAGCCGACCTTCAGCCTGGCCGACGACGCCCCCGAGAACGTCAAGACCGCCGTCGACTCGCTCAACAACTTCGTCGACTACCACATGACGGCGCTGGACGAAGCCAAGGCCCTGGTCCCCAAGGCCCAGGAAGTCGCTCAGAAGGCGCAGAACCTCGACGCCGCCGGCCTCGCCGGTGAAGCCGCCAGCAACCCGCTGGAGATCGGCAAGCTCGCCAAGACCATCGGCCGCAACATCAAGGCCGTGGGCCAGACCCCCAAGCGCGTGGAAGACACCATCACCGTGCTGAGCGGCGACATCGAAGCCGTCTCGGCCCTGGCGAACTGACGCTGGACCCTGCAGCTCTCAGCCGGCGGCAGGTCCTCCGGCTGGGGCTCGCTGGGGGCCTGGCGGCGCTGGTCGTCGGGATGGCACCCGTGCGCGCCGCGGCCGACGACGACAGCGGCGGCGCCATCGAGCTGCTCGGGCTCGTCGCCGCCGCCATCTTCACGACGGATGCCGGGGCGGTCGGCAGCGACCTCCCCGACCCGCGCAGCGTGGACGCCGGCACCCACGCCTGGGCCTTCGTCCAGACCCTGCCGCGCCTGTCGCGCTGGCAGATCCGGGGGCTGCTGCGGGCGCTGGAGCAGGGCAGCCGGCTGCGCACGGCCCGCCCCTTCAGCCGCCTCGACGACAGCGAGCGGGCGGCGATCATGGTGGCCTTGGCGTCGTCCAGCCTGTCGCTGCCCCGCATGGCCTTCGCGGGGCTCAAGCAGGTCTGCGCCATGGGCTACCTGCGCCACCCCGCCGTCTGGGCGGCGATCGGCTACGACGGACCGAGCCTCCTGCGCATCCCTCCGGCGGGGCGCTGATGCCACCGCTCACCCCCGACGATCTGCACGCCAGCGTCGACGCCGTCGTCGTCGGCAGCGGCGCCGGTGGCAGCATGGCGGCGCTGGAGCTGGCGCACGCGGGCCACGACGTGCTCATCGTCGAGATGGGCGACGCCCACCCGCCCGAGAGCTTCACGCAGCGTGAAGAGGAGATGATCCCCCGGCTGTTCCAGGACTCTGGCGCCCGGACGACCGTCGACATGTCGGTGCAGGTGGTCCAGGGCAAGGGGCTCGGCGGCTCGACGGTCCACAACCTCAACCTGTGCAAGCGCGTGCCCCGCGTGCTGGTGGAGCAGTGGGCCGAGGACCAGGGACTGGTGGACCTGCCCGGCCGGCTCAGCGACGCCTACGACGCCGTGGAGTCCATGCTCGACGTCACCGAGGTCAGCGAGGGGCAGGTCAACCGCCACAACGCCCTGTTCCGGCGGGGCTGCAAGGCGCTCGGCATCCACAGCGGGCGCCTGCGCCACAACCGCAAGGGCTGCATCGGCAGCGGCTTCTGCGAGCTGGGCTGCGCCTACGACGCCAAGCAGAACGCCGCAAAGATCGTCCTGCCCGCGGCCGCCGCCGCCGGTGCACGCACCTGGACCCGCGCCCGGGTGGACCGCATCGACCACCGCTTCGGCCGCATCACCGGCGTGCGCGGCGTGCGCCGGGACGCCGAGGGCCGGCCACAGCGCTTCCGGGTCGAAGCGCGCGCGGTGGTCCTGGCAGCCAGCGCCACCGCCAGCACGGCCCTGGTCCTGGCCAGCGGCCTCCAGGACCGCTGGCGGCAGGCCGGCGCCGGACTGCACCTGCACCCGGCCGCCACCGTGGCGGCGATGTTCCCGGAACCGGTCGAGGCCTGGCGGGGGATCCCCCAGAGCATCGAGAGCACCGAGCTGCTCGACCCCCGCGACCCGGCGCGCCGCGTCTGGCTGGTGCCGGTGTTCGGACACCCCGCGACCGTCGCCGGGATGATCCCCGGGACGAGCGCCCCGCTGATGCAGTGGCTGTCGCGCTACCGCTACCTGGCCGCCGCCAGCCCCATGCTGCACGATCACGGCTCCGGGCGGATCAGCGCCAACCGCGACGGCACACCGCGCCTGCACTACCAGCTCGACCCCGGAGACGGCCAGGCCCTTGCCCAGGGGATGGCCCTGGCCGCCCGGGTGTGGCTCGCCGCCGGGGCCCGGCAGGTGCTCGTCCCCATGGCCCGCCCCCTGCTGGTCGACAGCCTCGCCGAAGCCGACGCGCTGGCCGACATCGTGCCGCGCCGCGCCGATCCACCCCTCGCAGCGGTGCATCCCATGGGTGGACTGCGCATGGCGGGCGACCCGCGGCGGGGCGCCTGCGACGGACAGGGCCGGTACTTCGCCGCAAACGGGCTCTGGGTGGCCGACGGCAGCCTGATGCCGAGCTCCACCGGGGGCCCGCCGCAGGTGACGATCTACGCGCTGGGACGTATCGTCGGCAAGAGCCTGGCGGCCCAGCTCTGACCGAGTGTGGCACCCTCGGGGTGCAGTTTCGGGGCGCGTGCTCCACGGATGGACGGCTTGCAGACCACCACACCATGGGCCAGCCTGATCCGCGCGGTGGCCGTGGTGTCGCTCGGCGTGTTGGCGGTGCTGGTGGCCATCGCCATGGGGTCCATCCGGGGCGAGGCCCGCAACACCGAAGTCGACGGCCAGTGGCCCGTCGTCGCCCCGGCGTCGGTGGCCGGCCAGACGGTGTCCGTTCCGTTCAGCTTCCGCCAGCTCGGCCTGCCGCCGACCGAGACCGTCACCATCGAGCTCCCGCTGACCTTGCGCCGGACCCTCGACGAGCCGGCGGTGCTGGTGGACCACCCGCTGCACCACGTCGCGGTGCGCTGGGACGGCATGCTGGTCGCCAGCATGGGCAGCCTGGCGGAAGCGCGAAGTGTGGTGCGCCAGGACCACCTCCTGGCGACGGTCCCGCCCGAGCTCGCGGCCGCTGGTGACCACAAGCTCACCCTGACCATCCGCGGAGATCACGGCGAGGGTGGTCTTGGTGGCCGCCTGCGGGTGGGCGAGGAGCCTGCGCTGCAGGCGCTGGCGGACGGCCACACCGCGGAGAGCCTGGGCCTCGCGGCGATGCTGTGCATGGCCTCGGTCCTGGGGCTGGTGCTTGCCAGCGTGCGTCCCTCCCTGGAGGAGTTCCTGTGGTTCGGCGTCTTCTGCGCCGCCGCAGCCACCAACGCCTTTGCCTCGGACGATGGGTGGTGGCTGGTCAGCAACCGCCTCGACCTCAAGCTGCGGGTCGCCGTCGCCGGCTACGCCCTGCTGCCGGGCTCGGGCCTGCTGATGGTGCAGCACTGGCTCGGCAGCCGCCGCCAGCCCTGGGCGGCCGTGCTGATGAATGCTGGCTTCCTCGTCGCCCTGTTCAGCCTGGTCTGGCCCTACTCCGCCGTCCTGCCCATCGTGTCCCGCGTCAACGACGTCGTCGCGGTGGCGGCGATGTTCTTCACCCTGCTGACGGTCGGCCGGGCGCTGCGCAACGATGTCGAGGGCGCGCCCGCCATCGCGCTGTCGGTGGTGCTGCTGGTCGCCGTGGCCGCCGCCGAACGCTCCGCCACGCTGCTCGGCCTGGCGGAGCCCCGCGTGATGCTACCGGGCTTCCTGCTGTTCGTCGGCACCGCCGCCGCGGCGCTGGTGCTGCGAAGCGCCGACCTCGCCGACCGCTACCGCCAGCTCGTCTCCAGCGCCCGGGACGCCATCTTCGTCGTCCTCGCCGACGGCACCGTCGAAGAGGTCAACGCCGCCGCCGAGGTGCTGCTGGCCGGCGATCCCATCGGCGCGCCGCTGTGGCAGCAGGTCCTCCCCGAAGACCGCGAGCTGGCCCTGGAGCACGTGATCAGCGGCGGGACCGGCCCCCGGCGGGCCGACCTGCACCTGGTCGGCGCCGGAGGCCGGGTCGTCCCGGTGGAGAGCGTGGCCACCGACGTGCCGGAGGGGAGGGTCATGCTGGTCATGCGCGACATCAGCGCCCGCCGCCAGGTCGAGGAGGGCATGCTCCACGCGGCGCGCATGGAGACCGTGGGCATCATCGCCGGCGGCATCGCCCACGACTTCAACAACACCATGACCGCGCTGATGGCCCACATCGGGCTGCTGCGCCTGAAGGTCGAAGACGAAGCCGACAGGCAGCGACTGACCCGCATGGAGGGCGTGATCCGGCGGGCCGCCCACATGACCCGGCGGCTGCTGACCCTCGCTCGGGGCGGACGCAAGGAACGCACAGCACTCAACATCGCCCAGCCGGTGCACAGCGCCGTCGAGCTGACGCGCTCGATGCTGCCCCGCAACATCACCATCAAGGAGCGCATCGACCCGGGCCTGCCCGCCGTGCTCGGGTCCGAGGACGACCTCGAACAGGCCGTGCTCAACCTGCTCGTCAACAGCCGCGACGCGCTGGCCCCCACGGGCGGCACCATCCGGGTGCGGGTGCGCACCCACCGCGAAGCCGGCCTGCCGGCCGGCGTCCGCGTCGACGTCGAAGACGACGGCCCCGGCGTGCCCGCCAGCGTCCGGACCGCCATCTGGGAGCCCTTCTTCACCACCAAGGGCAGCGGCCGCGGCACCGGCCTCGGCCTGAGCGTCGTCGCCCGGGTGATCCGCGAACACGGCGGTCGCATCGAGCTCATCGAGAGCCGAATGCGCACGGAGGGTCGCCCCGGCGCTCGCTTCCGCATCGTCCTGCCCGGCGCCGAGGACGCCCCCTCCGACACGACGGGGCCCATCACCGGCCGCTCCCGGCGGGTCCTCGTCGTCGACGATGAAGAGGCCATCCGCGAGATGATCCGCAGCGAGCTGGCGACCCGCGGCTACCAGACCACGGCTGCCGACAGCGCCGAGCAGGCGCTGGCCATCGTCGACGCCGCGGTCGACAGCTTCGACGCCCTCGTCACGGATGTCGTCATGCCGGGCATGGACGGGGTCACCCTGGCCCACCAGCTCTGCGATCGCTTCCCCGAGCTGTGCGTGGTCATCGTGAGCGGATTCATCCCGGAACACGCCGACGACCTCGATCCCGCCTGGCAGAGCGTCGCAAAACCCTTCCAGATCGAGCACCTCGCCACCGCCCTGCGACGGGCGCTCGTCCATGCCGCGACCCAGGAAGACGTCACCGCCCCCCGCAGCATCCCCCCGCGGCCCTGACGGCGCTGCCGCTTCGACGCTCCGGCGTCAACGCACACCCGGTGGCGGCACGGCCGGGACCTGCCTGTAGACCCGACGCGCCGGCACCGACAGCAGCCGGTCCTCTTCGAGGAGGTAGCCGCTGAGCGCTCCGCCGTACACGCAGCCGCTGTCGAGGCCCAGCGAGTGCGGGCGGCGATCGACGAGCCCTCGGACGGCGTCGTGACCGTAGATGACCAGCGGCGGACCGGTCCACAGCGACCACCAGAAGGGATCGTCGAGGCTGTCACCCGGGTACCGGCGCATGCTCACCGCCCGGTCCCGCGTGGTCCCGGGCAGCCCGCCGTGGGGGTCCACGCCCGCGTGGATCGCGACCCAGGGGCCGGCGGGCCCGTCGCCCTCGATGGACAGCGGGCGGGCACGCAGCCAGGCCAGTGCCTTGCGGGACAGGTCGACGTCCCGGCCACGCTCGGCCCGGTGCAGGACCGCCAGGTCGTGGTTGCCGACGACCGCCTCGCAGCCGTGCCGCTTGATGAGCTTCCAGGTGCCCCGGCGGTCCGGCCCCTTGGTGAACAGATCGCCCAGCAGGATCACCCGATCGGCCGCCGCCTGCTGCAGCAGCAGGGCCAGCTCTTCGCTGCAGCCATGGACGTCGCCGACGAACAGCGTGCGCACGCGCGGATCAACCCAAGCCGCCGGGCAGCTCCTGGAGCTTGACGGCCCGCAGCTCGTCGGCCCGCAGCGAGCGGATGGCGGCGACCGCTGCCCGGGCCGCGCGCATCGTCGTGATGCAGGGCACGCCGAAGCGCAGGCCGGCGAGGCGCATGGCCGCTTCGTCGTAGATGCTCTTCTTACCGAGGGGGGTGTTGATCATGAGCTGGACGTCGCCATTGCGTACGTGGTCGACGATGTCGGGGCGCCCCTCGCGCACCTTGAAGACCTGCTCGGCGGGGATCCCCGCTTCCTGGAGCGCCGCCCAGGTGCCCCCCGTGGCCAACAGCGAGAAGCCCATGGCGAAGAGCGGGCCCGCGATGTCGGCGAGGTGGGGCTTGTCGGCGTCGCGCACACTGAGGAAGACGCCGCCACGCCGAGGCAGCCGCATCGACGCTGCCACCAGCGCCTTGGCGTAGGCTTCCCCGAAGCTGCGGCCGACGCCCATGACCTCGCCGGTGCTGTGCATCTCGGGGCCGAGCACCACGTCGGAGACGCTGAAGCGCCGCCAAGGGAAGACCGGGGCCTTGATGAAGTAGAAGCCGCCGCGGTTGAGCAGGGCGGGACGGACCGGGACGCCCACGCGGTCCGCGGGCAGGCCGAGGTCGGCGAGGGTCTCTCCCAAGCAGAGCCGCGTCGCACACGCCGCCAGGGCGACGCCCGTGGCCTTGCTGACGTAGGGGATCGTGCGGGAGGCGCGGGGGTTGACCTCGATGACGAACAGGTGTTCATCCCCCTCGGCGTCGCGCTGCACGGCGAGCTGGACGTTCATCAGCCCCGTCACGCGCAGGCGCTGACCGATGCGCACCGTGGCCTCCACCATCTGGCGCGCGAGCTGCGGGCTCAGCTCTACGGGCGGCAGCACGCAGGCCGAGTCGCCCGAGTGCACACCGGCTTCCTCGATGTGCTCCATGATCCCGGCGACGTGGACGTGCTCGCCGTCACCGATGGCGTCGACGTCGTACTCGACCGCCCCCTCCAGGAAGCGGTCCAGCAGCACCGGGTGGCTGTCGCTGACGTCGAGGGCTTCGGTCAGGGCCGCCTGGAAGTCCGTGTCGTCGTAGCAGATCTTCATGGCCCGTCCCCCCAACACGTAGGAGGGACGCACCAGCAGCGGGAAGCCGATGCGCGCCGCGGCGGCGATGGCGTCGTCGCGCGTGCTGGCCATCGCCCCCTGGGGCTGGCGGATGTCGAGGCTCTCCAGCAGGGCGTTGAAGCGCTCGCGGTCCTCGCACAGGTCGATGGCGTCGGCGCTGGTCCCGAGGATCGGCCCGATGCTGTGCGACAGCTTGAGCGGCGTCTGCCCACCGAACTGCAGCACCACGCCCCGCGGCCGCTCCCGGGCGATGACCGCGCCCACGTGTTCGGCCGTGACCGGTTCGAAGTACAGCTTGTCGGAGGTGTCGTAGTCGGTGCTGACCGTCTCGGGGTTGCAGTTGACCATGATGCTGTGCAGCCCGGCGTCGCGCACGGCGTAGCTCGCGTGGCAGCAGCAGTAGTCGAACTCGATGCCCTGGCCGATCCGGTTGGGCCCGTTGCCCAGGATGATCACCCGGTCGCCGTCCAGGTCCCCGGCTTCATCTTCGTCTTCGTAGGTGCTGTAGAGGTAGGGGGTGAAGCTCTCGAACTCTGCGGCACAGGTGTCGACGCGCTTGTAGACGACCTCGATGCCGGCGTCCTGCCGCCGGCTCCGCACGGCCGCTTCGGTGGTCCCCAGGATCCGGGCCAGCCAGGCGTCGCTCAACCCGATGCGCTTGGCGCGCCGCAGCTCGGCGTCCGAGAGCCCCGACAGGAAGCGCCCGTCGAGCTGCTGCTCGACCGCCACGATCCCGGCGATGTGGTGGAGGAACCAACGGTCGATCCGGGTGAGTCGGTGGATGTCGCTGGGGTCCATGCCCCGCCGCAGCCCCTCGAACACCGCCGCCAGCCGGTCCGGGGTGGGGATCGCCAGGCGCTCGCGCAGGACCTGGTCGGACCAGGCGTTGGCGTCCGGCCAGCCCCCCTCGAGGCTGCTGATCGCCTTGCCCAGCGCTTCCTCGAAGCTGCGGCCCAGGCCCATCACCTCGCCCACCGCCTTCATGCGCGTGTCCAGGCTGCGCGCTGCACCGGGGAACTTCTCGAAGTTCCAGCGCGGGATCTTGACGACCGTGTAGTCGAGCACCGGCTCGAAGCAGGCGGGGGTCTTGCGGGTGATGTCGTTGTCGATCTCGTCCAGCGTCAGTCCCACGGCGAGCTGGGCGGCGATCTTGGCGATGGGGAAGCCGGTGGCCTTGCTGGCCAGCGCCGAGCTGCGGCTGACCCGGGGGTTCATCTCGATGACGTGGATCTGGCCGTTGTCGGGGTTCACCGAGAACTGCACGTTGCTGCCGCCCGTCTCCACGCCCACGGCGCGCATCACCGTCAGCGCCATGTCGCGGAGCCGCTGGTACTCGCGGTCTGTGAGGGTCTGGGCGGGGGCGACGGTGATGGAGTCGCCGGTGTGGACCCCCATGGGGTCGAAGTTCTCGATGCTGCAGATGACGATGACGTTGTCGGCGAGGTCACGCATGACCTCCAGCTCGAACTCCTTCCAGCCCAGCACGGACTCTTCGACCAGGACCTGGCCCACCGGCGACAGGTCCAGGCCGCGCACGATGATCTCGCGGAACTCGTCCCGGTTGTAGGCGACGCCGCCCCCCTCGCCCCCCAGCGTGAAGCTGGGCCGGATGATGGCCGGCAAGCCCGTGATGTCGAGGAGGGCTTCGGCTTCGTCGAGCGAGCGCGCCGTGCCGGACGCCGGCACGGTCAGCCCGTGGCCCACCATGCACTCCTTGAAGCGCTGCCGATCTTCGGCCACGGCGATGGCGTCCGGGCGAGCGCCGATCAGCTCCACGCCGTGTTCGGCGAGGACACCGGCTTCCACCAGCTCCATGGCCAGGTTCAGCCCGGTCTGACCGCCGACCGTCGGCAACAAGGCGTCGGGCTTCTCGCGGGCGATCACCTGCCGGGCGAAGTCCAGCGAGAGCGGTTCGACGTAGGTGGCGTCGGCCACGTCCGGATCGGTCATGATCGTGGCCGGGTTGCTGTTGAGCAACACGACCCGGTAGCCGAGCGCCCGAAGCGCCTTGCAGGCCTGGGTGCCGGAGTAGTCGAATTCGCAGGCCTGCCCGATGACGATGGGGCCGGAGCCGATGACGAGGATGGTCTCGATGTCGGTGCGCTGCGGCATGGGCCCCTCTCGACGAGCGGGTGGCCGACGGTCCTAACCGCTGGGCCTGGGCGCGGGGCCGCACATCGGGGCCGCAGCGAGCGCGCCCCACGCGATAGACCGGGCCCATGCGTTCCCGTCGCCGCCCCCTCGCCCCTCGGATGCTCCTGGGCGCCTGTCTGGCGCTGTCTCCGTCCGGCTGCGCCGTGTTCGGCAGCCTGCGCGGAAGCTGGACCGGGGACTGTGACTTCTCCGACGGCGACTACGGCGGCCCCGTCTTCCTCGACGTCGACATCCAACAGGATCTCGGCCGGCACCTGCGGGGCATCGCCACGGTGACGCTTCCCGAGGACGGCATCTTCGATGTCGATCTGGACGGAGAACGCGCCGGCGACAACGCCATCCTCGAGGTGACCATCCCCAGCAGCAGCGGCGAGCTCTTCCTGCGCTTTGCGGGCGTCCGGGACGTCGACGACCTCGAGGGGAGCTGCGAGCTGTGGGTGCCCGGCGCCGACTCCCCCATCGTCGGCATCGGCGAGCTGTCCCGCTGACGGTGCAGGTCGGGGGCTATACTGTTCGCGAGAGGGATGCCGTCGGGACAGGTCTCACCCGCCGAGCCGCCTGCCGCTTGCTCTTGGAAGCCGGCGCTGTGGCCGGGTGCGCCTTCCATCCGCGCCTGGCACAGGCCGAAGACGCGCTGCCCATCCGGAGGGCCGTCTTCGCGACGCTCGACTGGCCGCCCTACATCGGCCGCGACCTGCCCGAGCAGGGCTGGGTGGCCGCCGTCGTCCGGGCGGCCTTCGCTCGGCGGGGACTCGACCTGGAGCTGCGCTTCATGCCCTGGGCCCGGGGCCTGCTGGAGGTCGACGAGGGCCGCGTCGACGGCCTGCTCCCGGTCTACATCACGCCTCAGCGACGCCGCAGGTACTTCCTGTCCGGCCCGCTCCCGGCCGCCCACATGGGGCTCTTCGCCCGGGTCGAAGACATCCCGGCCCTGACCGGCCGGCCCCTCGACGAGCTGTCGGACCACGTCATCGGCGTCGTCCGCGGCTACGTCAACCACCCCGCCATCGACGACCCTGCCGGTCCCTGGGTCAAGGACGAAGCAGGCAGCGATCTCCTCAACCTGCGCAAGCTGGCCTTTGGCCGCGTCGACCTGGCGGTGGCCGACCACCTCGTCGCGACCTGGCTCGCCGAGCACGACCCGCTCATCAATGGCCACATCGGCCCCCTCACACCACCGCTGGCGACCCGCCCGACCGCCCTGTTGCTGGCACGCACCACCGGGCGCGGCGCGACCCTGGTGTCCGCCTTCGACGCCGGTCTCGCTTCGCTGCAGGCCGACGGCAGCCTGGCCAGCATCCTGGCCAGCCACGGCATGGCCGACGTGCTCCTGCACCGCGGGCGCCCGGTCGGCGCCGTGGAGACCTCGGCCGGGGGGGCGCCATGAGCGCGCTGCGCCGGGGCCGCAAGCTGCTCGCCCTGCTCGCAGGCATCGCCGTGGGTGCGCTCATCGTCTTCACCCAGAACCAGCAGTCCTGGACGCATGCCCAGGGCCACGTCGAAGAGGTCGCCCCGCTGCTGGCCCAACAGCTCTGGAACCTCGACGTCGAGACCGCCCGCGACCAGGCCCACGTCCTGCTCGACAGCAGCGGCTACCGCGCGGTGCGGGTGCTGCACCCCGACGGCACCGTGTTCGTGGAGCGAAGCGGCGAAGCGCCGTCGGGCCTGCCCCGCTGGCTGTCCGACCACGGCCTGGTGCCGATGGTGACCCACAGCGTGCCGCTCATGCACGTTCCGGCCGGTAGGACCGACCCCGAGCTGATCGGAACGCTGGAGGTGGAGCAGCCCAACCAGGACCTGGGCGTCTACCTGCAGGCGGCCGCGCTGGTGATCCTCGGGGGGCTGGCGATGAACGCCGTGCGGGACCGCCGCCGTCGCCGCCAGGCCGCCGCCGATCTCCAGCGCATCGAGGAGCGTGCCGCCCACCTCGAGACCCGCGCCCGGCTCCAGGAGCGGGAACAGCAGCTCCAGGAGAAGCGCCAGCTCGAGGCGCTCGGCCAGCTCACCGCCGGCGTCGCCCACGACTTCAACAACATCCTCACCGTGGTCATCGGCTCTGCCGAGGTCATCGAGCTGACGACGGGCGAAGACACCAGCCGCAAGACGGCGAAGTCCATCCTCGACGCTGCCGAGCGGGCCGCCAACCTCACCCGCCAGCTCCTCGCCTTCGGGCGACGGCAGGTCTTCGAGCTGCGCCCCGTGCAGCTCAACGACGAGATCGAGGACTTCGAGTCCATCCTCCGCCAGGCCGTGGGCGACCGGCTCACGCTGCGGGTCGATCTCGCCCCGGACCTGGGGGTCGTCCAGGCCGATCCCGTCCAGATCGAGCAGGTCCTCCTCAACCTCGTGGTCAACGCCCGCGACGCCATGCCCGAGGGCGGCAGCATCGACATCCTGACCCGCAACCTGCGCGGCGGGGACGCGGTCGAAGGCGGCGCGCCCCTGCCCGACGGACGCTGGGTCTGCGTGGCGGTGCGCGACACCGGCGCCGGCATGGACGAGGCCACCCGCGCCCGCATCTTCACGCCCTTCTTCACGACGAAGGCATCGGGCAAGGGCACCGGGCTCGGGCTGGCGACGGTGTACGGCATCGTGCAGCAGCTCGGAGGGGTGATCTCTGTCGACAGCGAGCCCGGTCGCGGGAGCTGCTTCACCGTGGGCCTGCCGCGAGTCGGGGAAGCCACCGGCTCCACCGGCCACCACCGCATCCTGTCCATCAACCCCGACCTCGACCTGCGCGGCAGGCGCGTGCTGCTGGTCGAAGACCGTGACGAGGTCCGGGAGGTCATGGCTGCGGCGCTGTCCCACGACGGCTTCGTCGTGTCCAGCGCCAGCGACGGGCTCATGGCCCTGTCGCTGGCCACCAACGACGAAGAAGCCGTCGACATCCTCGTCACCGACCTGGCCATGCCCGGCCTCAGCGGCGTCGAGCTGGCGGCCCGCCTGCGCCAGGAGCGCCCCGACCTCAAGGTCCTGTTCGTCTCCGGCGACGCCAACGCCGAGCTGGGCGCTGACTTCTCGTCCGACGAGCGCACCGCCGTCCTCCCCAAGCCGTTTGGGGCGCGGGTGCTGGTCGACCGGGTGCGGGAGCTGCTGGCGGCGCGGGGGCGGGGGTAGGGGTCAGGCGCCCCCCACCAACTCCACCACCGTGATCTCCGAGGGCGCGCCGATGCGCACGGGCGGTCCCCAGGTGCCGGTGCCGCGGCTGGTGTAGACCGGGACCTCGCCGACGTCGTGCAGGCCGGCGACGGTGGGCTGCTGCACCCACACCAGGTGCATCCAGGGCCAGATCTGGCCGCCGTGGGTGTGGCCGGAGAGCTGCAGGTCGACGCCGAGGCCCTGGGCGGCGTGGGCGCTGCGCGGCTGGTGGGCGAGCAGGATCCGCGGCGGGCCGTCGGGGGCGCCGGCCAGGGCGGCGGCGGGGTCGCTCCGGTGCTGCGGCAGGATGCGGCCGGCGTCGTGGTCGGTCACCCCGGCGAGGACGAGGCGATCGTCCCCCTCGCCCAGCACGACGTGCTCGTTCATCAGCACGCGGAAGCCGAGCTGCTGGACGTGGGCCACCCACTCCTCGGCGCCGGAGTAGTACTCGTGGTTGCCGGTGACGAAGTAGCGGCCCAGCGGTGCCCGCAGGTCGGCGAGGGGGGCGACGTGGTCGGCGAGGTCGTCCACCGAGCCGTCGACGAGGTCGCCGGTGAGCACGACGAGGTCGGGGTTTTCGGCGTTGACCCGGTCCACGATGGGCCGGAGGAAGTCGGCGCCGATGGTGGGGCCGACGTGGATGTCGCTGAGCTGGACGATGCGCAGTCCATCGAGGGCGGCGGGCAGCTCGGGGATCGGGACCTGGACCCGCCGCACCGCCGGAACCCGCCGGGCAGCGACGAAGCCCATGCCGACCAGCCCCACGCCGAGCGCCAGCACGGCGGCGGTCGCCCCGCGCAGGTGGACCGCGGCGTCCATGGGCCCGACCCCGGCCAGGGCGTCGCTGCCCGACAGCAGGCCCCAGGCCAGCAGCCCGACGTCGCGCAACACCGTCAGCGGCAGGACGACGGCGAGCAGGCCCATGGCCAGGAAGGCCACCCAGGCGAGGCGATCGCTGAGCGGCCCCTTGCCGAGCAGCCGCGGCAGCAGCATGCCGCCGAACAGCAGGCCGACCCAGGACAGGACGAGCGCGTGTCCGACGGTCGACCACGGCGGCGCCAGCCCGAGCACGGCCACGAGCCGCCAGTCCAGGATGAGCGCCACCCCGCCGGCGATGAACAGGAAGACGCCGAGGAAGGCGAGGAGCTGGGGCAGCGGGATCTTCACGGTGGCTCCGAGGGGGTCGACGGCTCCGGGTGGTCGCACCGGGAGACGGCACGGACGAGGTCGAGCGGCGCGGCCGGCGCCATCAAGTGACCGGCGGTCACTTCAGATTGCCACGGCCTCGGGAGCCGTCAAGACCCGGTCCTGCAGGCAAGCGATCGGGCCGACTGCCGTACACTCCCTGCGCCGGCTTCCACGCCGCGCAGGTCCCAGGAGCCCTCCGTGTTCTTCACCAGGATCAACGCCCCCTACGCGGGGCTGACCATCGTCGGCGGCCGCCCCGGCAGCGTGCTGCAGCCCGGCTTCCACATCGTCCTGCCCTTCATCACCTCGGTCCGGCGGATCTCGACGCAGCTCCGCACCGAGGAGGTCCCCATCGACGTCATCACGCGGGGCGGCACGCCGACCCAGATCAAGGTCGGCTACACGGCGCGCGTCGTCGACGTCAAGGCCGCCATCATCAACGTCGGCGACCCCTTCGCCACCCTGCGGGCGTCGGTGATCTCGGTGGTGTCGGGGACGGCGAACTCCTACACCATCGACCAGCTCGCCCAGAACAAGAACGAGATCAGCGAGGCCGCCGAGCAGGAGCTGGCAGCGCTGTCGAAGAAGCACGGCTGGGGCCTCGGCGACTTCCAGGTGGCCGTCGGCGACCCCTCGATGTCCGAGGAGCTCAAGAAGCTGCTGATGCGCGAGGAGGCGGTCAAGCGCGAGAACGCCGCCAACCTCGAGAAGGCCCGCAACCAGCTCGAGATCGCCCGCCAGCTCGTCGCCGTCGCCAAGGAGCTGGACGACCACCCCTTCGCCCGCGAGCTGCTGCGGCTGCAGGTGATCAGCGACATGGGCGAGGGCGGCAAGATCGTGGTCATCGACAGCCACGACACCCGCGTGACCGACGCCGACGCGCTCAAGCAGGTCGCGCGCCAGGCGCCCGATCTGCTCGGTCTGCCGACACCGCAGACCGAGGCGAAGCCACGGCCGGCGCCCCCGGCCGCCCCGCCGCCACCTCCGGGCATCAAGACGCCGCCGTTGCAGCGGGGCTGAGCCAGCCGACTCGCACCGCACAAAGCCCGAGGCGGGCGTCACTTCTGGCGGGGCTGCGACAGCCCTCCGACTTGTGACGCCAGCGCCCTCGCGGCCCTCGCGCCCTCGCGCCCTCGCGGCCCTCGCGCACTCGCGGACCCGCGGCCTCGCGCCCTCGCGCCCTCGCGGCTCGCGCCTTCGCAGCTCGCGGACTCGCGGACTCGCGGATCCGCGCACTCGCGCCCTCGCGGCTCGCGCCCCCGACCGCACTCCTACACGAACCTCGAAGCTCGAAGCTCGAAGCTCGAAGCTCGAAGCTCGAAGCTCGAACCCCGCTCCTCATCCCCCCATCCGTTCGAGCATCCGGTCCACCCGTCGCAGCTTGTGTGCCTGCTCCTCAGCCCCCGGGAGGTCGGCGATCATCAGCACCGCCAGTGTCTCCGCCGCAGAGCCCCGGGCGATTTCGTAGTGATTCGCCCGCGCCTTGCCGCGGCGCCGGCTGCCTTCGGCGATGTTCAGCACCACCGAGCAGGCCGACCGCACCCCCTGGTTCTTGAGGTCGGAGAGCCCCCGAGGGAAGGCCTGCTTCACCATCCAGCGCGCCACCTCCAGGGCGAACTGGCTGACATCGAGGTCTTCGTGGACCATGCGCATGGGGTGCTCCGGAGGGCCGACTGGTGGTGAGAGTCGTCCGGCCCTCACCCGTGAAGGGGCCGGCGCTCTCACCACCGGAGGGACCGGAGGAGCACGCGCCAGCGCCCTCGCGGCCCTCGCGCCCTCGCGGCTCGCGCACTCGCGGCTCGCGCACTCGCGGCTCGCGCCCCCGCGCCCTCGCGGCCCTCGCGGCCCTCGCGGCCCTCGCGCCCTCGCCGACGCTCCGCCTGCGGAGCCCGGCAGAGCTGATCCGCCCTACACGCCGGCGTAGTCCAGGAAGCGGGCGATCAGCCCGCGGCTGTCGTGCGGCCCGGGGCAGGACTCGGGGTGGAACTGCACCGACATGACGCGGTGGCCGTCGTGGCGGAAGCCCGCGACCGTCTGATCGTTGAGGTGGCGGTGGGTCACCGCGCCGCCCGCGGCCCGCAGGCTGTCTTCGTCCACGCAGAATCCGTGGTTCTGGCTGGTGATCTCCACCCGGCCGCTCTGCTCGTCCCGCACGGGGTGGTTGGCACCCCGGTGGCCGAACTTCAGCTTGTAGGTGTCGGCGCCGATGGCCCGACCGAGGAGCTGGTGGCCCAGGCAGATCCCGACCATCGGCAGCACGCCGAGGCCCCCCTGGATCTGCTCGACGACGCCGGGCAGGGCGGCCGGATCGCCGGGACCGTTGCTGAAGAAGACGAGGTCGGCGTCCTTGGCCCAGGCGGCGAAGGGGGCGTCGATGGGGTGCACCGTGACCTTGCAGCCCGCTTCCGCGAGCAGGCGGAGGATGTTGCGCTTGACCCCGCCGTCGACGACGCTGACCCGCGCCCGGGCATGGGGCGGGTCGTGGAAGACGTAGGAGGTCCGCGTTCCGACCTCGGTCGCCAGGGCGCGCCCGGCCATGCCCGGCCACGCCTCGAGCTGGCGCCACAGCTCGTGGGCGTCGGTGCCGTCGGTGGATACCACCGCCTTCATGGCGCCCTTCTGCCGGATGTGCCGCACCAGCGCCCGGGTGTCGATGCCCTGCACGCCCGGCACGCCGTGCCGCCGCAGGTAGCGATCCAGCCCCTCCGTGGCCCGGTGGCTGCTGTGCTGCCGCGAGAACTCCCGGGCGACGAAGCCCGACACCCAGACCTGCTCGCTCTCGGGGTCGTCGTCGTTGACCCCGGTGTTGCCCACGTGCGAGGTCGTCATCACGACGATCTGCTCGCAGTAGCTGGGGTCGGTGAGCACCTCCTGGTAGCCGGTCATGGCGGTGTTGAAGACCACCTCGCCGACACGGGTGCCCGATGCGCCGAAGGCTTCGCCGGAGAAGCTCTTGCCGTCTTCGAGGAGCAGGATGCCGCCCACGCTCACCTCCGAGCCGCCCCCTAAGCCGGCGCGGGAGGGGCGGCAGCGGACGGACGCCCCCTCGACTACCCTCTCCCCTGACCGAAGCGTCCACACCCGGGCGTCGACATCGAGGTGCTCGTGCTCCCCCTGCTGCTCGTGCCCACCGCCCTCGCCGCCGCGCCACGCCAGCCCATCGCCGCGCAGCGCCTGGTGGCGCCGCCCGCGGTCACCTCGCCGCTCCAGGCCGCCCGCCTCACGGTCAAGCTCGTCGACAGCCTCGGCGCCCGCGCCGACGGCGTCGGCGGCCTGAAGTCGGCCCAGCCGGGCAGCCTCGCCGCCGTGGAGCGGGTGGCCGCCGACCTCGGCCTGCGCTTCCGCCCCCTCATCGCGCTGGATCCGGCGCGCCTCGACGCGCTGGAGGCCCGCGCCACCGCCCGCTCGGGCGTCGCCCAGCCCGATCTGCAGGCCTTCTTCATCGTCGACGGGCCGACCACAGGCGACGCCATGGTGGCCGCCGGCGACGCGCTGCAGGCCCTGCCCCAGGTCGAGTACGCCTCCATCGAGCGCACGGGCACCCCGCCGCCCGAAGACCTCGGCACCGCCACCCCCGACTGGAGCGCTGACCAAACCTACCTCGATGGCGACCCCGGGATCGGCGCCTGGCCGGCCAACGACCTCGGCGTCCGCGGCGCCAGCGTCCGCCTGTCCGACTGCGAGTACGGCTGGAAGGCCGGCCACGAAGACCTCGTCGACAAGGATCTGCAGCTCGAGGAGGGGCAGACGATCCACCGCCAGATCGTCAAGCTGGGCTACGACGAGCACGGCACCGCCGTCATGGGCGAGATCGCCGGCGTCGACAACGGCTACGGCGTCACCGGCGGCGCACCCGACGTCGAGATCGCGACCTACCCGGAGTACACGGTCGAGGAGGGCTCCCGCCGGGTGGCGGCCATCACCAGCGCCATCGCCGACAGCGACGCCGGCGACGTCGTCGTCCTCGAGATGCAGACCTCGACCCGCGGGGCCTCGGCCTACGGCCCCGCCGAGCTGGACCCCAACGTCTGGGCCGTCGTGAAGACGGGCACCGACGCCGGCGTCATCGTCGTCGGCGCGGCCGGCAACGGCACCCAGGACCTGGACTCCTCAGCCTATGCCTCCTACCAGGCGCTCGGCGACTCCGGTGCCATCCTGGTGGGCGCGGGCTCGGCGGACAGCTCCCACCAGGCGCTGTCGTTCTCGACCTACGGCAGCCGCGTGAACCTGCAGGGCTGGGGCGAGCTGGTCACCACCCTCGCCTACGGCGACCTCGCCGAGATCGACGGCGATCCGCTGCAGCGCTACACCGCGCGCTTCAACGGCACCAGCTCGGCGACGCCGGTGGTGGCCACGGCGGTCACCCTGGTCCAGGACTACACGATCACCACCTTCGGCGTGCCGCTGTCCCCGAATGCGATGCGCGCGCTGCTGGTCGAGACGGGCATCCCCCAGTCCGGCAGCCACCACATCGGCCCCCTGCCCCAGGTGCTCGACGCCATCGACGCCCTCGACGTCGACGGCGACGGCCTGCTGAGCTGGCGCTGGGGCGGCTCCGACAAGG
>CAZRFD010000077.1:0-33033 GCA_964599085.1 uncultured Enterobacterales bacterium | reverse complement strand
GCCGAAGCCGCCGCCGTCGCCCATGCCACCGTCGCCGAAGCCGCCGCCGTCGCCCGTACCGCCGTCGCCGAAGCCGCCGCCGTCGCCCATGCCACCGTCGCCCATGCCACCGTCGCCCGAGCCTCCGTCGCCCGAGCCTCCGTCGCCCATGCCGCCGTCGCCCGAGCCTCCGTCGCCCATGCCGCCGTCGCCCGAGCCCCCGTCGGGGCTGCCGCCATCGGTGCCGCCGCCATCGGTGCCGCCGCCGTCGGTGCTGCCGCCGTCGGTGCTTCCGCCGTCGGTGCTGCCGCCGTCGGTGCTGCCGCCGTCGGTGGGAGTGCCGGTGTCGTCCCCCCCCTTGTCGCCGCAGGCGAGCATGCTGAGGGGCAGGCCGAGGAGCACGACGAGAGAGAGGTGGCGCATCAGGGTCTCCGGGGTCCGTGGGACGTACTCCCGGACGGTAGCAGCATTCTCGGTCGGCAGCACGAGGAACGCGGCAGCCTGACGCGTCAGCGATCGCCTGTCGACGCGGCGGCGCTGTGGCAGCCCGCGCAGGTGCTCAGGATGTGCCCATAGGTCGCGGCGCGGCCCAGTGGATCGTCGAACTCGTACGATGCCTGTGACAGCAGCGCGAGCGTGTCGACGTAGACGGCCGTTGCGGCCCGCTGGTCGTCGTTGAGCTGCAGCGCATCGAGGCTGATGGCCGGCTCCCGGATCGCGAACAGCGCGTCGCGCCAGGCCACGTCCGATGGGAGGATCAGCGCGGACCACAGCCGGTCGGACGCCCAGCCGTGTCGCGCCGCATGGCCGATGACGCCGCTGGTCGCCGCAGGAGGCTCGCTTCCCTCGGGGGTGCGGGGGGTGACATGGAGCGACGCGTGGCAGCCGCCGCACTGTGTCCCGATGGCGCCGACGGCGCGACCGACCTCTGCGGCGTCGTTGGCGGTGGCGCCGAAGCTGGCGTAGGTCCGCATGTTCTGCGCCCACTCCCCCCACGCCTCGGGCTCGCCGGGGAAGGTCTCGTGCTCGGCCAGCCACCGCAGCGCTGTGCGGGCCTCGTCCAGGTCACCCTGGAGCGTGGCGTCGCGTGCGGTCTGGACGTGCAGCAGGTGCTGGTCCATGTGTCGGCGGAGGGCCTCCCGGTCCCAGTCCAGCGCCACGGTCTCGGGCAGGGCCGCGTAGGGGTGGGTCGGCGTGGACGCACAGCCCACCAGAAACAGCAGGATGATCACAGCGCCTCCGGTGCGGTGGCTCTGGCCGCGGGATCCAGTGCTTGCCTATGCACGAGGCCCGGCTGGTCCAGGCAGTGCGACCGGACGCGCGGTTGGACGGTCCTGGTGTGCGTCGGTCGTGACACCCCCCCATCGTTGAAGACATCGCGCGACTGGACAGGCGGTCTGTGTGGGGGTTCCTTGCGGGCAGTTGTCGAATGTCCCTTGCCCGGAGGTCTGCCATGCGCAGCCACACCCGAGCCGTGTACTCCTGCGTCTTCTTCTTGCTGGTGGCGGCGTGCTCGCCCGCCGATGACCCTGCCCAGCGGGACCTCCTCAGAGCAAGCGGGTCCTCCGCCCGCGTGGGCCCCGTCGGTGGCGGTGCGGGTGCCCGCGCCTGGCGCGCCGTGCGGCAGCTTGACGTGACGCCGGACGCCGGCAACGTGCCGGCACCCATCCACCTCGACGTTGCTGGGACGACGGCCTTCGTCAGCTCGGCACATGCGCCGACCATCGGTGTGGTGGACCTCGCAGACGGGGTGCTGTCCGACGTGATCGAGCTGCCGGAGATGCTGGAGTACCCCTTGCTGGCGGCCGACATTGACGACGGGCTGGTCTTCGTCGCCGATCGGGAGATCGACGGCGCCTGGCAGATCGATCTCGCGAGCGGGGCGATCGACAGCGTCGATCTCTGCCTCGACGACGCCATGGACATGCGCTGGGATGCCGATGGGGGGGCGCTGTGGGCGGCTGGACGGGCGCCGGACGGCTTCGCCGTCGTGCGCGTCGATCCGGACGGTTCCTGCGACGAGCTTGCCCTGGCCGGGGAGCCCCTGCGCTTCGACGTCGGTGGCGGCGAGGTCGTCGTGTCCATGCGTCGGCCCGGATCCGGGGGCGAGATCGTGTCCTTCGACGCCGACAGCTTCGACGAGCTGGACCGTGCGCTGCTGGGTGATCCGCTGGGGTCCGTCGTCCTGGGGGATGACGGAGTGCTGGCCGCCACCGGCTCGGAGATCTACCGCTGGGCGGACGAGGGTCTGGAAGCCTTCGCAGCTCCCGCCGACGAGCTGGGCGATCTGAGCGTCGACGGCAAGGACGGCGTCTGGACGATCCACAAGCACGCCGGCACCGACGAGGACACGGGTCTCACCTGGGGCGATGCGCTGCGGATCGTCGACGGTGAGGTGGTGACCAGCTTCCACGCGGGCGGCAACAGCCAGTTCGGTGCCTGGTCGGAGGAGGCCGGGGTCATGGTGTCGACCTCCGAAGACACCAGCGAGGTGTGGGCCACCACCGTAGATGGCGAGCGCACGCGCATCCAGACCGGCTACACCCCCTCCGTCGTGCGTACCTCGCCCACCGATCCAAGTCGGATCGCCGTCGTCGATCGCCTCGGTGGGACCGTCCAGCTCTTCGATGGCGACGAGCGGGTCGCCTCCTATGACACCGATGGCTGGCCCAACGACCTGTTCTGGGCGGCGGACGGGTCCAGTGTCACCGTCTACGAGACGGGGGCGGACCGCCTCGTCCGGCTCGACGCCGACACCTGGGAAGCCGAGGTGCTCTTCGACGACGAGCGGGCCAACACCGCCCTGGTCTTCGGGGAGATGGCGGTGCTCGACGACGTGATCTACCTTGCGGCTGGTGGCCTGGACGTCGTGCGTGCGCTCAGCCTCGACGGCGAGCTGCTCTGGGAGACCTCACTGGGTGACCCCCTCGAACGCACCTACCCCGACGATCCCGGCACGCTGTCCATCGGCGTGGACGGTCGGGGCCGAATCTGGACACTGCGCACCCGAGACGCCCGGGTGACGGTGCTCGACGACGACGGCACGCTGCTGCACCAGGAGCGACTGCCGGTGGACCTCAAGAAGGACAGCCTGTTCACGAGCGCCTTCGAGGTCTACGTCGGGCCCCACCGCATGGACATGGATCGCCTCACCACGGACGGTCGTCCCGATGTGGACGCTGATCGGGTCATCGCGCTGCGCGGGGGGCGGCTCCTGCTCGATGACGACGACGGCTTCCACTGGCAGGGCGGCGCGACCTGGGATCACAGCGAGGACATCTACGGCGGTGGTCACTGGGCCGGCTACGACCCGGTCACCGGTGGTGTCTGGCTGTCCCGCTTCGCGACGGGTGAGCTGGAGCTGGTGGTCGACCACTGACAGTGCGGTGCGAGCCGCTCAGCAGCTCCCACCGGCGAGCACGGAGCCGACGGCGGCGACGAGGTCTTCGCCGCGGAAGGGCTTCTGGATGATGCCGGCCGGATCGAGTCGGGCGAGCTGCTCCATCTCGCTCTGAAGGACCTTGGCGGTGAGGAAGACGACCGGCAGCGACGCGCACTCCTGCCGGGCGCGAAGAGCGGCGAGGGTCTCGGGCCCCGACATGCCCGGCATCATCACGTCGAGAAGGACGAGGTCCGGCCGCTCGGCGGACACCGAGGTCAGCGCTTCTGCGCCACCGGCTACGCTGGCGACGCGGTAGCCGCCCAGCTTCTCGAGCAGCAGGCGCACGATCTCACGAATGGCCGGGTCGTCGTCGACGTGCAGGATGAGCGGGGTGCGCGTCATGGCCGGGTTCCGGGGGCGGTGCCGTCGAGTCCGGGCACGCTGAAGAAGAAGGTCGTGCCGTTACCCTCTTCCGTGTTGTACCAGATCTGGCCGCCGTGTTCTTCGATGATGGCCTTGGCGATGGACAGGCCCAGGCCCGTGCCGCCCAGGCGGCGGGTGTCACCGGCATCGGCCTGGGAGAAGGGGGCGAACAGCCGCGGGCGGAACTCCTCGGGGATGCCGGGGCCTTCGTCGCCTACCCGGAACACGGTGGCCGTTCCAACGCGCTCGACTCCCAGCCGCACCCGGCCCCCTGCGGGGGAGAAGCGCACGGCGTTGCCGACGAGGTTGGTCAGCACCTGGACGAGGCGATCGCGGTCGGCGTGGACGTGCATGGGCTCGGCGACAGGCTCGATCTCCAGCCTGACGTCGCGAACCCCCGCCAGCCCCTGTAGGGAAGAGCACACCTGGGAGAGCAGCTGGCCAGCTTCGAACTCGGTCTTGTGCAGCTCCATCCGCCCCGTCCCCAGCCGCTCCAGGTCGAGGATGTCGTTGATGAGCCGGACCAGTCGCTCGCCGCTGTCGTAGGCGAGCGTCACCATGCGGTCGGCGCCCTCTGGCAGCGGCCCGACGATGCCGTCACGCAGCAGCTCCAGGGAGCCCAGGATCGACGTCAGCGGCGTGCGTAGCTCGTGGCTGACGGTGGAGATGAACCGGTCCTTGAGCTTGTCGACCTCCTTGCGCTGTGAGATGTCGCGGACGACGCCGAGGAAGTTCGGCGGGCCGGCGCCCCGAAGCTCGCCGATGGACAGCTCGGCGTCGAACAGGCTGCCGTTCTTGCGGCGTCCCTGCACCTCGCTGGTCGAGCCCACGATGCGGGCCCGGTTGCCCTGCATGTGCTGGGCGAAGCCCTTGCTGTGCACGACGGCGGCGTGGTCAGGCATCAGGATCGTGACGTGCTGGCCGATCAGCTCTTCGGGGCTGTAGCCGAAGAGCCGCCCGACGGCGGGGTTGGCGGTCAGGATCTGCCCGGTGTGGTCGATGGTGAGGATGCCGTCGAGGGTGGTGTCCACGATGGCCTGCAGGTGGCGCTCACGCTCGGCGATGGCGAGGTTGGCTCGGGCCAGCTCGGCCGTGCGGGTGTCGACAAGCTCGGCGATCAGGCGGTTTCGCCCTGTCAGCGCCTGGAAGACGGCGCCGAGCGCGCTGGTGAGCGCGAGGCCAGAAAGCAGCACGGTCCATGAGAACAGCCCCGGCGCGGCCGACGGCCGCAGCACGCGGGGGCGTGCCACGGTCAGCAGGCTCGTGCCGGTGACATCGAGACGGTGCACCGCGTGCAGGTTGGTCAGGACAAGGTCGAGCGGGAGCTTGTCGGGTGGTGAGAGGCCCGGCGCGGGGTGGATGTGGAGGGGCAGGCGGTCGGCGGGCCCATCGTCAGCGTAGATGTACAGGTCGACGCCGCCCTCGGTCATGCTCACGTGGGGATCGGCCGCCAGGGCGGCCTTGGCCAGCTTGTGGATGTCGAAGAGGCCGAGGACGCCGCCGCGCAGGGTCCGGTGGCCGTTGTGTGAATAGACCGGTGCGATGGCCACGAGCTGGTCGGAGTCGGTCAGCTCGGGGTCCAGGCGGAGCGGCTGGCTGGTCTGGAGGGTCCCGCTTTGGACTGCGGCGGCCAGCAGATCGCGGGTCTGTGGTTGGCTGGCCAGGTCGAGGCCGACGTCCCCGGCGCGGAGGGCGTGGGGTTCGGCGAACAGCACCGGGAAGACGGTCGCGGTCGAGGAGGAGGGGACGCGGAGGCCGGCGGGGTCGCGTGTGAACACGCCGTCGAGCGGGACGCCGTCGCGGGCCGCCGCCGCGAGGAAGTCGTCGACCCCGCCTGGCTCGACGGCGGGCGCCCACATCAACGCCACCAGCCCGCCGAAGCGCCTCAGGGCGTCGGCCGTGAAGGTCCGGAATTCCGCGGGCTCGACGGCCTGGGAGCTGTCGTAGAAGCTGGTCAGGGCTGGCAGGACCGCCAGCTCGGCGGCGACCTCGCGCTCCAGCGCCATGAACATGCCGCTGCCGGCCTGCTCGACCAGGGCGGCGTGCCGTTCCTGGGCCAGGCGCTGCTCGTGGGTGCGCGCGCCGCGCCACGCCGCCAGGGTGAGCAGCAGCCCCCCGAGCAGGAACGCCAGGACCGATAGCCTGCGGGTCAGGGGGCGCCCCCTGCGGTCGGGGGCCGGCCCGCGGGCCCCAGGGCGCGGAGCGGGTCGAGGAAGGGGTCGCCGCCGTCGGTCTGGAGTTTCGCGTCGCGGGCGTCGAGGCGACCTTGGCGGATGCCGCCGAGGTGGCGGGCCAGGGAGAGGCCGCGGTCGAGGACGGCGTGGGCCGCCACCCGGGCGCGCGTGGCGGTGTAGAAGTGGCGGCCAAAGCGGCGCAGCGCGGCGCGATCGATGTCGATGCCGAGCCCCGGGCCCTGTGGCACGGGCAGCCAGCCACGCTCGTGCAGGAACGGCCGGGTCAGCAGGCCGTCGCGCCCCGCTGGCGTCCAGCCCGGCGGGTCCAGCGGGTACTCCAGGCGCTTGTCGGCCCGGCCCGCCGACGCTGCGAAGAGCTGGAGGTTGATGGCGAAGCCGATGCCGTTGGTCCAGGTGTGGGGCGAGTAGCTGGCGCCGGCGGCGATCGCGTGCTGCTGGATGGCCCAGGCTTCCGAGATGCCGCCGACCATGCAGGCATCGGGCTGGTACCAGTCGTAGCAGCCGGCGGCGATCATGTGCTTCAGCTCAGGCAGGCCGTGGTTGTTCAGCTCTCCCCCTGCAATCGCGACAGGAGTGGCCGCCGTGACCGCGGCGAGCCCGGCATAGTCGTCCATGGGCAGCGGTTCTTCGACCCAGGCCACGCCGACGTCGGCGGCTGCGTCGCAGAAGGCGCGCGCTCGGTCGGCGTCCCAGCGAGCGCAGTCGGCGATGGCCGCCACGCGCCAGCCCTGGTTGGCGTCGACGCCGAGGACGACGTCATCGCCGCACTCCTGGCGCACGGCGCGGAGCTGATCGATGTCTTCGTCGAGGGTGTCGGCGTGCACGCGGAGCTTGACGGCGTCGAAGCCCTCGGCCAGGCGGTCCTGCACCTCTGCGACGCGGGCCGTGCCGCTGCGGACCTCGCCGGTCGATGCGTACAGTCGGACACGGTCGACCGGCGCGCCGAGGTCCGCGTTGAGCAAGCGGTGCACGGGCAGCTCGCGGGCCTTCCCCACGATGTCCCAGCAGGCGGGCTCCAGCAGCCCCCCGGCCCGGTGGCCGAGGTAGCCCAGCTCCCGGATGCGCTGGCGGATGTTGGCGAGGTCGTCGGCGCGTTCCCCGAGGACGTAGCTGCCGAGCAGCTCGCCCCAGCCCTCCCGCTCTGCGCCCATGGCTGGCATGGCCGACCAGCCCATGATGCCCGATGCCGTCGTCAGGCGGAGCAGGTCGAAGCGGTTCTCAACCTGGCGGAAGCCGGGGATCCAGGCAGGATGAAAGGGCGCGTCCAGCGGGACCGCGACGTGCCACAGGTCGATGCGGGCGATGCGCATGCAGGTGGGTATCTCATGGCGACACCCGTTGTCTCAGAAGCACGGAGCAACGCCCGTGGGGCCCGGCCCTCAGGCGTGGATGCGGTGCTCCATGCGCCAGCCGCTGTCGACGTCGGTGAAGGCGACGGTCACGGTGCCGTCGGCGTCGACCGTCCACTGTTCCTCGACCAGGGGCGGAGGGCCCTGGAGCGGGGCGACGGCGGTGCTGGCGGCGGAGGCGCGGTCTGCCGGCGAGAACGGGACGCGCAGCTCGCCCGCGGGGGTGAGGTCACCGGCCGGCGTACCGTCGGCGGCGAGCCGGTCGCACTCGGCGAAGCGGAAGTGCCCGATGGTGTGGACCGGGCGGTAGCGGCGGACGATGGGCTTGCCATCCGCCGGCGTGTCCGGGCCGAGCACCGGGTCGAAGCTGATGCGCTGACCGCCCTCCCACTCGCGGAAGACGCCGAGGTGCCGGGAGAGCCGGTCCCGCACCACGACGTCGCCGTCCAGGGCCAGCGCCAGGCCGATGGCGACGGCGCCGGCCGGGTAGGGCGAGCGATGGACCCGGTGTCCGTAGCGCTCGCGGAGCTGGCGAGCGACCAGGGGCAGGCTGCTGGCGCCGCCGACGACGTACACGCCCGCGATGCCGCCGTCTTCCAGACCCTGAGCGCCGTCGCCGGCCAGCTCTGCGACGGTCTCGAAGGTCTCGGCGAGCAGGGGCGCGATGCGTTCGTGGAAGTGGTCGAGCGGCACGGTGACCGCGAGGTCGGGCGCGATGCCCGCGGAGCCCGCTTCCGCGGGAGAGAGCAGCGCGCCCAGCTCGACCACCACCCGGCGGGTCGCCGGACGGATGGCTTCCTTGACCTGGCGGCAGTGCTCGAGCAGGCGCACGATGGCGGCGGGGGGCAGCGCCTCCCAGTCGACGCCGGCCTGCTGCAGGGCAAGCGCCAGCAGTGCGGCGTCGAGGTCTTCGCCGCCGAGGTGGTTGTGACCGGCGTGGGCCAGGACCCGGTGGCCGCCGCCGCCAAGCTCCACCAGGGTGGCGTCGAAGGTGCCGCCCCCGAGGTCGTAGACGAGCACCTGCTGGCGCCGGCTGTTCAGCGTGCGGGCGTGTCGATCGGCGTACTCGATGGCGGCCGCGGCGGGTTCGTTGAGCATGCCGTGGACATCGAAGCCGGCGTCGCGGAAGGCCTGCAGGGTCAGGAAGCGCTGGGTGCTGCTGGCGGCGGCAGGGACGGCCACGATGACTTCCAGACGGTCGTCGTCGGGGTCGCGGGGCAGGTTGCTGTGGTGAAGCAGGGCGTCGCGGAGTGCTGCGAGGTAGGCGGTCAGCAGGGCAGCCACCGTGGGTTGGTCGCCCGCGGGTACCCGGCGCGCCGGCCCGGCCAGGCGGCCGCCCAGCATGCGCTTGAGCCCGCGGACGCCCTGCCAGCCGGGGTCGGCCAGCCGGCGGGCGGCATCGGGGCCGAACGCCCAGGTCGAGCCGTCGGTGGCGGCGAGGGTGGGCCACGCGTCCACGCCGTCGGCATCGTCATCGAAGAGGACAATGGGGGTGTGGCCGCGGTCCACGGCGGCGACGATGGTGCGGGTGGTTCCGAGGTCGATTCCGAGCTTCACGGGGGCCTCCTGCGGATGGCTGGCAAAGCGTAACGCAGATTTGCGTTACGTACAGGCGAAACGTCGTGCACTGCCGACGCAGGCGCCGCAATCCGCGTGAGAGCTGCGGCTTGCCGCGGGCGTGCCATACTCGCCGGCCATGACCACGTCGGCCCCGACCCCCTGGCAGATGCCGCCGCGGCCGGCGGTGGCGGCCGCGCTCTGGCTGCTGCCGCTGGTCGTGGCCGGCGCCATCTACGTGCCCCCTGCGCTGCACGCCGACTTCATCAGCGACGACTGGCCGCTGCTGCTCAACCACCTGCACCCGGGGGACATCGCCGGTGAGTGGACGAAGTCCACCCACCTCCACGCCCAGGGCATCGCGGGGGGCTACCTCTGGCGCCCGCTCACCTCGACGGTCTACCAGCTCGTGGGAGAGGCCTTCGGGCGCACGCCGACGGTGTTTCGGCTGCTGAACGTCGCGTTTCACCTCGTCAACGTCGTCTTGATCACCGCGCTGGGGAACGCCTTTGCCCGAGGCTGCAGCCTGGAGCGCGGCGTCGCCCCCGGTCCGACCACGCTGTCGTCGCTGCTCACCGGCGCGCTGGTCTCCATCGCGTTGACCGTGCATCCGCTGGTCCCTGACGCCGTCGGCTGGTGTGCCGACACCTACGACCTGATGGCCGCCACCTTCCTGTTGCTGGGCGTCGCCGCGCTGCTGTCGAGGGTGGCCGCCGTGCGCCTGCTGGGGCCGGGACTGGCGCTGTTCCTCGCGCTGCTCTGCAAGGAGAGCGCGGTTGCGTTCGCCGCCGCCCTGGTCGGCGTGTTGCTCGTCTTCGGCTGGTGGCGGCGGGCGGTGGCGATCGCTGCGGTGCTGGCGCCGGTGGCGCTGGTGCACGGTCGCTGGCACCGCGCCATCGTCGGCGACTTCGAGAACAGCGCGCTGGACCTGATGGTCTGGTCGGACTTCCTGGGGCTGTGGACCGACTACCTGCGCTGGCCGCTCATGATGCCGGTGCGCGCCGGCTTCACGCACGCCGTGGTGCCCGGCCACCAGCCGATCTCGGTCCTTGGCCTGGCGCTGGCCCTGTCGGGGCTGGTCGCGTGGGCCCTGGCCGCCCGGCGAGGGTGGACAGGGGGGCGCTTCGTGGCGTCGGCCATCGGCGTGTGGGTGGTGATGGTGTCCCCCGGGGCGATGGCCGCCCTCGGTTTCGGGCAGCAGTCCAGCCGCTACCTCTACATGCCGCTGGTGCTGGCCTGGCCCTTCCTCGGGGGGGCATGGCGTGGCAGCAAGCGACGGAAGGCCCTGGGTGCGGCCGTCCTCGTGGCATGGAGCCTGGCGTGGGCGCCGCAAGCCGTGGTGCGCATCGGTCAGTGGGCCAGCGAGCGCTCGCTGTACGTCGCCGAGCTGCGCATGGAACCCGACAACCCGCTGGCGCAGAAGCTCGTCGGTCGCCTGCTCGTCATGGATGGCCGGGTGGAGCCCGGCCTCGACCTGTGGGAGCAGGCACTGGAGCACCCACCCGCCAGCGAATTCATGATGGACCTGCAGCGCGAGCGCCTCGACTTCGCGGTGGCGGCACTCCAGGCGGGGCAGCCGGACCGGGCGCGCGTGCGTGTCGAGCAGTTCATCGCCGACGAGCAGGCCAAGGGCAGCGACATCGACGACAGCGTGTGGCGACTGCTGCAGCAGGTGGGGGGCGAGCGCTGAGCGCCCGCGCGGGCCGCTGGACCGCTGTGCCATCGGGACCGAAGCTGACCGGATTCGACCTTCGTGGGCCATCGTGGGCCGCTGGCACACGGTTGTCCGCCCGGCCTCGCTGGCACGGCACTTGCGAGGCTCTCGGACATCCCAGGAGCACCGATGCTGTCTCTCCTCCTCGCCCTCGCCTGCGCAACCCCGGATGACGCGGCGCCGGACGCCGGTCCCGCCGCCGTCCCCGCGCCGGCTGCCGCCCCGACACCGGTCGCGCCGCCGCCCGCCGCGGCCACCGTCGCCGACCTGGGGACGGCCCCCACCACCCCCGCCGAACAGGCCGCGGTCGCAGCCGCCAGGGCCGCCGCCAAGGCCATGGGGGGCGCCCTGAAGGGCGAGCTGAAGGCGGCCATCGCCGAGGGCGGGCCCGGCAACGGGATCGCCGTCTGCAACGAGCGCGCGCCCCAGGTCGCCGCGCAGGTCGCGGCGGACTCGGGTGTGACCATCGGTCGCTCTTCGTTGCGGCTACGCAACCCCGAGAACGCTGGTCCGCCCTGGGTGCAGGCCTGGCTGCAGGCCACGGGCGAACGCAAGGCCGAGGGCCTCGCCCCCCAGGCCGGCATCGTGGAGGTTGACGGCGCCCGGGTCGCACACCTCGTCGTCCCGATGCAGGTCGAGGCGCTGTGTGTCGCCTGTCATGGACCCGCCGACGGCCTCGCCGCGGACGTCGCCACCGCCCTCGCCGAGCGCTACCCGAAGGACGCCGCTACCGGCTACGCGGTGGGAGATCTGCGCGGTGTTCTCTGGGTCGAAGCGCCGGTCGAGCAAGGCGCGGCGGCCGCCGTCGGGGCGGAGGCCGGCGGCTGATCGCGGGTGCGCTCGGCGCCGTGTATGGTGGAGCCGCGGCAAAGTGAGCGAGATCATGCGGTTCTTCCGTCCTTCCATCGCCCTCTGTGCCCTGTCCCTGTCCGCGTGCATGGCGGCCGATCACCCGTTCAGCGGGTCGACAGCCACTGACGACACCGGCGCGGCCGAGCTGGAGGTCGTCGACCTCGGCCCCATCGTCGACGAAGCGCTGCTCGGCGAGCGCATGCCGGCCATCGCCGCCGCCGTGGTCAAGCCCCAGGGGCTGGCTGGCATCGGCGCCGCCGGCCTGCGCAACATCACCGAGGACAATCCGGTCGACACGACCGACCAGTGGCACCTCGGGTCCGACACCAAGGCCATGACGGCGACGCTGCTGGCCATGGTCGTAGAGGACGGGCTGCTGTCGTGGGACACGACCCTCGCCGACGCCTTTCCTCGCACCGATCTGGACCCGGGCTGGGCGGGCGTGACCCTCGACGACCTGCTGCACCACCAGGGTGGCGCCGACAGCTCCATCTACGAAGACCACCCCAGCCTCTGGTCCGGGCTGTGGGGTTACAGCGACGGCTGCGAGGGCCGTCGGTGGTTCTCCGACGCGCTCCTGTCCCTTCCGCCCGCAGAGACGCCGGGCAGCTACGCCTACTCCAACGCCGGCTACATCCTGCTCGGCGCTGCGATCGAGCAGGCGACGGGCGAGTGCTGGCAGGACCTGCTCACCCGCCGGCTGTTCGAGCCGCTGTCGATGGAGGGTTGTGGCTTCGGGCCGCCGCTGGGGGCGGGCCTGCTCGACGAGCCCTGGGGCCACAGCGATGTCGACGGCGACCTCGTTCCGGTCGATCCCACGACGGAGGGCGCCGACAACCCGCCCGGGCTGGGCCCGGCGGGGACGGTGCACTGCCCGCTGTCGTCGTGGGGCGAGTTCCTGCGCCTGCACCTGAACGCCGAGCTGGGCGAGCCGGACCTGTTGAGCGCCGACAGCTTCGCGCACCTCCACGAACCGATCGGGGACTACGCGGGTGGCTGGCTGGTCGGGGAGGAGGATGACGGTCCGACACTCGCGCACGCCGGCAGCAACACCATGTGGCTGGCCTGGGCGGTCATCGAGCCGCAGCGGCAGCGCGCCGTGATGGTGACGACGAACGTGTACACGGATCGCGCCATGGATGTGTTGGAGCAGGTCGAGGACGCCGTCGGAACCGAGGTGGAGTGAGCGCGCTGGCGGGTCAGCGCGCTGGCCCTGTCTCGACCTGGCCCCCGACCAGCCGCCAGTCGTCGACTCCGAAGTCGAAGCGGCGCGCGCGGAAACCGGCGGCGAGCAAGTGCTCCACGGCGACGACCGCGTAGCTGCACCAGGGCCCGCGGCAGCAGGCGACGATCTCGACGTCGTGCGGTAGATCGTCCAGTGAGGCGTCCAGCAGGTCCAGCGGAAGGTTGCGGGCACCGGCGATGTGGCCGTGGGCGTACTCGTCGGGCGAGCGGACGTCGATGAGGAGCAGCGCCCCGGAGAGCAGACCGGCAGCCACCTCGACGCTGGAGATGTCCTGGACGCCCGGATGCAGGGCGTCGTAGGCACGCCGGGCGTGGGCAAGCTCAGCGAGCTGGCGATCGGCGAGGCCGCGGAGCAGGGCCAGCACGGGGCCTGCAGCCGGGGCCAGGGAGTAGATGCTGCGGCTGCCGCGCCGCTGGCTCTGGACGAGGCCGGCACGGCGGAGCACCTGGAGGTGCTGGGAGGTGTTGGCCACCGGTCGGTCCGTGCCCCGCGCCAGCTCGTCCACGGAGCGCGGCGCTTGCGCCAGCAGGTCGAGCAGCTCCAGCCTGTGGGCGTTGCCGAGCCCGCGGCCCATGCGCGCGAGGGTCTCGTAGACGCGGTCCTTGTATTGGCGCGCGTTCACGGAGATCCACATTCAATGGTTCGATTGAATAGTATCGTCACCGTGGCCTGCTCCGAGAACCAGGAGTGTCCGTGCTGATCGACCGTGCTCATCACTGGAACGAGATCTACCGCAGTCGGGACCGGGAGGAACTGACCTGGTTCCAGGCGGAGCCTGTGGTGAGCCTGCAGCTCATCGCCGCGGCGACGGATCCCGGCGCCAGCGTTGTCGACATCGGCGCCGGTCGATCGACGCTCGCGCAGCACCTCCTGGACCGCGGACACGACGACATCACCCTCGTCGATGTCTCGGATGCGGCGCTGACGGCCATGGCGGAAGAGCTCGGCGGTCGCGTGGCGACCATCTGCGCTGATGTCACCGCGTGGACACCGCAGCGGACCTGGGACCTCTGGCACGATCGGGCGGTGGTGCACTTCCTCACGATCGCCGCCGACCGCGACGCCTACGTTGCGGCCTTGCGCCGGGCACTGCGACCCGGTGGCCACGCCGTGATCTCGACCTTCGCCCTCGACGGCCCGGAACGTTGCAGCGGGCTGCCGGTCGTGCGATACGGACCCGACGAGCTGCTGGAGCTGGTCGGACCCGACGACTTCGAGTTGCTGGTGCACCGCCTCGAGCTCCATCGCACGCCACGTGGCGGCACGCAGCGCTTTCACGCGGTGCTCTTGCGGCGGCGCTGAGCCGCGCCCCAGTCCACCGAGGAGATGGCCCCTGTCACATCGCGGTCGAGGCGGGTGGTGAGCCAGCGGTCCGTGGCCACTCGCGCGTTCCTTGGCGTCATCGTCGGTCCCCTCCTCGCCCTGGGAATCGCCGAGGCGGCGCTGCGCGCGTCCCCGCTGTGGTGGGAGTGGCTGGGGCGCTTCGCCATCGGCCAGCCGCCGCGGACCGAGCTGGTCCTGCACCAGGCCCAGGAAGCCGTCGCGGCGGGAGAGGACGTCCGGGTCGTCATCCTCGGGAGCAGTGTGGCGGCGCAGGACGTCGACGAGCGGATCCTCGGCCCGCAGCTCGGTGGGCCGGCCGCCGTCGTGAACCTCGGCCTGAACGCATCCCCGCTGTGGAACACGGCGATGCTGGTGCCCACAGCCCTCGCGCTGGAGCCCGAGGCCCTCGTGCTGGTGTGTGGTCCGGCCGACCTGGGTGCGCGCTTCGACGAGGACGCACCGCGCCTGTTCGACCCCCTCGTCGCGTGGCGGATCGACGGCTGGCGAGGACTGTGGGCCGACCGGGTGGGTGTCGCTGACCGGGTGCTGCGCACCGCCAGCCGCTGGCTGCGCTACCGAGCTGAGCTGCGGGGCCTGCTGCTACGGGGCGACGACATGGGGGGCTCCGAGGACCCGCGCGACAAGGACCCGGTGGCTGGGCGGGCGCTCGCCGATGGGGCGCGGCACGTCGCTGATCTGATCATCGACGCGCGGCGCCAGGTGGACGACCGCAACCTGCGCGCCCTCCGTCTCATCGCTGCCGCCGCTCGGGATGCGGACATCCCGTTGATCGTCGCCCTGGCCCCCATCCACCCCGACGTGGCGAAGCTGGCGCCGACCCGACAGGTGCACGAACACTGCGCCGCGGAAGCCGCGCAGGAACACTTCGTGCTCCTCGACACGGGCCGGGGCCTGGATGGCGCGGAGTTCGGGGCCCTCGCCTTCCGTGACGCCGTGCACCTCGGACACCGCGGACAGCGCATCTTCACCGCCGCCGTGCGCGACGCGCTCGCCTCCCAGGGCGTGCGCTGATGCTGTTCAACAGCTTCTCCTTCGCCATCTTCCTGCCGGTGGTCTGGTTGCTGTGGCTGTGGGGGGGGCGCGGCTCCCGCAAGGCCGTGCTGCTGGTCGGCAGCTACCTGTTCTACGCCGGCGGCGACCCCCGCTTCCTGCCGCTGCTCTGGCTGAGCACCGGGATCGACTACGCCGTGGGCCTCCTGCTGGCGCGCACGGAGCGCACGGGCCTCCGCCGCCTGCTGCTGGCGCTGTCGCTGCTCGTGAACCTCGGCGTCCTGGTGGGCTTCAAGTACCTGCCCTTCGCCCTGGCCGCCCTCGGCGTCGGCGACTGGCAGCAGGCGCTGTCCACGCAGGCCTTCCACGTGTGGGGGCTCGTCCCCGCGGGCCTGAGCTTCTACACCTTTCAGACGCTGTCCTACACCATCGACGTCTACCGGAAGCGGACGCCGGCCTGCCGCGATCCCATCGACTTCGCGCTGTTCGTGGCCTTCTTCCCGCAGCTCATCGCCGGCCCCATCCTCCGCGCCGACGACTTCCTCCCCCAGCTCCGCGCCAACCGCACGCCCGCCCGTCGCGAGATCGTCCAAGGCGCCGAGCTGTTCGCCCTGGGCCTGGTCAAGAAGGTCGTCATCGCCGACAACATCGGCGCCCTCATCGACCCGGTCATGCGCCGCCCCGAGCTGTACACCGGCGCCAGCGTGGGTGTGGCCGCGCTGCTCTTCGCCGCCCAGATCTACTGCGACTTCTCGGGCTACTCGACGATGGCGCGGGGGCTGGCGCACCTGTTCGGGCTGACCCTTCCGCGGAACTTCGACAGTCCGTGGATGCAGGGCACGCCCCTGGGCTACCGCCGCGGCTGGCACATCACCATCGCCCGCTGGTTCGGCGACTATGTCTTCAAGCCGCTGGGGGGCACCCGCGTGCCCGTGCCGCGGGCAGTCTTCAACATCATGCTGCTGTGGCTGCTGTTCGGCATCTGGCACGGTGCTGGTCCCACCTTCGCCGTCTGGGGACTGTTCAACGGTGCCGTCCACCTGCTGTCCTACTTCGCGAAGCGATGGGGGCTGCGACTGCCGGACTACCCCGGCAAGCGACTGGTGGGCGTCGTGCTCATCGGCGCCTTCATGATGCCGAGCTTCCTGTTCTTCCGCGTCAGCAGCGTCGCCGACGGCCTCGTCGCACTGCGCCGCATGGTCGTGCTCGCCCCCGACGGTGAAGACATATTCCGCTACGGCTGGCCGGCCCTGCTGGTGCTGCTGGTGCTCCACGCCGCGGCCTTCCGTTGGTACGACGAAGACCTGCTCAATCGCGTCGGGCCTGTCCGCCGGGCCCTCGTCTTCGGCGGGGTCGCGCTGCTCCTGCTGGTCGCCGCGCCCGCCGCGCAGCCGTTCATCTACTACCAGTTCTGACCAGCAGCAGTCCCTGCACCCGACGGCTGTGCAGCCCGCTGGCCAGCCGCTCTGCGCGGTCGAGGGTGGCGGCGTCGGCTTCGTCGTCGCCCTGGACGATGGCGAGGCGCACCCAGGGGTTGTCCCGATCGGGGGCGTGGGCGAGGTGGGCGGTGTGGCCGTCGAGCTGCACGACGAGCGGGTGGAAGGCGGTGGTGGGGAGCGGGCCCTCGAAGGCGTCGAGCTGGGAGAGCGTCGGCACACACTCCAGGTGGGGCCCGCAGACGTCGATGGTCTCGACGAGCTCGGGGCCGCCGAGGTGGTCGGGGACGGCGCGGACCACCCGCCAGCTCGCCGTGGCCCGGTCAATTCGGCGATCGAGGGTGGGGGAGATGCGGTCCACGTCGGCGTCGAGGAGGATCACGTCGGGCACGCCGGAGCCCCCGACGCGCAGTCGCCAGGCGCCGTCGTCGAGGCGGGAGAGGCCGGTGAGCGCGGTCGAGGGGGTGGCGCGGGCGCGGGCGTCCTGAAGCGTTGTCTTGACGGCGTCGCCCAGGTCGTCGGGGTCGGAGGCGGCGAGGAGGCGCTGCTGGAGGAGCGGGAACAGCCGGAAGCCGATGGGCTCGATGCGGTCGAAGGAGGGCCAGGCGCCGCTGTCGAGGAACCAGCCGACGGTGGCGGTGCCGTGCTGGGGGCCCGCCCGGGTGTCCGACGCTGCACTGCAAGACAGCGCGACCAGCGGCGCATCGGCACCGAGGCAGAAGCCCAGGCGCAGGGCCGGGCCACCGCGTTGGGTGCGCAGGATGGCCAGCTCCTGGCACTCGTCGCCGGCTTGCAGCGGCACGGACGTGTAGGGGCCGAAGCGGTCGGCGTCGGCGTTCGGGTCGGCCACGAGGCGGCCGTGACCCGCGAAGATCACCTCGACCAGATCGGCGCGGGCGAGGAGCTGCGCCGCCAGCAGCCGGCCGACGGCGGCGAGCGGGTCGGGGTCGGGGGTCGGCTCCAGCAGCAGGCGGCGGACGTCGACCGGGCCCGCCGGCAGGCCGAGGTCGAGGCGGTGGGCGGGGATGTCGTGGTCTGCGTACCAGGCGGCGAGGGCGTCGAGCCAGGCAGCGTAGGTCTGGGACTCGGCGTGGGGCGCCAGCGCGTCGGGGAGGTGCCACGCAGCGTCGCGGCCCAGGCCGGCGATGAGCACCCGGTCGCGGTGGCCCAGGTGGGTGCCGGCTGTCAGGCGCGGTCCCCAGCTGATCAGCTCGGCGCGAAGTCCGGCGGCGATGCGATCGCGCCAGGCGTCGGCGAGGCCCTCGGGCAGCTCGCCGCGGGGGTCGCGGATCGCTGTGGCGGCCGTGTCGAGGGCGGTGGCGAAGGCCGTGCCGGCATCCGCGGTGCCGAGGACGGCGGCGATGCGGGGACCGAGGCCCGCAGGGAGGGGCGTGGGCTCCCCGGCGATGTCCACGGACACCAGCGGCTGACCGGCCAGGGGCCGCAGCTCGACGAGATCGGCCGTCGATGTGCGAGCCGCCAGCTCGCGAAGGGTGTTCGGGGGCAGCGGATCGCCGGCGAGTGCGGCGTCGTCGAGAGGGGGCGCGCCCTCGACCAGCCAGGAGTCGCCGAGCGCTGGCAGCCGGTCGGGGCTGCGGGCGCAGGCGAGCGTCAAGGTGAGGGCGACGCCGAGGGATGCGGCGAGCAGGGCTACAGCGAGGACCGGGTGCGGCTGGCGCAGGGACACGCGGTCCTGTACCCCGGTGGATGGGAGTGTGGTCGAGGGGGGCGGCGGCGCAGGGATCGCCGACCCGGGCCAGTCCGCGCCCGTCCTCCTGGTTAGCCCTCCGCATGGTCATCGCCCTCCTCGCGCTGCTCGCCTGCACCTCGCCCCCTCCCGCCGACAGCGGGTCCAGCGGGGCGGATGGCGGCGCCGACAGCGGCGGCGACACCGGTGGCAGCGGCGTCCCCGACCCCTCGACCTATGACTGCCGGGCCCCGGGCATCCCGAATCGGGTGGATCCCGTGGACCCTGGCTGCATGGTTGATCGGACCTGCAAGACCCGCCTCGTCAGCGGGCACCGCGGCATGGGCGGCACCTTCGGCGCCGTCGCGCCCGAAGACACGGTGTCGGCCGTGCGCGCCGCCATCGCCTATGGCGTCGACTTCGTCGAGACCGACCCGCGGCCCACCGCCGACGGTGTGCTGGTCAACGTCCACGACACGACCGTCGATCGCACCACCGACGGTGAGGGCACCGTGAGCGAGATGACCCTGGCCGAGGTCCAGGCCCTGCACGTCGATCCCGGCGAGCTACCCGGAGACTTCTCCTGCGAGCGGATCCCCACCTTTCGCGAAATCCTGGAGACCGCCCGCGGCCGGGTGCACGTGCTCGTCGACGCCAACAAGACCGATCGGGTGGACCTGCTCGTCGCCGACATCGTCGAGACCGATAGTGTCGGGTGGGCCATCTTCGACACGTCGAGTGTCGACAAGATCGACCAGGCGCTGGCCATCGAGCCCGAGCTGTACACGATGATCCGCGTGGACACCGAAGAGCAGCTCGACGAGCAGCTCGCCCACTTCTCCGATCATCCACCGGTGATCGTCGAGATCGACGATGTCACACCGGAACTGGCCGGACCGGTGCTGGCCACAGGGCATCGCCCCTTGCGCGACATCTTCGTCCAGGACCTGATCGTGGTCGGGTCGGGAGACTACGCCGAGTACGACGCGGCCTTCGCCGAGGGCATGCTGATCGCGCAGTCCGAACGGCCTGAGCTGGTGCTGGATTACCTGAGCCGGTGAGGGCGGGCGGGGCGCGCGCGCGGGGTCTCATCGCACGACCACCACGCGGCCCGGGTACAGGAAGACGTCAGCGCCGTCGACGACTTCGATGGCCATGAAGCCGCCGTGGACCAGCCGCAGGTGACAGCTTGGACAGAGGCAGCGGAGGTTGGCGTCGTCGTCGGTGCCGCCGAGGGCCCGGGGTTGGACGTGGTGGACCTGCACCCGCAGGCTGCGGCTGCGGCACTCCGGGTTGGCGCAGGTGTAGTCGCTGGCGTGGCGGACCCGGCCGGTGCCGCGTTCACGGGGGAGCTGGAGCGTGTCCAGCAGCCAGCGGGCCGCCTGCAGCACACCCTCGGCGACCACCACGGGGCGCGGAGGGCGATCGGGCGCAGGATCCGCGTCGCTGAGGGCGATCTTGATGCCGGCGAGCGGCCGCCCGTCCACCGGGGCCGGTCCCAGCGGCTGGGCGTCCGCCGTCCAGCCAGCCAGCCCCGCCGACAGGCCGGGAGTTTCTGTCAGTGGCGCACCCGCCAGGCGGACCTGCCGTTGGGTGATCGCCCGCTGGACCAGGTCGGGAGCGTCGTCCCGGAGGGCTTTGTAGCGGCGCAGCCGCGCTTCGTCCCGACGCGGTGAGCTGCCGCGGCCCCGGCGATCGACCGCCCGTTGCAGCTCGATCATCGGGAGCTGTTCGACGATGCCCAGCCAACGGCGAAGCTCGTCCGTCGTGTGCGAGAGCGAGGCGAGCGCCCGGGCCCGTTGTGTGGTCAGGCCCTGGTCCACCGCTTCGGACAGCGCTGGCTGGCTGGCGGTGGCCCGCCCCTCTGCCCGCAGCCGGAAGGCGTGGCGCACGGACATGTCGAGGTCGTGGCGGACCCAGTCGTCGAAGCCGTCGAAGCCCCAGCCGAGGAACTTCCACTGGTCGTGGATGTCATCGAGTAGCCGGGCGAGCGCGACACGGCGCTTGTCGCGCGCCGCCATCAGCACCTTGGCCCGGGCGAGGGCTTCGTGGATGTCGGCGGGTTCCGTCCACGGACCGAGCAGCAACGTGGTGGGGTCGTCGAGCGGATCGGGGAGCCGGTCGGGCCAGGTGGCCGTGGACAGGTCTGGCGGGGGTGGTGCTGTCCGCGCCTGTTCCAGCAGTTCGGCAGGCAGCGCCTGTCGGGCGTGCCACACGAGCATCTGCTGGTCGGCCACCCGGTCCGGCGCCCGCCGCCCGAGCAGCAGGCGGGTACGTCTGCGGGCACGGCGGACCGTCGCGGCGTCTTCGCCCGTGAGTCGGTCGGGTGTGCCGACATCAGGCGGTGGACCTGGGTCGTCAGCACCGGCCAGCACCGCTTCGATCCAGGCGCGCTGTTCGTCGGGGCGGATCCGGCCCGGCGCATCCAGGGCCCGTGTCAGCGGCACCACACTCTCGACCACCGCGGCCTTCACGAGGTCGAGGTCGCAGCGCAGCAGGCGAGCGAGCCGGCGCTGCCAGGAGGGGTCCCAGCACATCTCTTCGCGGATGAATGCGGTGAAGGACCCGTAGCCCAGTGGCCGCAGATCCTGCTGCTGGATGGAGCAGCAGACCCGGGCGAGCCGAAGGTCGATGGCCCCTGCCGATCGGGCCAGCGCCCGCGCCACCTGTCGCACCCGCCCGATGCGAGGGTCGCCGACCGGCCACGCCCGCATGGCTTCGACGGTCAGGTGGGCGAGGAGCGGCGCGTCGGGGCGTGGTGGCGCCTCGATCCCTGGCCAGCTTCGCTCATGGTTTGGTTCCCCGAGCATACGAACGTCATAACAGCGTTTCGGGTCACGACATCCTCGGCAAGAAAAAAATCCCGGACAGTTTCTGGTCTTGTATGTCGAGGGCGTACAATGTAGGCGCGCGTGTCCGGGCGGATGCGGGCCTTGCCGGCACGCGCGATACTCCATGACATTTCGTGACATGCCACGGAGAGAGAGAGAGAGAGAGTAGCGTTTGACCATCGAATCGACGGGGTGGTCCCGCAAAGGAGGGTTCGATGGCATGTTCGAAGACTTTCGCCAAGGGTCCGGTCATGGTGTACTCCGGGGCGAACGCCGCCACGTGGCTGTTCTTCCCCCTCACCGGACCGATGGTGACGACGCAGATGGACAAGTCCCGCACGGCGCTGGAGCTTGAGAATGTGTCGGGCAACGTGCAGGTGCAGCCGGCCCTGCAGTACTCCAACGACGGTGTGAACTGGGACGCCGCGGTCTACTTCGGCGACACCCAGACCGCGACCGAACGGACGACCGACGGCACCACCTACGAACCTGGGTTCACCGCGCTGCCGACGCCGGCAAAGACCTTCGTGCGCATGGGTGTGCGAGTGAAGAACAGCTCGGGCACGGCGTTCTCGGCAGCCCTGGCCAGCATCCGCACCGAGCTCAGGAGCAACTGATGGCGCTCAACGGAAACGCGACCCTGCCGTCGCCCTATGGCAAGGGGACGCTGGGGCTGTCGGGGGCACCGTCGAATTGCTCGTCACGTGTCGAAGACATCACGGGGGCCGGCATCGCGGGTGCCGGCAGCCGTACGGCGGGCTTGCCCGGCCTGTGCGGGACACAAGTCGTGGCTCTCGCCCAGGAAGATCCCACAGGTGCTGGCTCGCTGGATGGCGGAGGAAAGTGCACGCCACGGAAGGGAAGGAAGTGTCCCGATTCGACCTGTCCCAAGGATGAGGGACGTGAATACAAGATCGATGAAGACTGCAACCTGACCTGGTCGGCCTGTGACCAGCAGTACTGCGTCGCCGAAGATGGGATCGCTTCGATCGAGCTGGGACTCTGATTGCGCGGGTCTGTCCGGTCTGCGTTGATGGCGATGCTGGCCGGCTGCCTGTTCGCAGCCGGCTGGCTCTGGCGCCCAGGAGCGGGCGACGGGGGAGTCCACACGCCAGCAGAGTCGCCACACACTGGCGAACATACCTCGAAGGCTGGAGGGCGCGGAAGAGCGACCGCGTACGGTGGGAGGCTCCCAGCAAGGCAGCAAACGCGCACCCTCATGGGCGATCAAGAGAGTAGCGCGGAGCCTCCGGCGTCGCGATCGGCCATGAAGGTCAGCGGCAGGATCGACATGGACATCGGCCTGCTGAAGGAGCGACAGGCCGTGGTCATGGGGTGTGGTGAGAGTGTGCCGGTTGGACCGGATCTGTCGTTCTCCATGGATGTCGATGTGCAGGGGTGCCTGCTCACCGTTGTGCTGGTCGACGGGCAGGGCAGAGTCGCCCTTGGCACGGGCGAGCTTGTGGGGCTGGATGGCCCCCCGCCCGACTTGGGTCCAATGCCGCGGGATGACGTTCTGCTCCAGGGGCCATCCGCGGACGACTTTCTTCCCTGGGCAGAGCAGATCCAGCGAGCTGAGCGCAGCCTGCGGGTGATGGATGGTGCGTGTCGGGTCGGTACCCTGCCCGAAGACTGCGACGCAACCATGGTCGCGCCGCTGCGTGAAGACCTGGCCTGGATGGAGGAACTGAGCCCGGTGGTGCTTGCGTTCTCGGAACATGACACGCCGGAGTCCGACTGACGTGACTCTCGCTCCGACGACCTGGTTCGGCATCGCGGCGCTCGCCGGGGCGCTCGCTGGCTTCGCCATCAGGCACGCATCGGAACCCGACGCTGGTGCGGCTGCGCCGCTCCGTTCCTTGCGCTGTCCGGATGCCGTGGAGCAGGAGTCGCCGCCGGACGGTGACCGGCACCGGACCGCATCACTGCCTCGGGAGACCCCTTCCACGGCCGCCGATGCGGCATCCGATGAACAGGATGCCATGGCGACGCTGGAGCGCCTGTCGATCACCGGGGCGCGCCAGCCGTGGACACGGCGCCAGCTCGGCGATCCGCTGTGGGGTCCACAGGTGGTCGCCGACGCCGCGCACACCTGGCAGGAGCTCCTCGACATCCCCCTGGAGGTCGACTGCGACGAGTATCCGTGTCTGTTGATGGTCGACCGCCGGCTCGCCGAAGGGCCCGTGCCATCGGACTTCGATCTGCGGGATGCCATGGAAGAGACCGGCCAGTGGCCGGCCGGCACGCCGTGTGGGATCACCTATGTGGACATCGCGGTGTACGGGGTGGCGGCTTGTCACGAGGCGCCGGCGGACGTGCAGACGCGCTTCTTCTGGCGGGCCCAGGAGGCGGCGGCCGATCGTGGTGATGCCATCGCCATGGAGCGCTCCGAGCAGGCGCACGAGCGCCTGGATGCCTTGGCTCGATGATCGTGTCCGAGCACTGGATCTCGCGTCTGGTCGTTGTCGCGGCGGGTCTTCTGCTGGGCTTCTGGTACGGCTGGCTGCTCCCGCAGCGCCTGCCCGCGACCCGCGCCCAGCGTCCGGTTCATTGCCCGGGAGTGGCCCCGGCGGCAGCACGGTCCCACCTCGGCGCCTCGGGCGCAGGCGGTGATGCCGCGCTGGTCGGGCCCCCGGTTGTGGAGCAAGCGCCGGGCGACCCCTCGGCCGGCCCCCCGCTCGCTGACGCGCAGGCCGCCGCGACGGTCGAGCGACAGCAGGCGTGGGGTTCGGGGCTCGCGGAGCTGGAGGATGCCGAGCGCAGCGCCGTCCTGATCGAGACGGACTGCCAGGACGGTCCCTGCGCCAGCGCCTGGCTGGTCGACGGAGGCGACCTGACGGACCCCGAAGTCCTCGGTGAGTTCGTCGAGATCAGCGGCATCGCACACGCCACCCTCGACCCGGTGGAGGTGAAGCTCTACCAGCGGCCCGGCGGTGCCGTGCTCGTGCTGCAGGCGGGAGAGGAGCCGGGCCAGCCACCGTCCTTCGCCGCGGAGCGCCGCATGGAGGACATGGCCGACCGCGTGGGAGCGCCGGCCGACACGGGCTGAGGGTTGGCGGTGGCCGGATCGTGGTGGGGAGGGCGGGAGGCGTGCGCCGTGGCCCCCCCACTCGCGGGCCAAGGCTCCGTGTTGGTCGGGCCGCGCGAGTCGCGTGCGGACGTAACCCTCCGGAGGTCCGAGGCCTCCCATTGGTTACGTCCGGTTCCTTGCGTCAATTCGGACGTATCTCGGAGGAGGCCGGAGGTGTTCAGTAACTTGGCGCCGGTTTGCGGCGCTGGGGCGGACGTAACCGTCGGGAGGTCCGAGGCCTCCCATGGGTTGCGTCCGGGAGGTGACCGCCCTCGCCCCCCGGGTCGCCGCCCTCGCCCCCCGGGTCGCCGCCCTCGCCCTCCGTCCCCCGCCCCGCCGGCCCCCCACCCCCAGGGCAGCACCGTGCTGGCGATGGAGCCAGGGCGTAGGGCCGCGCGCCCCCGCCCCTCACTCCACCTCCAACCGCCCCCGCCAGCCGTCACCATCCACGTCCATGAAGAAGGCGTTGGTCATGGCGTAGGGGGTCGCGTTGCGCCAGATGTCGCCCTGGCTGTCGGTGCCCTGCACCTCGACGGCGAACCAGGCGTCCTGGTCGGTGCTGACGTCGAAGACACCGTCGAACCACACACCGTCGGTGGCACCGTCCAGCGCCTGCTCAACGATGACCTCGCTGTTGCGGTAGATCCGCAGGGTACCGGGGTGGATCCAGCTCGGAGCGGCGACGCGGACGTCGAGGGTCCCCTCGGTGGCGACGACGGTGTCACCGGGCAGGGCGTCGACGTCGCCGGCGTGCAGGCTGGCCCGCAGCGTGGTTCCTGCTGCGACCACGACGTGGCCGGCGCGCAGCGCGGCCAGCAGCCCGGCGGTGCTGACGACCGCCGGGTCCTGTGTGTCCAAGAACACGTCGGTCCGCCCGAGCCCGCAGGGGATGAAGCGGTAGTGGGTGTCGGAGACGCCGACGGGCACGCGGATGTAGCCGAAGTCCAGGTAGCTGAACCAGTCCTCCCGCAGCTCGGTGAGGTCGTCGACGCCGCCGTTGAGCAGCTCGAACAGGTCGAAGTCCCACGACCAGTAGTCGTCGCGGTCCGGGGCGCCCAGCGCCGGGTCGTAGCGGGCGAAGTCGTTCATGCCGGGCGTGCGTGGGTGGTTGACCTGCAGGACGGCGTCGGGCCCCGCCAGCTCCCGCATGCGGGCGAACAGTTCCGGCGTGGTCTCCCGGTACTCCCACCACCGGATGGCGCCGCCGTTGGCGCCGTCGGCCGGGGTCAGCGGGTAGATGTTGTAGTGGCCGCGCAGCAGGGTGGTCAGCTCGGTGCCGACGAAGACCTGGAGCCGCCCGTCCAGCCCCATGGCGCGCGCAAGCTCGCGGTAGTCGGCGATGCCGTCGTGGTCGGTGGTGACGGGCAGCTCGACGCCGGTCGCCGCACAGGTCGCCAGGCGGTGCTCCATGGGCAGGGCGCCGTCGAAGCTGGGCGAGGCGTGGAGGTGACTGTCCATGGACAGCCAGGCGTCGTGGGGGACCGCTTCCGCCAGCGTCAGGCGCAGGTCGGTCTGGTCTCCGGCGGCGACGTCGACGTCGGTCCATCCGGACTGTTCGTAGCGCCAGGAGTGGCCGGCCGACACCGTGTAGCCACCGGGCAGGACCGACAGGTCCAGGCTGCCCGTCGTCGTCCACACCCACGCCGCGCGGCTGCCATCGGGCACGCCGAGCGCATCGTGGAGGTCAGCGGGCAGCGGCGAGTCGGGCGGGGCGCCGTCGCGCCAGCGCAGCTCGATCACGCCGGGCAGCGGGGCCCCGGCGTCGTCGGTCAGCTCGACGTGGAGCAGCCCCGGCGGGTCCAGGGTCAGCGCCAGGTCGGCGCGGTCCTCGGTCAGCTCGACGTCCACCGGGTCGGGGATGGGCCGACCGGCCGCCGCCGGAAGCTCCGCGGCCGGCTGGCTGCCGTCGAGGGCGCCGAGGGCGGCGGCGTTGGCCGGACTGGCGGCGTAGGGGCCGAAGCGTCCGGCGCCAGCGGGCAGCTCCACCCGCTCGTCGTCGCCGACGGCGATCGCCCAGGCCGACCAGGCCCCCGCGGGCAGTCGGGCCTGCCAGGCGCCGTCACCGTCGCTGCGCGCAACGGCCTGGACCTGGTCGTCGGCGTCCAGCAGGTGAATCTGTACGCCGGGCACGGGCTGTCCCGACGCCGCGTCCGCCACCGTGCCCGACAGCGTCAGCAGCGCCTCCCCCTGGCCCTCGCGGCGGCGCGCCTCGGTCGCGGCGAGGTCCGGGGCGATGGTCAGGCGGCGCGAGAGCACCAGGGACTCGCCGGGGTCGATGCTGGCCCGTGGGTGGTCGGCGAGGAAGATCCCGAGCCCTGCGGCCAGCTCGGACAGCGCCGAGATGCTCAGCTCGTCGGCGTCCTCGGACCAGACCGAGAAGGCGGCCTCTCCCTGCCGGCCGACGAAGCTGGCGGCGGTCAAAGCCCCCATCTGGGGGCCCGCGTAGCCGCGGCCCGGCGCCCAGGGCAGCAGATCCTCACCCGACGCGAAGATCCCCTCCTGCGCGGTGAGTTCGGCGGGCTCCTCGCCGGTGTTGGTCAGGGTCGAGGTGATGATCAGCGTGTCGGAGGCCGGCGGCAGCTCGTAGGTGGTCGTGATGTCGAGGTACAGATCGTCGAGGAGCGGGCCGTCGTACTCGAAGAGCCCCGTCATGAAGCCCCAGGGGACGTCGGTGCCGTGGGCCTGGACGACGGCGCTGCCCCCGTCGCTGCCGTCGGCGACGATCTCCACGCTGTCGGCGTCGAAGAGGCGCGACATGGAGAAGCCGAGGAAGAAGTCCTCGAGTGTGTCGCGACCCAGGGTCCCGTCGTCGCGCACGACGTCGACGTCGATGATCTGTCCGCCCGTGTCGACGTAGCCGTGGCTTCGGTACGCGCCCTGGATCACCACCTGCACGCGGTCATTGTAGAGCTTGACGTCGCCCACCTGCCCCTCGGCGGTGATCCCCCCGAACAGCGCGTCCTCGCCCCCCGCAACCACGACCCCGGCGCGGGCTTCGTCCGGCCCGGCGGGTACGGTGGGATCGACGCCGAGTGCGGGCCCGGCGCTGTCCGATGCCGCGCTGTCCGCCGGCAGCGTGCTGCGGCAGGCCAGCAAGCCCAGGAGCACCAGCCAGCTCACCGATCGCGCCCGGGCCAGGCGAACACGGCGAAGTCCCTGGCGCCCTTGCCCTCGTCGATGGCCTTGTCCATGGCCGCCGCGAGGCCCGGCAGGACGACGAGATCGTCGGGGCCACCGGCGGCGTCGATCATCAGCCGTACGTCCTTGCGGGCCATGGTCAGCGCGAAGCTGGTGTCCATGTCGGGTGCTGCGACGACCCGCTTGCCGATGAAGGGGATCGCCCCGCCGGCGCGGAACACGTCGAACAGGGCGATGACGGCGTCAGCGGGCAGGCCGCGGGCCTGGGCGATGGCGAAGAGATCGCCCATGGTGCCCGCCAGCGCCACCAGCATGCCGTTGCCGGAAATCTTGTGGACGGCGGCGAGATCGGCGCGCTCGCCGACGTGCCACAGCCGGCCGGTCATCTGTTCGAGGATCGGGGTCAGGGCGGCGGCGTCTTCGTCGCTGGACGACAGCAACATCAGGCCGGTGGCGTTGCGGGCGTCGCGCGGCGACATGAAGACCGGCGCGTGCACGTAGCGCACCCCCTCGGCCCGCAGGCGGGCGGTGCGTTCCGCCACCAGGGCGGGCGCGTTGGTCGAGTGGTCGATCACCCAGGCGCCCAGCGGCAGGGCCGGCAGGGCGGCGGCGAGCACGGCGTCGACGGCGCTGTCTTCCGCGAGCACCAGGTGGACCCGGCTGGCACCCGCCACGGCGTCGGCCGGCGTGGCCGCTGCGCGGGCGCCGGCTTCCACCAGCGGCCGGGTCTTGTCCGCCGAGCGGTTCCACACGACGAGGTCCTCGCCCCGCTCCAGCAGCTTCAGCGCGAAGCCCGAGCCCAGCAGTCCGGTTCCCAGCAGTGCAGTCGTCGCCATCTCGGCCTCCTCGGTGAACCGGTGGGGTAGGCCAGCGAGGGCGTGACCGCAAGGGGGGCGGTCACAGCCCCAGGTCGGTCAGCAGGTAGACCCGCCCCGCCCCGTACTCGCCGTCGGTCCCGGTCTGGTCGTACCGCGCCGCACCCACGGCGAGGTCGGGGCGTCCGTCACCGTTGGCGTCAAAGCCACCGACCAGGCTGGTGCCCGCGTGGTCACCGAAGTGTTCACCCTGGAGTACCCGGGCGGCATCGGCCCCGGACACGGTCCCCTCGATGGTGCTGGGGAAGAGGTAGACCTTGCCGGGAAGATCCTTGCCGTAGTTCCAGTCCCGGGGCGAGGAGATGGCGAGGTCTTCGAGCCCGTCTCCGTCCAGGTCACCCGGCGACGCCAGCCCCCGGCCCAGCCACTCGTAGCCGCGCTCCGGGAGCACCGCGGCGTGGGCGAGATCGTCGAGCATGCCGCCCACGGTGATGGGGCCGCGCACCAGCCAGACCTTGCCACCGCGGGTGTACGCGTCCGGATCCATGCTGCCGCTGATGACGAGGTCCGCGTAGCCATCGCCGTTGGTGTCCGGGTGCGCGAGCGGGGCGGTCCGGCCGAGGCTGGCAAGCTCGCGCTGTCCGTACAGCGCGATGGTGTCATCATCGACGTCGACATCGTGGTCGATGGGACCGGGGATCAGGTACACGCGCCCCGCGTGGGTCGCGATGAGGCTGGCGTACGGTTCCGAAACGAGCAGATCCGGGACACCGTCGCCGGTCAGGTCGCGGTCGCCGACGATCTGCGTGCCGAAGCCGCCGGCCATGTCGCCGCCAGCGATGCGCCAGGTGGCGGAGTCCTCGGTCACCCCGCTGTCGGGAGGCTGCGCCCAGATGTCCACGACGCTGACCCTGTCCGCGGGCCGCGCCGCGCCGATCGCCAGCAGCGGCGGGTCCATGCCGGCACCCGGGAGCAAGTCGACCGAGAAGCCGAGCTGCTGTTCGTCGGTCGAGCCATCGATCGCGATGTCGGCGTCGGCATCCGACAGCGAGCCCGTCACGGGTCCGTAGAAGACCAGGGCGTGGCCGCCCTCGACCTCGACGGGATCGTGGCCATAGGGCACGCCCACCACGAAGTCGTCGTAGCCGTCACCGTTCAGATCCCTGCCGCCGCCGATGGGCCAGCCCGCGCCGGAGTTTGTCTCGGTTGAACGGAACGACGCCGGGGCCGTCGTGATGTCGCCGGAGGGCGTGTCCGCGGGGACGACATAGACGGTGCCGGGTGCGTCTGCCCCTTCTCCCGGCATCAGCTCCCAGGGTGCTCCGACGAGCAGGTCGTCGATGCCGTCGCCGTCGATGTCCCCGCCATCGACGACCTGCGCGCCCAGCATCGAGTAGACCTCTCCCTGCCAGGTCCTGGTGGTGTCGGCCAGGGCTTGCGTCGGACCGGCGTCGGACCCGTCGCAGTCCTCGTCGACGCCGTTGCCCGGGATCTCCTCCTGTCCGGGGTTGATGCCGTCTTCGGCGTCGTCGCAGTCGTCGATGCCGGCGGCGTAGCCGTCTTCGTCCAGATCGGCGGGCGGCTGCCCGTCTCCCGTGTCGCCCGAACCACCGCCATCGCCGGTCGACCCATCGGCGCCCGGCGACGTGCCGGTGTCGTCGGCGCCAACTGCCCCTGGGGGCGTGTGCGTCTCGTCCGATGGGTGGCAGCCGATGGCCCACATCGCCAGGAGCAGCGGTGGCGTCCCCGCGATCATCGAGCGGTCCCCGGCGGCGCGTCGTCGACAGGCCAGGGGGCCCGCCGTGGCCCGCTTCCCGCGGGGTGGACTTCATGCGGGCGGGGTGCGGCGTCCATCAAGTGCTCCATCGTGGGAGGCCGCGGACCCTGCGACGCCCTGCCGAGCGCGCTCGGTCTGCGCCAGACCAATGTGCCCGACACGACCGCGAGGCACAAGCTCGGGGCTGCCCTGGAGCCCGGTCCCTCCGTGAGCCCGTCGCCGCCCGCGGTGGGTCACTGCCGGATCGGCCCCGCCTTGTCCCCACCGCCGGCCCCGGCTAGGCGCCGCCCATGCCGACCTCCACCCCCTCGCCCGCCCCCACCGCCCCCCGCGCCGTGCGCACCTGGCTGTCCGCGGTCTTCCTGATGATCGTGGTCATGACCATGGTCGGCGGCATCACCCGGCTGACGGGCTCGGGCCTGTCCATGGTCGTGTGGCACCCGCTGATGGGGGCGATCCCGCCGCTGACCCACGACGCCTGGCAGCACGTCTTCGACCTCTACAAGCAGACGCCGCAGTACCAGCAGGTCAACGACTGGATGCAGCTCGCCGACTTCCAGCGGATCTTCTTCTGGGAGTACCTGCACCGGGTCATCGGCCGGTCCATCGGGCTCGTGGTCTTCCTGCCCTGGCTGTGGTTCCTTGCCCGCCGCCAGCTCAGCCGCAAGCTCGCTGGACAGACCGTCATCATGCTGCTGCTCGGTGGCAGCCAGGGGCTGCTCGGCTGGTACATGGTCAAGAGCGGCCTGGTGGACGAACCACGGGTGAGCCACTTCCGCCTCGCCGCGCACCTGCTGCTGGCCTTCACCGTCGCCCAGTACGTGCTGTGGGTGCGGCTGTCGCTGTCGCCGCGGCGCGGGGACGAGCGCCGGGCTGGTGGCGGCGTCCGCGCCCTGCTCGTGGCACTGTTCGCCCTGGTCTTCGTCCAGAGCGCCTGGGGCGCCTTCATGGCCGGCACCCACGCCGGCCACTTCGCCTCCACCTTCCCCGACGTGAACGGACACTGGCTGCCCCAGGCCTTCGCCAGCGGAAGGTCCAGCCTGCTGTGGGCCATGGTCGACGAGGTCGGCCCCATCCACGCCACCCACCGCCTGCTCGGCTGGACGGTCGCCGTGGTCGGGGGGCTGACGGTCGGCGTCCTGTCGCGGACCCGCGCGCCGCAGCTCTCCGGCGTCACCCGCCTGCTGCTCGCCCTGCTCACCGTCCAGGTCCTCCTCGGCATCCTCACCGTGGTGATGGGCGTGCCGGTGGCCATCGCGGTCGCCCACCAGGTGGGCGCGCTGCTGCTGCTGTCGACGGTGACCGCGGCGCTGGAGCGGGCCCGGCGGGGGTAGGGCCGGAGGGGGGCTACAGGCTGCGGTGCAGCTCGGCGCTGGCGATGTCGACGACATCGAGGGCGGCTGCGTCGGCCCCCTGGACGTGTTCGAGGAAGTCGCGGTTGAGCGAGCGGTAGCGCAGGCGAACGCTCACGTCGAGCTGCCGGGCGTCCAGCGGCAGGTCGACGGTGAAGTCGGCGGTGGCCCGCCCGCCGGGGTCGATTGTGGTGTCGTCCACGGAGACGAGGCGCCAGACGTGGTGGCTGACCAGTTCTTCGCCGTCGGCGTCGAAGATGCGCTTGCCGAAGCGCACGGCGTCGGCGGGCAGCCGCCCGTCGGCGTCGAGCCGCCCGCTGTCGAGCACCGTCTGTCCGTCCACGGTCCCGGTCACCTCCAGCCACAGCTCGCGGAGGTTGCCCACGCCGGTGGGCAGGCGGTGGCCGGCGCCGGTGTTGTCGACGGTGACGCGCAGCGTGTTGGACTCGCCGATGGCCGGTGGGCCGACCAGCTTGACCTCGACCGTCGCCGCCGACTGCAGCAGGGCGATGTTGTCGGCGACCTGTTCGTCCGTGCCCCAGGTCTGTGCGAAGGTCAGCGAGGGGCTGGCGAAGTGGTGGTCGGCCACGCCGTCCCGCTGCGGCATGTGACAGTCCTCGCAGCGGCGCTCGCCTTCGTGTTCGGGTGCGTGGAAGGGGCTCTGGAGGTACTCGCGGTAGGTGAAGAACTCCTTGACCCCGGCACCCGGGGTGAAGGCCTGGTGGCAGGGTGCACAGAAGGCCGACTGGCCGTCGTTGTGCATGGCGTCGGCGTGGGCGGTCGGGTCTTCGCCCTCTTCGGGGAAGCCGTCGGCGAGGGCGACGGCCGGGTCGAGGACGTAGGCGTTGTTGCCCTCTGCCGTGCGGTTGCCCTGCACGCCGTGGCAGGCCAGGCAGGTCATGCCGTGGCGCTGCTCTTCGGGCAGGGGGCCCTCGGCGCTGTGGGTGGAGCCCGTCAGCAGGGCGGCGGGCGCGTGGCAGCCCAGGCACCAGGTGACCATGCCGTCGCCGCCCTCGTCGAGGGCTTCGGCTTCCAGCGGCAGGTAGAAGGGCTCGTCGAGGGCGGCGTGGGCGTGGGCCGAGCCCTGGTACTGGGCGTAGACGGTGGGGTGACACTCGCCACAGACCGCGTCGGGCACGAAGTCGTCGGGGTCGAGGAGGGAGCCGTCGGGAGAGCTGGCCCAGGAGCCGTGGAAGGGGAGCTGGCCGGGACCGTGCAGCCAGGCTTCGAGCGCCGACAGCGGCTCGGCGAGGTCGGCGGGCGGGGCGTCGGGGTCGACCCCGGCCATGCCGCCCTGGTCCTGGAAGAAGCGCACGAGGTCGGCCCGGGCGGTGTCCGGATCGAGCGCGGTGAAGGCCTGCTGCAGGCCGCGGTGGCCGGCCCGGGCGTCGACTTCGTGGTCGGTCTGTTCATCGACGATGAACCAGCGGCTGCTCTTGCCCATGCCGTCGGGGTGGCAGGTGCCGCAGGCCAGGCGCTCCGTCGAGGATGCGGGGGAGCGGGCGCTGTAGAACAACGCCATGGCGTCGCGCCGCGCGGCGTCCCCCTCGGCCGTCCACCCCTCGGCCACGACCCGGGCAGCCCCGGCGGCGGCGTCGGTGAGGTCCACCCGCACGACCTCGCCCGACAGCGCGAGGTGCACCCAGGCCGTGTCGCCCTCGGCCGAGAGCTGCAGGCCCCGGGGGGCGTGTCCGGGCAGGCGCAGGGCCTGGATCGCCTGCTGCTGCGCGACGTCGACCACGAGCAGCTCCTCGCTGCCCTCGCACAGCACGAAGAGCAGCGCGCCGTCGGGGGAGAGCGCGGCGGCGATGGGGGTGGCGAGGCCCGCCGGGTCTCCACCATCTGACGGATCTTCCCCCATCAGGCCATCCCTCCCGATCCCCAAGCCCCAGGTAG
>CAZRFD010000076.1:0-33059 GCA_964599085.1 uncultured Enterobacterales bacterium | reverse complement strand
CTGGGGCTTGGGGATCGGGAGGGATGGCCTGATGGGGGAAGATCCGTCAGAGCTCCCGAAGCCGCCCACCGGCGAACGGTTCGTGGGGATCGACCTACGAGCCTCGCTACCTCCCTGATCGTCAGGAGGCGGCCAGGGCCGCGCCTGCTTGTCTGGTCGTTGGGCATGTCGACACCTCCTCTACCGCCGGGGTCGATAGCCGAGCTACCGCAGGGACCTGGCCAGGACCGGCCGGGAGTGGTCGTTCAGGGACGGCGGAGTAGACGTAGAATGAAGTTGCCCTGGTTCGGGATCAGAATCCCTTTGCTCCGGCCAAGTCCGGCCCAGGCCGGTCAGGCTCGGCCCCTCTGGGCCAACGAGAATGGGTTTTCCGGGGGGTTTCTCTACGCGGGCATGGAAGAGCCGCCTTGGGATGATCGCCCAGGCAGAATACTGATCTCGCCATGGCCGACTCTCGCAACCACCTGGTGCTGAATGCTGTCCCCATCCAGTTCGATGAGGCTGCGGTGCTCCGCGTCGGCCGTCAGCCCTACGTGGACCACGACCACCTGTCGGAACTGAGGAGCGTCCATCGTGGCAGTCACCTGGTGAGGCGTGCCGGTGACCTCATCGAGGTCGTTGCTGTGGACGGGACCTCGGAGCCGTTCGGCGACCAGGTGGATGTTGTCCCTCTCGGAGAGGCCCGCGGGCTCCTGTGTGCCTTGTACCTGGATGCCCTCCTCCGCCACCTCCTGGGGCTCGGGCGGGATGTCCGGCGGCATCGGCCGTTGACCCTGGTGTCATCGAGACCCGAGGACAACGTGCTGCTGGACGCTGTTCCGCGCAACGTGAACGTGCCCCGGTGGCTCTCGTGCTGGGTGGTCTACGAGTTCGACACTCGACTGCTGCACCGGGATCAGGAGGAACCTGCGGTCCTGCTGGCCTGCGGAGTGCAGACCTCCACGATCATCGATGGCACCTGCGACGACCTCCTGCACGCCGGTGTTGATCTCGTCGGGCGCTATGTGCAGATCGTCCATGAGGGCGACGACCCCCGCTTGGTGGAGCGGCGGCGCTTGGTGGGGCGGGTCGCGGATGTTCGACAGGGTCAGCTTGTTCTGGAAGACCACGTCGAAGGACATGCCACCGTTCCCCTCGGGGACGCCTACCTGGAGCCTCGTTCGGAGAACGTGGAAGCCTGCCTGCGGGCGCTGGTCGGGCGACGTGCCGACGGAGTGATGGAGAGACTCCGCCAGGCTTCCGGGGAGGTGGCGGGTGGCCCATCGCGGTTCGAGCGGGCGAACAAGCTGTTCAACTACTTGCGGGGCCTGCGCCTGGAGATCGCTCCGGGTGTGCCGGTGAGCCTCGGACAGACGATCTCAGCAGACGAGGCCGAGTTCCCACCCTACGAGGTCGTTCAAAGGCCGACCCTGATCTTCGACCCATCGGGTCGGCGCACCCACCGGTGGGCTCAGGGAGGGCTCGACCAGCACGGCCCCTACGACCGCACGTACTTCCCCAAGAAGCGACCTCGGGTAGCGGTCATCTGCCAAGCGCGGCATCAGGGCCGTGTGGAGCAGTTCGTCGAGACCTTCTTGGAGGGCCTGAAAGAGGGACCCTACGAACGGGGCCTCATGCGACGGTTCGCACTGGAGCGACCCGAAGTCCAGTTCTTCCGAACCCGGGCCCCTACGGCAGCCGGATACACCTCGGCCTGCGAGGAGGCGCTCGTCTCGGCGGAGGATCGCGGCACAAGCTGGGACCTCGCCCTGGTCCAGATCGAGGACCGGTTCAAGGCGCTGCCGCCGGACCGCAACCCGTATCTCACGACCAAGGCGCTCCTGTACCGGCACCAGATCGCCGTCCAGGAGATCACGCTTCGCACGGTCCGCCTTCGGGGCGGGCAACTCGGATACGCGCTCAACAACATGAGCCTGGCGACCTATGCCAAGCTGGGTGGCGTTCCGTGGGTCCTGCCGGCGGACCGCACTGTAGCCCACGAACTCGTCATCGGGCTGGGCAGCTTCCAGGCGTCGGGGTCCCGGCTCGGTGGGCGTGAGCGGTATGTCGGGCTCACCACGGTCTTCACCGGTGACGGACGCTATCTGCTCGACGGCAGCACCAAGGCGGTGCCGTTCGAGGGGTACACGGAGGCGATGCTCGACGTTCTCCAGCACGCTGTCGAGCAGGTGCGCGAGGAACAGAACTGGCGGGAGACCGATCCCGTCCGGCTTGTGTTCCATGCCTTCAAGCCTCTCCGGTCATCGGAAGTGGACGCCGTGAAGGAGGTCATGTCGAACCTCGGCTTGCCCCATGCTGAGTTCGCGTTCCTCCACTTGGTCGGCGACCACCCCTTCACCGTGTTCGACTTGACCGAGGACGGGGCGAATGCTCCGGGCGGAGGAAAGAAGGGACGCATGGCCCCTCCGCGAGGGCTCCACCTTCGGCTGAGCCAGGGGGAGAGCCTGATGGCCTTCAAGGGAGCCCGAGAGGTCAAGAGGCCGTCTGACGGGCTTCCTCGACCAGTCCTGCTCCGTCTTCACCGGGACTCCACCTTCGCGGACCTGACCTATCTCTCCCGGCAGGCGTTCACGTTCTCCTGCCACTCCTGGCGGACGTTCTTCCCCGCCCCGATGCCCATCACGATCATGTACTCGGGTCTCATCGCCCGGCTGCTCGGCCAGCTTCAACAGGTACCGGGATGGGCAGCGGACTCGATGTGGGGCAGGATCGGGCGTACTCGGTGGTTCCTGTGAGCCCGCCGCTCCTGCACGTCGTCTACGACACCTACACCGACCTGGTCGGGCAGATCGGCGAGGGTTCACCGTTGCTGGTGATGTTCGCCGACTGGCTCGACCTTGACGTTGCTGGAGATGCAGGTGGGATCTTCGAGCGAGCCCAGGTCCCCGAGGGCCGGTTGCCGAGCTACCGGGATGTTGCCGTGCTCGGACTGGGCTTGGCGTCTGGGCACACGGGCGAGGAGGCGTTTTCGACTGGGGTGGAGTGGCTACGGGGCCGGCGCTTCTTTGTGCCTGGGCGGACTCCCGGCTTCGAGGCCGATGGCCTTGCCATCCTCGGTGTCGCCGTCGGTCTCGCCGTCCACGGGACGGACCAACAGCGATCCTGGATGACCGAACTCGTCGAGAAGTCCCTGGACACCGCCGGTCCAGGTTGGCATCGGAGTCTCCTTCGAGCGGCACACTTGGTGCTCGGCGAGACGGGGCCTCCACCTGAGGCGGCGGATCTGATGGCTGCGCTCGCGGCCAAGGGCTTGGTCTCAGCGGTGGACGAGGCGGAAGCCCGCCTCCGTTGTGTCGATCTCGCCGATGTCTCTCCCGACGTGGCGGTGTTCCGCCTGGCGGCTCTCCGTTGGCTCCTCCGTCAGGAGGCGGCCGCCGACCTGCGCCACCCGACGGTCGATGACCTCGTGCGGGTCCTGGAGGGCGTTCCGCACGCCCTCAAGCGGTGGCGGTGGGAGTCGAAGAAGTCGAGCCCGAAGGCCACCGCCCAGAAGTGGGACATCCAGAACGAGTACCACGTCCAGAGCTTGCTCTGGGCCGTCCTCGCCCCCATCTTCCGCGACCTCGTGGACGAGGAGTACCTGCCCCCGAAGGGTCCGAAGCAGCCCCGTTCGGATCTCGGCGTGCCGACCTTGCGGGTCATCGTCGAGGTGAAGTTCATGCGGACGGCCAGCTTCTCCAAGACCGTGGAGGAGGCGGCCGCCGACACGGCGTTGTACCTGTCCGGCGACAGTCGGTACGACAGCATCGTCGCCTTCGTCTGGGACGCTTCCGCGTCGTCTCACCGCCACGAGGAACTGCGGCAGGGCCTGTGTGCTCTTGACGGCGTGGAGGCGGCCGTCGTGGTCAGCCGGCCCGGAACCTGGACCTCCTGATGGGCTCCATCCGCGAACAGGAGGACGACCTGTTCCGACGATGGCGTCTCGGTCGATCCAGCTTCTCACCTGACGGCTTGGTGGATGAGACCGCCTACGAGCGGAGCGCGACCAAGATCGTCCTCCTCATGAAGGAGGTCAACGACCGCCGCCGCTCCAACTTCGACCTGCGGGACTTCCTGGGCCGGGGAAGCCGGTGCCAGACATGGGATGCGGTCACCCGGTGGGTGAAGGGGATTCGCGCGCTGGAGTCAGAACCGAACGCCACGCTGCCCTGGTCGGCCCTCGGACCCATCGATGGAGACGACCGCCTGGCGTACCTCCGGTCCGTCGGTGTTGTGAACCTGCGGAAGGCTGCCGGCAGCCACACCACCGACAACGGGAGGCTGGTGGCGGCCGTTGCCGAAGATGCGCACTACCTCGACGAACAGATGGCCATGTACGAGCCCGACCTGGTCATCTGCTGTGGCTCCATCGTGGCGGACCTCTCGGCACAGGTCCCGTGCCTGAACCGGGGCCGGTGGGCCTCCACGTCGCGAGGCATTCGGTTTCGACGGTGGGGTGACCGCAGTGGGCTGCTGTCCTACTCTCACCCTGCGGCACGGGTGGCGGCCCCCTTGCTGTTCTACGGCTTGATGGACGCAGTCCGCGAGATCGGGCTGGTCGGCCGGGGCATCCCACAGGCCACCCCGTAGTAGGGCCCGATCACCTCACCTCGGGTCGCCGTTCACCTTCTCCGACGATGAACAGCCCGCCATCACAGAGACCTGGTCGGGGCACCCGCTCCGTGCCGGCAATCAGTCCGGGATCGGGATGGTCGCCACCATCGGGTCGAGCAGGCGTGCAACAAGGTCCGGTGTGGAGGTGATGTCCACCAGCGGCAGGGTCAGGCAGCGTTCCTCAACCGCCGTTCCGGACCCTTCCTCTCCCTGGGGGATCTCCCGATTTGACGGCGTTCCGTCGCGCGGATGGGCAGTCCAATGGCACATCTTGCCCCATCCCCACGCCTTAAACGGTCGACTCACCTTGGTTGAGAACCGCACCCAGCCAGCCGAAACGAGCGGCTCGGTAAAGGGGTTGGCGAACCAGTCCGAGGGCCGGTCCACCAAGCACACTGAGGCGAAAGCCACGATCTTCGGATTCATCGGCACGAAGTAGAACCTCGCGGCGAAGTTCGGCGACCAGCCATGTGGGTCTGCCCAGGACTTCGAAGCGTCGCTTGCTGCCCGAAACGTATTGGTTGTCCGGAACTCCTTCTTGCCGACGAGGTACTCGTCGGCAGCGCGAAGCAGCGTGGCGACCTCTCCATGTAGTCGCTGCACGCCGCGGAGAGCCTCCAGTAGATCAGCGCCTTTGCTCATGTGGTCCTCTCGAAGCTGTATTCGGGGAAGGCAGGAACTTCGGACACTCCCCGGAACCACACCAAGCCCCACTTCCGCAGGCAGGCGGCGGCCTGCAACGCCAGGGTGCCGGCCACGGTCTCGTTCCCGGCGTCGTCGAGCACCTCCACCATGTCGCGCCAGGACACCCACCAGATCGGGCATGTCGACTGCATCCCAAAGTGGGCTCGCATGGCCTCATGCGACTCCTGAATGTCCGCGACGGGCCGAACCAGGTGCGCGGTCAGGTAGATGATCCCCAAGAACTGGGCACCGGTCCTCACGGCAAGCTCGCGGCCGTTGGTCGCTTGACGGGCAAGCTGGTCGCGGGAGCCATGACCCGACTTCCCGGAGGCCCGCTTTGCCTCGACCACCAGCAGGTGCCGACCGGACTGGGTGTCCAGCCAGAGGGCCAAGTCGGGCTCTGCTCCTTGTGGGGCCTCATCCTCGTACCACCAGGGCCAATACTCCATCGAGAAGCTTGAGGGCGTCGGGATGCCTGCTCCAACGTCCACATCTTGTAGTGCAAGCGCGATGAAGCGCGCGACGCCGGCATCAACCGGAAGGTGCTCCAGCGCGCCGAAGACCACCGAGGTCAACAAGTCCTCGGACCTCTCGACCTTGCTGCTGATCTTGCCTCGGAGGATGGCGGCGAGCATGACGGACCCTCCCACCCGGGAGACCATCGGTCAAGGTGCGAGTCTGGGCGAGCGCCACGTCATGATGTACAACAGGCCATCGCGGGAGACGACATGGAACGCCGCCTTGCCCTTGAAGTCGTGGACCACAAGCCCCCTGCCTTGGCGGAGAAGCGAGAGGATGGACTCTGGGACCTCTCCTTCGACCTCGATGAGGTCTTCCACCAGGGCTACATCGAGGTTCACGATCGGCCGCCGGCGGATGGCACCAACCCCTTCCTCGACGAGTACGCCAACCTGCTGGACCCAGGGGAAGCCGCCTTGAAGTGGTTGCCACCCGGGATCGCTCGTGGAGACCACAAGACCAGCGAGAGCCAGAAGCTCGGTCGGATCTTTGCTCGGGCCTACCTCTACATGCACCGATACCGCTGGTTCGCCGACGTGAAGGAACTCATGAAGGCTCCAGAGGACGGCTGGGAGGTCGAGCGGCCGAAGAAGGGCGCGCTGATGCCCGACTGGCTGGTCGCTGGGGACGGTGAAGTTGCTGTTGGCGAGGCGAAGGGCACCCATGGTCACGTCCACAAGGGATCGAGCGTGCTGGACAAGGAGTGGCGGCCCCAGGTGGCGAACATCATTGTGAAACGCAATGGGATCGCCCGGAATGTGAAGGGGTGGATTGTTGCGACCCGCTGGGTCACCAGCGACCGACCGCGCACCGAACCGAAGATGTATGCCGAGGATCCAGAAGTCCCTGGTCAGCCGATCGGCGACGGCGACCTGGGCTCGCTGGTGACCTGGATAGCGCGGGCGCACACCACAAGGGGCCTGCTTCGGCTCGGAAGAAATAGGACAGCCCAGCGAGTGGCAGCGCCGGGCTTCTTGCGCGAGAGACTTGCCCCCGCCAGCCCAACCACATGGGTGTGCCAGGCTCCAGGACTGGAGCACCTCCAGTTCATCGGGCGTCCGATGGGCGCGCCGCCGACACTGGGTCCCTGGGAACAGCTTGCCCTCTGGGACTTCCCGTTCCCGGCCCCGATCCGCGCTGAGGTTCTCCGTTGGGTTCGACTGAGGACGGCTTGGCTGGACAACGCGCTGGACGAGATGTGGTTCGACGGAGTCGCAGTCCCCATCGTCCAGGCCCTGGTACACGACCGGCCGCCGCCGGACCTGCGAGGCATGGACATCCACGATGGCGCACATCGGCCCGGGGTCAGCCTGCTTCGGGACGGCTCCTTGCTCGCGCCAATGTCCCTGATGAAGCCAGGGGAGCGCATCGACGTATAGGGTGGAACCTACAGGCCCACCACCATCGCGGCGTTCTCGTTCGCGTCGAACATCCTTCCGGCCTTGACGTAGCGCCGGACCATCTCCGTGCTCTTGTGCCCCGTCTGGCGAGCGATCACCCGCTCCTGTGCCCCCGCGCGTGCGGCGGAGGTGCAAAAGCCGGACCTCAGGCTGTGCCCAGCCACCCGGGCCGGGTCGATGCCCACCGCCCGTGCCGCCCTCTTCGCTGCCCGCGCGACCGCGCGTGCCGACATGCGGCCGTCCGTGAGGTTGCCACCTCGGTCAAGCGACCGGAACAGGGGGCCCCCGACTACGCCAGCATGGCGGATCCAGGCGCGGAGGGTCCGGACAGGGCAGGTCTTGGGATCGCTCCCATACGGAAGACCGACTTGGCGGCTGTTGCCCTCTTGGTCGGTCTTCGACCTGCGGAGCGTGACGACGAGGCCGCTCCCATCAGGATCCTCTTCGATGTCCCCGAAGTTGAGCGCGGCGATCTCGGACCGCCGGAACGCCCCCGCGAAGCCTACGACGAGGACGGCACGGTCTCGCAGCCCCCGAGTCCCATCGGGAAGCGCATGGGACATGCGCCGGAGGTCGCCGATCAGAATGGGCCGCTTGCTGGCCTGGGCCACGCCGTGGGTGCGGCGGATGCCCCGCATGATGGTGGTCACGGCGAGCGCGCCCGTGGGCGAGTCGAAGCCTGCTGACAGGTGGGCCTGACGGATGGCGGCGAGGTCGGAGGTGATCGTCGAGACCTTCCTCCCCTGGGCAGCCCTGTGCGAGATAAACAGGGCAACCACCTCGGGTGCTGCCGGCACGGGCTCGAAGCTCATCGAGGCACACCAGGACGCGTAGACCCTCCACGCCCCCCGGTAGGCGCGCACTGTCGCCGGAGCCACGGACGCTGCGGCGTACTCGCTGGCCTTCGAGATCAGTTCCGCGGGAACGGACGGGAGGTCGGTGGCCGTGGTGACGAGGGCGTTCATCGGGGATGCTCCAGCGTCCGTTGATCTGACTTCTCGGACACTGCATACGCGAGCACCGCCAAGTTGAACCTCAGCGGGCCCGAGTTCCGCCCCGCGGCCTCCGCGAGCCCCTCGGCCATCAACTCGAAACCCGCCGCCCTGGAACGCGCCCCCGGTAGGCCGGTTCTGGTCTGCGCTCGCTCTGAGACCTCGACCCCGCGGCTCGTGCGAGGCAGGATCAGAATTCCCGCGCGCTGCGGCATCTGCCGTGCCCTTCCTGACCCGCCCTCGGCCCCCTCCATGCCCTCCACCCTGGTCTCCCAGGCCGAAGCTCTCGCCCGCCAACTGCTCGAACAAGACCCCGGTGGCCTCCGCCGAGCGGAGTGGACCGCCCAGGCGGCCGGCATGGTCCTGGAGCGCGCCCACCTGGAGGTCGATCACGACCTGGTCATCGCTGCCGCGTGGGCCTCGGCAACGATCGGCGCACGTACCTGGGAGGATCGGGGCAGCGAGGGGTACCAGGTCGAGGACGTGGTCCGAGACCTCGGGCCGAGGGTCGCCCGGGTTGTCGCCTCGCTCGTGCGGGAGCCCTGGGAGGACGAGGATGAGCACCTCCGGGGGCTTCTCGGCCACAGGTCGGTCGAGGCGAAGACCGTAGCTATGGCCCAGGTGCTGGTGGAGGTCGCGCTCGCTGGGCGCGACGTGGACGAGGGCCTGGCAGTCCGGCTTGCCCGGGCGAGTCTCGAAGTGTGCCCGGACCTCGTTGCCAATGCCGCCGTCACTGTGAGCCCCGAGGTGCCCCTTGCCTAAGCCAACGGCGACCGGCACGAAGTGGTGGCCTCCGCTCTGGGGCGGGAGCATCGACCCTCCGGGCACCGCGTACAGCATCCTGCCGCACTTCGCTGACCCGGTGGACAGGGCGATCGAAGTCGCCGTCTTCCAACAGCACCGGTTCGCGTTCTACTTCTGGGCCAAATGGGAGCAGGCCCGTCGGCGGCGTCGGAGGCCCTGGGCTCGCCCTCATCTGGTCACGCTCGACTGGCACCAGGATCTCTGTGCACCCGGATCAACGGAGCAGGATGACCTTCGGGCACTTGACCTGGACTCAGAACAAGATGTGGGCTTGTTCTGCTGGTCGAGGCTGAACCCGCTCAATGACGGGCAGATCCTGGCCGCCGCGTTCGCCGGACTGATCGGCGACATCTTCGTCCTCTGCAAGCACCGCGACGACTACCTGCGGGACTGGACGGACATGCGCGGGGACAACCATCGCACGGTGCTCTGTCACTCCCTGGATGACTTCATACGCAAACTTCCAGCGACCGGCCATGTCTACCTGGACCTCGACCTGGACTACTTCACAGAGAGTGACGACGCCCACGGTGGCGGGCCCAACGTGCGCATGGTTCCCGATGATGAGGTCCGAGCCGTTGTGGACCCGGCTGGCCCCCTGATGCGCCAACTCCTGCCTCGAACCGCAGGCATGACCATCGCAACCGAGCCAACCTGGTGCGGCGGGATGCGCAATAGCAACCACCTCTTTGGGCTTGTGGACGAGGCCCTGTTCGACCCGCCACTCTTGCACGACGATGCCGACTGGCGAGATCCGGACGCAGGGCCTCACCTTGGCGGAGGACTACCGTGAAGCCCAAACCCGAGCCCCTCTCCGAGCCGACCACGCGGGACGAGATGGTGGCCGCCCTGTGGGCCTTCTTGAAGCGGCGGTTGGCAGAGCGCCGCAAGGTCGGCGGCATCGGCGAAGCCATCAACCTCCACCACCGGCTCCCAGGTCCGAACGGCTACGAGCAGGATGTGGGCTGGCGTGCCGATGTCCCGCTGGGGGCCGGCGGCAGGGTCCTGCTGGGGGGGATCCTCCACGCTTGGCCGGACTCCCTCCGCCCGAAGCCCGAGACCCTTCCCCTGCTGATGGACGTAGTCGCCGACTTCCAGCGTCAAGGCATCCTCCGTCCCGCCTGGGAGGACAGCCCCGCGCTCTTCATCACGCACCACGGTGCGGCCGTCCTCGATGCCGACGACATGGGGCTCCCGGCTGCCGATGCTGGACGGGTGGCCCGACTCCGGGCCGAGTTCCCCGCGCTGCCTGACCTCGACACCATCACCCAGCACTACGGCGAGGCCATCGCCGCCTACGAAGCCGGGCTGGACTACTCCACCACGGTGATGATCGGCGTCTGCTACGAGGCGGGGCTGCTCATCCTCGCGCGGGCCATCGGGGACTTCGAGGCCAGGGCTCCAGGTCAGGTTCAAGGAATGAACCGCCGGCACCGCGAGGCCGTCGGGAAAGTCCAGCAGACCGAGTACGTGGCGGCGTCGGCGCTGGAGGCCCTCGTCTACGATGTCTGCTGTGCTGTGGGCCCGGGTCTCGGTGACGACCTGGAGTGGGTCCGCACCTGCCTGCGCCCGACCTGCTTCTTCGTGCGCTCCCTGCGGAACTCCGCCGGGCACCCGACCGGCAAGGTTGTGCCGCGGGATGACATCGCGGCTCACATCCTGATGCTGCCGGCGTACCTTCGCCGGGTGGAGTCCATCGCCGGCACCTTGGCGGGGCTCCCGTAGGAGCAGCCCCTGGGCCCCGGCTCGGGCTCGAACCGGAAAACCGGGCCATTAAGTCGCCGCGCCGGCCGGCCCTCGCCGCGAAGCCGGATTGAACGTGTACTGAAAATCCGCTTCGAATCGGAAATCCCCCTCGGGGGAATCCAGGGGTAGGCCCACATCTCGGCAGTGCTCGTACACGGGCAGGTGCCCCGCCTCCCCCGAGACCAACGCCCCCTCGGCCCCTGCAACGTCCTGACCGTTGCCGAGGCCGTCGCCGAGTTGGGCATGGGCGACAAGGAAGGCCGGGCCTTCCTCGCCGAGCACGACTTAGTGCACCACCCCGGGCGGCACCGCCGGGGCAGCGGCCGGGTGATCGCCGGCGACCTCATCGAGGCCATCCGCCGATGCGGGAGTCCCCGTCCTGTCCGCCGGACGGCTCCCACCAGCCTCCCCCTCCCGAAGACCACCCGCTTCTGACCTGGTCTCCACCCAGGCCGACAGCACGCGGATGGCCTCGTCGTCGGTCATGTTGTGCCGGGCCAGCCACTGGACGACGTTCTGGCTGGATGGCGAGGTCAGCCGGTGCAGGGCGGCCAGGCGGTCGTCATCGGTGACCTTGCGGTAGTGCTTGAGGGCGGTCTCGATGCTGTGGCCGGCGATGTCGGCGTAGGTGGCGAGGTCGACGCCCGCCCGGATGCACCGGTCCGTGAACAGCCGCCGGAGCCCGTGGCTGGTGAACGGTTCGATTTGCCTCCCCCCCACCTTGCACGCCTCGGAGATGGCCGCCCCGGTGTTCTTCGACATGTGCACGGGCCGGCGGAACAGCCCGTCGCCCTGCCCTGCATCGTCGGGCCTGAACGAGTGGATGGTGCGGTGGGCGTCCTCGGTGATGGGGGTCCGCCTCGGGCCGGTCTTGCCGTCGGGGAAGTCCGCCCAGAAGCCGTTCTCGTCCCGGTGGACATCCCCCCATCGGAGCCCCCCCGCCTCGCCGACGCGGCATCCGGTCTGCCACATGATGTACATGGCGAGCTTGGTGCCCGAGCGCCTCATGGCACCGTAGAGGGCCTCCACCTCGGCCTCGGTGGGGGTGCGGTCGTTGTTGACCCGCTGGGCCGCCTTGCGCCCCTTGAACTTCTGGGCCCGCGTGACCTTCACATCGGGGATGTCGAGCCCCCGGGCCTGGCCCCAGAGCACGGCCTGCCGCAGGAACTTGAGGTCGGCCTTGACCGTCCGGGCCGAGTAGCCCTGGTGGGGGTCGTTCCTCTTCCGCTGGAGCAGCGCGTTGCGGATCGCCAGGACCCAGGGCTCCGACAGGTCCGCCAGGGGCGTGGTGTTCGCGACGTGCACCAGCCGTTTGGACGACCCCTCGTAGAAGAGCAGGGTCCGACCAGCCAAGGCGTCATCGGTTCCCTGCCGGCTCTCCAGGTGGGCGAAGTAGGCGCGCAGGAGGTCTCCCACGGTGGAGACCCCAGAGCCGTCGGACTTCACTGCGGCCGGGTCCACCTCCTGGTAGAACCGGGCAAGCTCGGTCCCGACGAGTTCCTCCGCCAACCGCCCGAGAGGCTGCGTCTGCATGGTCCCGTCGGGCGCGGTGAAGTGGACCTCCCAGGCCCAGTGCTCCTTGCCCCGTCGCGTGCCGGGAGCGCGCCGGGCGTAGGCCGTCGCCAGGGTCTTGCCCCCCACGGTGAGCTTCACGGGCTCGGGCTTGTTCGGATTGCGGCGTGCCACGGACTACCTCCGGCTCATGAACCGGCAGTATCCCGCTAAGTGCCCAAAAGGCGATCAGTATTTCCAGCCTTTTACCGCCGCCCGTGGCCCCACTTCTTTGTGCAGTTAGCCTTTAACACCGAGGCCGACAGGGCAAGAAACGCCGGTTCCACCTATGCCACAGTAGCCTCCTGGGTTCTTTTGTAAATACTGCTGGTGGTAGCCCTCGGCATACCAGAAGTCCCCGGCGGGCGCGATCTCGGTGGTGATGTCGCGGCCGTGGCCGGCGGCCTGCAGGGCCTGCTGGTAGCGGTCGCGGCTGGCGAGGGCCGCGGCCTGCTGGGCGCCGTCGAAGGTGTAGATGGCGCTGCGGTACTGGGTGCCGACGTCGTTGCCCTGGCGCATGCCCTGGGTGGGATCGTGCCCCTCCCAGAAGGCGGAGAGGAGCTGATCGTAGGAGACCGCCGAGGGGTCGAAGACGACGAGCACGACTTCGGTGTGGCCGGTGCGGCCGGAGCAGGTCTCTTCGTAGGTGGGGTGCTTCGTGAAGCCACCGGCGTAGCCGACGGCGGTGCTCCACACGCCGGGGAGCTGCCAGAAGCGGCGTTCCGCGCCCCAGAAGCAGCCCATGCCGACGACGGCCCGCTGCAAGCCGTCGGGAAAGGGCGGGCGGATGCGGTGGCCGTTGACCGCGTGCGTGTCGGGCACGTCGAAGGCGGGCTGGTCGCGGCCGGGCAGGGCCTGGTCTGCGGTGACCGTGCGGGGGGCGAGGAAGCGGTCGAAGAACATGGAGACGCCGGGCAGGAGGGTCAGGACGCCACGGCTGCCTGGTCCAGGGGCCGGCTGTCCATGGGAAGCGTCACGATGAAGCGCGCGCCGCCCCCCGCGGGCCGCTGTACCTCGATGCTGCCACCGTGGTGGTCGACGATCTGGTGGACGATGGCCAGCCCGAGCCCGGTGCCCTTGCTGTCCTGGTCGGCGCTTCGCTCAAAGGGCTGGAACAGCCGGTCCCGGAAGTCGTCGGGGACGCCGGGGCCGTGGTCTCGCACCGACAGCTCGACCGTGTCGGCCGCGCGGCGCAAGGACAGCTCCACCGTGCCGCCTTCCGGTGAGAAGCGGACCGCGTTGCTCACCAGGTTGTGGACCACCTGCTTGATCTTGTTTTCGTCGAGCCGCGCGCGGTCGAGATCGGCGTCCACGTGGGTGGAGATGTGGACGGCGCGGGCACGGGCCGCCAGCTCTTCGACGGCGACGACGCCGGCGACGAGGTCGGCGAGATCGACGTCGGCGAGGCGGAGCTCCACCTTGCCCGACTGGATGGCCGACCAGTCGAGCAGCTCGTCGACCAGCGTGGACATGTAGTCGATGGACCGGGAGATCTCGCGGACCAGCGGCTGGTGCGACGACGGCGCGCCGCCGAGCAGGCCGCTCTCGAGGATGTCGGCGAAGGCCCGCAGGGCGGCCAGGGGGTTGCGCAGATCGTGGGCGGCCACGCCGAGCAGCCGGTTCTTGTCCTGGTTGAGGGCCTCCAGCGCGAGACGACGCTGTTCGGAGCGGGACAGCGCGTCCTCCAGGTCGTCGGCGTAGTGGGCGAGCTGGTCCTGGAGCTTGACGATGTGGCTGATGTCGCGGGCCACGGCGGCGACATAGCGTTGACGTTCGTGCTTCATCGGCGCAAGCTTGACGTCGAGGGGGACGCGGCTGCCGTCCTTGCGGACGCCCTCGACGACCAGGCCGGTGCCCATGGGCCGGGAGCCCGAGCGCGGATCGAGTCCCTGGCGGTAGCCCTCGTGCCGTCGACGGTGTTCCGGCGGCACCACCTTCTCGATGGACATGCCCAGCAGTTCGTCCGGCTCGTAGCCGAAGATCTGCCGCACGGCGTCGTTGGCCAGGATGATGCAGCCGGTGTCGTCGACTAGCAGGACGGCGTCCGGCATCGCCTCGAGGAGCTGGCGAAGGAGGAAGAAGTCGATCGGCATGGGGACTCAGATGCAGATGCGGCGATCGGGTGGCGTTGTGAAGACATGCTATCGGTGAAACGGCCGATGTGGATCGTGACAATGTCGCCGGTGTCGGCGTCGTTGTGCGGGTTTCGCAGGGAGGCCGTGCGGTCTCTGCAGATCCTGCAGTCGGGTACGACAGTCCGCCGCGGCGACCCCGATGGCGCCGACTTCATGGCGCTGGCACGCCGCTTGCGTTCTCGATGGGCAGCCCGGAGACCACATGCTCGTGACCCTCTCCCTCCTCCTCGCCTGCTCCTCGACAAAGGTGGACAGCGGCATCGACGGCCTGTCCATCGACCTCGCCACGGACGGCACCCTGCCGGTCGCCGACCTGAGCTGGACCCTGGACACCAGCGTCACCGACGCGACGGTCTCTGCCGCGACGGCGCTGGTGGACACCGCCGACGGCGAGAGCTGGCAGGTGGACGCCAGCGCCGGTAGCGCGGTGCTTTGGGGGCTGCCGCCGGACACCGACGTCGACGTGCAGGTGGTCTTCGTCATCGACGACGCCGAGCAGGAGAGCGATGTCGCCACCATCCACACCCCGGTCGCCGACGCCGACCTGCCCGCGCTGTCGGTGGAGGGCGACAGCGCCCGCGCCTTCGACGGTCAGCTCGCGCTGACCGCCAACGTCACCAGCCCGGGCGCCGCCGTGATGATCGACGGGCAGGGGCGCTACCGCTGGTGGGCCTCCGTCTCGGACAGCGACCAGGTCGGTCGCGCCCGCCTGTCCCGCGACGGGACGCAGATCCTGGCCCAGCCGGTCAACGTCCACGGCGACGACACGACGGGCCTGCTGCGCTTCGACCGCCACGGCGACGTGGTGGATACCGTGCAGATCGACGGCCAGCACCACGACTTCCTGGAGCTGTCGGACGGCACCCTGGTCTTCCTCGTCCAGTCGCTCGGCACCGCCAGCGGCCGCACCATGATCGGCGACAAGCTGGTCGAGGTGGCGCCGGACCGCACCCAGACCACCATCTGGGACATCTGGGACGCCATCCCCTACAACGAAGACGACCGCTGGATGCCCGACGACCAGTGGAGCCACGCCAACACCCTCAGCTTCGACGAGGCGACCCAGACCTACACGGTGAGCTTCTTCGGGCTGCGGGCGCTGGCCCGCATCGACCGGGCCACAGGCGAGCTGCTGTGGCTCATGGGGACCAGCGACAGCGACTTCGTCGGTGCTGACGGTGACACCACCGTGCTCCACGGCAGCCACGGCTTCCAGTTCCTCGACGGCAGCCTGCTGGCCTTCGAGAACGGCGACTCCAGCGACGCCGACTCCCGGGCCGTCGAGCTGAGCTTCGACGAGGATGAGCCGGTGATGACCGAGCTGTGGTCCTTTGCGCCCTCGCCCTCGCTGTACTCCTTCAGCCTCGGCGACGTGCAGCGCCTCGACAGCGGCGACACCCTCGCCGACTTCTCCGCCAACGGCACGATGATCCAGGTGGACGCGGCCGGCACGGAGCAGTGGAAGCTGACCGCCGGCGTCGGCGGGGCCTTCGGGTACGTGCAGGTGCTCGGCGAAGCCGGTAGCTTCTGACCCGCGCCGCCCGCGTCTCGCCTCCTGGGACCGGGTGCCGCCGGTCATCGCGTGATCCTCGCCCTCCTCCTGCCGCTGCTGGCCTGCCGCACGCCCTCGGCCGCCCCGCAGGTCCAGCTCGACGCCACGCTGTCGAGCCAGGTGCCGACAACGGCGACGGTGAGCTGGTCGGGGCTGCGGGAGGCCGACTCTGCCACCCTGTCGGTGACGGTGTCCGACGGGGAGTTATGGGAGCAGGACATCAGCAGCGGTGACGCCACGCTGTGGGCGCTGCCCCCCGACGAAGAGGTCACCCTGGTGGTGACGGCGGAGAGCGGCGGGGCCTCCTACAGCAGCGACCCCCTCGTCCTCGAGACCCGCGGTCCTGGCGGTCTGCTGCACAGCCTCGTGACCGAGGGGGACGACGATCGCGCCTTCGACGGCGAGCTGATGGTGACCAGCACGGTCGTCAGCCCACCAGCCGCGGTGGTGATCGACGGCCAGGGTCGCTACCGCTGGTGGGCAGAGTCCGAGGACGTCGAGCAGCTCGGGCGTGCCCGGCTGTCGCACGACGGGCAGCACATCCTGGCCATGAGCGTGAACCTTGCCGGCAACGAGACGGCCGGGATCCGCCGCTTCGCGCTGGACGGGACCCTCGACGACAATGTGCTGGTCAACGGCATGCACCACGACTTCGTCGAGCTGGCCGACGGCACCCTGGCGACCATCGCCTACTCCTACAAGGACATCGGCCACGGCATGCTGCTGGCGGGCGACCGCATCGTCGAGGTCGCGCCGGACGGCACCGAGACCGAGATCTGGGACGTCTGGGAGTGGATCGACAGCGAGGAGTCCGACGACGGGCTCATCGGCAGCAACTGGAGCCACGCCAACGCCCTGGACTTCGACGAGGAGACCCAGCAGTACACGGTCAGCCTGCTCGGGCTGCGGGCGCTGGCCCGCGTCGACCGCGCCACCGGTGACCTGGTCTGGTTGATGGGCACGACCCAGAGCGACTTCCAGTGGCCCGACGGCGAGACGACCATCCTCGAGCGCAGCCACCAGTTCGAGTACGTCGACGGTGACCTGCTGGCCTTCGAGAACGGCCTGGCGTCCGACCTGTCGTCACGCGCCGTGCAGATCCACTTCGACGCCGACGACCCCGTGGTGAGCGAGGCCTGGTCGTTCACGCCCGACCCGGCGCTCTACACCTGCTGCCTGGGCGACGTGGAGCGCCTGCCCTCGGGCGACACGGTGGTGGACTTCTCGACCAGCGGGGCCATCATCCAGGTCGATCCTGGCGGTGTGGAGGTGTGGCGGCTGGCGGGCGAGGTCGGCACGGCCTTTGGCTACCTGCAGCGCATCGGCCAGCCGGGGGCGCTGTCGGCGCCGGGTGTGTCCTCGGGGCGTATGCTGCATCGATGACCGCCTCGCTGTTGCTCGCCTCCCTGCTGCTGTGCTGCACCCCCGCCGGCACCGGCGAGGGTGCGGGGGCCGACAGCGGGGGCGTCGCGGCGGACGGGGGTGCCAGCGACGCGGGCGCGCCCGCGGACGCCAGCTACGCCTTCTCCTACGTGCTCATCGCCGACCCCCACGTCACCGGGCCTGGCGACCACGCCGACCGCCTCCAGCAGGCGGTCGACTGGGTGGTGGAGCACCAGGCCGATCGCCACGTGGCGCTGGTCTTCGTGCTCGGCGACATCGCGTGGAGCGATGGCTTCGACGACGCGCTGGCCATCCTGTCCGAGCTGCCCGTGCCCTGGGTGCCGGTGCTTGGCGACAACCCCATCCAGGCCGGCGACGAGCAGGGCTTCGAAGACAGCTTCGGCCCGGTGCTCGACACCCTGGCCGACCAGCTCGACGGCTGGGTGCGCGCCCCGCGCCCCGTCGACGACGCGGTCAACGGGGGCCTGGCGCTGCTCCAGAACAACGCCTTCGACTACGGCGGCATGCGCTTCGTGTCGCTGGACTGGAACACGCGGGTCATGGAGACGGGCTGGGGCGAGATGCCCGACCTGCACGACTTCGACGGCGGCACCCTGCCCTTCCTGCAAGACGAGCTGGCTCGCGCCGAAGCCGCCGGCGGCAAGGACGAGCGCATGGTGCTCCTCACCCACATGCCGATGATCGAGGGGCCCGGTAGCTTCGACGTCGAGGAGGGCACCACGCTGGAGTCACTGCTGGGACCGCAGGCGTCGCTGGTCAGCGCCAACCACTCCGGCCACCTGCACTTCTCTGCCGACGATGTCTGGGAAGAGTGCGGGCTCGACGTCGACGTGACCGACGCGACCTGGGACGACGAGGTCACGATCCGCGTCGTCGACGTCAGCGAAGACGACGCGCGCTTCCACCTCGACCACGAGCTGATCAAGCTCTGAGGAGGGCACGGTGCACCTCTCGATCAGCGAACCCCTGCCGCTGTCGGCGGACGAAGCCTTCCACCTGATCCGGGACGCCATGCCGGAGCTGGTGCCATTCCTCCACGATGTCGACGGCATCGACGTGATCGAGCGGGTGGACGAGGGCGAGCAGGTCCGCATCCTCAACCTGTGGCGGGGGAGCATGGCGCGCGTGCCGGCGCCGGCGCGGCCCTTCGTCACCGCCGAGCTGCTGAGCTGGCACGACCACGCGGTCTGGACCACGTCGCTGCGCCAGGCGCGCTTCCGCCTGGAGCCGCTGGTGGGCGCGCGGATCTTCACCTGCGAGGGGACGACGACCCTGGTCGAGGGCGACTCCAGCAGCGCACAGCTCCGGCTGGAGGTGGACCTGGAGATCCACCCCGACCGCGTCCCGGGCGTGCCGCGCCTGCTGGCGCGCAAGCTGCGGGGCCCCATCGAGCAGACCATCGCCGGCTAGGTGCGCCCCAACCTCGAGAACCTCGCGGGATCGATCCGGGCCTGGGCGCGGGCTCGCGACGGTCGAAGCTGAACCTTGTGCGATGATGCCTGCGAGCCACCGTCCCCCTCCATTTTGTCGCCATGTCCGCCGCCATCGAGGTCGAGCACCTGACCCGCGTGTGGCCCCAACCCAAGGGGCCGCCGGTGGTCGCTGTGCAGGACGCGAGCTTCTCGGTGGAGGGCGGCGAGGTGCTCGGGCTGCTCGGTCCCAACGGCGCGGGCAAGACCACCCTGATGCAGGTGCTGGCCACGCTGACGGCACCGGATGAGGGGCGCGCCCAGGTTGCCGGCTTCGACGTGGTCGAAGATCCGCGCGCCGTGCGCCGCAACCTCGGCTACCTCAGCACCACGTCGGGGCTGCCCGCGCGCCTGAGCTGCCGCGAGTGCCTGGTGCTGTTCGCCCGCCTGCACGGCATGCCGGACCCGAAGCAGGCCGCAGATTCAGCCATCGCGCGCTTCCGCCTCGGCGCCTTCGGTGAGCGCTTCGTCGAGGGGCTGTCCACCGGCATGCGCCAACGAGTGCGCATCGCCTGCGCCTCGGTCCATCGCCCGCCGGTCCTCATCCTCGACGAACCCACCGCCGGGCTGGACCTGATGTCCACCGACGATCTCCTCGGCGAGGTGGCAGCACTCCGGGACGAGGGGACCGCCGTGCTGTACTCGACCCACCTGATGAACGAGGTCGAGCGGCTCTGCGACCGGGTGGCCGTGCTGTACCAGGGTCGGTTGCTCGTGGTCGACACGCTCGATGGGCTGCGGGCGACGACGGGAACCGCGGATCTCGCCGACGCATTCCGCCGGGTCGTGCAGGACCAGGGCCCGACGTGAGCCGCGGTCGCGGCGCGCAGGGCGGTGCCCTCCGAGCGGTCGCCGTGCTGACCGGTGCCGAGCTGCGCCGGCTGCTGCGGACCGGCTCCGTCTACGCCGTCGTGCTGCTGCCCTCCCTGCTGCTCATCCCGGTGGCCCTGCTCATCGGCACACTCGCGCTCTCCTTCGTCGACCAGCGGGACGTCGTGGCTCTGCCCTGGGCGTTGCCCCCGGAGCTGGGCGTGGTCGAGGGCCTCGAAGCCGCCGACTGGAGGGTCGTGCAGGTCGGGGATCCGGCGGCCAGCCTGGACGCCGGGGACGTCGCCGTCGCCGTGCTGTCGTGGGAGACGCGCGAGGGAATCGGGACCGCCGGCCGCTTCGACCTGGCCAGCCGCGCCCGCTGGCGCTTCGTCGTCGACGGCGACGATGAAGCCGTCGTCTCCACCCTGCGCGCCGACCTCGACGCGCTGGGGAACGCCTGGCTCGAAGACGCGGTGGCCGCCGCCGGAGGCGTCCCCGACCGGGACCTGTGGGTGGCGCAGCTCGACAGCATGAAGCTCGACGCCGCGGAACCCCAGCTCATGGACCCGGTGCGGGGGTGGCGGGCCTACGTGATCTTCCTGCTTGGTAGCGTGGCCTTCTTCTTCCTCAGCCTGACCGGGGTCGCGGACCGCCGCCAGGGCGTGACCGAGACCCTGTCGGTGCTGCCGGTGTCGCGGCAGGCGATGCTCTGGGCGCGGCTGCTGGCGCTGTTCTCGCTGCAGGTGATGGCGACGGTGGGGCTGGGCGTCAACTTCCTGCTCCTGCTGGCCTCCATCGCTGCCGACCGGCACCTCGACCTCCCCAGCGGCTGGGCGTGGCTGTCGCTGGCCGGGGCGGTGCTCCTCAGCGACGCGCTGTACAGCGTCATCGCCGTGGTCGCCCCCTCGGCCAAGGCCGCCAACAACGGCTCGTCGGCCGTGATGCTGGTGCTCGCCGCCCTGCTGGGACTGGGCGTGTTCGTCGACGGGGCGTGGTGGGTGCCGCTGGCCGGCGGCGTCTCGGCGCTGGGCCCGCTGCAGAACGGCGTAGCCCTGCTCAGCTCGCTGCTGGCCACGGCGGCGGTGGTGTGGGGCTGCGCGCGGGCCCTGGATCGCCGGGTCGACCTCGTGCTGAAGGGGGCCGAGGGATGAACCGCCTGCCCCGCATCCTGGCCCTGGTCGGCGCCGAGCTGCGGGCGGCGCTGCGGGACACCTCGACGACGGCCTCGCTGCTGCTGTTCACGGCGGTGGTCGGCTTCGTGGGGCCCGCGGGCGAAGCTGTCATCGCCCACCTCCAGGCGCTCAAGGCCGAAGCCGCCGCCGAGCAGGACAGCGACGACAACCGCACGCACTGGAGCTGCGAGCCCGGCGTGATGCTCACGGTCGCCGCGGTGGGCGACGTGCCCGGCTGGCTGTCCTGGCCCGACCCCCTGGTGGAGCCCGAAGCCGCCGACGTGCTGCTGCGCTTCGGTCCCGAGCCTGCCGACGGCGAACAGGAGATCGAGCTGGTGCAGCTCTCCAAGGCGGGGGGCTTCCCGTCGGTGAAGGACTGCCTGTCGCTGCGGCTGCGCCAGGAACGCCGCCGGCGGCTCGCCAGCCTCGGCGTGACCGAAGAGCCCTTCTCGGTCGTGTCGGTGGACGCGCCCACGGTACCCGACGACGGCGTGCGCCCGTCTCCGCCGATCCCCCTCGGCGCCACCCTGGCCGGCGGGCTCGCCGTGCTGCTGGTGTCGAGCTTCATGGAGACCGGGCCCCGAGCCCGCGCCGCCGGCTGGCTGGAGACCTGGATGATCCTGCCGGGGCGGCGTAGCGACCTCGTGGTCGCCTGGTGGCTCTACGGGCTGGTGATGGGGGCCATCGGGCTGCCGCTGCTGCTGCTCGGCGACGCGCTCGGGCACGCGGTGGTCGGCGGCAGCCCGTCCGCGGCCGTGCCCTGGGGGCTGCTGCCGGTGCTCGTGATGCTGATGAGCGCGGTCGGGGTGCGCGCCTTCCTCGATGTCGCCGACGTCCGGGCGGCGCTGGTGCGCACGGTGCCGGTGCTGCTGCTCATCTTCGCCTCGGTCGGGGCGGCCCTCCTCGTCGAGCAGCGCTGGCCGGGCCTGGGCTGCCTCGTGCCCATCGGCGGCCTCGGGCTCGTCCTGGCCGGCCAGGCGTCAGGCGCCCTGCTCACGGGTGGCGTCAGCCTGCTGCTCACCGCGCTCGTCCTGGCCAACAGCAGCCGCCACCTCGACCACCTCGCCGTGACCCGCGGCGCGATGAGCAGCACGGCGGCTCGCCGCGCGCGCGGCGACTACCTCCCCGAAGCCCTCCTGCTCGTGCTCGTCGGGGTCGGCGGCAGCACGAGCTGGGCGCCACCAGAGCTGCTGCTGCCCGACGTGGTGGTGCGCACGGGGCTCGGCCTGACGCTCTTCTTCTTGTTGCCCGCTGTCTTCGTGAGCGTGCCCCTCCGCCTGGATCGCCGCCGGCTGCTGTCCTGGCGGCCGCCGCCGCTGCGGGCCTGGGCCTTCCTGCCGCTGGTGGTCGGCGGCACCCTGAGCGGCGGCTTCCTGCTGTGGAAGGCCGCCCAGGAGGTGCTCCCCGACACGGGCCTGGTCGACGCCTACACCGACACCATGGCCTCCTTCGACACGCCGCTCGGCCTGTTCGTCGTCTCGGTGATCCCCGCCTTCGCCGAGGAGTTGCTGTTCCGAGGGGCGGTGCTCGGCCTGCTGCGCAAGCGCCTGCCGGCCTGGGCCGCGGTGCTGCTCCAGGCTCTGGCCTTCGCCCTGCTGCACGGCATGGCGGCCCGCTTGCCCTACACCCTGCTCCTCGGCGCGCTCTTCGGCCTGATGGTCGTGCGGACGGGCTCGCTGTGGCCGGGCATCGTCGCCCACCTCGCCCACAACCTGCTCAGCACCCAGCTCGACGAGCGCTTCGTGCTCGCTGTCCTGGCCAGCCCCCTGGCGCCGGCCATGGCGGTCATCGGTGTAGTGGCGGTGTGGGCGGCTGGCGGCTGGCGGCTGCGCCCCATGCGCGGGTTCTCGCGGTCTGCAGGGTGACGCGCCCTCGTCCAGCGTTGCGGTCAGCGGCTGGCGAGCCGGGCGGTCGCGACCGGTGGCGTGGGGACGCCGGGGGCGCCGGGGACCACGTGGGTGGCGGCCGCGCGGACGGCGTAGCCAGCGCCCACGATGGGCACGGCCAGGGACCACCCCAGGGCGTAGCCGGCCACGAACAGGGTCAGCGGCCGGATGACAGGCTGGAAGGGGAGTCGGGACAGGCCGTGTTGCGGGGTCATGGGGCCTCCGTGCGTCCGCATGCCGATCATGTGGCCGGTCACGCTCCGGAGTTGCTGTAAGCGCCTGAAAGAGACATCTGGAGACAGAGGATGGGGAATGCGACCGATATCGACGGCTGCTCTTTCCGTGCCGGTCCCTGGGCGGAGAACCCGCTTCCGCCCTACTCTTCGATGTACCCCAGCGCCTTGAGTGCGTCCATGTTCACGTCGGCGTCACCGGTGGCCTTGTGTCCGCCGCGGGCCGCAGGCGACAGGGCGCTCCAGGTGGCCACGCGGGCGCGGGTCTCGCCCAGCGCCGCGTGGCCGGGCATGTCGTCGGCCGCCGGCAGGTCGAGGAGGGCGAGCATCGTGGGGGCGAGGTCGAGCAGCGGGATGGGGTCGAGGCGCTGCCCCTTCGGGATCCCGGGGCCGGTCGCCAGGAAGATGCCGGCGGCGTCGTGTTCCCCGCTGTATTCCTCGGTGAGCTTGGCGTAGTCGGCGAGGGGTTCGCCGCCGACCTTGTCGGCCTTGATCCGGGCTTCGTCCACCCGCTCGTCGGCCATGGTCAGGCCGACCGCGCTGGGGGCGTCGGGGACATCTTCGTAGCGGTAGAAGGGCTGGCCCGTGCTGTCCTGGGTGAGCCCGTCGAGGAAGGCGATGAGCCGCGCCTTCTCGGCGTCGATGTCGTCTTCGAGGAGGGCCACGGTGATCTTGTGCCCGCCCTTGCTGACGTCGACGTGGCCGACCTGCTCTTCGAGGCGGGCCTTGAGGCGCTCGGTCTTGGGCGCGAAGAAGCGCCCGGCGTCTTCCGCGCCCATCGGCCGGAAGCCGTGGTCGCTGACGACGAGCACGGTGGTGTGCGGGCCGACGCTGTCCAGCACCTCTCCGAGGACCTGGTCGGCCTGCCGATAGGCGGCCGGCAGCGCGTCGGCGAGGTCGTCGCAGGGCCCCTTGCCCGCCGCGCAGTCCTCCATGAAGCCCCAGTGGGTGTGGCCCAGGGCGTCGGTGCCGTACAGGCTGAGCGAGGCGAGGTCGGGCCGGTGCTGGTGCAGCGCGGCGATGAACACGTCGCGGTCCATGGCGGCGCGCAGGAGCTGCAGGCGCCAGGCCCGCTCTTCGGGGCGCGGCTTGGAGAAGCGCTCGCGCAGGGTCCACGCCACCGCCTGGCGCAGCGTCGACCAGCGCAGGCCGTGGCGGGCGCCGTCGATGGCCAGCTTCCAGGCCGGGCGGGCGTCGGCGTACTTCTTGCGCTTGAGCCGCCGCGACAGCTCGATCTCCTTGACGAAGGAGAGGTCGTCCGGCCAGGTCTCGGGGCTGGGCGCCAGCCAGGCGGGGACGACGAAGCCGCGGTGAGCTTCGTCGAAGGCGGTCCGGTAGGCGTCGGCGTCGTCGCGTCCCTCGGCCATGGCCGCGACCTGGTCGGGGGTCTGCTCGAGCGCTTCGGGTGGCCAGGTGACCAGCCACTTGTACATGCCGACCCGCAGGCCCTGGTCGTGGGCGATCTCCCAGAGGCGGGTCGCCTGGGCCTGGTCGGACTGCACGCGGAAGCCGTGGATCCCGTGGACCTCGGGCGTCATGCCCGTGGCCATCGTGGTCCACAGCAGGGGGGAGAACATGGGCTCGCGGCTGGTCAGCTCGGCGCGGACACCGCTCTCTGCCACGCGCTGCATGTTCGGGAGCGCGAGCCGGTCGATGAGGTGGAAGGTGGCGCCGTCGACGCCGACCACCACCAGCCGCGCGTCGACGGGGCCGGGGGTGGGGGCGGTGAAGCCCATCGCGCCCAGGGCCAGGGGCAGCGCGGCGGCGGGCAGGCCGAGCTTGAGGAAGCGCTGCGGATCGGTGGTCCTGCTGCGAGCGCCCCACAGCGCGCCCACCAGCCCCAGCACCAAGGCGAGGGGGAGGACGGCGACGAGCAGGAAGTCGAGCGGATCGTCGACGAACCAGGGGTTGTCGCTGGCCACGAGGAAGGCCGCCAGCGTGCCGGGGATGGCGCCGAGCGCCGCGCCGAGGATGGCGCCGCCGAGGGTGTTGGGGCGCATCAGCAGCCCTCCGTGTTGGCCGGCGGGTCGTCGATGAGGAGCTTGCCGGGCTCGAAGCTGTCCCAGAAGTGCCAGTCGCCGGGGTGGGCCGCCAGGGAGTCGCTGAGGTAGGCGGCGATGGCCGCGGTGCCGCTCTGGAACACGTCGGCCTTGCGCCCGCTGCGGTCGAAGTCGAGGGCGGGGCCGATCTCGGCGACGAACCATGCGCGACCGCTGCCGCCGTCGTTGCGCGGCCGGTCGGGACCGCGGTTGCGCCAGGTGCGGACCGTCAGCAGCGGCGCGCCGCTCTTCCAGGCCATCCACACCGGGCCGTGGGGGATCCCCATGGGCTGCCCCAGGACCGGCTGGACCACGCGACGCCCCATCTCTTCGCCTCCGCCGGTTCCGTCGCAGGCCGTCATCACGACGTCGCCGGCCTGGAGCGCGCGCAGCACCGGGCGCAGGAAGCGGTTGCCGTCGTGCAGCGTGGCCTGGATGCGGTCCTCCAGCGCCGCACGGGTGTCCGCGGCCCACTGACCCGTCTGAGACAGCTCGACGGCGGCCACGCGCCCGCCGCCGACCTGGTGCATGGGCCAGCCGCGGACGCCGAGCACGTGGAGCGGGAGCTGGGCCGGCCCCATGTGCGGGTGGGTGAGCACAACGCCCCTGCCGAGGTCCCGGGCCGCCACCAGGTGCTCCAGCCCGCGGATCTCCAGGTAGCGGGGCCAGGTGTCGGCGGTGCACTTGCCGAACAGGAAGCCGATGTACTGGTTGCCGAAGTGGGTGGCGAAGGTGTCCCGGGCGAGGCGGTCGAGATCGTCGCGCTGACCCAGCCCGCGCCGCAGGTTGTCCTTGACGTGGTCGAGCTTGCCGCCCATGGCGGCGCCGGCGGCACGCCCCAGCGCGCGGACCGCCTTGACCTCCCACAGCACGGGGGCGGCCTGCAGCCCCTGGCGAAGGGGACCCCAGACCACCTTGCGGTAGAGGTCCTTGATGCCACTCTCACCGAAGATCATTCACTCTTCCATGTAGCCGAGGGCCTGCAGCTTGCGGATGGCGTCCGCGCTCTGTTCGGCCTGGGAGCGCTCGACGTCGCCCGACGCCAGCAGGTCCGAGGTGATGGCTTCGAGCGCGTTTTCCTCGGGGATGGAGATCGGCGCGCGGGCTTCGGTGTGGAAGGGGCCGTCGGTGGTGATGGCCCAGTGTTCGTTGCTCAGCGACTCGTGCTCGTGGTCGACGAAGCGATGGTCGGGCGTACGGAGGGCGACCAGCCGGTACGTGGGCTTCGTGATGACGCCCTCGTGGCGGAGCTGCTGGTTGATCGGTCGGTCGAAGCACATGCCGCGGGTGAAGGGCCGGTGGCTGTCGCCGCGGTCGATGGCCGGGATCAGCGAGCTGCCGGTGACGGTGGTCGGCACGTCGAGCCCGAGCACATCGTAGATGGTGGGTGCCAGGTCGGTCAGCTCGGCGGGCGTGCGCAGGACCTCGCCCTCGTGGGCACCGTCGGGGAAGCGCATGGCCCAGGGGATCCAGGTCGCGGCTTCGTACAGGTCGTCACCGTGGTTGAACCAGACGCCGTGTTCCCCCGCGAGGCTCTCGCCGTGGTCGGCGACGGCGATGACCAGGGTGTCGTCGGCGTGGCCGCTGCGGTCGAGCCAGTCGAGCAGGCGGCCGAGCTGTTCGTCGGCGTAGCTGACCTCTCCGGCGTACTGGGCGAGCACGTAGTCGGCGTCTGTGATCCCTTCGAGCGAGGGCACGAGGTAGGCCGCGATGTGGTCGGCGCCCTGCATGGAGGTGTGGGCCGGGTCGCGGGGATCGCCCTGGTAGTAGGCGGTGTCCCAGGGCGGTGGTGGTTCGTAGGGACCGTGGGCGTCGAACAGGTGCACCCACACGAAGAAGGGCGCGCCGCCCTGCAGCTCGGCGTCCATCCAGCGCAGGGCGGCGTCGACGGTGCGGCCCCCCTTTCGCTCCAGCACGTGGTCGGGGTCGGTGAAGCGCTCGGCCATGGCCAGGACGCGGCCGGGCACTGTCTCGTCGAAGCCCTGCAGCCAGCCGAAGTCGTCGTCGTAGACCTCGAAGCCGCGGGAGAAGCCGAGCCCACCGTCCAGCACGTAGGCGCTGACGAAGGCGGCGGTGCGCCAGCCCTTGGACCGCAGGCGGGTGGACAGCAGCTCCTTGTCCGGGTCGATGGGCAGGCCGTTGAGGAGGTTGCCGTGCTCCCACGGGGCTTCCCCGGTGAGCATGGTGGTGTGCGAGGGGCCGGTGACCGGGATCTGGCTGAAGGCGTGGTCGAGGCGCACGCCCTGGGCGGCGAGGCCGTCGAAGTGGGGCGTCTTGACGTCCGTGCGGCCGTAGGCCCCGAAGTAGTCGGCCCGCGCGGTGTCGAGGGTGACGAGCAGGACGTTCTTGGCGTCGGCGGCGGGTTCGCTGCCACCGGGGGGGACGTCCCGGGCGTGGGACCAGCTTGCCCAGCCGAGGGCGAGGACCGCGCCCGTGAGGATTGCGTGACCAAGGGCCCGCTGCAGGCCGGCGGCCAGGACCGCCAGGACGAGGACGACCAGGAAGACCGCGAAGACCGCGGGGTTGCCCAGCATGGGGGGCGCGGCGGCGAAGGGGGCGGGCTCGCTGAACCAGTACTCGGCCACGTCGAAGAACGCGCCGGCCGCCATGCCTGCGGCCAGCCCCAGCTCGAAGCGTGCCCGAAGGCGGGAGGCCAGCGGCGTCCGCAGGAGAAGGAGTGCGACGACGCCCGCGGCGAGCCCCGCGAGGGCGATGCCGGCGGCATCGACGGCCGCGAGCGTCAGCGCGCGGCCCGTGGAGGCCTGCACGGTGTCGGCTTCGATGACGCGCAGCGCGTCGAGCAGCCCGTAGGCGGCGCCGCCGATGACAGCGCCGACGAGCGCTTGGACGGGCGATCCGACCGCACGCGGGGCGCGGTCTGGTCGGGTGGTCGGCAAGGGTCCTCCTGGCCAGGAGCACGGCGAGCTAACCCGGGGGCGTGGGGGGCCGGAGCTGCCGCGTCGATCTGCGGTCGGCCTGCACACGGCCTGCACGTGGCGAAGCGTCGCGCGCAGGCCGTGGATCGCGCTCCAGACCGCCCTTCTGACCCCGCAGATCCGCAGCCGCTGGACGTCTGTGCGAGGTCCTCGGAACTCGGTGGCTTCTACCGGTGTCCCTGGCTTGCGGCGACGAGCCTTCAGGCGTAGTAGGATGCCGTCCTGGCACCTCGTGCGCCGGGCGGCTCTCTCGTGCTGCTCGCCGATGACGGGTTCTCGTACCCGGCGCACCTCCGCTCGATTCCAACCCCGGACCAGACGCCATGGCACGTCTCCACCGGCCTCTCCTCTGCCTCGCACTCCTCCTGCCCGGCACCGCGCTGGCCAAGACCGCGGTGGTCCCACCGCTGGTCGCCAAGGGGGTCGACCCGCTGGTCAACCTCAACCTGACCAGCCTGGTGTCGTCCGAAGCCGACTTCCTCGGAGAATTCGACGAGGTCAAGCAGCTCGATGAAGCCCCGGCCAAGCTCACCACGAGCTGCCTGGCTTCCACGAGCTGCCTCGGCGGCATCGCGCGGGCCAACGGCGCGGACGCGGTCCTGGCCGGCCAGGCCATCCCCAGCGGCGCGGACTACGAGTTCAAGCTCGTGTACTACGACGCCGGGCGCAACCGCATCGTCCGCACCAAGAGCTTCTCGCTGCCGAACTCCCCGGCGGCCATCGCCGACGGCATGGGCCCCAACGTCAAGGAAGTCGTCACCGGCCAGGCGCCGGCCGAACCGGAGACCGCGGCGCTGAGCGGCTTCGAAGACGTGGACCTGTTCGAGGACGACGACTTCGAAGAGGTGGATGTCGGTACCGGCGGCGGGGTGAGCCACCGCATCGAGACCCCCACTGGTTCGGGCCGCCGCCTCGACGACATCGACGATCTCGACTTCCTCGACGAGGAAGACCCGGAAGCGGCGGCGGCGGAGGCCCGCGCGCGGGCCGAAGAAGAGCGCCGGGCCGAAGAAGAAGCCGCTCGCCTCGCAGCCGAGGAACGGGCCCGTGAAGAGGCCGCCCGCCAGCGCGCCGAAGAAGAAGCCGCCCGTCGTCGGGCGGAAGAACAGGCCGCGCGCCAGCGGGCCGAAGAAGAGGCCGCGCGTCGCCGGGCCGAGGAAGAAGCCGCCCGCCTCGCCGCCGAGCGGAGGGCCGAAGAAGAGGCCGCCCGCCGCGCCCAGGAAGAAGCCGCGCGCATGGCTGCCTCTGCCGAAGAAGAAGACGACGACTTCGACTTCGAGAACTTCGAGCTTTCCTCGTCCGCGACGGTCGTGGCCGACGATGAACCGACCGAGCGTTCGCCGGTCAGCTCGTCCAGCGACGACGAGCTCGACGACCTGCTGAGCAGCTCGAGCAGCTACAGCTCGTCGACCCGCAGCTCCAGCAGCCGCTACGACGACCTCGACGACGACAGCAGCAGCTCCCGCAGCAGTCGGTCGAGTTCCTCCCGCAGCAGCGGCAGCGACTCCAGCAGCCGCAGCTCGTCCAGCCGGTCGAGCAGCAGCCGTGACTCCCGCAGCCGCAGCTCGTCGAGCCGCTCGTCGAGCGCGCGGGTCGATCGCGACAGCGGCGACGGGCCGACCGTCCTGCTGGCAGCGCGGGTGGGCTTCGCCCCCTACCAGGGGCTCGGCTTCATCAGCTACGGCGGAGAGCTGCAGGTGCTGGTGGCCGGCGGGCTGGGGATCGCGGCCGGGGTGGAGGGTTACTCGGTCCAGCGGACCATCCCCGCCGACCAGCTCGATCCCGGCGAGTCCACCAAGCAGTGGAACTCGATCGTGCCCATCAACCTCGGCCTGCAGTACCACATCGGCTCGGGCACGGTGCAGCCCTACGTCGGCGCCGACGCCCTGGTGATCCCGGGCTACCGCCGGACGACGGACCCGGACACCGGTGAAGAGAGCGTGGGCGGCACGGCGCTGGGCGGCCGGGCCCGCCTCGGCGCGGACTTCAAGTTCTCCGACATGGTGGGCATCAACGTCAACGGCGGCCTGGGCTACATCAGCGGCGCCGACATGCAGAGCGTGGCGACCGGCATGAGCAACGGCGCGCTCGCGGTGCAGGTGTCCGGCGGCACCGTGCTGGCGTTCTGACCGATCCGGATCGGTCCCCCGTGCGCCGCTCCGCGGGCCTGCTCTGCCTGGTTCAGGCGGCGGTCTTCGCGGCCGTGGCGGCGTGGGTGGCGCCGCGCTGGACCGCGGCGGCCATCTTCGCAGGCATCGCCGGGCTGGCCCAGGTCGGCGCGGGGGCGCTGGTGCTGGCCGGTCGTGCGCGCCTGGTGCGGATGCTCGGCCTGCTGAGCGTCGTCGCTGCGCTGATGCTGGTCGGCAGCTTCGCGCAGGCCGCGGTGCACGTGGCGCTGCGCTACGGGGCGGACGCGGCCCGGCACGGGCAGGCGGCGCTTGGGGTGATCCTGCTGGCGTTGCCGTGGGTGCTGGCGTTCCCCCTGTGGCAGGTGCTCCGCTGGCCGGGGCGGATCCCCGGCTCCGGAGCCGGTGGACTGGCCCTGCTGTGTCTGGGCCTGGGGCTCGGACCGGCCACGGCCCGCGCGGTGCTGTGGGCGTGGGGCGGGCCGGACATGCCGGCGCAGCCCGACGCCCAGGCGGCGGTGTCTGCGGCGTGGGCGCGGTGGCAGGGGAGCGGTCAGCCCGGGGTCGTGCGCCCTGGGGACGGGTCGGCGGAGGTCGTGGTGACGCCATGGGAGGAGGGCGAGCCGGGGGAGTCGGTCCGAGGATCGGGGGATGATCTGAACGCTGCGCTGTCGGCGGCACTGGAGCGCCTGCCGGAGCCTGGCCGGCGCCCGGCCCTGGTCGTCGATGTCGCCACCGTGCTGCTCGGCGACGAGCGCCTGCTGCCGGCTGGCAGCCACGGTTCCCTGGCCGATGGCGGTCAGTCGCCGGTGACCGCGGTGCACAGCGACCGCGTGGCGACCATGTCGCCCCTGCCGGCCTGGCGCGTGCCGGTGACGGTGGTCGATCCTGGCGGCGACAGCGCGGACGGCCACGTCCAGTCCGCACGCTTCGACAGCTTCCTGGTCTCTGGGGCGGGTGTGCAGCCGCTGCGCAACGGCTGGACCCGGGGGCCGGCCCTGGACGCCGACGCGGCGCTGGCGGCCGCCGTCGCCGCGGGGGACTTCCTCGTCGCCCACCAGGCCGAGGACGGCCGCTACGACTACGTCGTGCGCGGGCCACAGGGGACCCGTGGCCCCGGCTACAACTACCCCCGGCACGCCGGCGCCACCTGGTTCCTCGCCCGGCTCGCGGCCCGGACCAGAGAGCCGCGCTTCGCCGACGCGGCCCGGCGTGGCCTCGCCTTCCTCGACGCGGCGACCGTCACGCTCGACGATGGGCGCGCTTGGGTGCGGGACCCGCGCCGCAAGGACGGCAAGGCCTGGATGGGCACGACCGCGTTGGCGCTGCTGGCGGCGACCGCCCTGCCGGGCGCGCACGACAACGCCGACGCCTGGGCGGCCCTCCTCGTCACCTCGGTCGACGCCGATGGTGCCGTGCGCGGCGAGGTGGACGAGGCGACCGGCGCCTTCGACCCGCAGCCGCTCAACCCCTATGGCCAGGGGCAGACCACCCTCGCGCTCGCCGCCCGAGGCCGGGCCGGCGATCGCGCCGCAGCCGCCACCGCGCTGCGAGCCGGCGCCTTCCTCGACGGCGCCTACGCGCCGGGCGCCGCTGGCAAGCTGGTCGTCCTCGACGAGCACTGGGCCTGTCTCGCCGCCAGCGCCCTGTCCGACCTCGACGGACGCCCGCGTGGCCGCGAACTCTGCCACGGCTACCTCGCCGATGCCGCCTGGCGGACCCCGACGCCGGGCAGCCCGCTGGCCATCCCCGCGGGCCCCGGCGGCGGCCTCGCCGAAGCCGTCGTCGCCGCCGCCTTCCTCGACCCCGACGGCCCCTGGCGGGAGCGCGCGCTGCGCTTCGGTCAGCACTTCCTCGACAGCCAGTACCGCGCCGCGGACGCGCCCCTGCTGCCCGCGCCCAGGGCCCTGCTCGGTGGCTTCCGCGACAGCCCCTGGTCGCTGGATGTCCGCATGGACGCCGTCCAGCACATCGGCTGTGCGCTCCTCGGCGTAGAGGAGCTGCTGCGCGGACAGAGGCTGGACGGCGGGCGGCCCTGAGCTGCGGACGGCTCCGGGGGGCGAGCGAGGGGCGCGCGCGCGGCCCTGTCTCCAGCGACCGCGCCCGCCCGTGGAACAAGCACGTGTCGGCTGCGGTCACACCCCTCGCGCCCCACCCATTCCTCCGGTACGATGGTGCCGGTGCCCCCGCCCACCGGCTGCGGATCTCGCCAGGAACCGTGGCCGCTTCCCCAGGCCTCGACGGCGTCTCGGCAGCGCTCTCGGGTGCCTCGCCCCCCCTTCACAGGATGGTCACCCGCCCTGGTTGACACCCTGGGGGCGCATGGGTCAGATCGGTGGGCTCCGCGCCCGCTGGCAGCACCTCGCCGGCCGCGCCCGCCGCGCACCCCCCGCCTCCTCCGGAGCCCTCCCCGATGTCCCTCTTCTCCCTCCGCGCCTCCTCCTCTTCTTCGGAGGGCTCCGGCCCCTCCGAGCGCCTCACGGCCGACGAAGAGAAGCAGATGGCCCGCGAGATCCGCCGCTGCGAGCAGGCTGCTCGTGAAGCCGTCGCGGGCCTCGAAGAAGCCGACGACATCCTGATGCGTCGCCCCGACCGGGCCGAGCGCACCCGTGCCGGCGCCGTCGATCGCCTCGAGGAAGCCGTCCAGGCCGTCGTGCAGGCCGCCAAGGAAAACTCCGAGTACAAGGACTGGGCACGCCAGGCCCAGGGCGCCTGGGCGGAAGCCGAGAACCTCCGCTGGCGCCTCGCCATGTCGGGGCGGCGGATCGCGCACGGCGAAGCCCGCAAGCTGGCCGGCCCCTTCATGGACGAGGAGGACCTCGTGCAGGAGGGCTACATCGGGCTGCTCCGGGCGGCCAAGCGCTTCGACCCCGACCGCGGGATCCGCTTCAGCACCTATGCGCGCTGGTGGGTGCGGGCCCAGATGACTCGGGCCATCGACCACACCGGGCGGCCCGTTCGGCTGCCGGGCTGCGCGGTGGAACAGACCCGCAACCTGCGCAAGGCCA
>CAZRFD010000075.1:3691-33955 GCA_964599085.1 uncultured Enterobacterales bacterium | reverse complement strand
TACCTGGGGCTTGGGGATCGGGAGGGATGGCCTGATGGGGGAAGATCCGTCTGAGTTGTAGCCGCGGGATGACGGGTTCGCTGGCCGGCTGCTTACACTCCGGGCACGGGTGGGTCGAGGGGGAAGCGGGGGTCTTCGCGGCGTCGTCACTTGACGACATCGTTCGGACGGGTCAAGAGGGCGGCGATCGCCGGGACAGCTCGTCTCGGCGGCCCCCCCGGCCGCTGCGGCCTCGCGGGTGAGGGGACCCTCCTGAAGCGGTCCACCTCGACGCCAGCCCACGGACGCTGCCCGGCACGGCTTCAACAGGAGAGAGACCATGGCGATGACTGACGCGCGCAAGGCAGAGCTCATCGAGCAGTTCAAGCAGCACGACGGTGACACCGGCTCGCCCGAAGTCCAGGTTGCGCTGCTCACCGAGCGCATCCGCTACCTCACCGACCACTTCCGCACCCACCACAAGGACCACCACAGCCGCCGCGGGCTGCTGAAGCTGGTCGGTCGCCGCCGGCGGCTGCTGAAGTACCTCAAGTCGAATCACCCCGATCGCTACTACGCGACGATCAAGGCCCTGGGCCTTCGTCGGTAGCCTCGGACAGGGCGGCGAGACATCGCCGCCCTTTCGCTTTCTCGGGCTCCGGACTACGGGGTCCTCCACCACTCGGGGCCCGGGTGGACTTCCTCCACCTCTGGCCCTCTCCCAACGTCCAGGACCAGCTCGGCAGAACGGCTCAATGCTCCCTCCGATCTCCGCAGGTCGGTGCAGTGCGAGCGCAGCTTGATGCTCACGTCGCTCAGAGAACCACGTGACCTCGGCTGCCTGCGTTCGCCCTCCACAGATCTACGGGGCCTGGAAGGCGTGACGACCCGGTTCACTTCCGCACGCCACGGCGACGTGGCACGAGCCCCTGGACCCTGACGACTCCGCACCTCCCCGTGCCGCGTGAACCGGCCGAGGGGGTGCTCGTGGCGGCGTGTCCGCCCAGGAGAATCCATGCAGACCCACTCTGTTTCCGTCGAGATCGGCGGCCGTCCCCTGACCTTCGAGACCGGCTGGTTCGCCAAGCAGGCCCACGGCGCCGTCGTCGTCCGCCAGAACGAGAGTGCTGTGCTGGTCACCGTCGTCGGTGACACCCAGCCCTCCCGCTTCGACTTCCTGCCGCTGACGGTCAACTACGAGGACCGCAACGGTGCCTTCGGGACCATCCCCGGCGGCTTCCTCAAGCGCGAGGGCCGGGCCAACGAGCGCGAGACGCTCATCTGCCGCCTCATCGACCGGCCCATCCGCCCCCAGTTCCCCAAGCACTACCGTTGCGAGACCCAGGTCATCGCCACGGCGATGTCCTACGACCAGGCCAGCGACACCGACGTCCTGGCCATGTGTGGCGCCTCGGCGACCATCCACATCAGCGACCTGCCCATGAAGCAGCCCATCGCCGGTGTGCGCATCGCCAAGATCGACGGCGAGTTCGTCGTCAACCCCGACCGCAAGGCGCTGCCTGAAGCCTCCCTCGTCCTCGTCGTGGCCGGCACCGTCGATGCCGTCTGCATGGTCGAGGGCGGCGGAAAGGAGGCCTCCGAGGTCGAGATGATGGAGGCGATGGACCTCGCCCACGCCGAGATCAGGAAGATCATCGCCGCGATCCACGAGCTGCGCGAGCTGTGCGGCGTCGAGAAGCGCGAGATCGCTCCCGCGCCGGTCGCGGACGCCGACATCGGTGGCAAGGTCGACGCCCAGGGCGAAGCTCCGCTGCGCGCCGCCATGGCGACGCCGGGCAAGCACGAGCGCTCCGCCGCCATCAAGGCCGCGCGCAACGCGCTCATCGCCGAGCTGACCGCTGGCGTCGACGACGCCGCCGAGGTCGAGCGCATCACCGGCGAAGCCAAGACCGCGTGGAGCGCCCTGACCCGCCGCGTGATGCGGGGCGACGTCATCGACAAGGGTGTGCGCCTCGATGGTCGTGCCACCGACGAGATCCGCTCCATCACCACCCAGGTGACGGTGGCCGAGCGGGCCCATGGCTCGGCGGTCTTCACCCGCGGCGAGACCCAGGTCTTCGCCACGGCCGCCCTCGGCATCGAGATGGACGCCCAGCGCATCGACTTCGCTGGCGCCCAGGACCGCTTCCGGCGGTTCATGCTGACCTACAACTTCCCGCCCTTCTGCACCGGCGAAGCCCGCATGCTGCGCGGCCCGAAGCGGCGCGAGATCGGTCACGGCGCCCTCGCCCACCGGGCGCTGAGCGCTGTCGTGCCGAGCCAGGAAGAGTTCCCCTACGTCATCCGAATCTGCGCCGACGTGCTGGAGTCCAACGGCTCGTCGTCCATGGCGACGGTCTGCTCGGGCTGCCTGGCCATGATGGACGCCGGCGTGCCGCTGAAGGCTCCGGTGGCCGGCATCGCCATGGGCCTCATCAAGGAGGGTGAGAGCTTCGCCGTCCTCAGCGACATCCTCGGCGACGAAGACCACCTCGGTGACATGGACTTCAAGGTGACCGGCACCCGGGAGGGCATCACCGCCTTCCAGATGGACACCAAGATCTCCGGCGTTCCGCGCGAGGTCATGCTCCGCGCCCTGAACCAGGCGCGCGAGGGCCGGATCCACATCCTCGACGAGATGGCCACGGTCATCGAGGGGCCCCGCGATGGCCTGTCGAAGTACGCTCCGCGCATCACCACCATCAAGATCAATCCCGACAAGATCCGCGACCTCATCGGTCCCGGCGGCCGCACCATCCGCGGCATCCAGGACCAGACGGGTGTCAAGATCAACGTCGAGAACGACGGCTCCGTCATGGTGGCCGCCGCCGACGGCGAAGCCGGCGACAAGGCCCTGGCCCTGGTCCGCGAGATCACCCAGGAAGCCGAGATCGGCAAGCTCTACCTGGGCGTGGTGAAGAAGACCGTCGACTTCGGCGCCTTCGTCGAGATCTTCCCCGGCACCGAGGGCCTCGTCCACATCAGCCACCTGGCCAACGAGCGTGTCGAGCGGACCACCGACGTGGTCCACGAGGGCGACGAGGTGCTGGTCCGCGTGATCGACATCGATCGCGGCGGCAAGATCCGTCTGTCCCGCAAGGAAGCGCTGGAAGCCAGCGGCATGTGAGCCGCGACTTCTCGTGAGCGAGTGCGCCCGGGGGCTTCGGCTTCCGGGCGTCGCTGCGTCTGGGGCTGCTCAGTTCACCGTCAGGTCCCCGGCGCCCAGCGGAAGCCGGGGGGCCCGGAGATGCCGCGTTCCTTGCGGAGGTAGCCGAGGAAGGGGTTGCTCTGCAGCTCCTGGTCCAGCGTCGTCATCGGCCCGTGGCCGCTCCACACCCGCAGGTGACCGGGCAGCGCCAGCAGCCGCCGGAGGCTCTCGACCATGTCGGCGGGGTTGCTCAGCGGGAAGTCGGTGCGGCCGATGCTGCCGGCGAACAGAGTGTCGCCCACCACGATGTCGGTGTCGTCGTGCCAGCAGCCCTGTCCCGGGGTGTGGCCGGGGGTCGCGAGGAAGTGCAGCGTGGTGTTGCCGAGCTGGACGGTGTCGCCGTCGTCGACTTCGTGGTCGATGCGGCCACGGGTCGGCGGCAGGGGGATGCCGTAGATCCGCGCCTGCATCCCGATGCTGTCGAAGATCGGACGCTCCTTGCGGGGCATCCAGGTCGGGACGTCGTAGGCCTGCTGGAGCAGCGCCAGTGCGCCGGCGTGGTCGAGGTGGGCGTGGGTCAGCAGGATCATCCGGATGTCCGGCTGCGGGTCGAGGGCCTGCAGTCGGCGGACCAGCTCGCCGTTCTCGCCGGTGTCCACGATGGCCGAGGCGCCGGTGGTGGGATCGGTGATCAGGTAGGTGTTCACCTGAAACGCGCCGACGGTGAAGGTTCGGACCTGCACGGGATCATCTCCGGCTGCGGGGAAGGGCTTGGGACTAACCGGCACGGTCGGCGCGGCTCGGGCGGGCTAGGAGGGGGGGCGTCCGGGAGCCCATCATGTCGACGAGCTGCACTCTTCAGATCGAGGTCCTTCCTCACGGCGAGGGTCTCCCCCTCCCCGCCTACGAGACGGCCGGCTCTGCGGGGCTAGACCTTCGTGCCGCCATCCGCGAGCGAGATCCGCTCGAGCTGGAGCCGATGGAGCGCCTGCTCATCCCGACCGGCCTCAAGGTGGCCATCCCCCGGGGCTTCGAAGGGCAGATCCGACCGCGCTCGGGGACGGCGCTGCGCCACGGCCTGACGATGGCCAACAGCCCTGGCACCATCGACAGCGACTACCGCGGCGAGGTCAAGATGCTGGTCATCAACCTCGGCACGGAGACCGTGACCATCGAGCGCGGCATGCGCATCGCCCAGCTCGTGATCTGCCCGGTGGCGCGCGCCGCCCTCAAGGTCGTCGACGAGCTGCCGGGCACCCGCCGGGGCGCTGGCGGCTTCGGATCGACCGGGCACGCCTGAGCACCCTCGCGGATCAGTCCAGAATTCCATAGTGTTGGAGGATGCACCTCGTCCTCCTTCTGCTGGCCTGCACCGGCGCCGACAAGGGCGGCGTCCCCTCCGACGACTCCGGCGACGGGGGAGCCGACGCACCGGTCGATCTCGTCTCCGATGTGCCGGCGGGCGAAGCCCGCGCCGGCGTGATCACCGACGAAGCCGCCGTCCAGGGCGGGATCTCAGCCGAGGGCAGGGCCGGCGATCTCATGCTCAAGAACGACCGCGTGCAGTTCGTCGTCCAGGGGCTGCGGGACGGCAACTACTACATCGGCGAGGGTGGCGGCCTCATCGATGCCGACATGGTGCGCGATGTCGGGGTGCCCGGACGCGACATGCTCGACGAGCACGCGCCCATGGCGACCGTCGCCCGCATCGTCGACGCCGAGTCGGTCGAGGTGATCAACAACGGCCTCGACGGCCAGCCGGCCGTCGTGCGCGCGGAGGGGCCGGCGGTGCCGCTTGCCCTCATCCAGGGAGCGGTGGAGAGCGACGCGGTCGTCCCGGCCGTCGATGCGCGTGTCGAGACCGACTACATCCTCGAACCGGACTCCTGGCTGCTGCGCATCGAGTCCCGCATCACCTGGGACGACAGCGACCAGCCCATCGAGCCGGGTGACCTCGCGCTGGTCGCCTTCGAGGTGGGCGACATCTGGCGCCCGGGGCGCGGCTTCGACGAGGACGCCGACGCGCCGTCGTCTTGGGTCGGGATGCAGAGCAAGGAGAACGACCTGGCCATCGGCCTGTTCCCGGAAGGTGACGCCTTCTCGGAGAGCGCCCTGCAGACGGTGTTGGAGCAGGTCGGCCAGATCATCGCCGGCATCCAGCCCGCGACCGAGGTCAGCGCTGGCGACACGGTGGAGTTCCGCCGCTACTTCGGGGCGGGGCCCGATCTGGCGACCATCCAGGCCGAGTGGCTCGCTCGTCGGGGGGTGGCCGTCGACGAGATCGAGGGGACGGTGGCCACGACAGAGGGCGACCCGGTCCCTGGCGCGCGCGTCCACTTGCGTGACGCCGACGGCGGGCCACTTGCCCTCGCCGTCACGGACGCCGACGGCCACTTCCAGGCGGCCGCCCCGGCGGGTGCCGTGGCGGATCTCGTCGCGACGGGCCGCGGCGACGGCCGTATCTGGGGCGTCGCCCCCGGGGCCGGCTGGAGCGGCCCGTACGCCACCGACAACGTCAACCGGACCAGCATGGACAGCCTGCTGGCGGGGAACAGCGGGCCGTGGGCGGCCCGGGGCTACGGCGTCTCCCCCGCCGTGCCTTGGTCCGGTGGCACCGTCGACCTGGAGCTGACGGCTCCGGCCACGCTGATCATCACCACCGACGACCACGGTCCGGCCTTCGTGTCGGTGGGCTTCGCCGACGGCGATCCGGCGTCGAGCCAGGCGGAAGCCGCCGACCGCCGCATCACGCCACCACGCCCCGACGGCCACCAAGCCCACGGCTACCTGGGCTCGACGGTGCTGCAGGTGCCCGTGGAGCCCGGCAGCTACGACCTGCTCGTCCATCGGGGCCTGCGCTACGAACCCTTCGAGCTGTCGGTCGACGTCGCTTCGGGCGACGAGGTGGCCATCGAAGCCTCGCTTGCGCGGGCCTACGACACGCCCGGGGTCCTCGTCCTCGACCCCCACCAGCACGCCGCCCCCAGCAACGACGCCTCCGCCACCATGGAACAGCGCCTGCTCACGACGGCGGCCCATGGCATCGACGTGCACTTCGGCACCGACCACGACCACGTCGTCGACTACCGACCGCTCGTCGAAGCCCTGGGTCTCTCGCCCGTGCTCGCCAGCGTCGTCGCCGACGAGGTCAGCCCGCCCTCGCGCGGCCACTTCAACGCCTACCCCCTGGAGCAGGCGCCCGACGAACCGAACCACGGGGCGGTGCGATGGTGGACCGACTGGCAGGAGCTGGGCGACACCGAGGGGCTGTTCGCGGCGATCCGCCAGATGATGGGCGAGGGTGGGGGCATCATCCAGGTCAACCACCCGACCAGCAGCGGGATGGTCAACGCCGCTGGCTACAACATCTCGTCCGGGACGGTCTCCGCGAACAAGTGGAGCAACGACTTCGACGCCATGGAGGTGCTCAACAGCGACACCCATGACGACTACTTCCCCTTCTACCTGGACATGGTGGCCCGCGGACTGCAGCCGACCCCCGTCGGCGTCAGCGACGTCCACGGCCCTGACGGTCCCGTCGGGCGCAACATCACCTTCCTCGACGTCGGCACCGACGACGTGCACAACTTCCGCTACGACGACCTGGTGGCGGCCATGGGCGAACACGCGACCGTGGCCAGCCGGGGGCCGCACATCGACGCCCGCATCGACGGCGAGTGGGCGCCGGGGCGCACCGTGACCGGACCCGTCGATGTCGCCGTGCAGGTCCTGGGCCCGAGCTTCGTCCGGGTCGACACGCTCGAGGTCTGGCGGGACGATCAGCTCGTCGACGCCCTCGCCGTGAGCGACGACGCGCCGCTGCAGCTCGACGCGGTGATCACCCTGGACCCGGACGCAGACGCCGCCTACGTCTTCGTCGCCACTGGCGTCCAGGGCATGGACCCGGTCTACCCGGGACGCACGCCTTGGGCGCTGACCTCGGCGCTGCGCGTCGACGGCGATGGAGACGGCGTCTGGACGCCGCCGAAGCCGTCGCTTGTCGTGGAGTGAGGCGACCCGATCCGCGGGGCTGTCCGTGCAGAAACTCCGCCATGGGCGTCCTGTCGCTGGCCCTGGCCGGGCGGCGTCGTTACCGCCACGCGGTCGACCCGTGGTCCAGGTCGACATCGATGACGAAGCGACCAGTCCAGCCCGGCTCTCCCGGAGATACCATGCGCGCCCTCACCCTCTCCCTGCTCCTGCTGCCCCTGACCGTCGCCTGCGGGGAAGCCGACGAACCGGGCGCGGATGCGCCGGCAGCCAAGGCCCCGGCGGCGAAGGCCGACGCGGACGCCCCTGCAGCGAAGGCCCCCGCGGAGGACAAGCACGAGCTGGCCAACGATGCCCTGGACGGTGGGCCCTACCCGGCGATCCTGCTCGGCGAAGCGTGGTTCACCAAGGAGAACGGCAAGCCCGTTCCCGGCCCTGCCCGCCTGGAGATCTTCCGCAAGACGCCCGACGGCTGGCAGCGCAGCCGCCTTGAAGACGGCGACAGCAACGTCTTTCACAAGGTCATGCCCTACGACGGCGGGCTGCTCAGCATCGGCGCCGAGAAGGCCATGGTGAAGACCTGGAAGCAGGTCGACGGCAAGTGGCAGGGCACCACCCTGTGGGAGAAGAACTGGGGCGGCAAGTTCCAGCGCATGCGCGACATCGAGATCGGTGACGTCGACGGAGACGGCAAGGACGAGTTTGTCGTCGTGACGCACGACAGCGGTGTCGTCGCGGTCATCGACCCCGAGCTGGCCGACGGCACGGGCAAGGGCGTGACCGAGATGGACCAGGAAGCCGACACCTTCGTGCACGAAGCCGAGATCGGAGATCTCGAAGGCGACGGCAAGCTCGAGTTCTTCGTGACGCCCTCGGAGCGCAACAAGGCCAACCAGTCCCAGGCCGGTGCTGTCGCAATGTACCGCTACGACGGCAGCAAGTACGTGCGCACCGTCATCGAGGACGAGCCCGGCACCCATGCCAAGGAGATCCTCGCCACCGACATCGACGGCGACGGGAAGTCCGAGTTCTTCAGCGTCTTCGAAGCCGAGACCGACGCCAACAAGCAGGTCGTCAAGCCGGTCACCATCCGCCAGTACACGCTCAACGGCAGCGGCGGCTTCGACAAGGCCGACATCATGACCATCGACGACCGGCAGACGCGCTTCCTGGTGCACGGCGACTTCGACGGTGACGGGCGGCAGGAGCTGGTCGCGGCCGCCATGAAGTCCGGTCTCTGGTACCTGGACAGCGAAGACGGCAAGACCTGGACCAAGACGCTCATCGACGACAAGTCCGGCGGCTTCGAGCACGCATGCTACGTCGCTGATCTGGACGAGGACGGCGAGCTGGAGCTCTACGTGGCCTCCGATGACCAGCGTGAAGTGCGGGTCTACACCTTCGACAAGGCGGGCAAGACCTGGAGCAAGGAGGTCATCGGCCAGCTCGACCCCAGCACCATCACCTGGAACATCGTCAGCGCGAAGCTCTGAGCGTGCAGTGAACGAGCCGCTCGTTCCCATCCGGGCTGCCCTGCTCCGCGAGGTCTCGCCGGGCTGGGCGAGGGCGCTGCGCGAAGACGACGACGGGCCGCTGGACGTCGATGCCGCTCGTCGCCAGCATCACGCCTATGCCCAGGCCCTGCTGCGGGCGGGCGTCGCTGTGGCCGTGTTGCCCGCCGACGAGCGCCAGCCTGACTGCTGCTTCACCGAGGACACGGCGGTCGTGCTCGGGCGGCACGCCCTGGCGACGCGACCCGGTGCCGCCTCCCGCCGGGCTGAAGTGCGCCCGGTCGTCGACGCCCTGGTTGGTCTCGGCTGCATCGTCCATCGCATGGCGCCCCCGGCGACGCTGGAGGGCGGCGACGTGCTCCGCGTGGCCGACGTGCTCTACGTGGGACGCTCGCGGCGCACGAACAATGCCGGCATCGAGGCGCTGGCGCGGGTGGCGGCGCTCGAAGGGCTGCGTGTCGTTCCGGTCGAGCTGGGCGAGCAGATGCACCTCAAGGGTGCCGTGACGCTCGCCGATGCCGGCACCGCTGTCGTCGACGCAGCCCTGCTCGATCCCGCGGTGGTGGAGGGATGGGGGCTTGCCGTCGTCGAGGCCGTAGAACCCGTCGGCGCCAACGTCCTCGCCCTTGGGCGCGGTCGGGTGCTGGTGCCCGCAGTGGCGCCGGTCACGGCGCATCGCCTGCGCGAACGCGGACTCACCGTCCGAACCGTGGAGGGCAGCGAGATCCACCGTGCCGACGGGCGCCTGACCTGCCTGTCGCTGCGGATCCCCCACGCTGGCGGCTGGTGCGCCTGACGTGGCTGGGGGCGGCGGCCTGCGGGCGGTGCTGTCAGCCCTCTTCGTCGACCACCGGCCCCTGGGCGTCGTTGACTGAGAAGTCGTCGGTCGATTCTTCCGGTTGCAGCGCGCGCTGCCGCCAACCCTCGAGCTCGGACGAGATCTCGGACAGCTCTTCTTCGGTGATCTCCTGGGGTGTCGGCGTGGCCGTCGAGGCCGCCGCGTTCGGGCCGCCGGTCAGCTCCACGATGCGCTTGTTTCCCCGCGAGAGCTGGTCTGTGAGGCTGGAGAGCAGCATCCGCCGGAGCGTGCGCCCCACAGCGTTCGGCGAGGTGATGAGGCGCTGGTAGGTCTCGCGGTCGATGACCACGACGGTCACGGTGCCTTCGGCCGCGCAGGTCGCCGACCGCATGGAGCCGTCGACCATGGCCATGTGCCCGAAGATGGATGGCGCGTGCATGGTCGCCACCCGCCGCGACTTGCCGCTGAAGTCGGCTTTCACCACCGAGACCTTGCCGTAGGTGAGCACGTACATGCAGGCCGCGGGTTCCCCCTCCGAGCAGACGGTCTGGCCATGCTCGAACTCCATCCGGTAGCCCGCGTCGAGCAGCTCCATGATCCCGTCGACTTCGGCGCCGGGGTAGGGGTACTGCTTGATCAGCCGAAGCGCCTGGATTCGGGTTTCTTCGGGCAACATCTCAGTTTCCTCCGAACAGGCGGCGCAGGTTGGCGAGCAGGTTGGAGCCCGTGGCGGCGGTCACGGAGGCGGCCGAGGGCTTTGGCGCCGACTCCTTCCAGGCTTGGAGCAGCGTGCGGTTGGTGCTGCGGATGCGGCGAGCCAGCGAACCCATGAGGTAGGTCTCGAGCGCCACGACCGCCTGGTTGTCGGCGGCGTTTTCGAGCAGCTCGCGCGAGATGATCAGGCCGCGGCTGGGCTGAAGCGCCGACACCGTCGCGTTGCGTCGCCCGCCCGGGTGGAACAGCGCCTGTTCCCCGACGACTTCGCCGGGGCCGATCTCGCCCACCCGACGCACCGTACCGCCCGCTTCCACGGTGGCTTCGAGGCGGCCGTCGACCACCAGGACGGCCACGTCGGCGCGGTCTCCCTGCCGGAAGACCACGGCGTCGGCCGGGTACTCCTGGGGGGGAGCGAGGGCGACGAGGGACTCGATCTCCGCCCGGGGGACCATGCGGAAGACATAGAGCTGGCTGATGACATCGACGTCGTTCATGACCCACCAGTGCGTCGGAGGGGATTGTCCCGCAGGCGAGCCGCCAGGGGAAGGGGTTTCGGCCGGGGACCGCCCTCCTCCAATGGAGGAGACAGGCACGTCGTGATCCGGCGTGCCCAGGGAGATCTCCTACTTCGTCCGACCGGAAAGTCCACCGAACACGCGGTGCACGCGGCCGCGCGGTGACGCGGTGTCCCGGTGTCGGGCGAATTCCATTTCCCTCTTCAAAGGGAAATAGAATTCGCCCGACACCTTGTGTGCGGCTGCTGCCTAGTTGTTCTCGAGGTCGACGTGTTCGGCGTCGGGTACTTCGGAACGGATCGCGTCTTCGATCCTGTCGATCTCGTCGCCGAGCGCTTCGACGATGTGCTCGCCGTACTCGATGAGGAAGGCCCGCAGATCGTCGGGGTCGTCGAGGCGGCGGTGCAGCGCTGCGACATCGTGTTCGGCCAGCCAGCGCCGCGCGAGCTCCTCTCCGTCGAACTCGATCTCGGCTTTGAAGCGGATGTGGTCGGTCCCGATGACCGTCGCCTTCACATCGTGGATGGCTTCGACGGAGGGCTGCTGCCCCAGCACGTCCAGCATCTTCTGCTGCAGCTCGGGGCTGACGGCGCGGCCGAGCAGGTAGTCCATGTTCTTGCGGATGAGGAAGACCGCGATGGCGCCCAGGAGCAGGCCGATGATGATGCTGCCGATGGCGTCCCACACAGGCGAGCCGGTCACCATGGTCAGCCCGACGGCGGTGGCGGCGATGAGGACCCCGAGCACGGCGGCGCCGTCCTCCAGCAGGACCGCGACCCCCATGGGGTCGGGGCCCTCGCGGGTGTAGCGCCACAGCGACATGCCGGCGTCGCGCGCCTGGGCGCGGACGGCCCGCGTCGCGATGATCAGCGTGGCGCCCTCGATGAGCAGGGCGAAGCCCAGGCCCGCCAGGGCCCATGCGCCCCCCTCGACCTCGCTTCCGTGGATGAGCGAGTCGATGCCGTGGTAGAGCGTCACGCCCGCGCCCAGGAAAAAGATGCCCACGGCGCTGACCAGGGCCCAGGCGAAGCGGGCCTGTCCGAAGCCGTAGGGGTGGGCATCGTCTGCGTCACGTTCGCTCGTCCGGATCCCCACGGCGAGCAGGCCCTGGTTCATCACATCCGCCACGCTGTGGATCCCCTCCGACAGCATCGCCCCGCTGCCGGTCACGGCGAAGGCGCCGAACTTGGCGAGCATCACCAGGGTGTTGCCGGCGATGGCTGCGTAGACGGCGGTCTTGCTCGAGGCCATCGTGTCTCCGGGGAGAGAGAGAGCCGGTGCGGCCTATCCCGCCGCGGATCTACCGTCGGCAGGGGGTTGATACAGCCTCGATTGCGGAGCGGGGTGGTCGGATCGACGAAGAGCACCGCAAGGATGCCGCTGTGGACTGGTAGATCGAGCCAGTGGCACGGACGTTGCCTCGTTGCAGGGTGCCCATGCCGGGCGCTCCCAGCCACGGAGGTCGCATGTCCACCATCCTGTCCCTCGCCACCCTCGCGTTCCTGGCCTGCTCGGGAGCGGAGCCCAGCAACCCCGATCCGGTCGCGCTCGCGGCGGAGCCGCTGGCCGCATCGCCGCCCCCCGCCTCGCCGCCGCCGGCGGTCGGCCCGGACCTGGCCATCGCGGCGACGGCCGAGGCGCATTCGGAGCCCATGGAGCCGCGCCCTGGCACGGTCATCGCCGAGGTCCAGCCGCTCGTCGGCGCCTACGACGACGACGAAGACGTCGACTCCTATACCTTCATCGTCGTGCGCCCCGGGGAGTCGCTCTACTTCCTGGCCTCGCTGACGCCGATGACGTCGGAGGAGCTGGCGGCGCTCAACGACATGCAGGTCACCGACCCGCTCGTCGCTGGCGCGAGCCTGACCGTGCCCCGCAACCCCTTCGGCATGGACGAGTTCGAGCAGGGGCGCCGCGAAGCAGCAGACGCCCGCCTCGACCGGTACCTCGGGGGCCGCGGCGGCGAGATCGGCCGGACGACCCGCCAGGTCCAGACCGGGGACACCGCCTGGTCCATCGCCCATGGGGATGCGGACGTCCCGACCTGGGTGCTGGCCGCCTACAACCCCGACGTCGACCTCGAGCGGCTGCGCGTGGGCGACCTGCTCGTGCTGCCCGTTCTCGGGGACACCGTGGTCGGGGATACCGTCGTCGAGCCGCCGGAGACCGCGGACGTCGGCCTGTCCGCCCCCGCGGGCGCCGCTCCCGAGTCGCTGGCCGAGGTGTCCACGCGCGTCGACTGAGTCGCCCGCGTCATGCAGCGTCCGTGCGCTCCGCCCGGCGACCGCGATACACGGCCCGGGCGGGCCTGGAGCGCATGGACATCGTCCTCGTCATCGTCGGCTTCCTGAGCCTCCTGGGGGGTGGGGAGCTGCTCGTGCGAGGCGCGACCCAGCTCGCCCGACTGCTCGGCATGAGCCCCCTGCTCATCGGGCTGACGGTCGTGGCCTGTGGCACCTCCGCACCAGAGCTGGCGGCCAGCCTCTCGGCCGCCTTCCAGGGGGTGCCAGAGGTCGCGCTGGGCAACGTCCTCGGCTCAAACACGGCCAACGTCGGGCTCATCCTGGGCATCGCGGCCCTGATCCGCCCCGTGCGTGGCACGCCGGGGCTCTTCCGCCGCGAGCTGCCGCTGATGATCTTCGTCGTGGCCCTCCCCATCGCCCTGTACTGGAACGGCTCCCAGGGCCGCGTCGAGAGCGCCGCGCTCCTGATGCTGCTCGGCAGCTACCTCAGCGTCCTCATCCGCGAAGCACGGCGCAACAAGGCACAGGGTGTCGAGCTGGACGGTGTCGAGGATCTCCCACCCCCCGCGCCCTTGTGGATGGCAGGGCTCACCTCCCTGGCCGGCGCGCTCGTGCTCGCTGGCGGGGCGTGGATGCTGGTCCGCGGCGCCGTCAACCTCGCCGCATCCCTCGGCGTGCCCGACCGCGTCATCGGCCTGACCCTCGTCGCTCTCGGCACCAGCCTGCCCGAACTGGCCGCCAGCGCCGTCGCCGCCTACCGCGGGCACTCGGCGCTGGTCCTCGGAAACGTCATCGGGTCCAACATCTTCAACGTCCTCGCCATCCTCGGTGCGACGGGGCTCGTCAAGCCCCTCGTCGTCGATCCGGTCGCCAGCCAGAGCGACGAGCTGGTCGCGGTCGGATTCACCCTGCTGCTGCTGCCCTTCCTGGCGATCTTCAAGGAGATCGGCCGAATCCCGGGCCTGCTGCTGGTGTCCCTGTACGCCTGCTACGTGGTGTTCCTGTTCGGCGCCCGCGGCGGGATCCTCTGACCTTCGCGACGTCCCAGGGCGTCACCACGGCACCGTCCAGCGTCCACCCTCGTCGGGGACCAGGAAGGACTGGTTGGCGGCGGCCGACCACTGGACCCCGCCGTCGGGGTCGATCTCGACCAGCTTCCCTTCGAGGACGGCTCCTGCGGGAAGGGACAGCGCACCGGTCCAGCCCCGCTCGCCGTGCACGAGGGGCAGGCCTCGCGCCGGATCCCAGCCGCCGAGCTCCGGGTTGGCGCCGACCAGGCGCAGCTCGCCCTCGGGCTGCGTGCCCGTCGCGGTGATCTCGACCGCGACCGTGCCGCCCTCGGCCTGCCAACCGCCGTAGGCCCCCTCGAACACCCAGCTCCGGACGCTGTGCGGCGGGAGGTCGAGGACGTCCGTCGCCGGCGCGTCGATGGACAGCGGCGCAGCTCCCTCGACCGTCAGGCGTCGGACCAGCCTTCCCCCGTCCAGCGTCGACGGCAGGGAGAGCGAGACGGGCTCTGCGCCTGTGTTGACCCCGACCACCGCCGCCTCGGTGCCTGCGACCCGGGCCAGCGCGACGTGGGCAGACCCGAGGGCCACGACACGCTGCGCGCCGCCCCGAAGCGACGGGTGCGCGCTCCGCTCGGCCATGGCCCCGCGGATCACGTCGGACAGTACGTCGCGATCGAAGCACATGTCGGCGCGGTTGTCGGGTTCTTCGCCGCCGCTGAGGCCGGCTTCGGTGCCGTAGGTCAGCGCCGGCACCCCGCGGGTCGAGAGCTGGAAGAGGAGGGCCCGGCGCTCGGCCCCGAGGTCTTCGTGGCATCGGGTGGCCAGCCGCGGCAGGTCGTGGTTGTCGAGGAAGGTGACCAGGCCGTCGGGGCGGTCGTACTGGCGGTCCTGGTACAGCACGCTGGCCAGGCGGGAGGGGGAGGCTCCGTCGCAGAACACGTCGGTCATCGCGTAGTAGAGCGGAAAGTCGAAGACGTGGGTGAAGCCGCCTGTGCGCTGGCTGTCGGCCAGGGTCGCAGGGTCGCCCTGGAAGTCCTCGCCCAGCCACCAGGTGTGGCCGTCGGCCGTCAGCGTCGCGCCCAGGCGGGCGAGGAAGGCGTTGGGGACGTGACGGACGGCGTCGACGCGGAAGCCGGTCGGGTGGAGTGTCTGCTGCCAGGCGCGAGCGGCGTCGGTCAGCCAGGCCGCCGCTTCGGGCTTGTCCTGGTCGATGTCGGGGAGCCCGTGGACCCGCCACTGCTCGAGCTGGACGGGATCGTCCCAGTCCTCGATGGAGGGGTGGTCGTGGAACCAGTCGGGGTGGGCGTCGGCGACGGGGGCGCTGTACCCGACGTGGTTGGTGACGAGGTCGACGAGCAGTCCCATGCCCCGCGCGCGCAGCGCCTCGCTCAGCTCGACGAGGTCGTCGCGCGTGCCGAAGCGGGGCTCGACCTGGGTCGGATCCCACTGCCAGTAGCCGTGGTAGGCGCCCCAGCCCCCCAGCGGCGCGGTGCGCGTCCGGAAGACGGGGGAGAGCCACACCTGCGTCGCCCCGAGGGCCTCGATGTCGTCGAGGTGGTCGATGACCCCGCGGATGTCGCCCCCGTGCCAGCCCTGGGGGTCGGCGGGGTCGACCGCCGGTCCGGGCGAGGCCCCGTCGTTGCCGGGATCGCCGTTGGCGTAGCGGTCGACCAGGACGAAGTAGATCAGCTCGGCGCGGCCTTCTGGCGCGGCGTCTGCGGTCGCGACGGCGGCTGCTGGTGGTGCCGGCGGAGGGGCGTGGCGCGCACAGGCCAGCAGCGCCAGCACGGGCGCCGAGATCACGGCGCCTCCATCCCGCCCAGCACCTGGTCGAGGAGGTGGCCCACCTGCCGCTCGATGACGGGGATCGCCGCTTCGACGGCGTCGGCGTCGCGCTGGTGGTGGAACTGCAGGAAGACCGGGACGCTGAACTCGCTCACGACGGCGTCTTCCGGGGTCGCGGCCGGCGCCAGGGATGCCTGCACCTGCACGGTCCAGCGGTAGCGGCCATTGAGCTGGCTGCCGTAGCGGGCGAAGGTCGACACCACGAGGACCAGCGGTGCGTCGGTGCCCAGCGCCACGTGACCCGTGCGGAAGCGGGCGGTGCGTCCCCGCGAGAACGCGTCTTCCCAGGTGCTCTCGTCGACGGCCTGCAGGGTGAGCTTGCGGTCGGCGAGGACCCTGGCCAGCGCGTCCATGACGGCGTCGGGCACCGGCTGCACCTGCGGATCGTCCAGCGGCTCCATGGCGGCCACGACGGCGACATCCATGGGCGACGGCGCCTGGACGACCCCGGCCTTGGGCGCGCAGGAGAGCGCCAGCAGCAGAGCGGTCATCAGAACCATGCTTCGGTCTCCAGGGCGACGACGTGGTGCCAGTGGCGCTCGACCGTGTCGAAGTCGTCGTACTGATCGAGGCTCTCGACGAAGTTGTTGCCGAAGGCGTTGTTCTGGTTGCTGTACTGCGCGCCGTAGAGCAGCCGCAGGCTGGGGCGGGTGTAGACGCCCTTGCCCATCGGGTTGAGGATCACCCCGGCCTTGCCCTGCCAGGTGCGGCGGGTGTCGGTGTCGCCGACCTCGAAGCCGTCGGTGTCGGGAACGCCCGCGGTGTTCGCGAAGATGCTGTCGGCGTGTTCGCGGTAGGCGTTGCCGTTGCGCGACCACTCGTTGGCGTAGCTGGACTCGACGAGGAAGTGCAGGGTGTCGCTGGCGTAGAGCTGCAGACGTTCCACCGTCGACCAGTAGCGGCGGTCGAAGTCGCTGGGAGCGATGTCATTGTCGCCGTCGCGGTGGTCGCCGTACAGCCCAGCCGCCACCAGGTCGAGGCGGCCGGGGACGATGGCGAGCTGCAGCTCGTCGCCCAGGAGCAGGGCCGTGCGCTGGTCGGTCAGCTCCTTGACGTAGATCGTGTAGTCCTGCCCCTGGTAGCTCTCGACCGAGGGCCCCTGTGGGTGCAGGCGGCTGTAGCTGGCGTAGAGGTTGTTCCAGATGAGCGGGCCGAAGCCACCGAAGCCGAGGTAGCCGACCGCCCGGTAGCTGCTGGCGTCGGTGGCCACCGGCGAGGGGAAGTTGAGCAGCTCGTTGGGGTGCGCTGCGTCGTAGCGCATGACCACTTCGCCGCGCAGCCAGTCGGCGTAGCTGACGTCCGGCGTCTGGTGGGGGGCGTAGACGTTGTCCGGGGCCAGGGGTTCGAACATGTACTGGCCGCCCAGCCCCAGCTCCAGGCCGTTGATGGGTCGCACCCTCAGCGCGCCGCCGCCGGTCAGCACGGCGTTGTACTGGCTGCCCTTCAGCCGCCAGCCGGAGTCGCCCGCGCCGAGCAGCAGCTCGACCCGGTCGCCCTCGTAGTGGGCGCTGGCGCCGACGGTCTCGTAGAAGAGCTGGGCGATGCGGAAGTCGTAGAGGCCGAGGTCGCCGTAGTAGTACTCCAGCGTGCCGAACTGGAAGACCACGTCGTCCACCAGCACGTTGCCGGCCTGGATGTAGGCCTGGCTCAGCGAGTAGTCCGCCAGCGTGCCGTTGCCGGCATCGGAGTTGCCGACGCTGCCGCCCTCGACCCGCAGGTGCACGCTGGTCCACGGGTTGTTGGTGCCCGCCTGCTGTTCGAGCACGTCGAGCCGCAGATCCAGCGTGAGCCACGGGCCCTCGTTGAGCAGGCGCCCGTAGAGGTTCCAGTAGCCCAGGCGGCCGTTGCCGCCCTGAAGGTCGGGGCGGGTCATCACCCGGAGGTAGCCGCCCACGTCGGCGCCGACCGCGTGCGCGGGTGCGCTCCACAGGGCGAGGGCGGTGAGCAGGGTCGGCATGGGCGCGGACCTTATCGCGAGAGGGGGGGGCGAGAAGCGAGTGGAGAGCGTCAGGCTGTCTGCGGAGGACGCGGGCGGACGAGGAGGGTCTGGGCGCTGCGGCCCACCAGCCCGTGGCGGTCGCGCAGCGCGCTCTCCGACAGGCCCGCGCCGACGGCGCTGGCCCCGGAGCGGATGTCGAAGCCCAGCCACTCGCCGTCCGGTGGTCGCTCCAGGAAGAGCGACAGGTCGGGGTTGACGAAGGTGAAGCGCATCGGATCGAGGGGCACACCCATGCCGCTCTGGGCATCGGCCAGCGTGACGAGCCGCTCCAGCGCGCTGCTGGTGCGCCCCTCGACCAGGGGGACCAGCGGTCGCGTCCAGAAGCCGACCGGAGTCCGGCCCCAGGCGCCGTGCGTGATCCGCAGGTCGACGGCCTGGTGATAGCCGACGTCTGTGAGGAAGAAGGGGAAGACGTAGCGCGGTAGCGACGCCGGGTCGGGCCAGGGGGCCAGCGTGGGTGGCGCCGGCAGCGACAGCGAGGTGCGCCGCATGCGCAGGCCGGTGGCGGTCAGGACGATCTGGTCGTCGGCCAGCAGGGCCGCGGAGAGCCGCTGGACCCGCCGCCCGGGGCGGTCCAGGGAGACCCGGACCGTCAGGGCCGCGATGGGCACGGGCCGGAGCAGCTCGAAGCTGAGGCGTGCGACGACGAAGTCACCGTGGTCGTCGCCGAAGCGCTCCAGCGCACCCGCGAGGAGGGCGGCTGGCGGGCCCCCGTGCTGGAAGCGCACGTCCCAGGGCCCCCGGGTCAGGGGCGTGGCGACGAAGGCGTCGCCGTCCCGTTCGTAGAAGACCCCGTTCACGTCAGCGCTGCTCGAGGATGACGATGCTGCTGCCCTTGACCGTGTAGCTGGAGCCCACCGTCTCCTGGGCGTCCGGTGTGATGTTCTTGCTGAGGTAGGGGTCGGCGTCGGGGTTGTCGGTGAAGAAGCCGTCGGCTTCGTTGGTGTCGCCGGGCATGTCGAAGTACTGCTGGGTGTCGACGATCCGTGCCCAGTCCCGCCCCCCGGGCAGGGTGAAGTCGATGTCGTACCGCTCCATGTTGATGAGCACGGCCAGCTCGGGTCCCCAGCCACCAGCCCCGTCGTCGTAGTAGTGGATCATCACCGCCCGGCTGGACCAGTCTCCGTCGGACATGTCGCCGTTGCCCGGTGTCTTCCACGCATAGGGCATGCCGGCACCGTAGTCGGCGGGGCCGAAGGCGTCGATGCGGTCCTTGCGCAGGGTGATGAGCTGACGGACGAAGTCGTGCATCCGGTAGCGGTGCTTGTTGTAGGTGCTCTGCCACTCGCCCCAGCGGAACCAGTTCCACTCGTTGTCGGCCCAGGTGCTGTAGGCGTTGTTGTTGCCGTACTGGGTACGCATCCACTCGTCGCCGCCGTACAGCAGCGGCGTGCCATGGCTCACCAGCATCGCCGCGAACAGGTTGCGCATGAGCTGGCGCTTGAACGGTTCCTGGTCCTGCCCCCAGTCGCGGGACCGGTTGTTGTCTTCGCCTGACGTTGTGTCACACCATGCGCTGGACGGGTCGGTGCAGCAGATCGGGTTGAGCAGCCCGCAGCCGTTCTGTTTCTCATTGTAGCTGAACAGGTCGTACATCGTGAAGCCGTCGTGGACGGTCACGAAGTTGAGGCTGTGCCAGGGCTTGCGGCCGTTCCATGCGTACAGGTCGTACGATCCGGTCATCACCGCGCCGCCGTCGAGCCCGTCGACGCTGTTGAGCATCCAGTCGTCGTTGTTGACGAAGGCCCGCCACCAGTCGCGGAAGTGCGCGTTCCACTCGCCCCAGCCCACCGACGGGTCGGTGCTGCTGACGGGGAAGCCGCCGATGCCGGGGCCCGTGCCGGCCGCGGTCCACGGCTCGGCGATGAGGCGCGTGTGGTGGCGCTGCAGCACGGGGTCGTCGATGATGGTCTGCAGGACCGTCTGTGCCGGGTCGACGTAGCTGTTGTAGTCGAGGTCGGGTTCGCCCAGGATGCCCGCCAGGTCGAAGCGGAAGCCGTCGACGTGGAGGTCCTCCACCATGAAGTGCAGGCTGTCCATGATCAGCCGCTCCATGGGGGCGTTGTTCGGGCGACTCTGGTTGCCGACGCCGGTGTTGTTCCAGTAGGTCTGGCCGTCTTCGGACAGCGCGTACCACGACCAGTTGTCGAGGCCGCGGTAGCTGTAGATGCCGGCGACTTCCTTGGGGTCGTAGTTGACGGAGTAGGCGTCTTCGAAGGTGTCGAAGAACAGCTTCTCCCGCCACAGCCCCCCCTCTCCGGTGTGGTTGTAGACCACGTCGAGGATCACCTCGATGTCGTGCTGGTGGAGCTGGTCGACCATCTCCTTGAACTCGTCGATGACCTCGCTGGGGTCGCCCTCGGCCTGGAACTTCGCCGAGTACGACAGCTCGGGAGCGAAGAAGTCCAGGGTGTTGTAGCCCCAGTAGCCGCCGTCGTCGGGCTTCTCGTGGATCGGCAGCAGCTCGACGCTGGTGATGCCCAGGTCCTGCAGGTAGCCGGCGAATTCGCCGATGCCCTTGAAGGTGCCGGGGTGGTCGACGCCGCTGGCGCTGTTGGCGGTGAGACCCTTGGGGTGGACTTCGTAGTAGACCAGCTCGTTGTCAGCGTGACCGGGGTGGTTGCCGCTCTCGCGCATCGCGCGCCACTGCGCTTCGGCGTCGGACCACTGGTAGTCGCTGGCGACGATGACGCTCTTCTGGGCGGCGCCATAGGTGACCTGGTCGCGGTGGGGGCCGCTGGCCGAGCTGCCCTTGGACCAGTCGAATTCGCGGTGGGTGGCCTTGCCCCACGGGTCGAAGAGCAGCTTGTTGGGGTTGAAGCGGTTGCCGCCCTCGTCGACGTCGGCGAGGAAGCCGACGGTCGTGCCGGGCTTCCAGTCCGGGTCGAAGGGCCAGTTGGGGCCCCAGGCCCGGTAGCCGTAGAAGGTCCCGACGCCGATGCCCTCGACGAACACGTTCCAGACGTCGCCCTGGTGGGCCATGTCGTAGATGCGGGTCGGCAGATCGCTCTCGGGGTCCTCGAAGAGCAGGAGCTGCACGCGGTGCGCACGGGCGCTGTAGGTGGCGAAGTTGATGCCGCCGTCGACCTGCGTGGGGCCCATGTGCTCGAGCGCCGTGAGGTCGTCCCAGGACAGCGAGGGGGCCTTGTCCAGCGACTCGTAGAGGTGGGCGTAGTCTTCATTCGCGCAGCCGGCGAGGGCGGCGGCGAGGGCGGCCGACAGCAGGCCGAGGCGTGGCGTCGTCACGTTGGGTGGAATGGCGGGCTCCGCTGCGAAGGAGCAGGAGCATAGCCTCTCTCAGCGAGGGCGAGCGCGGGGTGCGGCGCGTTGCGGCTTGCCGGCCGGCTTCATAGGCTGGCGGGGATGTCTGCTGATGACGCCAGCACCCCCGATCGGCCGCTGTCCCAGCGCGAGCTGCAGCGCATCGAGACCCGTCAGCGGGTCTACGAAGCGGCGGTCCAGGTCTTCCGGCGGGATGGCGTCCAGGCCTGCCGGATCGAAGACATCGCCCGGCTCGCCCGGGTCAGCCGCGGCACCTTCTACTTCCACTTCCCGACCAAGGAAGCGGTGCTGCTCGACTTCCTCGCTGAAGCGGAAGCCGCCTTCGTCGACGCGGTGGTGGCGCTGGACGACGATGCGTCGGTCGACGACGTGGTGGCCGCGACCGCGTCGGCCTTCGCTGCCTCCTGGCAGCAGGATCCGGACCTGTTCGTCGAAGTGGGCGTCGTCGCCCTGCGTCGGACCGCCGACAGCCTCCACAGCCAGGAAGACGCCTACGGCATCCGCGAAGCCCTCGCCGCGCGCTTCGCCACGGCGGCCGCCCGCGGGCAGCTCATCGCCGCCGTTCCGCCGCAGTCCCTCGCCGACTTCTTCCTGGCCAGCTTCTTCGCGGTGGCCATGGGCTGGACGCAGACCAGGCCCGACATGACGCTGGAAGCGGCACTGCAGGGGGCGGGCTTCCTGTTCCTGAACGGGGCTCGGGCCAACGCCTGACCGGGACGGCGTCGTCGATGGGGTCGGCTACAGCAGGTCGCTGCGGACGATGATGCGGACCCAGGGCGGGTCCACCGCTCCCTGTTCCTGCCACCACAGGCAGGCGACGCCGATCAGCAGGCAGGCCAGTAGGACCAGGCGGCGTTCGGCGTAGTTGAGTGGCTCGCGGAGCTTGGAAGGCGGCGGGCCCGGCGGCAGCAGGCGGCGTTCGACGCGTCCCCGGCCCAAGCGGTTGCGCGTCGCGATCAGGTCGTCGGTCAGCTCGCGGACGGTGGCGAAGCGGTCGGTGCGATCCTTGGCCATGCAGCGCCGGACGATGTCGGCGAGCCCGGGCGGGACCGCGTGGACCGGGTCCACGTCGGAGAGGTAGGGGACCGGATCGACAACATGCTGGAGCATGGTCGCGGTGGCGTTGGGGCCCGAGAAGGGGAAGGTGCCGGTGAACGCGCACCACGCCAGGATCCCCATCGAGTAGATGTCCGTGCCCTCGTCCAGCGGCCAGCCGCGCGCCTGTTCCGGGCTCATGAAGTGGGGCGAGCCCATGGTGACGCCGTGCTGGGTCAGCTCCTGGCTGCCGCCGTCGAGCAGCTTGGCAAGCCCGAAGTCGAGCACCTTGACCACCGGACCCTGCCGGGTCTGGACGACCATGACGTTGGACAGCTTGATGTCGCGGTGGATGACGCCGCGTTCGTGGGCGTGGGCGATACCGCGGGCCACGCCGATCAGCGCGTCGAGGCGGTCAAGCGCGCTGACGTCCGGGTCGCGGAAGTACTCGGTCAGCCGCGGGCCATCGAGCAGCTCCATGGCGAGGTAGCAGCGGCCGTCTTCCACCCGGCCGAAGTCGAGGACTTCCACGATGTTGGGGTGGGAGAGGGCGGCGAGGGTGCGGGCTTCGAGGATGAAGCGTCGTTCAAACTGGGCGTCGCTGCGGCCGACCCCCGGCGGGGTCAGGATCTTGAGGGCGACCGAGCGGCCGAGGCTGAGGTGTTCGGCCCGGTAGACGATGGCGGTGCCGCCGCGGGCGATGCGGTCGAGGATCCGGTACTGGCCGGCGACGATGGAGCCCCGGCGCAGCTTGCGGGTTGGCGGGCGCGAGCTGCGCCCGCCGGCCACGACCGCGCGCCCGCGGACCGAGCTGTCGACCAGCCGCTGGGCGGCCTGGGCCGCGATCTCGGCCGTGTCCTGTTCCACGACGGCCACGCCCCGACGCACGCGCACCCGGTCGGCGACCTGCTGCTGCCGGCCCCGCGGGATCGGGGTGGTGATCTCACCGTCGTTGTGGGTCATGGCTGCCTGGCGAAGGGGGGGCGTCGGTAGACCGCGGGCTCTCGGGCGAAGGGGGTCAGGGGCGGCGCACTCCTCGGGACCATTGTACTACAGGAAGCGGAACCGTCAGCAAGCTCGGCCCATTCAGCGCCTCCGACCCGTCTGGAACTCAGTGTTCGGTGGGTTTCATGCGGGTTTCACTCTGCACGCCGGTCGATCGGCTCAGCGTGGAACCAGCACCCGCGCCCCCCGGGCCGGCACGGACAGCTCGATGCTGTCGCCGCTCCAGCTCACGGTCTCGCCGGTCAGCACATCCTCCCAGGACCCGCTGGCCGGCATCCCGGCGAAGCTGGCGCCGTTGCTCAGCCAGCGGTCGTCGTCGCCGGCGTTGAGGATGACCAGCGCACCGTCGTCGTCGGTGACCCGCGCCCAGGCCAGCACGTCGTCGTCGAGCCACCACTCGGTCTCGCTACCCGACCACAGGGCGGGGTGGTCGCGCCGGGCCGTCGCCAGGGACGCCACCGCCCGCAGGACCCGCGCCGGGTCGTCGCTGCCCGCGGCGGTCGAGGCGGCGTCGGCCACGCTGTCGACGCTGGTGAGCGCGTCGCCGGCGTGCCACCACAGCGGCTGGCGGTTGTCGGGGTCGCCGTAGCCGGGAAGCCCCAGCTCGTCGCCGTAGTAGATGAGCGGTACGTCGGGCCGGGTCAGCACGAAGGCCCAGGCCAGGATCAGGCGGTCGTAGGCCCACGACGAGCCGGTGGGGACGCCGGCTTCGGCGAGGGGGTCGCCGGCACAGACATCGCCGCCGCCCCAGGCGACGTCGGTGATGAAGCGGGTGACGTCGTGGTTGCCCAGGAAGTCGCTCATCAGGTCGGCGCTGTAGCGGCCGGCGCCGTCCTGCATGGTCGCCGACAGGTCCCGCATGCTGGCGGTGCGGGTGCCCAGCGCGGCCCGCAGCGCGTAGTACAGCGGGAAGTCGAACTGCCCGTCGAGCTGGTCTTCGCCGACGTAGGCGGCGATGCGATCGGCCCCGTCGAAGGTCTCGCCGACGGTCCAGAACTCTTCATCGCCGCCAGCGTCGCGGTGCTCGATCTCGTCCTGGACGCGGTGGGCGAGGTCGTACTGCACGGCGTGGGGCATGTGCTTGGCCGCGTCCACCCGCAGGCCGTCGAGGTCGTAGGTCTTCGCCCACCACATCGCGTCGTCCAGCATCGTGACCATGACGTCGGCCCGGGTGTAGTCCAGGTCGGGCAGGTACGGGGCGAACCAGCATGTCTCCGGGATGTCGTTCCAGTTGTCGGCATCTTCGCAGATGGCTTCGTCGTTGAACCAGGTGTCGGCGTGGTCCTGGTAGTAGGGGTGGTCGAGGTGGACGTGGTTGGCGACGAGGTCCATCACGACGCGCATGCCGCGGTCGTGGGCGGCGTCGACGAGGGCGTGCAGGTCGTCGCTGCTGCCGAAGTGTTCCTCCACGTCGCGCGGCGCGGCCGGCCAGTAGGCGTGGTAGCCGGTGAAGTCGGCGTCGCACTGCCCCGGCCAGGCGCCCGCGGCGTTGTCCTGGGGGTTGGACAGCCACAGCGTCCGCACGCCCAGCTCGTCGAGGTAGGGCAGGGCGTCGAGCACGCCGGCCCAGTCGCCGCCGGCGAAGTCGGCGATGGTCGCCGACGCGCCCTCGCTGCCGTCGTTGCTGGGGTCGCCGTTGGCGAAGCGGTCGACGAAGGCGAAGTACATCGGGCCGTCCCGCCAGCCGTCTCGGGGGCTGTCGACGTCGGTCCAGAAGGGGGCCCACAGCGGTTCGCTGGTGGCGCCGGCGGTGTCGGTGGCGGTCGCGCGCAGGGTGTGGCGCCCCGGCGCCAGGCCGTCGAGTTCCACGTGGAACGCGTCGCCATCGAGCGAGACATCCAGGGGCTCGCCGTCGACGCTGACGTCGATCGTGGCCAGCTCGGCGCCGCTCACCGCGGAACCGACGGCGACATCGGCGGTGAGGCTGCCGGCGCTCCGGTCCACGTCGAGCCGGGCGAGCGACAGCGACGGCCGGCTGCAGTCGGGCACGACGAGCAGGCTGTCGCAGGGCGAGTCCGGCTGGGAGCAGTCGTGGGTCCACTCCACCTGACCGGGGTCGATGTAGCCGGCGGGGCAGAGGATCTGGCGGGCGTTGGCGTCGCAGTAGCTGCGTTCCTCGGTGCTTTCGCTGAAGGTCAGCGACTCGACGACCCGGTAGGACCAGGCCCCGGGGGCGAGGTCCAGGTCGAGCTGCCAGTGGCCGGGCTCCACCTCGGTGAAGTCCACGCCGCCGCCAGCCGCATCGACCAGCTCTCCCGCCAGCGTCACCGCGGTGGCGTCGGCGGAGAGCGCGTCGTGGGTCAGCTTGACCGGGCAGGCGATGGTGCCGACGGTGACCGGAAGCTCGGCGTCGGCGGAGCGGCCGTCGTCGTCGGTGACGGTGAGCGGCACCGCGGTGGACCCGGAAAAGGATGGGTCGGCGGCGAGCATCAGCGAGGAGCCGAGCGTTTCGGTGCTGAGGCCGGTCGCGGAGCCCGCGCTGAAGATCAGGGGCGCGGAGCCCCCCTGGACGTAGGGGCCGAGGTCGAGGACCAGCGGATCTTCGCCAGGGATGACGGTCACGCTGTCCAGCGGCAGCCAGGCGGGAGGATCGGCAGCGACACAGGCCAGGACGAGGGTCAGCAGCATCTCGGGGAGCTATCGCCTTCGTCGGCCACCCGCGGCCGGCGGGCCGTGGCCGGTGGGGTTCGGCGGCGCTACTGTCGCGGGCATGTCGCTGCTCCTCCTCTGCCTGCTCGCCTGCGGCGAGCCCGAAACGGTGGCCCCCGCCACCGTCCCCGAGCGCTCCCCGGGAGAGCGCGCCCCGGTCACCCGCGCCTGCGACGAGCAGGACCCGCTGCGCTGCCTGCTGCCGTGGCCGTCGAGCGCCTTCATGGAGGTCGCCCCGGCCACCGAGACCGGCCTGCGTGTCGCCGTCGACGCCGACGCCCTCCCCGTCCCCGACGATCCCCGGGCGCTGAACCGGGCCGATGGCTTCAGCCGGCTGACCCCGGTGGCCACCGCCATCGACGGCCTGCTGTCCGACGCGGGGCTCGCGCCCTACCCGGCCTGGTCCACCGACGCCGCGCTCCGCATCTACAACGCCGAGCCCACGGACCCCGGCTACGGCCAGGCCGTGCCGCTGTGGACCGACGTCTACGACGGCAGCGGTGACTACGACCCCGACAGCATCCTCATCGGCTTCCCCCGCCAGCCCCTGGCCCCCGACGCCGAGCACGTGGTCGTGCTGACCGACGACGTGCGCCTTGTCGACGGCGGCACGCCTGCCCAGCCACGGGAGACCGCTGTGATCCTCGGCATCGAGGATCCCACCACCGACGAGGAAGCGGCGCTGGTCGCCTACCACGCGCCCACGCGCGCGCTGATCACGCAGGTGGGCCTCGACCCCACCCACATCCTGCGCGTCTGGGACTTCACGACCCGCAGCCGCGACGACGCCACCCGGCGGCTCGCGAGCATGGTCAGCCAGGTAGCGGACGCCGGCCCGACCCTGTCGGTCGAGCTGGACGCCTTCTCGCTGTCGAGCGACGACAACATCGCCGGCATCCTGCGGGGCCGGGTCATCGGCGTGCCGGACTTCCGCGACGCCGACGGCTTCCTCGTCCTCGACGACGCTGGGCTGCCCGTGCCCCAGGGCCAGACCGAAGCCCCCTTCCGCGTCATGCTGCCGGCCAGTCAGGGCGACTACCACGTGAGCCTCTACGGCCACGGCACCGGCGGCGACGTCACCGACGGCAGCTTCGACGCCGACTTCGCCAGCTACGGCATCGCCAAGGCCAGCACCGAGTTCATCGGCTGGACCGGCGACGAGCTGGTCCTGCTCTTCGCCTCGCTGAACGCCTTCCAGCAGGGGATCGAGGGCTCGACCACCGGGCTGATGCAGGCCGTGGCCAACACCCAGGCCATCGCCCAGGTGCTCGACGACGGGCCGCTGTCCGATGCCCTGGCGGCCGACAGCATCCTCGGCATCGACAACCCCGACGCGGGGCTGCGGCCCGACATGGCGGTGCCCATGTGGACCGGCGGGTCCCTGGGCGGGGCCATGGGCAGCGTTGTCTCGGCCAGCTTTCCGCAGATCGAGTACAGTGTCTGCAACGTCCCCAACGGCGCCTGGACACACACCATACCCGGCTCGCTGCTGTATGACACGGCGGTCGAGCCCGTGCTCATCAACGTCTACGATGACGCCATCGACGTCATCCACCAGTTCATCATGAGCCAGACCGCCTGGGATGACATCGACGGGGCGGCCTGGGCGGACGCAGCGCTGGACAAGGACACGATGTTCCTGCTCCAGGAGTCCATGGAGGATCCGGTCGTCCCCAACGCCGGCACCGACATCCTGGCGATGGCGCTGGGCGCGAAGATGATCGGCCCGGCGCTGCAGGACATTCCCGGGCTCGACGCGGCGGACGAGGTCACGTCCGGCGCGGGCCTCACCCAGTACCGCGTGCCGGACAGCGGGGTCTACGACGTGCACGGCTTCGCCGCCCGGGACACACCCGCCGGCGCCGCGGCCTTCGAACAGATCGTCGAGTTCGCGCTGTCGGTCTGGGAGGACGACAGCCCGCGGATCACCTTCCCCGACGGCTGCGCGGATGTGACGCCGGCTGGGGACTGTGACTTCTCTGATGTGTGGACGGAGTAGGTCGGCCGTCGTTGTCGGCGGCGTCGGTGTCGGCGGCGTCGGTGTCGGCGGCGTCGGTGTCGGCGGTGTCGGTGTCGGCGGTGTCGGCGGCGGCGTCGTCGTCGGGCAGGTCGAAGACCTTGTCATAGAGCGCGTCGAGGGGGACGTCCACGTCGCCCGTGTCGATGTGCAGCACCGCTTCACCCACCAACTCCTCCATCAGCCACTTGTTGTCGGGCTGGCGCACGAAGCGCTCCACCCGCCGCTCGGTCTGGGAGATGAGCACGTACTCCTGGACGCTCGGGATCGTCCGGTAGTGGGCGAAACTCGCGCCCCGGTCGTAGCTCTCTGTGGACTCTGAGAGCACCTCCACGATGAGGCTGGGGTTGAGCAGGGTGTCCTGGTGCGCGTCTTCGAACTGCGGACGTCCGCAGAGGGCTGAGACATCCGGGTAGGTGTAGATGCCCGAGACCTGGCTCTTGACCCGTTGGTCTGAGCCGAGCGCTACACAGGGGCGGTCTCGGTAGGCCACAGTCAGCGCGGAGACGAGGTTCGTCGCGATCTTGTTGTGCCCGTACCGCCCCCCGGCCATGGCGTAGACCCGGCCGTTCACGTACTCGTGGCGTAGCTCGGCCTTGCGCTCGAATTCCAGGTACTCAGCGGGGGAGAGGTCCGTGCGCAGCGCTGTGGAAGAGGTCATGGCACCAGCATAGCCTGGAAGCGGGCGCCCGCTCTGCCTGCCCCCTCTCACCGGCGGTTCCTGGTGTGCGGAGGCGCCTCTTCCGCGACAGGTCTTTCACGACAGGTCTTCCGCGACAGGCCCCCGCCAGGCGCTGGTGCAGAGGGCGACAGCCCGCGGATCACCGTCCCCGACGGCTGCGCGGTTGTGTCTTCGGCCGGGGACTGTGAGTTCTCTGCCGTGTGGACGGAGCGGGTCGGTGGCGGCGCCGGTGACGCGGAGGGGAACCGGGGACGGTCGGCTCGCGGAGAGGCGGCTCGCGGCCTCGCAGCTTGCGGCTTGCGGCTCGCGGCTTCGCTGCTTTGCGGCCTCGTGGCTTGCGGCTCGCGGCCTCGCGGCTTGCGGCTCGCGGCCTGGCGGCTTGCGGCTCGCGGCCTGGCGCCCTCGCCGACTCGCGACCCGCGTTCAGGCTTGGGCGGCGGTGGCGCTGCAGACCTCGATTGCGCGCGAAACTTATCGGCGGGATGTCAGATCATCACCAGAGCAGGTCGCCATGAACGAACGAAACTGTGAGGATGGGGTTTCATGCTGCTCTTGCAATCGCTGAATCGAACGATATGTGCAGGATGATGCTCCATCCTCGCGATAAGTTTCGCGGCCGTCCCTTGCCGTGGGCACGCCGAGCAGGAAGCGCTCCTGACCGTCAGGGGGGAGGGGCGCCTCGCCCCGGCCCTGGAACAAGGTGCGCGGCGGATCGGAGAGGCCTGCCCCGGTCGTGGCGTGTCGACCGATCTTGTTGCTGAGGGTGGCTCTCGGTGGGACGGTCCCGGTGGCTGCGGATTATTCTTCGGAAGAAGCTTGACCCCCCCCCCCCGACGTATGGTGTGGGTGGTCGAGCGGTGGGCGCTCGTCCACAGGCCCCGGTTCCACCGGGGGGAGGCACACGATGGCTGGTCAGTTCCTGCGCTACGTCCGGTGGGCGGCGGACAGCGGTGTCGTCGGGTCCCCGCTGGTCGCCATCGACCTGGTGGCCATGGAGTAGGGCGGGTGTCCGCCATGGTCGACGACGACACGAGGCTGCTCGCGCCGTGGGCGCGGCACGGCGAGGGGAGCAACGCGAACCGGGCGGTGCTTGGAGTCGCTGGCGCCGGCGTGCGGCTGCACATCGTCGGCAAGCTTGGGGCGGCGGGTGCTGGCGGCCGGACGCCGGCCACCACGGGCGGGAACATCTCCACCAGACCGGAGCGGCCTCCCCGTGCCGTGCGCACCGCCCACAGTGCGGGTTGCTGCTGCTGCTGCGTGATGGTCAACGTGGTGCTGGCCCCGGCGCCTGGAGAGCACCCGCGGCCTGCAGGGGAAGCGTCATGAGCACTTCGAACGACTGCGGATGCGGGTGCAGAGGGACCTGCGGGTGCAGTGGCGCGACCACAGCGGCGCTCCTGGCAACCCCACCGGCGTCCCTCTCGGGCGGTGGCGTGCCGGGCGGTGCGTCGGACCTCAGCATCTGTACCGGGTGGTGGGAGTTCCTCTACAACGGGTACCTGGCGGACACGGGCACCTGGCCCGTGGGGTCTCCTGCCAGCGCCTGCGCGCCAGGCGGGCCGCTACCCGACGCCGATGACGACACTTCGACGGTCAGCACGCCGAGTCGGTCGACCGATGACGACGCGCTGCTCGACCCCAAGGACGAACCCATGGATGCTTCCCATCCGGAAGAGGCTCCCGTCGCCTGCTCGGTCCCGACACATCGCCGATCGGGCCCGCAAGCCCTGGAATTGACTACGCCAGTCCTGCGGGCTTGCGAACCCGGTCGGCTCGGTCGTGACCGTCGCCTGCTCGGTCCGCCTCTCCCGGATGGGAACCTGGGAGGATGTAGGCAA
>CAZRFD010000075.1:0-3591 GCA_964599085.1 uncultured Enterobacterales bacterium | reverse complement strand
CCGTCGCCTGCTCGGTCCGCCTCTCCCGGATGGGAACCTGGGAGGATGTAGGCAATGTCGTGGATTCACGTGGGTGCCATGGTGGCGTTGGTGATCGGCGTGCCGATGGGTTGTCGGAAGGCAGAGTAGGAGAAACAGTGCCCGGGCCTGTACGGGGAGCCTTGCTCGGTGTTGAACCTGCCAAATGTGCGGGAGCGTGCGGCCTGCGATGAGTGCGGTGTGTTGTACGTGTGCAGGTATTTATCCGATCTCACCGACCCGGATTGGACGGGGTTTCGTCTCAGCAAATCGGACTACCCCTGCTCCTGCATCGACGACGACGGCTATTACAATGCGGAGGAAGATACAAACGCACCTGGGTGCAGGCCGGACTACTGACCCCGGCGTCCCGTCGCGGGTCGGCGTGCCCTCGGCGCCGCGGGGTGCTCTCGACCCACGCCTGCTCGTGTGGCGTCGCTGAAGCCATCGCGACGGCCAGCAGCCGCCCGCCAGAGCCGCTCGGCAGGACGGCCGGAGGAGCCGGGGCTCCTCCGGGTGCCGAAGATCAGGCCCGGGCCTTGCGGCCGCGCTGGTCCAGCGTCACGAAGGTCGCTTCGGTGAGCTGACCGCGCTGGTAGATCATCTGCTCGTTGCCGTCTTCACGGGCGACCTTGACGGGCCCGCGGCGGTCCTTGCTGAGGGCGCGGGCGGCGAGGATGGCTTCCTTGCGGTCGGTGAAGGTCTGCTGCTGGTCGGGGCCGAGGGTGACGGTGTACATCGTTCTCCGGGGAGGGGGTCCGCCGACGGGCCGGCGGGCCGGGTGAAGGGTCGACCGGGGCTGCCCGCGCCCCTGGGCCGCCCGGGAGTGGGCGGCACCAGCAGGTCGGTCAGCGGGCTCGTGGCGAACCGGTCCGAGCGTCGATGTCGGCGGGTCGCGGGTGCCTGCTGCGCATGGGGCCGAGGTAGCCGGCGACCGCGTCGGCGGCAAGCCTCAGCAGGGTGTCGCGAGGGGCCTGCTGGGGCGAGATGCCGGGTCCCGGCCGCGGTATGGGCGAGGGTTCACCGCCGGCGACGCACCGCCAGCCCGAGCAGGGCCATGCCGATCAGGCCCAGCCCGCGAGGCGTCGACGACCCGCTGCTGCTGCAGCCGTCCTTGCCGCCATCGCTGCTGCCGCCTTCGCCGGTGCTCCCGCCGTCGCCGGTGCTCCCGCCGTCGCCGGTGCTCCCGCCGTCTCCGGTGGAGCCGCCGTCTCCGGTGGAGCCGCCGTCTCCGGTCGAGCCGCCGTCGCCAGCGCCGCCATCGGTCGAGCCGCCGTCGCTGCTCCCGCCGTCACCGGCCCCGCCGTCACCGGCGCCGCCATCACTGCTCCCGCCGTCGCCGGCCCCGCCGTCACCGGCCCCGCCATCACTGCTGCCACCGTCGCTCGCTCCCCCGTCCGTCGCGCCGCCATCGCCGGTCCCGCCGGCGTCGTCTTCGCCGTCGCAGTCGCTGTCGATGCCGTCGCCATCGGTCTCTGTGGCGCCAGGGTGGACGTCGGCGGTGGAGTCGTCGCAGTCGGTGCCGCCGAAGCTCTCGGCGTCGTAGCCGTCGCCGTCGCGGTCGTAGTCCGAGTCGCCCGCACAGTCGCTGTCGACGCCGTCGTACCAGACCTCGGACTCGCCGGGGCTGATGTCGGGATCGGTGTCGTCGCAGTCGGTGCCACCCCAGCTCTCGCTGTCGTAGCCGTCGGTGTCGGCGTCGTAGTCGCTGGTGTCACTGCAGTCGCTGTCTACGCCGTCGTACCAGGTCTCGGTCGCGCCGACGTGGATCGCCGCGTCGGTGTCGTCGCAGTCGGTGCCGCCGTAGCTGTCGCTGTCGTCGCCATCGCCGTCGGCGTCGTAGTCGGAGTCGTCGCCGCAGTCGCTGTCGACGCCGTCGTACCAGGTCTCGGTGGCGCCGGGGTGGACGGCGTCGTCGGTGTCGTCGCAGTCGGTGCCGCCGAAGCTGTCGCTGTCGACCCCATCGCCGTCGGCGTCGTAGTCGGAGTCGCCGCCGCAGTCGCCGTCGACGCCGTCGTACCAGACCTCAGGCTCGCCGGGGCTGCGCGACGCGTCGCTGTCGTCACAGTCGGTGCCGCCGTAGCTGTCGCTGTCGTAGCCGTCTTCGTCGGCGTCGTAGTCGGAGCCGCCGCTGCAGTCGCTGTCGACGCCGTCGTACCAGGTGTCGGAGGCACCGACGTGGACCGCCGCGTCGGTGTCGTCGCAGTCGGTGCCGCCGTAGCTGTCGCTGTCGTCGCCGTCGGCGTCAGCGTCGTAGTCGGAGCCCCCGGCGCAGTCGCCGTCGACGCCGTCGTACCAGGTCTCGGTCGCGCCGACGTGAACGGAGGCGTCGGTGTCGTCACAGTCGGTGCCGCCGTAGCTGTCGCTGTCGTCGCCGTCGGCATCGGCGTCGTAGTCGGAGCCGTCGCTGCAGTCGCTGTCGACGCCATCGTACCAGGTCTCGTCCACGCCCGGGCTGCGCGACGCGTCGCTGTCGTCACAGTCGGTGCCGCCGTAGCTGTCGCTGTCGTAGCCGTCTTCGTCCGCGTCGAAGTCTGAGTCGCCCGCACAGTCGCTGTCGACGCCGTCGTACCAGGTGTCGGGTGCGCCGCCATAGACGCGGGCGTCGGCGTCGTCGCAGTCGGTGCCGCCGTAGCTGTCGCTGTCGTCGAGGTCCCCGTCGGCGTCATAGTCGGAGTCGCCGCCGCAGTCGCTGTCGACGCCGTCGTACCAGGTCTCGGGGGCGCCCGGGTAGATGTCGGCGTCGGTGTCGTCGCAGTCGACATCCACGCCGTAGCCATCGCCGTCGTCGTCCGTCGTCGGCACCTCGGCTGCGGGGCCGCCGTACGCGCCGATGTCGCTGCGGCTGTCGTCGGGGTCGAGCAGGCTGGGGTCGCCGGCGTCGAGGAGCGGGCTGGTGGTGGTCAGCGTCAGGTCGTCGTTGCAGAAGCCGGCGCTGCTGTAGTCGAGGAAGCCGGGGGCTTCGAAGAGCTGGGTCCCCTCGTCGGCCAGATCCGTCTCAGATACAGATCCGGTGATGTGAACCGTCGCGTTGTCGTACCAGTCGTTGTAGCCGTAGCTCCAGCCGCTGGAGGTGCCGGCGTACACGCCGTTGCCCCCGAGGGTGTAGGCGACGATGTTGTTCGTCAGGTCGACGCTGCTCGTGTTGAGGTACATCGCGCCGCCCGAGGACCCCGCGGCGTTTCCCACGAAGGTGTTGTTGACGATGTCTGGATCGGCCGCACTGTAGAGGTAGAGCGCGCCGCCCGAGGTGTCGGCGACGTTGCCCTGGAACACCGTGTTGGTGAAGTCGGCGTTGGTCGACAGCGAGTACCCGTAGAAGCCCGCACCGTAAGCGGCGGCGTTCCCGCAGAACACCGAGTTGCTCACCGCGCTGCCAGCTCCGACGCTGTAGGCGTAGATGCCGCCGCCCTGCCGGCCGGCGTCGCTGATGTTCGCCTCGTTGCCATAGAACTCGCCGCCGTCGACCGTCAAGCTGCCGAGGTAGCTGGCGTAGATGGCGCCGCCCTGGTCGTAGGCAAGGTTGAGCCCCCCGTAAAAAGTCCGTCCACGCCAGCATCGAGCGCGGCAGGT
>CAZRFD010000074.1:0-34135 GCA_964599085.1 uncultured Enterobacterales bacterium | reverse complement strand
ACCTCGACGGCGAGATCGACGAGGGCTACAACACCGACCACGACGGCAACGGCGTCGCCGACTGCATGGACGACTGGGACCACGACGGGATCCCGAACGTCGAAGACCCCGACGTGCACGACTATGGTTGTGGGGGGTACTGACGATGTGGGACGAGCCATGCACGTGAACGAACCGGCAAGCACAGCAGGCGATCCCTTGCCCTCCATCGCCGCCATCGCGGCACGGGTCGACGCCGCCCGGCTCGACCGGCTGGCCCGTGCCCGGCGCCTGCAGCGGCAGGCGCAGCGGCTGGCGCGGTCGCAGGGGGCCGCGCAGCCAGCACCGTCGCCGGACCCGGTCCTGCGCTTCCCCGGGATCCGGGAGGGCACGACGCTGCGCGAGGTCTTCGATCGCTTCCGGGCGCTGGGGCGAGAGCCCCACGCCCTGGGGTTCCGGGGCGACGACGCGATCCTCGCAGCGATGGCCCGGCAGGATGCCGCGTCCGACACCAGCGCTCCGTGGGCCGGCGAGTTCGAGCCCATCGACCCGGGTACGGACTACCCCTGGGCGGGGCAGATCGAGTCTCAAAACCCAGCCGCAGTGGCACCGCACCCCAGGTTGGGTATCAACAAGGGGATCTACCCGGTCGACGGCTACGAGGGGCCGGACGTCGAACCCTGCGATGGGACGAACGCCGACGCCTGCAAGGTCGGCTGGTTCCAGCAGATCCTGCGTGACGTCGCCGCCGCCGGCGGCAGCGTGGTCCGCCAGGTCGGCGACTGCGACCTGGTGTGGAACTGGATGTTCGAAAGCGGCGACACAACGCGCGAGATCCCCGAACCCGCCGTGCTCTACCGCCTGCTGACGGTGGAGGCCCCAACGTCCTTTCACCGCTTCAACATGCTGATGTGGGCCTGCCTGCGCCACGGGGTGCGGGTGCAACCGACGGTGTTCACCCTCGGTGGCGGGTCGAACCTGAACGATGGGCATGCGGATGGCGATGCGTTCCCTACCGTTGATGGCGCACTCCTCACCTATGGAGACGTGCGTTCGGTCGCCCGCACCGCCGGCGTAATCATGCCCGCGGCCGGTGGCTGGGCGTCCTGGTACTGGGATCCTTCCGAGATCGGGGTGGAAGCGGACGGGGATGTTCACACGGACGTTCCTTACAAACACGCCTTCGAACGCTACTGCCTGCATGTCCTGTCCCACGACACCGACATCACCGACCCGTACATGCTGGAAGCCGCCCGCCGCAAGTCGCTGGCGCTCATCGCCTTCGGCGCTGGCGTGGGCGAACACCTCGCGCTGTGGGACAAGGTACTGGCCGGCTTCGGGCTGTGCATCACCGACATCGTCCCCTACGTCGAGATCGGAAACGAGATGTCCGTGCAGTGGCGGACCGGGGAACCCGGCGACGACGACTTCAGCCGGAGCGCCCGTGAGCTGGCCACCTTCCACGTCTGTCTCGCGGGCCCCATGCATGCGGCCTGCACAAAGCTGCGCTTCAGCCTGGCGGGCATCGGGGCCTGGGGCGCGCCGGAGCCGACGGTCTGGCAGCAGCGCGTCGACTGGTTCGCCGAGGCGCTGGCGGTGGGTGTCCTCGTCGAGCTCGGACACCTGGTCACGGTCCGCCAGCTCCGCGACCTGCCCATCGACGACCCCGGACTGGAGGACGCATGGCCCGAACAGGTCGCCTGGCTGGAGACCTGTGAGGCGTCCGGACTGTGCATCTGGCCGCCGCCCCTACTGGACGGCGGCCTCGATCCGGCATCCTGGTTCCACCACGTCAACATGCACTGGTTCCACTCGTCGGACCACCAGGGCACCGCACCGGTCGACGGCTACGCCACCGAAGCACGCCTGGTACAGGACGTGGGCTACCTCAAGGACCGGCTGTTGGTCAACCTCGTGGGCAACCGAGTGTTGACCCTGTCCTGGGCCCTGCACCCCGGCGGCTTCCCCGCCGCCCAGCCGACCCGACCAGAGACAGCCGACAAGGGATGGAGCAGCTTCGCCTCTCCCCTCTTCCAGGCCGGCATGGTGGTGCGGATCCTGTTGACGGCCCTGTCTCAGGGGGCAGAGATCGCATCCTGGCACACCCACATCGCCATCGTGGCGAACCCCGGCGGGGAGGGGTGGTCGATCTATTCGGCCATGGGCCTGCGCCAGGATTTGATCGAGGGGCCAGTCGACCACTTCCGTGCGGCCGAGGATGCGTGGCGGCGACCGTCCTGGTGCAGCTTCCGGCGCCTGGCCGCCCTGCTGAGCGGCGACAGCACGGTCAGCCTGCTGCGCTGCGATGCCGATGGCTTCGTGCTGGTACGCCTGGAGCGTCCCGGCGGCTTCACCGAGGCGGCGCCCGAGCTGGGACTGACCTCGGGGGTGGCGACCCACCGCTACGCCTACATCGCCTGGCTCGACCAGACGGCGGCCATCGACAGCGCCGACTTCGTTCTCTACGGAAGCATCGACGACGGCGGCAGCACACCGGTGGCTCGGCTGTCGCTAGCGCCGGCTGTGGAAACCCCCGACGCACCGGGAGGCACCGACGCCAACGGCTACGTCACCGGAGCGACCGTGCGCTGGGCGTGGGGGGAAGATGACGCCTTGCCGGGTACTGGCAGTGGGGATGACTGGCGGAGCGTCGCCGACATCGCCGGCGACATCACGGCGACCGACGGAGACCTGCGATTCAAGGTCACCATCCACCGCGCAAACGACCCCACCGCGCCCGTCCCCGCCTGCCTGCTCAGCGACCTGGACCTGTCGCCATGAGCCCCCGAGTCCGCCAGGTACGCGCCGCGGGCGGCATGCTGGCCGCCTTCTGCACCGCCGGCTGCGGGCCGCCCGACTACGAGTCCTTCGCGGACTACACCGACAAACTGAACCAGCGCTTCGAAGAGACCCAGGACTGTCACAGCCTGCTGGAGATGCCTGCGTCGATGATGAATGGGCGGGCCTATCGCGCGGCTCCGGTGGAGTTCGGGGCGGGGGGGAGGGGGGCGTATTGGGGGCGGAACTGGGTATCAGAACAGGGACTGTCAGTTCGTCTGACCGCATACAACGGCGCCTCGTACATGGCGCCCCCATGCTCCGATGAGCTATACAGTTACCTCGTCGACAGAAGAACTGACACCAATGATCCTGGGACATTGTGGTTCCTGGTGAACACAATCCGAGTTGCCGACGGAACGCTGCCGGGATTCGGGTGGATCGTTGCGAACGACAGATCCATCACGGACACATACGGCCCATTTACCGCGCTTCAGGTCTCGCTCGGCGGCCCCGCCACCGGCCAGCACGCTTGGTCGGGCTTCTACGGAGGCGCCTGGGTCTGCACTGAATCCTACACCGGCCCCGTGGGTACGCACCAGGGACCACCAGACTGGATCGGCGTGATGTTCATCCACGCCGAGCTGTGGGAGCTTCCCGATGGCTCGGTACGCAATGGCGGTACGCCACTGTCGCGGAGGTACGGCAGCGTCACTCTACCACTGGATGTCATCGTCCGACTGGAAGACGTTGGCTGCGAAGCTTCCGAAGACGCCGCCGACCGGGACCAGCTTCCCTACTACTGCTACAACTGGACCGCGGACTGCGACGGCATCGACAACGACCTCGACGGGGAGATCGATGAAGGGGTAACGGTAGACCTGAACCACAACGGTGTCGCCGACTGCATGGACGACTGGGACCACGACGGGATCCCGAACGTCGAAGACCCCGACGTGCACGACTATGGTTGTGGGGGGTACTGACGATGTGGGACGACGCATGCACGTGAACGAACCAGCAAGCACCGCAGGCGATCCCTTGCCCTCCATCGCCGCCATCGCGTCACAGCTCGACGCCGCCCGGCTCGATCGGCTCGCCCGTGCCCGGCGCCTGCAGCGGCAGGCGCAGCGGCTGGCACGGTCGCAGGGGGCCGCGCAGCCAGCGCCGTCGCCAGAAGCCTGTTCAGCAACGGGACGTTGATCGATGTCGACTGACACGCGCCATGGCGTTCCGCGGCCAGCGTTCCGGTGGTGCCGCCGCTCCGCAACCGTGGCAGGGATGCTCGCGGCACTGCTGGTGACCCTCACCGGCTGTCGGGTCCACGACTACAAGTCGTGGCAGGGCTACCTGGATGCGCTCGACCAGCGGCTCGACCAGACCGGAGACTGCGTCAGCCTGCTGGAGCTACCTGGAGCCATGCTCAACGGTCAGCCCTACCCCCTGGTGCCGGTCGAGGTCGGGGCGGGGGGAAGTGGGACGTACTATGGGTATCTTGATGTTCGAGACGGCAATTGGGTTGGAGAGGGTGAGCCGAGGACCACAGGCAGTAGTCTGTGGATAGACGCCGTCGAAGGTCGAACACAGCGTCGGCTTCATTGCGGGGAAGATGTTCGCACATTCATCCGGGACTACACGGAGCAAGTGGTGGACGAAGACGCAACGCATCTTGCGTACCACGCAAACTTCAGCCAGATCCTGAAACCACCGTTCTTCGCTGGGCTCTCGAAAGGCGCGGGTAGCGTGGGCCCGTACGACAGCGAGTCGATGTATGATCCTGCGGGCTGGGCAGACCTCCGCCTCGGCCCCTTGGCCGACAACGGCATCGCTACGGCCTCGCGCGACGACACTGGCGCCTGGATCTGCATGGAGTCCGCCAAGGGTCCGCCCGGGCCCCACCCGGGACGACCTGACTGGCGCGGCCTGCTGTTGGTCCACACCGAAGTCTGGACCCTGCCCGACGGCAGCAAGTGGTGGGGGGGGACGCACCTGCCGGACAGGTTGGGGGGGACCGCGCTCCCGCTGGATGTGATGGTGCGCCTGGACAACGTCGACTGCGCCTGGTCCGAAGACGCCAACGACCCCAGCGACGACTACTGGTGCTACAATTGGACGCCCCTGTGCGATGGGGTCGACAACGACCTCGACGGCGAGATCGACGAGGGCTACAACACCGACCACGACGGCAACGGCGTGGCCGACTGCATGGACGACTGGGACCACGACGGGATCCCGAACGTAGAAGACCCCGACGTGCACGACTATGGTTGTGGGGGGTACTGATGGCGATGTGCCGGCTCGCGCAACACGCGCCGAGACGGCGGGGCCGCCTACCACGCACGTTGCCAGCAACCAAGGACAATATATGTCCGCATAGTCGCAGCATCTGTCTAAAAAAGCCTCGCCAAGCGTTCCGCATCGTGATAGCTTGGGCTCATGACCCAGAACGAAGACCATCCCTGTGGCGGGTCGCAGGTGCGTGCAGGCGTGCGCCCCCCGAGGGTCGCGCCGGACGGTGTCTCGGCACAGCGACCGGGCACGCCGGACCCGGACCCGGGCACGGCGCGCCATGGCTGGTCGCGCCATGGCTTGTCGGCCAGCCTGGGCAACTCCTCGGTGCTGGCGCGGCTAGCCGTCGACACCATGGAATCATGGGCTCCGAACGACCCGCGCATCGAAGAAGTCCGTGCGCTCACCGTGGCGCTTGCGCGGTCATCGGCGGCCATCGACCTGCGGCTGGCGCGGGTCTGCTGCTGCATCCAACAGCACGATCTACGGGAGCTGGGCTACGGTTCGTTCACGGCCTTCGTGCAACAACGCATGTGCTGGCAGCCCTCCTGGCAGCGGCAGCTCGCGCGCCTGCTGCGCAGCGACCTCGACCTGATCAAGCAAGCAGTACACGTCGGACTGATCACTTTGGCAGCGGCTGCGCAGGCGCCTGGGCGAGTGCGGCCCGAAGATCAGGCCGCGTGGATCCGGGCGCTGGTGACGGGCCAGGCGGCGGACGTCGCCTCCGGACACACCCGCCAAGGCGACATCGACGTGCTGGTCGGCGACGACGCCGCCACGGTGCGGCGGGCCCGGCGTCTGGCCCGGTTGCTGCTGGGGCGGACGGTGCCCGATCACATAGCGGACCAGCAGATCCTCGACTGGTACCACAGCGGGGAAGCGCCCGCGCAGATCCTGGAACAGGCCCGGGCGCCCCGCGCCGCACCTGACCTGTCCCCACCGGCCATGCCGGACGCGCTTGGCGACCAGGCGACGCCGGTGGTCGGGCCGTGGGAAGAACCGCGCAACCTCGACCACGCACTGGGGCTCGCCGATCGACTGATGGCGATCCGACGGCGTCGGCGTGCAGTCCTCGGCCGCCTGCTCGACCAGATCAAGGACTGCTGGCTGTTCCTCGACTGGGACCACGCCAACTTCAAAGACTTCGTACGGGCGGAACTGGACATGTCCATCCGGACGGCCCAGCGCCTCCGCAGAGAGGGGCGCACCCTGCTCTGGTTCCCCCAGATCGCCGCCGCGGTGGACCGGGGGCTGTCGTTGGCACGGGTCGAAGCGCTGGGCCGGCTGGCCGACACCGCGGACCAGGCGCGGCAGTGGCTGGCGGTCGCCGACCGCATCCCGCTCGGCGACCTGCAGCGCATGGCCGCCGATCCCTCCGGCGCCCACGACAAGCGCCGCGCATTGCAGCGCCTGGCCGACAACGCCCCGGACCTGGTGGAACGGGCCCTCGCCCAGCGCCAGGCGCGACTGGACGCCGCCGCGACAGAAACTGGCGGCCGCCCGGCGGGGCTCGCCGGCTGGACACCGGACTCGCGGCACTTGGGGCCGCCCCGGGTGGGAGACCGGCCCGACGCACCCCTGGATCCATCGGCGATCGGGCTCGCCCTCCGCCCCGACACCTCCACCAACACCTCGGACCGCGCGGTCATCGTGCCGACCGGGCTGCTCGAAGCTGCGCGCTGGTTGCTCGACCACCTCCAGCCGGCCCCTCCCCGTCCAACCGGCAACTACACCTGCGACAACCCCGAGTGCCGCCGGCGCACGATCAAGATCCACGTCCACCACATCACGCCCCGCTCGCTCAACGGCTCCGACGATCCCGACAACCTCTGCTGCCTCTGTCCAAGCTGCCACCTTCGCCTGGTCCACGGGGGCTTCATGGCCATCGAACGACTCGACGACGCCGACGTCTTCCTCTACCCGGACCGCGCGGTGGTGGTGCGATGAACGAACCCGCCGGTCAGTCCCACACCCGCGGCCGGAACAGGCCGATGCTGGCGGTGTAGCCGTGGACACAAGTCCGCCCCTGCACGGGCCCCAGCTCGCCGTTGCAGAAGAAGCCCCCCACCGCCACGTCACCCAACGCCTGCTGCACCAGCCGGGTGTCGTGGTCCGGTTCGTCAAAGAAACCGTGGCCACGCCCCAGACAGGAAAACAGCAATGCGCCGGCCGGCGGATCGGGCCGGTAGTGGGCGTGAAGCCGCAGCAACCCGGTCAGGTCCGTGCTCGCGGCGTCGGCGTCCCGCACCATGAAGCGCAGGAGCTGCCCGCCGTGCACCTGCCCGCCGACAGCCAGCACCCCATGCTCGGGGTCCAGCCCCAACAGGTTGCGGACCAACCAGTCGTGGGGACCGGGCGGCCGGTCCGCGTCCGGCAGGGCGAGCCCCACGACGGGCCCCTCGCGGAAGCGCTGGCGGTCCCGGTCGGACAGCGAGAGGAGGAATTTGCGAAACCCCTCCACCGCCGGGCGACCATCCAGCTCGAGCACGAAATTGCGGTCGGCGCGGCTGATCCGGCGGGGCTCTCCCATGGGGTGGACCCCCTGGGCGACCACCGGCGTCAGCTCGATGTCGCCCCACAGGCCGAGCACCAACGCCCCGCCAGGCAGGACGCGTTCGTCGTGGAAGAGCTGGTGGCTGCCGGGCGCGCTGCCGCCGCTGGCGAGCCCGCCGACCTTGGGGCAGCCGGGCCAGGCGGCGTCGAGCTTGTCGACCAGCCCCACGGCGTCGGTGCTGAAGGGGTCGGCCAACACGACGAAGCAGGGCGCAAGCTCCGGTTCGATGCCGGCCAGGGCGCGCCAGACGTCCGGTGGGGCGTCGGCGGCGGGGGACCCCGGCCCTCCGACGTGCAGTACCCGGCGCTCCACATCGGGCAGGACGGCGGCGGTCAGCGACAAGGCGCGGCACTGCTCCAGCTCTCGCCCGCCCCCGATGACCCCGGCCGCCGTGCAGCCGATGACCGTGGCGTCGGGCCAGCGCCGACCGAGGTCCGACAGCAGGGCCGCGGCTGCGTCGTGGTGGTGTGGCGAAAGGAACAGCACCAGCAGGTCGGGCGCCGACGGCTGTCCCGCCTCGCGAAGCGCCGCTTCGACACCGGCACATGCATCATCAAACGCCGCAGCGCTGCGCTCGGTCGAGCTGTGGCTGGTCCAGAACACCTCATCGCCTATCCCGCTTGGCGCGCCCTCCACCGCACGGTAGGCCAACGCTCCCCCTCGCCCCGGGACCTCCCATGGCCGGCATCGACGAACGACTCCCCTTCCACCCCGTGCGCATCGCGATCCTCACGGTCAGCGACACCCGCGATCTCGCCACGGATCGCTCCGGCGCCACCCTGGTCGCCCGCGCCACCAACGCCGGCCACATCGTGGCCGATCGCCGCATCGTCACCGACGACGTGCCCGCCATCACCGCCATCCTGCGGGAGTGGATCGCCAACCCCGACATCGACGCCGTGATCTCGACCGGCGGCACGGGCGTGACGGGCCGCGACGTGACGCCCGAAGCCTTCCACGCCGTCTACGAAAAGGAGCTGCCCGGCTTCGGCGAGCTGTTCCGCTGGCTGAGCTACCAGACCATCGGCACCAGCACGATCCAGTCGCGCGCCACCGCCGGCGTCGCCGGCGGCACCTACCTGTTCGCCCTGCCGGGCTCGACCGGCGCCTGCCGCGACGCCTGGGACCAGATCCTGGTCTTCCAGCTCGACAGCCGCCACATGCCCTGCAACTTCGTGGAGATCATGCCCCGCCTGTCGGAACACCTGCAACGTAAGTAGCGGCCTCGACGCCGCCGACGAAGTCAGGCAGGATCGCGCCTCCTGCCAACATCGCCGGGCCGATCGTGGCAGCATCTCGCTGCCAAGGTCCACGGGTTCGACATGCTCCGCCGCCTCCTCTCCCTCGCCAGCCTCACCCTGGCGTGCTCCTTGCCGCGCATCGCACGGGCCGATGACGTCCCTTCCGTCGATCGGGCCCCCGACTCCGGCCTGAGCGCGACCCGCGACGCCGCGGTCATCATCGGGGTCGAAGGCTACGAGCAGCTCCCCCAGGCCACCTTCGCCACCGCCGACGCCCGCGCTTGGGCGAGCTGGCTGTCCGAGAGCATCGGCGTCCGCAGCAGCCGCACGACGCTGCTCGAAGACCCCGACTACACAACGGTGTACAAGGCGCTGCGCCGCGCCGGCTCTCGCGTGCGCCGCCACGGGACCCTGTGGGTCGTCTTCGCAGGTCACGGCGCCATCGCCAACAACCAGCGCACGCTGCTGACCCGCGAAGCCGCCGCCGATGCGCTGGGCACCGACGGCATGACGCTCGCAGAGGCGACGAAGCAGCTCCTGCGCCGCCGGCGGGCCGACCGCCTGGTCTACGTCTTCGACGCCGCCTTCGACGGCCGGGGCCGCGACGGCATGGAGCTGGTGCCGGGCACCCGCTTCGAGGTCCCCGACACCGACCCGGTCACCGACGACGAACGGGTGGTGATCTGGACCGCATCGCTCGGGCCGGTGGACACCTGGGCCGACGCCGGGCACGGGACGTTTACGTGGACTGCGCTGGGGGGCCTGCGCGGCTGGGCCGACGGCATCCTCGACGGGCAGCCCGACGGACACGTCACCCTCGCCGAAGCCAACGCCTACGCAGAGTGGACCGGACGGATGCTCGGCAAGCCGGTCCGGCCGGGGCTGCTGGGGGACGCCTCCCACGACCTCGTGCTGGGTGCGGGGAGCTGGCTGCAAACGGGCCCGACCAACGACCAGCTCGCGGCCTGGTCCGAACAGCGCCGCCAGCGAAGCTACGCCGACATGGAAGCCCTGATGCGCGCCGAAGCCGCGGCCTTCTGGCAGGCGACCCTCGCCTCGGCCCAGCAAGGCGGCGAGCAGGGACGGCAGGCGCTGCAGGCCTTCGTCGACGAGTTCGGAGACAAGGAGATCACGCTGACCTGGACCGTCGCCCTGCCCGAGGTGCTGCAGGCCCGCCAGCTTCTCGAACGCTACGACGACGCGGTTGCGTCGGCCCCGACACCCGCCAGTGGTGCGCTGCCCGCCGGGGAGACACCGACGCCACCGGGCGATGCCGTGGCCGACACCGACACCATCGACGCGACGGAGCTCGAAGCACGCCGCGCCGCCGAGCAGGCCGCCCAGGAAGCCGCCCGCCAGGCCGCCGAACAGGCGGCCCTCGAACAGCTCCAGGCCGCCGCCCAGGCGGCCGAAGACGCATCCTGTGACGACCTGGTCGCCATCGAACCCGACGCCATGCTGGGCAAGCTCAGCCCCGGTCAGATCGCCTGCCTGGACCTGCGCGTGCGCACCGACCGCCTGCAGACCGACAAGGAGAAGGCCAGCACCGTGCTGGTCATCAACGCCCTGACGCGCGGTGACGCCGAGGAGTGGGCCCGCCTGGTCAAACGCCACCTCAGCGAGATCAGCCGCGCCGACCCGACGCTGGTCATGAAGTACGCCGTCTACCTGTACCAGACCGATCCGATCGAGTACGGCGAAGACGCCATCCACTGGGCCGACGTCGCGCTGGAGAACAAACAACGGTGGGAGGGCACGACCCACGTCGACAACGTCGGCGCGCTGATGCAGCTCCGCACCAAGGCGGCCTACAAGCTGTGGACCGCGGCCGACAAGGAGTACCGCGCCCACCCCGACGATGACCTCGAGTGGCAGTCCGAAGAGTACCGCGGCTGGACCAAGGACTACGCCCGGGAGTGGCTGGACTTCCTGCGCGCTGCGGGCCGCAACGCCGACCAGGCCATGCAGATCTGCACATCGGCGTCGGGCACGGCGGACTTCTGCCGGGCGCGCTGATCACGGCACCGGCCCCGGTACGCTGACATCCCCCAACGGCCGCGCGCTGAGCACGCGATACCCCAACGGCGGCAGCCCGACATCACCAACGAGGTAGTCACGAACTACACCATCGGTGAGATCGAACCACTCGGCGCGGTCCAGGTCGGGAAGGGCCAGCTCGTCGATGGCCCGACCGCCCAGGTTCACCAGCACGAGCAACTCATCGTCATCGGCCCGGCGCTCGAACGCGACAACCGCACGGTCGTGCGCGTCGTGCAGCACAAGCTCGCCACGGTCCAACGCCCCGCTGACACGGCGCAGATCGGCCAGGGCGAGGACCAGCGACAGCATGCTCCACGGATCCTGCCGCTGATCAGCGACGTTGAAGCCCTCGGCGTAGCCCTCGGCCGGCGCCATCCAGGGCGTGCCGGTCGTGAAGCCACCCCAGGCGTCGGAGGTCCACGGCATGGGCGCCCGCCACGGGTAGTCCTGCTCCTGGATATCGGCGCTGTAGAGGTCGAGCTCGTCGCCGTAGTAGAGCACCGGCACGCCGGGGAGGGTCAGGTGCAGGATCATCCAGGCCCGGCGCAGCGCGGCGTCCGGGTACAGGTCGGCGAGGCGCGGCAGGTCGTGACTGCCCATGGACGGGGCGATGCGATCGAGGACCCCAGCGTCCGACTCGGCGAGCAGCTCGGCGACCAGTGGGGCGCGATCGGCCTGCTCGAAGGCATCGGCGATGGCCTGACGGCGCGGCACGCCGAGCAGCAGGTCGGCTTCCGGACGGTCGTCCGTGCCGAGGTAGGGCAGGATCTCGTCGAGGTCCTGGCTCCAGGCTTCGCTGAACACCAGCCCACGGTCGCCGCCCACTCGATCGTAGAGCCAGGCCAGGGTGCAGTGCCCGACATCGGTGTCGGAGATCTCACCGTCGTCTTCGACGAGCTGGCGGACCGCGTCCAGTCGCAGGCCGGCCGCCCCCTCGTCCAGCCAGCGCACAAGTTCGGCCGGGACCGCATTGGCGACCAGCGGGCTCGTCCAGTCCAGATCGGGCATACTGGCGCCGAAGTAGGCGTAGTACCAGCGGTCATCCCCCGCTGAGAACCAGCGCAGCTCGTCCCATTGGCGGTCGCTGAACAGGTAGGCGCCCGCTTCCAGGGAGCCCGGGTCCGCTTCGGCGGTGGAAAACCAGGGGTGGTCGACGGAGGTGTGGTTGACCGGCGCGTCCAACACCACGTCGATGCCGTGGGCCGCGGCTTCATCGAACAGCCGGCGGAGGGCTTCGTCGTCGCCGTAGTCGGGACGCACGCTGTCCAGGGCGACCGGGTCGTAGCCGGCGGGCGAGGGGCTGGGGAACACGGGCATCAGCCACAGCGTCCGCGCGCCGAGCGCGTCGAGGTGCGGCAGGTGCGCCACGACGCCGTCAAGGTCGCCGATGCCGTCGCCGTCGGTGTCCTGCCACGACCGCACGTAGACCTCGGCCATCAGACCGTCGGGCGGTGGCCGGCGCTGTCGTGCGGGCAGCTCCGCGATCTCGGCGCACATGTCCACCGGGGCGGGCTGCACGGAGCAGCCCACGAGCATCAGCAGGGACAGGGCAAGGGTGGCCACGAGAGCTTGCCTGGGACCCGGTGATCCTACCGGCCCGGCCGCACGGATCCACCCCGCTGTCGCCTGCCCCGACGAGACGCGCTGTCCCACCACACGGCATCACACCATGCGGCGGGCGGCGAAGGTCTGGGGGATCGCCGGCGCCTTGCCGGTCAGCAGCCCCTCGGCGACGACCTGCCCGGCGCGCAGCGCCAGAGCCTGGTCCAGGCCGTGGAAGCCGGTGCAGGCGACGAGGTCGACACGCCCCGGCAGCGGCCCGAGGATGGGCAGCCCGTCACAGGTGTGGGTCGCGATGGCGGCCCACCCAAACTCGATGGGGACGTCGACGAGGTCGGGGAAGAAACGCCCGAGGTTGGCGCGCAGGACGTGGTCGACGCGCTCGTCCAAGACGGCGTCGGTCTCGCCGATCTGCAGGTGGGGGCTGGCGAAGCGGGCGCCGCCGGCCACGACCCGACCATCGAGCTGCCGCCAGGTGCTGAAGCCGTGCTGCGCGCTGACCGGCAGCGGCAGCCGCCCCTCGGCCACAGCCGCTGTGGCGACCCACTGGTGCCGCACCGGGTAGAGCTTGTCGGCGAACCACGGCCAGCACTCGCTGAGCCTGTGCCCTCCGGCGAGGACGACCACGTCGGCCTGGAGGGCACCTGCGTCGAGCAGCAGCCGGTTGCCGCCACCGGTCTCCTCGACCCCGAAGACCGACAGGCCGGCACACAGCGCCGCGCCCGCCGCCCTCGCCCCCTCGACCGCTGCCTCCACCAACGCGCCGGCCTCGACGACACCGTCGCCGGGCTGTAGCCGCCCCGGACCGAAGCCCACCGCCGAGAGCCGGGCGCAGACATCGTCGGCAGCGCACAACTCGGCGGAAAGCCCCACCTGCTCGCAGGCTGAGAACCCGTCGACCAGCTCGTCGCCCTCGTGGTCCATGGCCGCCACCGTCAGGCTGCCGGTCTGGGAGAAGCAGCCCTCGGCCCGCAGCAGCTCCCGGTTCTCCACCAAGAAGCGGTGCATCGCCCGCGCTTCGTCGAGCCCGACGGCCGACAACAGCCGGTGGGGGTGCTCCCCGAGATCCTGCTGGATGATCCCGGGAGCAGCGAGCGAGAAGCCGCCCAACGGCCCCTCGGCCACCAGCGCCACCCTCGCCCCCCCCTCGGCCAGCAGCCGCGCCGCGGTCAAGCCCGCCAGCGAGCCGCCGACCACGGCGACATCGACCGCCTCCGGAAGGGGATCCGCCCGCACGCAGCAGCCGGGGACCGGCCAGGGCATCGCCAGCATCGCCGCCTCTCGTCGCGATCAGGTGGTGATCACCCGGTCGAAGGACAGCCACCGGCGCATCAGGGTCGACGTCATCTCGCCCCGCGCGACCATCTTTGCGGCGGTCGAGCCCATCTTGACGTAGTTGGCGGCGTGCGCCATCTGGATCAGCGGCCAGGGGTGCTTCTTGAGCGTGTCGCTCTTGGCCAGCTCACGCAGCATCGCCCGGGGCACGAAGGGCTTCGACAGCATCTGGGTCAGGGCGATCCAGAAGGTGTCTTCCACCGGGCGTGGGTAGGCGAGGTTGACACGGTGCTGGTAGAAGATCCGGGTGTTCTGCAGCCCGTCGATGTCGTATTCAGAGATGAGCCCCGAGTCGAGGAGCTTGCGGTTCAGTTCGCTGCCCGGGAACACGGTCATGCTGAACAGATACAGATCGTAGGGATGCGGGAAGGTCGAGATCATCTCGAAGAGCTTGCGCTTGTCGTCTTCGGTGCTGACCGGATCGTCGAAGATGAGCTGGAAGTGCGGCTTGATGCCCAGGCGGTGGTACAACGCCGCGATGTCGCTGATCGACTGGTTCTTGACCCGCCGATCGTAGAGGTGGCCGGTCACCCGTTCGCTGGACTGGATCCCCATGTAGACGCTGACGAGGCCGGCGTCCCGCAGCATGGTCATGCGCGTCTCGTTGACCAGCTTGGGTTCGATGAAGATCTCGAACGGCAGGCCGACTTCCCGCGGGTAGATGCGGCAGAATTCTTCGAGCCAGCCCATCTGGAAGTTGAACACTTCGTCGTCGAAGCGGATCCGCTTCATGTTCCAATGGGTGCGCGCCTGGCGGATCTCGTCGACCATGCTCTGCGGCGAGCGGACGCGGAACCACTTCTGGCCGGGGTAGATGTCCTTCTTGTAGGTGCTGTTGTAGCAGTAGCTGCACTTGTAGATGCAGCCCCGGCTACCCATCATCTGGAAGACGGGGTCACCGTGCATGGGGTCGCCCACGCTGTAGCGCTTGCCCCAGATGAAGTACTTGTGATCGTGGGTGGTGTAGTCGCGGTACTGCAGGTCATCGAGGTTGGTGACCAGCGGGCGCAGTGCGTTTTCGACGCGGTCTTCGGCGGACATGCGGAAGTCGACGTTGGCGGTTCCGTACAGTTCGTCGTCGCCGTCGCGCAGCCGGTTGCAGAGGTCCAGCAGCGCCAGCTCACCCTCCCCCTTGAGCACCATGTCGGCGACACCCAGGCACTCCACTGGCATCAGGGTGGGGTGCATGCCGCCCCAGAGCACCGGCAGTTCGAGGTGGTCGTGGATGTACTCGGTCAGGGTTCGGGCGGAGTTGGCGTAGGCGCTGGCGCGGATGGAGATTGCGACGAGGTCCAGCTCTTCCTTGCGGCAGATCTCGCCGAGGTTGTCGAGCTGTTGGTCGGTGGCCGGGTCCAGCGCGTTGCTGACCCAGTCCTTGAAGTAGATCTCGACGACGTGGTGACCGGTGGCCCGCAGCGTCGCGGCCAGGATGCGGACCGCGTTGTTTTCGACGTCCCAGGTCGAGACGATGCCGACGCGCGGACCGCGGCCACGGACCCGGCGGCTGAGGTCTTCGAGGCGGTGCTTCACGGCGAGGCTCACGGGCAGGAGGGAACGGCGCGTCCTGCGAGGATAACGCCGGGGAGGCCGCGTCAGCACCCCTGGCGGACCCGGAGGTCGATGGAGCGGCGATCAGCGCTCGTCGAGGCGACGCCGGCGCATCTCGACGAGCAGGGCGCCGACGTGCCAGCGCCGGGCGGCGATGCGGCGCTGCCAGCGAGCTTCATAGATGAACTGCACGTTGGTCTGCTCGTCCAGGGGCAGATCGACGAGCAGCCGCTGGCGGGGGGCGGCGGCGAACAAGGTCACGATGACGACGCCGTCTGTGCCGATCGCGTAGAGGCGACCCTCGCTGACCTCGATCTCGCGGGTCCGGGGCTTCATGCGGCGGACGAGGATCTTCCAGTCGGGCACGTCCATGTTGCGCCCCCGGCCATAGGGATCGAGGCGCGTGCGGCCGCCGAGGCTGGCCGGCACCTGTTCCCGAAGGTGGGACAGCTCCAGGAAACGGGTCAGGCCGTCTTCTCCGAGGACACGCACGACTTCGTCGCGCCGCTCGAGGTAGCGGTCCAGAGCCGTCACGTAGCGGTGCACGTCGTCCCGTTCGGCGACGGGTTCGCCGCCCAGGCGCAGCGGCGGGAAGGGATCGGCGGCGTCGACGACGACGGGGCCGGTGAGCACCGCCAGGGAGGGCTCGATCTCGTCGGCGTGGTCGGTGCCCTGGAGGGGGTTGAAGGTGGGGGGATCGTCGGCGCGTTCGACGCCGCGCGAGCCCTCCAGCCACTCCAGCAGCGTGGCGGCCAGCGCGGTGACGGGCACGACCTGGTCGGCACCCGCCCCCTCCCTGCGGCGCCGGACGTCGTGGGGTGGCGCGTCGTGGCAGGCCACCAGCACCGGCGGGCGGTCGCTGCCGGCGGGGAGCTGGCCGAGCAGGGCGGGGTCGGCGTGGGACCACAGGGCGGCGACGCGGGCGCCGGGCTCCCAGCCCGGGCGGATCGACGCCAGCGGCCCGAGCGAGCGGCTCAGCTCGATGGGCGGCTGGTCGCCGAGCCAGGAGATCACGGGGCGTTGCTGCATGCCGGGTCCTGTCCACCTGTCCGGCACGCCAGGGTGGTGCCGGTCGCCACCGGGCTGCGCGGTGACCTCCAGAGCATAGCGCTTCCGGGGCCCGGGGCAGGGGCGCGCCGGTCGCGCCCGGGGCGGACAGCGCTGGCGGCGAGGCTATGCTGCCCTGCTCCTCCGACCGGAAGCCCATGCGCGTAGCCATCCTCACCCGCGGCGACCTGTTCCCCACGAACCACGGGGCCGCCGTGAAGATCGTGCGGACGGCCGAGCAGCTCGCCGCGCAGGATGTCACGACCTGCATCGTGACCGACGACCGGGATCGCTACCTGCGGTTTTCACTCGGGAAAGTGGAGCAGCTTCCGTACTCACCGCGAGTACGGGCGGCCCAGGAGTGGCCGCCCCTCCCCCGGCTCGGGGCGCTGTCCGAGCGCCTCTGCGACGCGGTGGGCTACCCCCGGGAGGAACACTTCCTCTACCGCCCGATCTTCGACCCCGCGTGGTGGCTTCGCGCGGCGGCGGTGGGCCTCGCCGAAGACATCGACTGGTTCCAGGCCGAGTTCCCGGGCTACGGCGCGCCCGCCATCGTCGCCGCGCGCTCGCTCACCGGCCTGCGCCGCCTGCTGGGCCGCCGCCAGCCCGCCCGGGCCAGCATCGTCCAGCACAACGTCGAGTGGGCACGCCTCGCCGAGTTCGGCCACGACACCCGGCGTGCCCGCATCGTGGAGCAGCTCCTGCTGCGCCTCGCCGACGAGGTCATCGCGGTGAGCGACGACGACCGGCGACGCATGGCCGACGCCGGCACCTCGCGCGACAAGATCACCGTGATCCCGCACGGGGTCGACGTCGGCGAGTTTGGCGGCGCGAGCGGGGCCGGGATCCGGGCGAGGTACGCCCTGGCCCCCACCACCCCGCTGCTGTTCTTCCACGGCACGCTGCACTACTGGCCCAACACCGAAGCCGTGCGCTTCATCGCCGAGCAGCTCCTGCCGCGGCTGCTCGACACCCACCCCGACCTGCGGGTGCTCATCGCGGGCCAGAGCCCGCCGACCTACTACGCGCACCCCGCCATCGTGTTCACCGGGCCGGTCGACGACCTCGCCGAGCACGTCGCGGCGGCGGACGTCTGCGTCTGCCCGCTGTTCGCCGGGGGGGGCACCCGCCTGAAGCTGCTGGAGTACATGGCGGCCGGCAAGGCCGTCGCGTCGACGACCAAGGGGGCCGAGGGCATCGCCTATGTGCGCGGCGAGCACCTCGAGATCGCCGACGACGCCGACGACATGGCGGCTTGCGTCCTCTCACTGCTCGACGATCCCCAACGACGGGCGAGCCTCGGCGCGGCCGCGCGCGCCTTCGCCCAGCGGCTGGACTGGTCGGCGGTGACCGGCGCCTACGTGGACCTGTACGAGGGCCGGCACCGCGGGGCCGACTGGTACCAGCGCCTGCTCACGGGGCAAGCGCCGCGGGTTCCCGACACGCCGGCGGTGGGTGCGGTCGAGGTTCGACCCCAGCCCGACATCGAGGAGCACCTCCCCCCGCGCAGCCCGAGCAAGCCGCTGACCCTGCTGCTGCTCATCAACCGCGGCTGCAACCTGCGCTGCGCCTTCTGCGATCTGTGGGAGGAGCACGTCCACATGCCTGTGCAGGAGCGCGTGCTGCCGCTGCTCGACGACGCCGCCACCATCGGCACGAAGACCCTGGTCATCACGGGGGGTGAGCCCTTCCTCCACCCCGATCTGTTCACCGCGGTCCGCCACGCGCACGACCGGGGCATGGCCGTCAACATCACGACCAACGGCACCCGCCTGCACAAGCGCTGGCACGAGTGCCTGGACAGTGGCGTCGAGAGCCTGTCCCTGTCCATCGACGGGCTCGAACAGACCCACGATCGGCTGCGGGGTCAGCGGGGCGCCTTCCGCAAGACAGTGGCGGCGCTCGACCGGATCGCCGCCGATGGCTCCATGCAGGCCAGCGTGTACTTCACGGCCACCAGCGACAACGTCCACGAGCTGCTGGCGGTGTGGGAGCTGGTGCGCGCCCGGGGGGCGCGCTTCGACTTCTGGCCGGTCAACGACGCCCCGGATCTGTACCTGAAGACGCCCGCGCAGCACGCCGCCTGGCGACAGGCGGTCGACACCATCTGCGCCGCCGACCCCGAGATCGCCGCCCGACGCCCCTTCTACGAGGGTGCGCTGGCCTACCACGCCGGGCAGCTCGACGCCGTGCCGCTGCGCTGCCTGGGACTGGTGGACCAGTATGGCGTGACCTACGACGGCCGGCTGCTGCCCTGCTGCGTGTGGGGGGCCGACGGGCTGGCCGTGGGCAACGTCTTTGACACCCCGCTGCGCCAGCTCTGGTTCCGCGACGACGTCCAGGCGGCGCGGCGCCACCTGTGGGGTGAGGGCTGCACCGCCGGCTGCTTCAACCACAGCCTCTACGAGCTGCAGACCTCGACGGGGCGGGACTTCCGGGTGGTGGGCGGCACGGCCCGGCCCCCCGCTCCACGTTAGGCGCCGGGCCTTCACAGGAGACGTGCATGCCGTGGCAGCCGGCCCGCTTCAAGGGCAAGGACGTGTGGATCGAGGTCGACGAACGTGGGCTGCCCAAGGCCGCCGGCGGGCGCGTGCCCATGCGCTACAGCAAGTCGGAGGGGGCGAAGATCTACCGGGCGGCGCTGGGCAACGTCGAGCGCGGTGCGGACCGGCCGGTCGAGCTGCCGGCGGGGATCTCCGCGGACGCGGCGGGCAAGAGTCGTGGCGGCAAGCGCAGCAAGCGCGGCAGCGGCTTCGGCAGCGCGGGCACCCGCAGCAAGGCGCAGGCCAACGCCGCCCGGGAGAGCGCGACGGAGCTGCTGGAGAGCCTGCCCGCCGATGCCGCCGTGTGCTTCACAGACGGCGCCTGCAAGGGCAACCCCGGCCCCGCGGGTGCCGGCTGCGTCGTGCGCATGCCCGACGGCACCCGCCACGAGGACTGGCGGGCGCTGGGCACCGGCACCAACAACATCGGCGAGCTGACGGCCATCGGCATGGCCATGGACATCCTCGAGCGCGAGGGCTTCGACGGCGCCGTCCACGTCCTGACCGACAGCCAGTACAGCAAGGGCGTGCTGGTGCAGGGCTGGAAGGCCAAGGCCAACAAGGAGCTGATCGCCAGCGTCAAGGACCGCATCCTGCGGCGCGACGTGACCGTGCACTGGATCGCCGGCCACGTCGGGATCCCCGACAACGAGCGCGCCGACGCCCTGGCGAACAAGGGTGTGGACGAGAGTCGGCGGTGGTGAATGCGCAGAGGCGGCTGCGTCATGCCAGACGCCTCAGTGACCTGATCACAAAGGACACCCTTGCAAGTGTGGGGGTGCTTTGATAGGCTTGGCTTGGCTTGGCTTGGCTTGGCTTGGCTTGGCTTGGCTTGGCTTGGCTTGGCGAACGCATCGCCTGTCACGTCAGGAGCCGCAATGTCATGCAGTGGAACGTCGTCTCAGTTCGGACCCATCCCGGTGTGGTCCAAGAAGAGCAACTCGGTATGGCTGTTCTTCCCCGTGTCCGACCCAATGGACAGCACATCGGTCGATGAAGTGCGCGCGTCCTTCTCGCTGGAGTCGTCGACAGGCGACCTTGAAGTTCGTCCGGCGTTTCGGATGTCCAATGATGGCCTGACCTGGGACACCCCTTCCCCAATCGGGGTTGCCACACGCGCAACGGACGGCACGACCTTCGGGAGTACATTCGTCGACATCAGCGTGATGACCAGGGCGAAGCAACTCATTCAGCTCGGAATCGAAGCGAAGAGCAACGCTGGGAACGGCCTGGAGAACGGCATGGCGAGCATGAAGGCCGACGTGCGGAGGAAGTGATGGGGTTTGGACGAGCCACGTACAGCCCATCAGTCGTGCCAGCCCACGTCTACTCGGCCAGCGGAGGTGGGAGCGCTCGGGACAGCGGCGGGCGTCGGAGCGTTGGCTGCGCGTTGACCAACTGCACCAACCTGGAACAGAAGATCACCGATGCAGTCCAAGATCTCACCGACTGCATCGACCTGTTCCCCGGCACCTTCGGCGACATGACTGCGTACACCGAATGCATCAGCGACGCGCAGCGCCGCTACGAACGCCTCATTCAGCGCTACTACCGATGCTGCACATAGGGGGCCGACCAATGCCTTCCAAGCTCGCACCCATCGCTGTCGTGATCGCCTTCCTTCCTGCCTACGCGAACGCCGCGCCTGGCGTTGTCGTCGAACGCGCGGTGATGATCGAGACGCCGCCCACGGACTCGGTAGTCACCCTCGTCGAGGGACTCGGCGAGTGGTCAGCGCTGCCACGCGGGGCCAGCGTGTTCTGTGAAGCCGGCGGCATGGTGCCGCCCACCCTGTTCATCAACACCACGAAGCGCGGGCGGCACGGGGTCGTCGAAGCACCCCACGGCACACTTCTCGTGCCGGAGTTGGACGAGTCAAACGCCCAAGGCACCTGCCGGTTGATCGACCCGGAAGGCACAGAACTCCGCCTGCACTACGAGGTTCAGGTGGTACCAGAGCGGCCGGACTGCAAGCCCTTCTGCTCGGCCGAAGCCACGCTTGTGGTCACGGAAAGCTGAGCGCCCCCCCTCAGGGGTTGGCGCCGGCGTCGATCCAGGCGCGCAGCGACGCGATGCTGTCGGCGTCCCAGGCATCGCTGCCCTGGGGCATGGCGACTCCGGTGATGCCGCTGGCCCCCTCGACCTTCTGGACGATGTAGCTGGCGTCGGCGTCGCCGGCGACGACGAGGACTTCGCCCGGCGCCTGGACGCTGTCCACGCCGACGAGGGCGTCGTAGGCCAGCCCTGCGGTCAGGTCGGGGTACTGGTCGCCGGTGGCGTGGCAGCCGCTGAAGGCGCAGGAGCCGGCGAGGCTGGCTTCGCTGTCGGCCCAGGCGTCGGAGACGCCGCCGCCGTCGCCGGCCGAGCCGCCGTCCATCGCGCCGCCGTCACCGGTGGCGCCGGAGTCACCGGCCTTGTCGCCGCAGCCGGCGGCGAGGAGGGCGAGGGTCAGGAACAGGGTGGTCTCAGTCTTCATGGGGTCCTCCAGTGCCGCCTTGATAGCATCGCGGGGGCCGGGGCCGCGACCCGTGGAGCTGATTCACCAGCTTCCAGCGGGCGAGGTTTGCTGCGAACTCGGCCAGCGTGCCGAGGCGCACCTTGCTGCGTCCCGCGGCGCGCGGCCGCATGACGGCGGGGCGGGTCTCCACCCGGGCGCCGAGGGCGGCGGCGCCCGCAACGGCCTCGAAGTCCAGGAACCAGTCGCCCGCACGCAGGTCGAGGCGGGCCAGCAGGTCGCGACGGAACAGCTTGGGGCAGCCGTTGACGTCGGGGGAGTCCACCCCGAGCAGCCGCGTGGCGGCCGCATAGGTGCGCGTCACCACGAGGCGCTGCCAGCCGTCCTGGCGTTCGACGCGGCGGACGTGGGCGAGGTCGGCGCCGTCGGCGATGGCAGCAGCGAGGGCGGGCAACACGCCCGGATCGACCTGACCGTCCCCCCACATCCAGCCGAGCACCGGGGCGGGGCCGCCCGCGACAGGAACCGACCATGCCGCCCGCAGGCCCGCAAGGATACCGCCGCCGTAGCCCTGGTTGTCGGCCAGGTGGACTGCGAGCACCCGCGGATCGGCGGCCAGGCGGTCGATGATGGCGCCGGTGCGATCGCGGCTGCCGTTGTCGACCAGCACCAGCCGCATCGGCAGGCCCGCTCCCTCGGCGACGCCGACGATATCGGCCACCACGCGTTCGACAAGGGCTTCCTCGTCGAGCAGGGGGACGGTCAACGCGATGGGCGGCAGGTCGGACACCCGGCGCGGCTATCGCGGGGTGCATCGTCACGCGCCCACATCCCCCCAGCCCTTGCGCATCCGGGGCGGACAAGCGAAGATCCTCTCAGGCACGGTTCCAGCCCCTGGGGGTCTCATGTCGCTCCAGCCCCACCTCCTCACCCTCCGCGTCCTGCTGGGCGCGGGCTGCCTGATGGCGCTGTCCTGCCAGCCCTCCTCGTCCGACGACAGCGGCGGCGACGACGCGACCAACGGCAGCGCGCCGGTGGCGGAAGACGCCGACGAAGACGGCATCCTCGACTCGGTCGAGGGGCAGGGGGACAGCGACGGCGACGGCACGCCCGACTACCTCGACACCGACAGCGACGGCGACTGCATCCCCGACGCCATCGAGCGCGGCGACCTCGCCCCCTACTCGCTGCCCATCGACACGGACCTGGACGGCACACCGGACTACCTCGACCTCGACAGCGACGACAACACCATCGACGACACGACCGAGGTGGGCGACTGCAACAACCCCGCCGACCTCGACGGCGACGGCCTGGGCAACCAGGCGGACTTCGACGACGACGGCGATCTCATCAACGACATCGTCGAGGGCTTCGGAGACTTCGACGGCGACGGCCCCGGCAACTACCGCGACACGGACAGCGACGGCGACTGCATCGACGACATCATCGAGGCCGGCGACCGAGACCCCGACACAGACCCGGTGGATACTGACGGCGACGGCTCCCCCGACTTCCTCGACATCGACAGCGACAACGACGGGGTCTCCGACCTCGAAGAGGTGGACGGGATCTGCTCGGACGTGGCCGACACCGACGGTGACGGGTCGGCCGACTACGTCGACGACGACATCGACGGCGACGGGCTGACCAACGACCAGGAGCTGGCGATCGGCACCGACCCCTGGGTGCGCGACACCGACGAAGACGGGTTCACCGACGGGCTCGAAGACTACGCCGGCACCAGCCCGCTGCTGGCCAGCAGCCAGCCCCGGGGCACGCTGATCGAGACCGGTCCCCGGCAGGTCTCGGAACACGAGGGCGAGTACATCCTCGACGAGTACCAGCTCGACATCTTCGTGCTGCTGGACACGGCCTACAGCTACTCCTGCTACCACCCCAACCTCCAGGAGTTCATCGAAGACCTCGTCGACCGGTTGTTCGCGGAGTTCGAAGACCTCGCGCTGGGCTTCGGCACCTACGACGACTACCGCTGGGGCATCGACTGGACCGCCAGCAGCGGCCACCCCTACGAGATGGTGCAGCAGGTCACGACCAACGAGACCCTCGTCCTCAACGCCGCCCGCGGCCAGGCGATGGTGTACGGCGGCGACGACGAGGGCAGCGCCTATGAAGCGCTGTACCAGGCGGCGACCGGCCACGCCTACGACCAGGTCTGCGACCACATCTTCCAGGACCAGATCGACGTCAAGCCCTTCGTCTCCAGCGAAGACGACGCCTTCGACGGCAAGGTCCGCGGCACCTACCGGGCCGACATCGAGGGCTCCGGCGACCGCGGGGGCTCGGGCTTCCGAGCGGGCTCCTCGCCCATCTTCATCCTCACGGCCGACAACACGATCCGCAACGCGGAAAACGGGCATGAAGTGCCGACCGGCACCTGCGACCAGATCGCCAGCTTCGACATGGCCACGCAGGCGGTCAACGAACTCCACGCCCGGATCCTCGGGGTCAACGTCTACGAGTACCAGTCCTACGACGACACGCTGCAGCAGCAGCTCGTGGACCTCGCCCTGGCGACGGGCTCCTTCATCGACTCCGACGACGACGGGGCCAAGGACGACCCGGCGGTGCTCTTCGGGTCCTGGCAGTGGCCGGATCTCGACCTGATCGTGGACGCGCTCTGGGACATGGCTGAAGAGATGGACATGGACATCTCCTTCCGCGTCTCCGAAGACGAAAACGGCTGGATCACGTCCTTCGAGCCCGGGGAAGACGAAGTCTTCAACATCGATCGCGGCGAGGGCGTGGGCTACTACTTCGACCTGTCGACGGCCGCCCAGACCCTGCCCGACGACCAGTTCTACCACGCCCGCGTCGACGTCCTCGATGATGGGGACCTGGCCGACTACGACGACATCTGGGTGCTCATCCGCCCGGAGACGGTCAACTGAGCACTGCGACCACGACCCTGGTGGCGGTCGCCCTGCTCTTCGGTTGCAGCCAGGAGCAGGGCGAGGGGGAGCCTGCTGTGCCCAGCGTGCCCGCTGCGCCCGCCACGCCCGACGGCGCGATCGAGGTGGTGGTGGTGCCGGCCGCACCGCCCCCCGACGCCGCCGGCTTCGAGGACCAGCGACAGGACATCTGGGCGGCGCTGCGCGCACGGGTTGCCCAGCTCACCGCAGCGGGGACCTACAAGTGCTGCATCAAGGTGCCGTGCAGCCACTGCGCGCTGATGACGGGCGGCTGCAACTGCGGCCCCGGCCTGCGCGACGGTGAACCTGTCTGCCACGAGTGCGCGCTGATGTGGATGCGCGGGCAGGGTGCCGTCGAGGGGATCGACCCCGCGGCCGTGCTGAGCTTCCTCGAAGCCGAGAAGGCGCGCCGCGGGCTGTCGCCCCGCTGTGGTCCTTGACCCGGGGTGCAGCGGCGCTGCGTCAGAAGAGCTGCTGCTGCCGGAGCTTGTCGATGGTGCCCCAGCGGCTGCGCACACAGGCGGGCAGCGGCTCGTCCCGGGACAGGAAGCCCGAGATCCAGCGCCGGCTGACCGGGTCGCCGGGGTAGCCCGAGCCCAGCGGCTGGCCGTGGGCTTCCGACAGGGAGGCCATGGCGGCGTCGCGGGTGGTCTTGGCGAAGATGCTGGCGGCCCCGACGACGGGCCAGGTGGCGTCGGCCTTCGGTTCGATGACCCAGCCGGGAAGGGGACCGCCCGCGGCCGACAGCGCATCATCGAGGCGCTTCCGGAGCGCGCCGACCGAGCGCGGATGGCAGGGGGCGTCGAGGTACACCTGGTCGGGGCGGGTGGCCACGACGAGGGCCACGAAGGCGTCTTCTTCGAGGCGGTTGAGGTTTCCGCCGTCGATCTGCACGGCGGTCACCTGGACAACGCGGCCGTCCCCCATGTCTTCCAGGACCGCGCGCACGGCATCCCGGCGCTTGGGACGCAGCGCCTTGGAGTCGTCGGCGCCCGCGTCTCGCAGCGCCTGCTGCACCGACAGGTCGCGCAGCGCCGTCTCCGCGGCCACCTCATAGAGGAAGCCACCCACCACCAGGGGGCCGAGCACGCTGCCGCGTCCGGCCTCGTCGAGTCCGAGGATCCGCATGGCTCGGTGCTATCGCGCCACCCGGCGGCGGGCCCGATCTCGAAGGCCGGGGGCGCGGCCCTTCGGCGCAGGCGACCCACAATGCACACAAGTGCCCGAGATCACAGCACTCACCCCACAACCGAACCCAGGGGATGGCGCTTGCGGACGCGGCGATAGGAGGGTAGCAGGACCGCCCACGGCGGCGAGCGCCCCCGCGCGCGCCAGACCCGCGAGCTGCCGATGCATCCCTACGTCCCCGTCGCCTTCGCGATCATCATCGCGATCGTCTTCAGCCTCGTCTTCGTGGCGCTCAGCTACTACTTCGGGCCGCGCCGCCCCACGAAGACCAAGACGGCCATCTACGAGTGCGGCATGCCGCCGGTCGGCACCACCCAGCAGCGCTTCAGCGTGAAGTTCTACCTGGTGGCCGTGCTCTTCCTGCTGTTCGACCTCGAAGCGGTGTTCCTCTACCCGTGGGCCACCCAGTACTCGAACCTGCTGGACGCCTTCCCCGCCACCTTCGTCCTCGGCGAGATGGCGGTGTTCCTCGGCGTGCTGTTCATCGGCTGGTTCTACTGCCTGAAGCGCGGAGCCTTCCAATGGGACTAGAGAGCCGCTCTGACTCTCCCTTCATCACCACCACGGTCGACGCGGTGGTGAACTGGGGCCGCAAGTACTCGCTGTGGCCGATGCCGTTCGGCACCGCCTGCTGCGCCATCGAATTCATGGGCATCGTCGGCAACCGCTACGACATCAGCCGGTTCGGCGCCGAGCTGGTGCGCTTCTCGCCGCGCCAGGCCGACCTGCTGCTGGTCATGGGCACCATCACCCAGAAGATGGCGCCGGTGCTGCAGCAGATCTACGACCAGATGCCCGACCCCAAGTGGGTGATCAGCATGGGGGCCTGCGCCAGCTCGGGCGGCTTCTACGACAACTACAGCGTCGTTCAGGGCATCGACGAGCTGATCCCCGTCGACGTCTACGTCGCCGGCTGCCCGCCGCGCCCGGAAAACGTCATCGGCGCCGTCGTCAAGCTCCAGGAGAAGGTGACGCGAGAGTCCACCGCCGACTGGCGCTGAGCCCCGCCCTTCTCCTCCCCTCCTCGTCCCCTCCTCCTCTCCGGGCCCCGCACGCGGGGCCCGTCGCCACACCGGAAGCGCAATGGAACAGGCCCGGATCAGCGAGATGCTGCAAGAGTTCCTGGGTGGCCGCGTCGTCGAAGCCGGCGATTTCCAGGGCCAGCACTGGGTCACGGTGAAGCCCGACGCCCTGCCCGACGCCCTGCACTACCTGCGCGACACCCCCGACCTCGACTTCAACATGCTGATGGACGTCAGCGGGGTCGACTACAGCGAGCACCCCACCGACAAGGAGTGGCGCTTCGAGGTCGCCTACCAGATGTACTCGCTGGCGCAGAACCACCGCTTCCGCATCAAGGTGGCGGTCGACGACGACACGGTGGCGGTGCCCTCGGTCTGGAAGAGCTGGCGGACGGCCAACTGGCAGGAACGCGAGGTCTTCGACCAGTACGGCGTGAAGTTCTCGGGCCACCCCAACCTGCGCCGCATCCTGAACCACGACGACTTCGTGGGCCACCCGCTGCGCAAGGACTACCCCATCAACCGCCGGCAGAAGCTGTCTCGCCCCATCGAGCACCTGCTGACCGACGATCCCGACTGGGCATGAGCCTGGCGACCCTTCCAGTGGAGGCAGCATGAGCTCCAAGCTGGCGCCGATCCCGACCGAGAAGCTGGTCGTCAACATCGGGCCCTCGCACCCGGTCACCCACGGCACGCTGCGCATCCAGTGCGAGCTGGACGGCGAGACCATCGTCCGCAGCGGCTGCGAGATCGGGTACCTGCACCGCGGCTTCGAGAAGCAGAGCGAGGGCGTGTTCTACGAGCACGTCATCCCCTACACCGAGCGGCTCAACTACATGGGCCCGGTGCAGAACAGCAACGCCTGGTGCTACGCCGTCGAGCAGATGCTCGGCATCGAAGCGCCGGCCCGCGCCCAGGCCATCCGCGTCATCACCGCCGAGATGGGCCGCATCACGGACCACTGCGTCTGCGCCGCCGCCAACTTCGTCGACCTCGGCGGCCTGACGAACTTCTGGTACCTGGTCCGCTACCGCGAGCGGATGCTGGACCTCTACGAAGAGCTGTGCGGCGCGCGGATGATGGTCAACTACCCGCGCATCGGCGGCGTCAGCATGGACACCCCCGATGGCTGGCTCGACAAGCTCCGCACGGAGATGGAGCAGCTCGAGCAGATGCTGGCCGACGTACGGGGCCTGGTGGCACGCAACCGCATCGTCATGGACCGCACCCAGGGCGTCGTGCCCATCAGCCAGGAAGACGCGCTGAACTTCGGCATGACCGGCCCCTGCCTGCGGGCGACGGGCATCCCCTACGACCTGCGCAAGGTCCAGCCCTACTGGGGCTACGACAAGTACGACTTCGACGTCATCACGCGACAGAACGGCGACACCTACGACCGGATCATGCTCCGCTTCGACGAGATGGAGCAATCCCGCCGCATCATCCTGCAGGCGATCGACTCCATCCCCGACGGCCCGGTCATCACCGACGACCCCAAGGTCGCCCTGCCGCCCAAGGACCTCGTGTACAACACGATGGAAGGGCTCATCAACCACTTCAAGCTGGTGATGCACGGCACCGATGTGCCCGTCGGCGAGTACTACTCGGCGACCGAGGGCAGCAACGGCGAGCTCGGCTTCTACATCATCAGCGACGGCGGCCCCAAGCCCTACCGGGTGCGCATCCGCCCGCCGTGCTTCATGAACTACTCCGCCTTCCCCTCGATGGTCAAGGGCTCGATGGTGGCCGACCTGGTGGCAGCCCTCGGCTCCATCAACGTCATCGCCGGCGAGCTGGACAGGTAGGTCTCCATGGCAGGTGCATTCCCCCGCCCCCCCGACGAGGGCCACGGCCCGGTGTCGTGGACCGACGATGAACTGGCGCAGATCGAGGAGATCTGCAGCCACTACCCGACGCGCAGGTCGGCCACCCTCCCCCTGCTCTGGATGGCCCAGCGCAAGTGGGGCTGGCTGTCTTTCGACGTCATGAAGCTGGTCGCCGAGACGCTCGGCCAGCCGGCGAGCGAGGTCTACTCGGTCGCCACCTTCTACACGATGCTCAAGAAGCAGCCGACGGGCAGCTACCTCATCCAGGTCTGCCACACGCTGTCCTGCCAGCTCGTCGGGGCGGAAGCGATCATCGCCCACCTCAAGGACAAGCTGGGCATCCAGGAGGGCGAGACCACGCCCGACGGGATGTTCACGCTGATGCGCGTCGAGTGCCTGGCGTCCTGTGGCTCCGGCCCGATGATGCAGATCGACGACGACTTCTACGAGCAGCTCACCCCCGACGCCATCGACGCGATCATCGACGGCCTCCGCAGCGGTCAGCCCCTGCCGCTCCCCCGCCCAGAGGTGGACAAGTGGACGTTCAAAAGCCTCGAATCCTGACCCGCAGGTGGGAGCTCGAGGGCTCCCACACGCTGGCCGTGGCCCGCAAGCACGGGGCCTATGAGTCGCTGCGCAAGGCGCTGCAGATGGAACCCGCCGCCATCGTCCAGGTGGTGAAGGACAGCGGCCTGCGTGGCCGTGGCGGTGCGGGCTTCCCGACCGGCGTGAAGTGGGGCTTCGTGCCCCCGCCCGAGAAGCGCGGCGACAAGCCGGTCTACCTGATCTGCAACGCCGACGAGTCGGAGCCGGGCACCTTCAAGGACCGCTACTGCATCTGGAACGACCCCCACATGCTGATCGAGGGCTGCGTCATCGCGGCCCGGGCCGTCGGTGCGAAGTCCGCCTACATCTACCTGCGGGGCGAGTTCAAGTTCGTCAAGGATCGGCTCGACGCCGCACTCGCCGAAGCGCGAGAGGCCGGGCTGGTCGGCAAGAACATCCTCGGCACCGGCATCGACATCGACGTCTGGACCCACCTCGGTGCCGGCGCCTACATCTGCGGCGAAGAGACGGCGCTGCTGTCCAGCCTCGAGGGCGGGCGCGGGCAGCCCAAGCTCAAGCCGCCCTTCCCGGCGGTCGAGGGCGCCTGGCGCAGCCCCACCATCGTCAACAACGTCGAGACCCTGCAGGTCGTGCCCTGGCTCATCGAGCACGGCGCCGACGCCTACCGGGCCATCGGCACCGAGAAGGCCCCGGGCACCAAGCTGTTCAGCTGCTCCGGAAACATCCGCAAGCCCGGCGTCTACGAGCTGCCGCTGGGCTACCCGATGATCGAGCTGCTCAACAACGAGTGCGGCGGCCTGCACGACGGACGCACGCTCAAGGCCGTCATTCCGGGCGGCTCGTCGGTGCCGATCATGACGCCCGACGAAGTGGCCCGCGCCACCATGGACTACGAGTCCATCAACGAAGTGGCCGGCTCCTACCTGGGGTCCGGTGGCTTCATCGTCATGGACGATCGCACGGACCTGGTCGTCGCGCTGGCCAACCTGCTGCGCTTCTACGCGCATGAGTCCTGCGGCCAGTGTTCGCCCTGCCGCGAGGGCACGGGCTGGATGTCGTCCATCCTCAACCGCCTCGCCGCCGGCGAAGCGACCGTGTCCGACATCCGCATCCTGCGCGACCTGGCCAACAACATCCACTCGCGCACGATCTGCTTCTTCGGGGCCAGCGCCGCCATGCCGGTGCAGAGCTTCCTCAAGAAGTTCCCCGAAGAATTCTTCGGCCGGGCCGGCGTCGCCGTGCCCGACGACTGGCAGCCCCGCGCCGCCAGCGCCAAGTAGCGGTCCAGGAGACACCGTGCCCACCGTCAAGATCGATGGCATCGAGGTCGAGGTTCCCGCCGGGACCAACATGATCGAGGCCGCCCGCAAGGTCGGCGTCGACATCCCGCACTACTGCTACCACCCGCACCTCAGCATCGCCGGCAACTGCCGCATGTGCCTGGTGGACGTGGAAGCCGGCGGGCGCGGCCCGGACATCGCCTGCAACATGATGGCCCGCGACGGCCTGGCCATCCGCACCGACACGCCGCGCGTGGCCACGATGCGGCGGGCCACCATGGAGTTCCTGCTCAAGAACCACCCGCTGGACTGTCCGATCTGCGACCAGTCCGGCGAGTGCCGCCTGCAGGACTACTACATGGAGTACGGCCAGTACGAGTCGCGGCTGACCGACGCCAAGGTCAACAAGCACAAGCGCATCGACATCGCCGACCACCTCGTGCTGGACGCCGAACGCTGCATCGCCTGCAGCCGCTGCGTGCGCTTTGGCGACGAGATCACCGGCACAGGTGAGCTTCGCTTGTTCAACCGGACCGACCACACCGAGATCGGCATCTTCCCCGGGCAGCGTGTGGAACACGACTACCAGGGCAACCTCGCCGACATCTGCCCGGTCGGGGCCATCACGAACAAGGACTTCCGCTTCAGCAAGCGGGTCTGGTACCTCAAGGAGACCGACAGCGTCTGCACGCTGTGCGCCAGTGGCTGCGACGTGCACGTCTGCCACCAGCAGGGCCAGGTCTTCCGGCTGCGCCCCCGGCGCAACGACGCAGTCAACAAGTCGTGGATGTGCGATCACGGGCGCATGGGCTGGGAAGCCATCACCGGGCTGGACCGCCTGCTGCGCGCCCGCGTCCACGGCCAGGGCGCCGACGTCGCCGACGCGGTGGCGTCCACGGCGACCCTGCTCAAGGACGCTGGCGCCGGCCTGGGCGTCGTGCTGGGTACGAAGGCCAGCAACGAAGCCAACTGGGCGCTGCTCAAGCTCACCCGGGACAACCTGCCCGACGCCACGGTCTACGCGGTGCAGGGCAACGATCCCGGCGCATGGGACAAGTCCGACGACTTCCTCATCGACGCCGACAAGAACGGCAACCGCGCGGGGGTCGCGGCGCTCATGGCGCACGACCCGGCGATCCGCGACCGCGCGGACCTCGTCCAGGCGCTGGCCGCTGGCGACGTCAAGGTCCTGCTGGTGCTGCAGGACGACGTGCTGGGCCGTGTCGGCTCCGACGGCGACGGGGTGCAGGTCGTCTTTGCCGGCAGCTTCCGCAACCGCACCAGCGACGCTGCCGCCATCGTCCTGCCCGCCGCGCACCCCTTCGAGCAGGACGCCACCTGGACCAACCGCAACCGCCGCGTGCAGCGGGGCCGCCGCGCCCTGCACCCCGCGGGCGACAGCGAGCCAGCCTGGGCGCTCATGGATCAGCTCGGCGCCGCGCTCGGCAAGGCCCCGGGCGCGACCTCGGGTGCCGCCGCCTTCAAGCTGCTCGCCGGACAGGTCGAAGCCTTCGCAGGCATGACCTACAAGACGCTCGGCGCCGAGGGTGCCGACCTTGCCGCGCCGCCCGCACCGGAACCCGGTGAGGACGCCCTCGAGACGATGCTCGCCTAGCCCTCCGCCCACCGTGGCCGGCGCCGCCGCCGACCGCAGGAGCCCGAACCGATGGAAAGCCACTGGACCGAGATCATCGTCGCGCTGCTCAAGTGCGTGTTCTCGCTGGCCTTCGTGATGCAGATCGTGCCCGTCCTCATCTGGGGCGAGCGCAAGTTCTCGGCCTACATCCAGGACCGCCCGGGCCCCAACCGGGCGCACATCATGGGGATCCGGGCCGGCGGCCTGGTCCACACCCTGGTCGACGTGGTCAAGCTGGTCGTCAAGGAAGACATCATCCCCGACCACGTCGAGAAGAAGTTCTGGTTCGCCGCGCCCGTCATCGCCATGAGCTGCGCGCTGACCACCTTCACCGTCGTGCCCTGGGGTGACCGCTTCGTCGTGCCGGCGACGATCACCGCCTGGTGGGGCGGCGAGGGCCCGCTGTCCGTGCCCCTGCAGGTGGCCACCATCAACAGCGGCATGCTGTTCATCCTGGCCATCGGCTCGCTGTCCGTGTACGGCGTGATGCTGGCCGGCTGGGCGAGCAACAACAAGTTCAGCCTGCTCGGTGGCCTGCGCGCGTCTGCCCAGATGGTCAGCTACGAGCTGGCCATGGGCCTGTCCGTCGCCACCATGTTCATGCTCTACGGCACGACCCAGCTCGACCAGGTCGTCGCCCAGCAGGCCGGCCCCATCTGGAACTGGGGGCTGTTCGGCGTGCTCGACGCCGACGGCTTCGACCCGCTGCTGTTCATCGGCTGGATCGTCGGTGGGCTGGCCTTCATCATGTTCTGGACCAGCGTCTTCGCCGAGACCAACCGCATGCCCTTCGACCTCCCCGAGGGCGAAGCAGAGCTGGTCGCCGGCTACCACATCGAGTACTCCTCGCTGCGCTTCGCGCTCTTCTTCATGGCCGAGTACGCCCACATGATCGTCGGCTCGGCGGTCACCGCGACGCTGTTCTTCGGCGGCTACAACATCCCCTTCCTGCCGGGTGACAGCATCCGGGCCCACGCCGACACCATCGTCACCGTGCTGGGCTTCGGCGCCGTGCCGGTGATGCTGGTGCTGGCGGTCGTCGCGTGGAACCGCCGCAACCGGCCCTTCTACCAGTCGATCCCGGCCGACGACATCCGCCACCGCGAACCGCGCTTCTTCGCCATGGTGTGGACCATGATGGCCCTGGTGCACCTCGGCCTCGGCCTGGCGGGGCTGGCGGGTGCTGTCGGTGGCACCGAGATCGGCCCCGAGATCCTGGCGTTTGCGCTGCAGACCAGCGCGCTGATCGCCAAGGTCCTCATCGGCACCTTCTTCATGATCTGGATCCGTTGGACCATCCCGCGCTTCCGTTACGATCAGCTCATGGACCTCGGCTGGAAGGCCATGCTGCCCCTCGCCCTCGGCAACGTCTTCCTCGCTGGCATCTGGGTGATCTTCCGCCAGGCCGTCCAGGCCTGATCGCGCCGGCCCCTCGACCCTTCACCACGGCACAGCCATGAACCTCCCCGTCACGCAGAAGCGCACCTTCCTGGAGCGCCTGTACCTGGTCGAGATCGTGAAGGGTCTCGCCATCACCCTGCGCCACACCTTCCACAACCTGTTCAAGCAGGACTTCCCGACCTTCGAGTACCCCGACGTCCGCAAGGAGATGCCCGAACGCTACAAGGGCGCCCACCGGCTGACGACGCGGCCCGACGGCCAGGTGAAGTGCGTGGCCTGCATGTGCTGTGCGCAGGTGTGCCCGGCGAAGTGCATCACGATCGAAGCCGGGGAGCTGGAAGGCGACGCCATCGAGAAGTACCCGGTGCAGTTCCAGATCGACATGCTGCGCTGCATCTACTGCGGGTTCTGCGTCGAAGCCTGCCCCAAGGACGCCATCCGCATGGACACGGGGATCTACGAGATCAACGCGTTCACCCGCCAGGACATGATCCACGACAAGGCCTACATGACCGACCTGATGGACGGCAAGAAGCCCCTGGCTGAAGCCTTCTACCGGGCCGAGAAGGACACGGCCCCCGCCGGCTACGACGTCGAAGAAGAGCGGGTGATGCCGGTGGACGGGACGCGCGGGCTGTGAGGGCCGGCCCCGTCCTGGTCACCGGGGCGGGGGGGCTGGTCGGCAGCGCGCTGGTCCGCACGGGGAGGGTCGAGGGGCGCGCCCACGGCGACCTCGACATCACGGACCCGGCGGCGGTCGCTGCCGCGCTCGACGCGCTGCAGCCGGCAGCCGTGATCAACGCCGCCGCCCAGGCGAAGGTGGACCTGGCCGAGACCGAGCGCGCGCGCACCGAGGCTGTCAACCACCACGCCGTCGCCAGCCTCGCCGACGCCTGCGCCGCCCGCGGGATCC
>CAZRFD010000073.1:0-34212 GCA_964599085.1 uncultured Enterobacterales bacterium | reverse complement strand
GCGACGGCCGCGGCCACCGCGCCGGAGCCGGCTGCCGGCGTGCCTCCCCTCGCCTGGCGGGGCCGCCGCATCGACCCGGCGATCATGGAGGCGCCGCGGCACTACGAAGCCGCCGCAGCCAGCACTCCCGCGCCACGCCAGGGGCGCCTGCGCGCCTCCCCGGCGGCTCGCCGTGCCGCCCGGGAGCGGGGGGTCGATCTGGCCCGGGTGCCGGGTACGGGGCCTCGGGGACGCGTCACGCGAAAGGACGTCGCCGCCTGGCGCGGTGGAGCCGCTCCCTCGCAACAGGCGGCCCCGGCCTCCCGCGGCGACACCCGCGTGCGCAACAGCCAGATGCGCAAGACCATCGCCAGGCGCCTGGTCCAGGTGTGGCAGGACGCGCCGGTCTTCTACCTGACAGCCACCCTGGCGTGTGACCGGCTCGTCGACCTGCGCGCGCAGCTCAAGGACGCCGGGTGGAAGCTCTCCTACAACGACATGCTCATCAAGGCCGTGGCGCTCGCGCTGCGCGAGGTCCCCGAGGTCAACGCCTCCTGGGGCGATGCCGCCATCACGCGCCACGGTGACGTGCACGTGGGGATGGCGGTGGCCCTCGACGATGGCCTGATCACGCCGATCCTGCGCCACGCCGACGTCAAGGACCTCCAGGCCATCGCCGCCGAGACCCGCGCCCTCGCAGCCCGGGCCCGCGACCGCAAGCTGCAGCCCGACGAGTACCAGGGCTCCACCTTCACCGTCAGCAACCTCGGCATGATGCAGATCGACCACTTCACCGCGATCCTCAACCCACCCGAAGCCGGCATCCTGGCGGTCGGCGGCCTGCAGCAGGAGCCCGTCGTCGACGGCGGCGCCCTGTCCGTGGCGTGGCGCATGCGGGTGACCATGACCTGCGATCACCGCGTGATCGACGGCGCGCTGGGCGCACGCTTCCTGCAGGCGGTGCGGCGCAACATCGAAGCGCCGGCCCTGCTGTTGGCCTGACCGGGGTTGCGGCGGCCGCCGGCCAGGCACGCGCGCGAGCGAACAGCGTGGTCAGTCGTAGGTCGGCAGCGGCTCGTCGTTGACGCGGGCGAGGACCGAGCGGTACACGTCGTCGAGGTAGACCGCCAGCTCTTCGGCGGTGTAGCCGGGCGCGTCGAGGTGCTCGACCAGGTCGATCGCGGTGCCACCGTCGTCGGTGCTCTCCAGCAGCATGCTGCCCTCGAGCAGTTCGATGAGCGCGAGGCCGTCGGTCTTCTGAAAGCGACCCGCCACCGAGATCGGGTCGTCGATGGTGCCCTCCCACACTCCCTGGCGCCAGTCGTTGTCGTACTCGACCGTGATGATGTCGTCGATGACGAGGTGGACACGGAAGCTGACATCGTATTCCGGCTCGTGGCCGTCCTCGGTCACGCTCCACTCGGTCACCTTCCGGCGGTCGGTGACCACGTCGGCGTCCTGGAGCGCCAGCCAGACCGTCGACACGTCGGCGTCGAGGTAGCCGCAGCCCGTGGCCCACTTCCAGGCGTCATCCTCACCGGAATTGGTGCTGAAGCCCTGGGGCGTGTCGTCTCCACCGGTGGCGGAGAGAGGCGTCGCCGAGCAGGACTCCAGCGGCTCCAGACCCGCTGGAAAGGGGGTGACGACGTCGCGGAGGCAGCCAGAGCCGAGCGAGAGAGCAGCGGCGGCCAGGGCGAGTGGCCGGAGGAGCACGCGGGACATGACCCCACCCTACCGCGTCGAAAGCGCCGTGGGTCACTGACGATCGTCGACGAACAGTTCCCAGCGGGCGGCCACGCGATCGTACCGCATCCGCAGCAGGAGGGACCCCTCGCCCTCCCCGATGTCCACCTGCTCGGAGACCACGGCCCCGGTGCGGAGGGTGACCTCCACGTCGTGGTGCCCGGGCCGGAGTTGGAGGAGGTGGGTGCCGTCGGATCCAAGCGAGGGCTGTGGGTCTCCGTCGATGGCCACCCGGGAGCCCCGTGGCGCCGACAACACGACCGGGCGTGGGTCCGGCGCGCTGGAGGCGACGGTCGCGACGCCTGCGACCAGGAGGAGCACCGCGCCGACGAGCAGGCCCACCCGGATGCCGCGCCGGCGCAGGGCGGCGGGTTCCACCCGTGGGCTCGGGGTCAGCTCGGGCAGCGAGGGGGTGCGATCGGCCACGCAGCGGCTCGGCGTCGGAGGAGGTGCCGAGGACTATAGCCAGCGGCGTCGGATGCTCAGCCTGACGGCAGGCGCAGCGCCTCCATGAAGCGCCCCTCCCGCTCGGCCTGGTAGAGCTCGACGCGCCCCGCGGCGATGAGTCGCTCGACCACCGCGGACCGCTGCGTGCCCGGCGGGAGGGCGGCGCCACCAGCGTCCCAGCGGCGCTCGAAGTAGCTGCGCGCCAGGTAGCCCCCGCGGGCAGCGAAGTAGGCCGCGGCGGTCGCCACCTGCTGCAGGACCGCGTCTTCGGCTGCCACCGGATCGGCGGGGGATGCCCCCGGCCGCGTGCGCCCGGTGGCGAAGCTGTCCACACCCTCGGTCAGATCGACGTGGGCGTAGGCCGCAGCCCGCAGCGAGCGGGAGAGCCCCTGCGTGGCCCAGGAGGCGATCCACACCGGACAGCCCACGTCCTGCGCGGCCTCGACCCCGGGGCGCAGGTCTTCATCCCCCGACATCAGCACCAGCGCATCGACCTGCCGCGACCAGGCCGCCTTGAGCATGTCGACGACGATCGCCGTGTCGACACCCTTCTCGACGCGGTGCACACCCAGCTCGCCACACTGAGGACAGGCCAGGTGCCGGTCGACGATCGGGAAGCGCCGCACGAAGTAGCCCGTGCGCAGCTCCAGGCCGGCGAGAAAACGCTCGAGATCGGGCTGGTCACGCAAGCCCGTGTAGTACCAGGCGCCGGCGAGCCGGGCCGACTCGCCGCCGACCTGCCGGAGCAACCACGAAGCCAGCGCGTCGTAGTCCAGCTCCACACCGGGCCGTACGGCATCGAGGGCCTTGTAGAAGTTGGTCCCGTCGAAGAACAAGCCAATCCGCATCCGATCCCCGGCGCTCGCGAACAAGACGACAGCTATGGACGCCCCGCCCCTCCGCCCGGTTCCCGGCCACAGTGCCGGGCCCGCCACTCGGAGACGGTGGCGCGCGCGACCGGGCCATCGACCCAGGCCGCATCCGCAGACAGCGTACCAGCTGGATCCGCGCCTTCCGGACAGGCGCGATCCTGTTTGAGCTTGTGCAGACCATCCAGCGACGCCCGGATGTGGCGACGCAGCGCCTCGAAGCAGGGCTCCGAAGCCGCGAGCTCGCCACACACCGTCTCGTCCGGCAGGGTCCCCACGGACACCTGTGCGCGCAAGCGGATCATCCAGAACTGCAGGGCTGCGTCGGGGAGCCGGCGCGCGCCGGCGAATCGTTCCAGGCGTAGCTCGGCGACAGCGGCCGGTTCGCCGATGCTGGCCTCGGCTTCGTCCTGGACGAGGTGCCAGGCGCACTCACGTGAGAACCGCGTGTCGAGGCATAGCCGCAGCGCATCGTCCATCCGTCCCCTGGCGCGCAGGCGCTCGGCGAGCTGGAAGACGCACTCGTCGCGCCACAGCGCCAGCGCTGGCTCGGCCTGCGCCAGGGCCAGGCACTCGCCCTCGTCGAGTTGCGAGAAGCGCTCCATCACCGCGACGAGGCAGTCGCCACGGGTGTGGACGTCGGCGATGCGCGCGCAGTGATCGCGCGCCCGTTCGTAGCGGCCGTCTTCGGACAGCGCCGCGACGTACAGCGCGGCGTCACCGGGAGGGCCACAGCCCGCCAGCAGCCCAAGCAGGAGCGCTCCCCGCGTCAGCATCGGGGCCGTCGCTCAGTCATCGGGCAGGCGCGCCGGCGGCAGGGAGAACACTTCGCCCAGCTTCGCGTAGTCGAGGCCCCCGAGTCGCGCGACCGGGTCGAGCCCGCGGGTGTCGACGGCCGGCCGGTCCACGGGCCGCCCCTGCACGAGCAGGTCATCGTCGACGTGGAAGACCAGGATCTCGCCGACGAAGAGCGTGGTCGTCGGGAGTTCCAGGGCGTGCAGCAGCCGGCACTCCATGCTGGCATGGGCGTCCGCGGGCATGGGGGCGCGCACCCGCGTGCCCGCGCGGCGTGCCAGGCGGCAGGCGTCGAACTCGCTGCGCTCCGGAGGCCACGGCGCGCTGGTGGCGTGCATCTCCTGGACCTGGCTGGCCGAGACCATCGACACCGTGAACTCCCCCGTCTCCTGGATGTTGCGGGCGGTGTCCTTGCGCAGGGGCCGACCGTCGGCGTCGCGCCCCTTGGTCGCCACCGAGATGGCGAGCGCGGGAGGCGCCGAGGACACGCCCATGAAGTACGAGAACGGTGCGAGGTTGTCTGCCCCGGCACGCGAGCGGGTGCCCACCCAGGCCACCGGCCGCGGAGCGATGAGCGAGGTCATCAGGCGGTAGATGGCGCGGCTGCGCAAGCTGTCGGCGTCGATGCGCATCCGGTCCTCCGTGGCGACCGACCACCGGCGCCAGGGCCCAGCCCCCCACCGCGGGAGGGTGCGCCCACGGTCGGCAGGATAGGCTGCGGCGGTCGTGACGTCGCGTCCTGCCACCACTGCCCCACTGCCGACGGTCCTGCTGCTGGTCGTCGCACTGGGGGGCTGCACCATCGGCGACAGTGGAGAGGCGACGTCCGGTTCCCCGTCCGCGGAAGCCACCGAAGAGGTCATGGCCCTCCGCCAGCGTGCCAGCCGACTGGAGAGCATGTCCATCGAGCTGGAGGAGCAGGCCAGCGCGGCGCGCGAGCTCGCCGACCCGGCAGCACGGGCCGCTGCCGCCGCGGACATCGCCGAACGCGTCGCGGCACTTGTTCGAGAAAACGAGGCGCTCCAGGCCGAGTTTACCGCCCTCGACCAACGCCTTCACGCCACAGCCGGCGATCCGGTGGCACCCCAGGACTGACCGGAGAGCGCCACCAGGTGGCACACTGGGGTCCTCGCCCCCGACGCGCGTTCCCGGGAGTCTGACGGCGTGCCGAGGAATTGGTCCCTCATCGTCATCGTGGCGGTCCTCGCCTACGCCATCTGGTCGAGCGAAGACCTGAAGGTCATCGCCGCCGGGGTGTCGATCTTCCTGTTCGGCATGCTCTTCCTGGAACAGGGCTTCACCGCCTTCACCGGCGGCGTCCTCGAGAAGATCCTGCGTCGCTCGACCCGGGGGCTGCTGCGCAGCCACCTCTTCGGCATCGTGTCGACGTCGCTGATGCAGTCGAGCAGCCTGGTGTCGGTGATCACCATCTCATTCCTCAGCGCGGGCCTCATCGACCTCACGTCCGGCATCGGGATCATCTTCGGGGCCAACATCGGCACCACGACCGGTGCCTGGTTGATGGCGGGCTTCGGGATGAAGGTCAAGATCTCGGCCTACGCCATGCCGATGATCATCTTCGGCCTCGTGCTGGTCTTCCAGGACCGCAAGGAGCTCAAGGGGGCGGGCAACATCCTCGCGGGGCTCGGCTTCCTCTTCCTGGGCATCCACTACATGAAGGAGGGCTTCGAAGCCTACCGTGAGTCCATCGACCTGGCGGCCTACGCCATGGAAGGCCTGCCCGGCCTGCTGGTCTTCTCCGGGCTGGGTGTGCTCGCCACGGTCGTCATGCAGTCCAGCCACGCGACGCTGATGCTGATCATCGCCGCCCTCGCCGCTGGCCAGATCACCTACGACAACGCCCTGGCCCTGGCCATCGGGGCTAACATCGGCACCACGATCACCGCGATCCTGGGCTCGATATCGTCGAACATCGCCGGCAAGCGGCTGGCCATGGCCCACCTCATCTTCAACACGGTCACCGCAGCCATCGCCATCGCGTTCATGGGGCAATTCCGCGACGCGGTCGACTGGATCGCGACGCAGGTCGGCCTCGCGCACGACGACTGGACGATGAAGCTGGCCGTGTTCCACACGCTGTTCAACGTCGTCGGCGTGGTCGTCATGCGGCCGTTCATCCGCCCCCTGGTCACGGGCCTGGAGCGCTCCATCCGCACCGGCGCGGCGACGGACCAGCAGCGGGCCCAGGGCCTGCGCCCGACCTACCTCAACGACTCCGCCCTGCTGCTGCCGGACACCGCCTTGGAGGTGCTGCTCAAGGAGGCAGCCAACCTGTTCGACAACGCCTTCGAGATCGTCGCCCACGCGCTAAACCTCCACCGCACCGACATTCTGATGGCGCGCCCCATCGACGAGGTCGTGGCCGAAGCGCGGACGCCGTTTCACATCGACGTGGTGCAGCGCTACCACGACAGCGTCAAGTCGCTGTACAGCGCCATCATCGAGTACGTCACCCGCGCGTCGGCGTCGGGGCGCTTCACGCCCGATCAGCTCGAGCAGTTCTACAGCGTGCGCATCGTCTGCCGGAACATCGCCGAGGTGGTCAAGGACGTCTCCGAGCTGCGCAGCAACATCAACGTGTACATGACCAGCGACAACCGCCACATGCGGCGGGAGTACGACAAGATCCGAAGCAACCTCGCATCGGTGCTGCGGCGCATCTACCGCATCCGCGACTCGCGGGACGAGGCGCTCATCGTGCTCACGCTGCGCGAGCTGGAGGAGGACATCGCCAGGTCCGACGTGCTCGCCAACGGCACGGTCGATCAGCTCGTCCGCGAGGGCGCCATCACGCCGGCCATGGCCACGAGCCTCATGAACGACAACGCCTACGCCGATCGCGTCGCCCGGCGCATCCTCGAGATCGCCAAGCGCATGTTCATCGCCGAAGGCACGGATCTCCGCGATGTCGGTGGGGATCTCCTGCTCGCCTCCAGCCGCCGCTCCGCCTGATCCCGTCCCTGCTGACCCTCCCCCCCCTCTCCGCACCGGACCCCGCCATGGCGGATGATCGCAAGACCCGCATCAAGGCAATCGTGGAGAGCGTCGAGGGGATCCTCGGCGACGACATCCACAAGAAGAAGCTGAAGAAGAAGAAGGCCCTGCGCCGCTTCATCCGCAAGATGGAGGACAAGCGGGCCGAGCTGGCGGTGGCGGCCATCTCGGACGCCGAGCTTTCGCCCGACCGGCGCGCCAGCCTGGAGCGCAGCGTACGCACGCTCACCCGTCAGATTGACGCCGCCGACACCCTGCTCGCCGAGCTGGAGGCCGAGCCCTGACACGCACCGACCCGCCGGCCCGCGCGACGCGTGGCCGGCCCTGTGGAGCCGGTCGGCTGGCCAGGGGCGCAGGCGCCGTGGCTCAGGACCCGAGGCACTCGTAGGACAGGAGCACCGTGTCGCTACCTTCGGCGCCGAGGCAGTCCGTGACCGTCAGGGTGACTTCGAGCGTGGTGGTCGCCGAGTCTCCGTAGTCCGGTGTGCCGCCGGTCAGGGTGACCGTCGTCTCGGCCGACTCTGCGTCGGCGATCTTGCCCGAGCCCGTGCCCCCGGTGATCTCCCAGTGGTAGTGGACGATCTCGTCGTCGTCGGCGTCCCAGGACGCCGTGCCGTCCAGCGAGAACTCGGTGTCGTCGCAGGCGTTGCACTCGTAGTAGACGCCGTAGGAGATGGGATTGCAGACCGCCGAGTCGGACGTGTACTGGTCGTCACCGGGCTCCGCGACGGGGTCCTCGTTGCTGTCGCGATCGGTGATCTCGACGACGAGGAAGTCGGGGTTCGAGTACTCGACACCGTTGTACACCGTCAGCGAGAAGATGTACTCGCCGGCGCGGTCGGGGATGAACCAGGGGTCGGCGTCGTCGACTTCGTGGATGTCGGCGGTGGTCTTCTCGGAGCTGTCGGGGGCGCTGACCAGCTCCCACTCAAACGTGATCGCCGCGCCGTCCGGATCGTAGGAGTCGCTGCCCACGAGGTAGAGCGTGTCGCAGATCATCAGCGTGCTGGCGTCGGCGTCGTAGCCGGCGTCGGCGAAGGGCCAGCAGAACTCGTTGCTCTGCCCTGGCGACCCCGCGTCCGTGAGCGTGTCCCACGAGAACTGCGCTTCGCACCAATTGTCGGCGTCGTCGTTGAGCGCGTCGCCGTAGACCGTCGGGTCCAGGGTCATGGTCGAGCCCTGGGGGTCCGGCATCGTCGAGCCATCGTCCCAGCTCACCTCGTCGAGGATCGCGTCGCCCATCATCAGGACGAGGTCATCGCTCTCGTTGCTGAGCATCACGTCGGACAGCCCGTCGGGGTTGCCGTAGACGTAGTCCACCGGGGTCTCGCCGTTTTCCGAGAGCTCCCCGTTGACGCCGAACACGAAGTGTTCTCCGGCCAGCAGCCAGATGAGATCGTCGCCCTCGACCTGGTGGTAGTCGTCGTCGACGGTCGAGGTGATGACCAGGCCGTTGAGCACCAGGTCGCGGCCCGAGGCATTGTAGACCTCGAACCACTCGCCGTCGAGATCGATGACGTTGCGCGGGTTGTTCATGATCTCGGTGATGTAGATGTCGCCCGTGCCCCAGTCACCCTCGTCGATGACGCCGTCGCAGTCGTTGTCGACCAGGTCGGAGGAGATCTCGTCGGCGCCCGGATGGATGTCAGGATCGTCGTCGTTGCAGTCGGCAGCGGTCGACTCGTCCCCACAGGAGGTGAAGCCGTCGCCGTCGAGGTCGAAGCCCTCGTCGACGGTGCCGTCGCCGTTGTTGTCGATGCCGTCGCAGATCTCGTCTTCAGAGCAGTCGGGAATGCCGTTGTCGTTGTCGTCGGGGAAGTCTTCGTCGATCAGGCCGTCGCCGTCGTTGTCGATGCCGTCGCAGTCTTCGCTGTCCATGCAGTCGGCGATGGTGTCGCCGTCGGAGTCACCGAAGCCCTCGTCGACGATGTCGTTGCAGTTCTGGTCGATCCCGTCGCACTCTTCTTCGCGTCCCGGGTAGATCGTGGGGTCATTGTCGTTGCAGTCGCCGTCCGCGACGGTGACGCCGTCGCTGTCCGCGTCTGGCGAGCCGGTCCCGCCCCCGTCCCCCGTCGTGCCGCCGTCGGTCGTGGTGCCGCCGTCCGTGGTCGTGCCGCCGTCGGTTGTGGTGCCGCCGTCGGTTGTGGTGCCGCTGTCCGAGCCACCCTTGTCGCCACAGGCCACGGGGAGCACGGCGGAGAAGGCCACCAGGGCGAAGAAGCGGGAGACGGACATCGGCACACCTCGGGGGCCTCAGGGACGTACCAGGGCAGCACTCTACCAGCCCAAGGGCCCCCACCGCAACGTGATCCTCGCTGGTACAGCGCGTCCACCGGCCGCGCCTCCGAGGGCGCTCACTCCGCTCGCGGCGGCCTGCACTCGGGCCGAATCCAAGTATGCTCGCCGGCTTCCGCACTCTTCGCCAAGAAGTGCTTGCACGCCGACAGCGAGGCGTTAGATGCGCAGCGCTTCCGCTGAGCGGGAGTAGCTCAGTTGGTAGAGCACCAGCTTGCCATGCTGGATGTCGCGGGTTCGAATCCCGTCTCCCGCTCCAATCTTCAGAGACCGCCGGTCCTCCTGGGCCGGCGGTCTTCTCTTTTCCCTGCAAGCGCGCGCTCTCTCCGGGGCTGCATCGGACCACTTACCGGGCGGGCGGGGTTCCCCCCGAGCGCGTCAGTCGGCCTGCGCACGGCCGTCGACGAAGCGGCGTCCCTTCCAGGTGGCCTGCACCGAGAACACGGCCCGCATCAGGATCCAGGCCAGGACCAGGTTTGCGATGGGGTGTGCCCAGGCGATGCCCCCCTGCCGTCCGTCGCGCCGCTCGACCCGCCACCGGAAGGCGACCTGCAGCCCACAGATGACGGCGAACCAGGCAAGCCACGGCGTCTGCGGCACAGTCCAGTGCAGGGCCAGGCGCGCGACGACACCGCCGACCAGCCCGACGAAGGGGAGCAGCGCGCCGACACCGATGAACAGGACGGCGCCGAGCCCGAGCGCCGGACGCCGGCCGAGCCCCTCGTAGAGGTTCTTGGCGTAGCCAGCGATGATCTCCGAGAGGTTGCGGTACAGGCGCACCTCGAAGAGCCACGGCGCCACCATCAGCCCCGTCGGCAGTCCGCGCTGCTTGAAGGCTTCCGCGAGGCGCACGTCATCCAGCACCTGGTCCGCCACGACGCCGTGGCCGTCCATGGCGTCGTACCCGGCCCGGTCGACGAGGATGCACTGCCCGTTGGCGAATGCCTCCGGCCGCCCCGGATCGTTGACGCGATCGAGGTCGACGACACCACGGATGAGCCAGCCCACGGCCGGGATCATCACCCGCTCCCAGAAGCTCTCGAGCTTCCAGCTCCCGAAGGCGCTGAGCAGCGACAGTCGACGCCGCCCGAGCTCGCCGACCAGCGCCGGGACGGCGTCGGGTGCCAGCGTGACGTCGGCGTCGATGAACAGCAGCAGCGCCCCCGTCGCCTCCCCCGCGGCGCGGGCGCAGGCCCACGGCTTGCCTGCCCAGCCGCGGGGCGGGGCGGTCCCCGGCACCAGGACGAAGCGCGGGTCGCCGCCGGCAGCGGCGGCCGCGATCTCGGCGGTGCCGTCGCTGCTCTGGTCGTCGACGACGAGCACTTCGAGGGAGGGCCAGCGGCTGGCGAGCGCCGCCGACACGCATGCAGCGATGTTGTCCGCTTCGTCGCGGGCCGGCACGCAGATGCTCAGCTTGGGACCGGCTGCCGGCGGGTCGCCCTCGGGTCGGGGCAGCATCCACCGGCGCCCCCAGTGCGGCACGCCGGCCCACAGCAGCAGCCAGAGCAGCGACAGCAGGCCGAGGTAGGCCGCCGCGATGAAGGCCGACAGTGCCGGGTCGCCCCAGGTCATCGCCGGCCCCGCTCCAGGGGCACCAGGGAGCCGTTGGCCACGGTCACCGCGCCGCTCAGGCCCTCGGGGATCCGCTGGATCACGTCGGCGAGCGGGGGCAGGATGGCGAGGCCGGGGGGCAGGGCTCGCCCAGGCGCCACGCGCAGACCGGCGCCCACGACCGTCCGCCGGCCGACGCAGACTCCGGCCAGGCCCAGCGGCGCGTCCACGAGGCGGCCGCCCACGGAGACCCGGACGCCCTGGTCCACAGCCATGTCCATCAGGTGCGCGCCGAGCTTGACCTGGGCTTCGCGGTCGACGACCGCGAGCTGGATCATGCCGCCGACCGCCGCGCGTGGGCCGACGACCGACAGCTTCGCGAGGCCCTGTCGCTGGACCCGGGCCCCCGGGCCGAGCACGACGAACTCGGCGAGGCCCTGGTCTTCGACGATGGCGCCGTCCGCGAGCACCGACCCGCGTACCACGGCGTTGGCGCCCACCTCGACGCCATCGCCCAGCCAGCAGCCCTCGACCACCGCCGACGGGTGGATCCGGCATCCCCTCCCCCGGCGCACCAGGCGCGCGCCGACCCGGGCGGGGTTCACGGAGCCCGCCCGAGCCACCGCCCAGCTCAGGCGGATCGCCGTCTCGACGACGTTGCGACCCGCGAGGCCCCGCCACAGGAAGGGGGCCAGACCCAACAGGTTCGCCCACAACAACTGCAGCCAGTGGCCCGTCGGGTGCATCAGCCGCTCGGTCAATGGCAGCTCGACAAGGTCGGCGCCGGCTTCTCCCGGAACGGGCACCTCGACGAGGCGTTCCTGCGGGTCGAGCTCGACAGGTGTCGCCGCCAGCACCCGCTGCAGTGTGGGCGTCCCTCCCGCCAGGTAGACGAGCAGTGGCTCGTCGCGTCCGAGGCACAGCTCATCGAGGAAGGAGCCCGACCGGTCGCCGAGCACGAAGCGCAGGTCTTCGTCCCTCCCCCGCACCAGCGCCAGCGCATCCCGCACCGTGGCCTGGGTGATGGCGACGTCCTCTCGGACCAGGAGCCGGGGCCCCTCGGCGGGCTCCTCTCCCCCTCCGACGACGATGGAATCGACGGCCTGCCGGGCTTCAAGGAAGGCGCGCTCCTGGCGTTCACGGAGCGGCAGCCCGAGCCAGGGCAGCGCCGCGGCCGGACCGTCGAGGCCCTCGGGCGGACGGGGTGCTGAGAACCAGCCGCAGGTCACCACAGGCGGTAGACCTGGACGGCGGCATCGCCGTCGACGAGGGGGGGGAGGCAGGAGGCGAGAGCCAGCACGGCGGCGTCCTGGACGTCGGGGCGAGCGTAGGGGTCGGCGTGGGCCACCACATAGCGGACACCGAGGTGTTTCGCCCGGGCGGCGACCGACCCGATGAAGTCGTCACAGGCCGGCCCAACGGGCGGGGCCGGCAGCGCCGCGGCGGCGGCGACGAGCGCCGACCAGGTCTGCATGCCGACGGCGTTGTTGGGGAAGTTCAGCGTGCCCGCGATGGGGTGGTGGTGCACGGTCTGTTCGTAGAGGTACGCCCGCCCCCCGACGACCGGGTACTCGAGCACGATGCCGGGCGGTTGATCCGCCAGTGCGCGGATCGACGGTCCGACCTCGGCCGGGGTGGTCAGGGGCAGCGCGCCGAGCGGGCACAGCCAGCGCCCTTCGACCAGCACGAGGGTCGCCAGCAGCACAGCGGTCGGGACCGGCCGCCGCGTGGATGCCGCGCCGAGACCCGCGAGCAGGGCCAGCGCCAGCGCCGGCGCCTGCGTCAGGCGGTAGAGCAGCGACAGGCTGGAGAAGCCCGGCAGGCGCTCGACGAGGAAGTACGGCAGGCCGATGACGCGATCCCCCCAGACGACCAGAGGAGCGGCGTCGATGACGACGACCGGCCCCAGCGCCAGCAGCAGGCCGGCGCCGCCGCCAAGCCAGACGAAGGCCGGTCCAGCACGCCTGCGGGCCGCGAGGACGGCTCCGAGGATCAGCACCCAGCCCAGGTAGTTGCAGTGGAAGAACCGCTCTCCGTAGCGGGAGATCCGTCGGAAGTCCGGGGAGCGGAAGTCTCCGCCGAGCACGAACCCACGCGGGTCGGCGGCGCCGGTGGAGCGTCGGACGCTCGCGAGCTCGTGGGCGCTCTTGATGCGCACGAGGTTGTCCGAGCGGGTCGCGGCCGCCTTGGTGCCGACGGCGACAGGGAGCACGAGCACCACGCCGAGCGACAGCGCGAGCAGCGCCCGTCGCCGCGCGCCCCGCGTGCCGTCGCGGGGACCGGGCCCGACCAGCAGGAGGGCGCCGGCGAAGAGGAAGGCAGTCACCGCGCCGTACCAGGAGCCGAGCCCCGCCAGCAGCAGCGCGGCTCCCGCCACGAGCACCCGGCCGGCACCCGGCTGTCGCGAAGCCCGCCAACAGGCCCAGGCGGCGAGCACCGCCCACTCTCCGGCGATCCCCTCCGAAGTTCCGTTGGACACCGCGGCGCGGAGGATCGGCGCGCTGCCGTAGGCGACACCCGCCAGGATGCCGGCGGCATCTCCCGGCAGGCCGCTACTACGGGCCAGGGCCCGGGCGAAGCGGTGGGCTGCCCAACCGGACAAGGTCAGGTGGACCAACACGACGAGGCTGTAGGCTGCGGCGAGGCCGACCGTCGAGACGAGCGGCAGCGCCAGCAGCGCGCCCAGCGGGTCGATGGTGAGCAGCACGCCCCCGGTGGGCGGGTCCAGCAGCGTCGTGTGCCACGGCAACGCCCCCTGTGCCAGGGAGTGCCACACGAACCACTGCGACCACAGCGCGTTGTGGAGGTCGGTCCGGGCCGCACCCGGCACGGCAGCACCCAGCTGGCGTACCGCCGGCCAGGTCACGATGACGGCGACGCCGGCGTGCAGAAGCAGGCGCCATGGCAGCCAGCGGGGCGGGGCGACGGGGACGACGGACCTCGACGGGAGCCGTGGGGCGTCCACCGTCACCGGGCCGGCCCGGCGGGAGGCACGCGCCCCGGGGACCGGAGGCTACGCCGCCGCCCCTCCGACCACAAGCCGCCCACGGAGGAGCCGGCCGACGAGAAGCCAGCCAGCGGCAAGCCGGCCGAGGCGCAGGCAGATAAGGGCGCACCAGCCCGGCGGGCCGCGCCACGCAGACACCGTGAGCGTTCGTCGGCGGCACCGGTCCTCGCCCAAGGGAGCACCCATGTTCGGCATCCTGCTCGTGTCCCTCGTCGCCTGCGGCAGCAAGACACCCCCGGTCTCCAGCGGCGACGCCGCGGCCGCCGCCAGCGCTGCGGCGGACGCCGCGACGGGTGACTTTCCCTCCGACGCCGCCAGCCAGGCCTTCGTCAGCGCGCTGAGTGCACTCACCATCACCGACTTCCACGCGGTCGATGCCGGCGGCGCGCGGGTGATCCTGAGCACGCTCAACTTCAAGGCCGACAACACGTGGGTCGCCGAGGGCTACGTCGACGCCGGCGAAGAGCAGATGGAGTGCTCCGAGAACGGCACCTGGACCATGGACGCCGCGCAGTCCAAGACCGAAGCGACCATCGACTGGGTCATCGCCGCCACCGACTGCGTCGGCCGGAGCGAGGGGGACAGCACCCGCGCGTTGGTCACCATCGACGGCGGAGACGTCGAGATCGCCTTCCGCTGACCGCGGCAGGCGGCACCCTCAGCCCACCAGGCGTGGGCAGTGCTGGTCCACCAGGAGGTGCGCCGCCCGGTAGCCGTCGAGCGCTGCGCTGACGATGCCACCGGCGTAGCCAGCGCCCTCACCCAGCGGCATGAGGCCCGGCAGCGTGGTGCTCTGCATGGTCTGCCGGTCCCGCGAGAAGCGCAGCGGCGCGGTCGTGCGCGTCTCGGGTGCAAGCAGCACGCCGTCGGGGCCCGCGAAGCCCGGCAGCCGTCGGTCGAAGTGACGGAGGGCCGCCAGCATCCCCTCGATGATCGCGTCGGGGAACAGCTCGCGCAGGTCGGTGGGCGTCGCCCCCAGCGGGTGGCTGACCTTGGGCAGCTCGGTGCTGCCACGCCCGGTCAGGAGGTCGACGACCCGCTGTCCCGGGGCGCGAAAGTCGCCCCCGCCCAGCCGCCAGGCCTGCTGCTCGATGGCGGCCTGGAAGCGGGCACCCGCCAGCGGATCGTCGCCGGGGTAGTCGGCGGGACCGACCTCGACGACGACGGCGCTGTTGGCCAGGAAGGCCCGCCGGCCGGAGTAGGACATGCCGTTGACCACGACGTGGCCGGGGTGGTTGGAGGCCCCCACGATCGTGCCTCCAGGGCACATGCAGAAGGTGTGGGCGCGCCGCACGCGTCCGCCAGGGGGACGGGAGCTCAGGCGATAGCTGGCGGGGGGCAGCTCGCCCCGGGGGCCGCCGTAGCGGGCTTCGTCGATGAGGCGCTGCGGGTGCTCCACGCGCGCCCCGACGTGGATCGGGCGCTGCTCGGCCGCCGCGCCCGCGTCGATGAGCGCCTGCCAGGTGTCGCGGGCCGAGTGCCCGGTCGCCATGAGCACCGGGCCACCGCGCAGCTCTTCCCCACTCCGCAGCCGCACGCCCACGCAGCGCCCCCCCTCCACCAGGAAGCCCCCGACACAGGCATGGAAGCGCACTTCGACGCCCAGCTCGACCAGGCGCGCCCGCAGCCGCGGGAGGATCTCGCGGATGCGATCGGTCCCGAGGTGGGCCCAGCCCTCCTCGAGGACGGCAGGGTCCGCCCCGTGGTCCACCAGGCGCCGGAAGATCCAGCCGAGCTCCCCGTCGCGCCGGCGCGTGTAGATCTTGCCGTCGGAAAAGGCTCCCGCCCCGCCCTCGCCGAAGACGACGTTGCTCTCGGTGTCGAGGACGGCGCGTCGCCAGAAGGCGCGCACATCGTGGTGCCGCTCCTCGACCGGCGCCCCCCGCTCCAGCAGGACCGCGGGAGCCCCGGCCTCGCCCAGGCGCAGGGCTGCGAACAGGCCCGCGGGGCCAGCCCCGATGATGATGGGGCGCACCCCGCTCGGCCAGGCCTGCCGGCGCACCGCGTGCCCCTCGTCGACGGCGTGTCGCCGCTCGTCGCGCGCCGAGAAGCGGCGCACGCCGTGCAGTTTCCGCGCGAGGACCGCGCCCTCGGCGGCCTCGCCGCCGGTCAGCTCGACCCGGTAGTTGGCCAGCCAGCGAGGCGGCCGCCTGCGGCCATCGACGCTGCGCTTGAGCAGCAGCACATCGCCGACGGCGCTCTCTGCGACATCCAGGTGGGCGGCGACCGCCGGGAGCGGATCACGGTCATCTCCAGGCCAGGCGACGTTGGCGACGAGCAGTGGCAGGGCGGTCCTCCATGTGGCCCCAGGGGATGCCCGGCGTTAACTCCCCCGCCTTCGAGAGACCCCTCCGCGGGGTACCCGCGACCCGGTCGGAGCAGCTCCAAGACCGGCGGTCGCGTCCAGCAGCCACCGTCCCAACTCTTCCCCAGGGCGAGACCACCGTCTCGCCGAAAAGAGGTGTTCCATGCCCGTCCGCGTCGCCCTCAATGGTTTCGGCCGCATCGGTCGCTGCGTCCTCCGCGCCGGCTGGGACGACCCCCGCATCGAATTCGTCCACATCAACGACCTCACCAGCGACGCGATGCTCGCGCATCTGCTGGCGAACGACTCCGTGCACGGGCGCTTCGGCCCCGCGGTGAGCGCGGTCGACGGCGGACTCGACATCGGCGGCAAGCTCGTCGCGACCTCGGCCGAGCGCGACCCCAACAAGCTGCCCTGGGGTGACCTCGGTGTCGACGTCGTGCTCGAGTGCACCGGCGTGTTCCGCACCCGGGCCAAGGCCGCCATGCACCTCGACGCCGGCGCCCGCCGCGTCGTGATCAGCGCCCCCGCCAAGGACGATGTCGACCTGACCGTCTGCATGGGCGTCAACGACGACGATCTGCGGCCCGAGCACCGCGTGCTGTCCAACGCCTCCTGCACGACGAACTGCCTCGCACCCTTCGCCAAGGTGCTCGACGCCGAGTTCGGCATCGAAGCCGGCCTCATGACGACCATCCACAGCTACACCATGGACCAGAACCTGCTGGATGCCCCGCATCCCTCCGACTTCCGGCGGGCGAGGGCCGCCGCCCTGTCGATGGTCCCGACCAGCACGGGCGCGGCCAAGGCCGTCGGCAAGGTGCTGCCGCAGCTCAACGGCAAGCTCAACGGCATGGCCATCCGGGTGCCGACGCCCAACGTCAGCATGGTCGACCTTGTGTTCAACACCCGCAAGGACGTCTCGGTCGACGCCATCAACGGCGCCCTGAGCGCCGCTGCGGCGGGCCCGCTGGCCGGCATCCTCGGCGTGAGCGACGCCCCGCTGGTGTCCACCGACCTCGTCGGCAACGCCAACAGCTCGACCATCGACCTGCCGCTCACCCAGACCATGGGCCCGCGGCTGGCCAAGGTGCTGTCCTGGTACGACAACGAATGGGGCTTCAGCAACCGCATGCTGGACCTCACGCGCAAGCTCGCCGACCTGGAGAAGTGATGGCTCTGCCCTCGGTCTCCGACCTGGACCTGAACGAAGAACGGGTCCTGCTGCGCGTGGACTTCAACGTCCCGCTCGACGACGCGGGCAACGTCACCGACGACAAGCGGATCCGCGCGGCCCTGCCGACGATCCGCCTGCTGCAGGAGAAGCGCTGCCGCATCGTCATCTGCAGCCACTTCGGTCGGCCCAAGGGCAACCGCAACCCCAGGTTCAGCCTCGAACCCGCCGCGGCGCGCCTCGCCGAGCTGCTCGACACCGAAGTGCTCTTCTCCCACGACACCGTCGGAGAGCACGTCGAACAGCTCGCCCACGAGCTGCCCGCCGGCGGGATCATGGTCCTGGAGAACCTGCGCTTCGACCCCGGCGAGAAGAAGGGCGACACGGAGTTCGCCGCAGCGCTCGCCCGGCTCGGGCAGGTCTACGTCGACGACGCCTTTGGCGCCATGCACCGCGCCCACGCCTCGATCTCGGTGGTGCCCGGGCTCATGGGACGCGTCGCCGTCGGCCTGCTGGTCGAACAGGAGATCAAGGCCCTGACCCGCATCGTGGACTCGCCGGCGCGGCCCCTGGTCGCCGTGCTCGGTGGCGCCAAGGTCAGCGACAAGATCGGCGTGCTCGAGAGCCTGCTGCGCCGCTGCGACGTGCTCGTCGTGGGCGGAGCCATGGCCTACACCTTCCTCGCCGCCAAGGGGGACGCCATCGGCAGCTCCCGCGTGGAAGACGATCGCATTCGCCTTGCCAGGCGGATCATCGAGCGCTGCGAACAGAAGGGCCCCACGCTCTTGCTGCCCGTCGACCACGTGGTGGCCGAGCGCTTCGCGGCCGACACCGACACGAAGGTGGTGCAGGACATCGAGGATGGCTGGATGGGCCTGGACATCGGTCCCGCGACCGTCCAGGCCTACGCCGACGTGCTGGCCTCGGCCGGCACGGTGTTCTGGAACGGCCCCATGGGCGTCTTCGAGATGGAGCCCTTCTCCGGTGGTACCCGCGGCGTCGCAGAAGCGGTCGCCGCCAGCCCTGGCTACACCGTGGTTGGGGGTGGCGACTCTGCGGCTGCCGTCGCGCAGTTCAACCTCGCCGACCGCGTGGACCACGTCTCAACCGGTGGTGGCGCGTCGCTCGAGTTCATCCAGGGCATCGAGCTTCCCGGCATCAAGGCGATCCGCGAGCGGATCGTGACCGCGGCCAAGTCCGGCGGCCAGCGCTGACCACGCCCTGCAGACGGAGAGAGTCATGTCCCGCAGACCATTCATCGCCGGCAACTGGAAGATGCACAAGGGGCCGGCCCAGGCCGATGCCCTGGCTGCCGACCTCAAGCGCCTGCTCATGGACTTCACCGGCGTCGACCTCGCGGTCGCTCCTCCCTACGTCTCCATCCCCGGAGTCGTGGCGCGCCTCAAGCACTCGGGCATCGGCGTCGCCGGCCAGGACCTGCACGACCAGGTCCAGGGCGCGTTCACCAGCGCCGTGTCGGGAGAGATGCTGGCCGAAGCCGGCTGCAGCCACGTGATCGTCGGTCACTCTGAACGCCGCAGCCTGTTCGGCGACTCCGACGACGTCGTGGCCGCCAAGCTACAGGCCGCCTTCCGGGCTGGACTCTCGCCGATCCTGTGTGTAGGAGAGACGCTCGCCCAGCGCGACGCCGGGCGGGCACACGACGTCGTGACCGGGCAGCTTGCCGCTGCCCTCGCCGGCCTCTCCACCGACCAGGTGCTGTCGATCACCATCGCCTACGAACCCGTCTGGGCCATCGGCACCGGGCGCACGGCCTCTCCTCTCCAAGCGCAGGAGATGCACGCCACCATCCGTGGCTGGCTGTCCGACCGCTACCCGCGCGAGGTGCCCGCCGCCGTCCGGATCCAGTACGGTGGCAGCGTCAAGCCCGGCAACGCCGCCGGCCTGCTCAGCCAGCCCGACATCGACGGCGCGCTCGTCGGCGGTGCCGCCCTGGACGCGGCCTCTTTCCGCGACATCGTCGCCGCTGCCGGCTGAACTCGGCGCCCCCTGCTGCGGCGCCTCAAGGATCCCTCATGCATCTCTTCGTGACCATCCTGCACATCTTCCTGTGCATCGCGCTGATCCTCATCATCCTGCTGCAGCCCGGCAAGGAGGGCGCAGCCGCCTTCGGCGGCGGCGGCGGAAACCAGATGTACGGCCCGCGCGGCCAGGGGCACTTCCTCGGTCGCGCGACGACGTTGGTCGCGGGGCTGTTCATGTTCACCAGCATCACGCTGGCCTGGTACAGCAGCGAGCGCGCCCAGGCGGACTCCGACCTCGAAGAGGGCATCGACCAGGTCGACGACAGCGAAGAAGGCTTCGACCTCGGCGGCCCGAGCACTTCTCCTTGACACCTCTGGTTGGTCTCAATAAGCGTGCAACGCCGCGTGGATGGCGGAATTGGTAGACGCGCTAGGTTGAGGGCCTAGTGGCCGCAAGGCCATGGGGGTTCGATTCCCCCTCCACGCACCACCTACCGAAGACCGGACTCGCAAGGGTCCGGTCTTCTTCGTGGCGCGGCGGACACGCGGGCCGTCGGGCCCCTGGTCGCATCGTCGCCTTCCCGCTCCGGGCTCAACGCCGCCGGTCAGCGCGGTGCGCGCAGCTATCCGGGTCGAGGCACTCCCCGTAGATGTCGTGGCGATGCGACACGAGACGCAGCCCGTGCTCACGAGCCACCTGCGCCTGCCGCTGCTCGATCAGCTCGTCTTCGAACTCGAAGATGTGGCCGCAGGTCCGGCAGATCAGGTGATCGTGGTGTTCGCCGGCCTCGACCGGCTCGTAGCGGGTCTGGCCGTCCTGGAAACGGCGCTCGTGGGCGATCCCGGCGTCGGTGAACAGCTTCATCGTGCGGTAGACCGTCGCGTAGCCGACGCCCGGCATCGAGGCCTGTACCCGCAACAGGAGATCATCGATGGCGACGTGATCTTCGCAAGCCACAAAGGTGTCGAAGATCACCTGACGCTGCCGTGTCTGCTTGAGGCGATGGTCCTTCATGTAGGCAGCGAGGCGCTCGACCAGCAACGAGTGTTCCGACATTCCAGCTTGCTCCAGAGACGACGAGACCCGAGCGCTCGTGCGCTCGGGTCTCTAGCCCGCTTACGCGAGGCTGGCGGCTCGGCGGAGACTCACTCCTCGCCGGCAGCCTCGTCGACCGTCGTGATCTCATCGGCGGCCGGCCCCTCTTCGGTCGCGGGGGGCAGCTCGCCCAACAGCTCGATCACCGCCATCGGCGCGTTGTCGCCGCCGCGGTAGCCGACCTTGTAGATGCGCGTGTAGCCGCCAGGACGCTCCTTGAAGCGGTCCGCGTACTCACCGAACACGCGGTTGAGCGCGCCTTCGTCGTGGATCCAGCGGCTGGCCCGACGGATGTTGTGCAGTCGCGCAGCCTTGGCCTTGTCGAGCTCGGCGCCAGACAGGCCCTCGAGATCGGCGGCGGTCACCCGCTTGCCGAGCGTGATCACGCGGTCGGCGTAGCGGCGCAGTTCCTTGGCCTTGGCTTCGGTGGTGCGGATCCGGCCATGGACCATCAGCGACGTCACCATGTTCCGGTACATGGCCTTGCGGTGGGAGCTGTTCCTCCCCAGCTTCCGGCCAGACTTGAGGTGCCGCATGGCGCCCTCCAGTGGGTTGAGAAGTCGGCGCGCAGCCTACTTCGTGCGGTTCTTGGGGAAGTTGTGGAGCTTCATTCCGAGCGAGAGGCCCAGCTCGGAGAGGATCTCCTTGATCTCGTTGAGCGACTTGCGACCGAAGTTCTTGGTCTTCAGCATCTCGGCTTCGCTCTTCTCGACCAGCTGCCAGATGTACTCGATGCCAGCATTCTGAAGGCAGTTCGCCGACCGCACCGACAGCTCGAGCTCGTCGACGCGCTTGAACAGGCTCTCGTTCCACTCTTCGTCGTGGGCAGACTCGACCGCGACGGTGGGCTCGGCCTGCTCGGTGAAGGTGATGAACACCTGCACCTGTTCCTTCAGGATCTTTGCGGCGTAGGCCACCGCGTCCTCAGGGCTGACGCTTCCGTCCGTCCAGACCTCGAGGGTGAGCTTGTCGTAGTCGGTGCGCTGCCCGACACGCGCGTTGGTGACGGTGTACTTCACCTTCTGGATGGGCGAGTGCAGCGCGTCGATGGCGACGGTCCCGATGGGCAGCTCTTCGGCGCTCATGAGGCGACCGGGGACGTAGCCCTTGCCCATGCTGACCGTCATCTCGGCGACGAAGCGCCCGCTCTCGGTCAGGGTGGCGATGGGGTGGTCGCCGTTGAGCACCTCGGCTTCGGCGTCGAACGTGATGTCGCTCGCGCGCACCTCGACGATCTCGCCGGGCAGGCCGCGCTTGTCGATGGTCGCCGTGATGGGCTCGGAGGACGAGGTGCGGATCCGGACGCCCTTGATGTTGAGGATGATGTCGGTCACATCCTCGACCACACCCGGGATCGACGAGAACTCATGGAGCACGCCGTCGATCTTGACCGTCGAGATCGCGGCGCCCTGCAGGCTGGACAGGAGGATCCGGCGCAGGGAGTTCCCCAGCGTGATCCCGAAGCCGCGCTCCAGCGGACGCACCACGAACTTCGCGTAGGTGGTGTTGGAGCGGGCGTCCTTCTCGACGGCGCGCGGCTTGATGAGGCTACGCCAGTTGGCGACGACGACTTCGTTCATGCTCTGTCTCCAGCTCGGGTTTCTGCCGGCCAGGCCGGTTCCGGCTCTGCACCCGTGTTGGACTGGTGGTGGAGTGATGCCCCCCCGCCGCGCACGGCAGGAGAGCACCAGGCCTGGGAGTGGAGGCCCGCGCAGCCAGAGCCGCGCCGGCGACTCAGACGCGCCGCTTCTTGGGCGGGCGGCAACCGTTGTGCGGGATCGGAGTCACGTCGCGAATGTGCGTGATCTTCAGTCCGCAGTTCGCGATGGCGCGGAGCGCCGACTCACGACCCGATCCGGGTCCCTTCACGTACACACCCGCGGACTTCATGCCGTGGTCCATCGCCTTGCGGGCGGCGTCTTCAGCGACGAGCTGGGCAGCGAAGGGCGTCGACTTGCGCGACCCCTTGAAGCCCTTCACGCCGGCGCTCGACCACGACACGGTGTTTCCGTTGACGTCGGTGATCGTGACGATGGTGTTGTTGAAGGTGGCCTGGATGTGCACGATCCCGGTGGGGATGTTCTTCTTGACCTTGCGCGGGCCTCGACGAGAGCTGGCCATGGTTGATCCTCCTTCCTGCTACTTGCGGCGGCTGATGGCGCGACGGGGCCCCTTGCGGGTCCGGGCGTTGGTGTGGGTGCGCTGACCGCGCGTCGGCAGGCCACGCTTGTGGCGCATGCCGCGGTAGCAGTTGATGTCGATCAACCGCTTGATGTTCATGGCGACTTCCTTGCGGAGGTCACCCTCGACCTTGTAGCTGCGCTGGATCACGTCCCGGATGGCCGCGACCTCGACTTCCGAGAGGTCCTGGGTCCGGATGCTCGGCTCGACCTGGGCTTCTGCGCAGATCTTCGACGCGGTGGTGCGCCCGATCCCGTAGATGTAGGTGAGCGCGATGTCGATTCGCTTGTTGCGTGGCAGGTCCACGCCTTCGATGCGTGCCATGGTGCTATCCCTGCCGCTGCTTGTGCTTGGGGTTCTCGCAGATCACGCGGACGATCCCGCGACGTCGGACGATGCGGCACTTCGGGCACATCTTGCCGACGGAAGCCTTGACCTTCATGTTCGACACCTCGCCGGCGCAGTGGCCGGTTCATCGGTTGGTGAGGGGGAGCGAGGCAGGTCATCCTGCCGCGCAGACAGGGAGGGCTGCACGAGCGCGCTGCTGCGCTGCGCTGCCCACCCCGACAAGCAGCACCACCTACAACGGCGGCCCGCAGTCGTCAAGCATCAGGCGGCGTCGAGCGCCGCGAGCACGGCGTGCTTGACGTCATCGATGCCCTGGGTGCCGTCGACGGTGGAGATCGCGACCCGCTCGGAGAGCCAGGGGAGCACCGCGGCCGTGTCCCGGTGGTAGGTCTCGATGCGCGCGCGCACGGTCTCTTCCCGGTCGTCTTCACGCTGCACGACGTCGCCGCCACAGCGATCGCACACCCCCTCGGAAGCCGGCGGGTTGTGGTCCACGTGGTAGGTCGCCCCACAGCCCATGCAGGTGCGGCGGCCGCTCAGCCGCCGGATCAGGACGTCGTCCGGCACCTCGAGGCTGATCACCACGTCGATGTTGCGGTCGTGGGCGACGAGCCAGTCGAGGAGAAGCTTCGCCTGGACCTGGGTACGGGGGAAGCCGTCGAGCAACGCACCGCTGGTGGCGTCCGCCTGGGAGAGGCGGTCCGTGACCAGGTCGCAGACCACTTCGTCGGGGACGAGCTGCCCCTTGGCCATGTAGCTCTTGGCGAGCAGGCCGAGCGGCGTCCCCTCCTTCAGGTTCTTCCGGAAGATGTCGCCCGTGCTGATGTGGGGCACCTGCGCCTTGTCGCAGATCGCCCGCGCCTGCGTGCCCTTGCCTGCGCCGGGGGGACCGAAGAGGATGATGTCCATGGCCTGCTCCTCGAGGCCGCAGCCTCAGAGAGTGAGAAGCTTGCTTCGGCGGCCCTTCACCTTCGACGACTTCGGACCGAGGATCCCGTCGTAGTGCCGGGTCAGCAGGTGCCCCTCGATCTGGCCGACCGTGTCCAGGCAGACCGCCACGATGATCAACAGCCCGGTCCCGCCGAAGTAGAAGGGGACGCCGTAGCTGGAGATCAGGATGGTCGGCAGGATGCAGACGGCGGACAGGTAGACAGCGCCACCCGCGGTGAGCCGCGTGAGGATCCGGTCGAGGTGATCGGCCGTCTGCTTGCCGGGCCGCACGCCGGGGATGTAGCCGCCGTGCTTGCGCAGGTTGTCGGCAACGTCGACCGGGTTGAAGGTCACCGCCGTGTAGAAGTACGCGAAGAACACGATCATCACGACGTAGGTCACGCCGTAGACCCAGGTGCCGGGCATGAAGGCAGACCGCATCGCGGCGAAGAGCGGATGCTCGTAGAAGGTGCCGATGGTGGCGGGAAACATGAGCACCGACGACGCGAAGATCGGCGGGATGACCCCGGAGACGTTCACCTTCATCGGCAGGTGCGTCGACTGGCCGCCGTACACCTGGCGTCCAACGACCCGCTTGGCGTACTGGATGGGCACGCGGCGCTGGCCCCGCTCCACGAAGACGATGCCCATGATGACGACGAACATGAAGCCCACGAGCAGCACCAGCTCGAGCAGGTTGATCTGCTCGATGCGCACCATCTCGATCGTCTGGCTGAGTCCCCGCGGGAAGGCGGCGATGATGCCGCCCGTGATGATCAACGACGCGCCGTTGCCGATGCCACGGTCGGTGATCTGCTCGCCGAGCCACATCACGAAGCAGCTCCCGGCGGTCATCGTGATGATGGTCATCAGCCGGAAGCCCCAGCCGGCGTGGGGGACGACGTCGCTGCCGCCGAGCGTCTTCATGGACTCGAGGCTGATCGCGATGGCGCTGGACTGGATCAGCGCGATCCCGATCGTCATGTACCGGGTCCACTGCGTGATCTTGTTGCGGCCCGCCTGCCCCTCGTTCTTGAGGCGCTCGACCTGGGGCATCACCACGGCCATGAGCTGCATGATGATGCTTGCGCTGATGTACGGCATGATGCCGAGCACGAACACGCTGAACTGCTTCAGCGCGCCACCCGAGAACATGTCGTACATGCCGAACAGACTGTTCTGGTTGGTCGCGAAGAAGTCCGCCAGCGCGGTGCGGTCCACCCCCGGCGCGGGGATGAACACTCCGAGCCGGTAGATGGCGAGCATCGCCAGGGTGAAGAGAATCCGGTTCCGAAGATCCGGAATCTTGAGGATGTTGGCGATAGCCTCGATCACGGGCGCCGTCCTTCAGCGCGTGGCGGGCTCGCCGCGGCTGTCTCAGAGCTGGTTCAAGCGACCTCGGCGGTGCCGCCGGCGGCCTCGATCTTGGCCCGCGCGCCTGCCGTGAAGGCAGCGGCCCGGACCGTGACCGCGTGATCGATGGTGCCGTTGCCCAGCACCTTCACGCCATCACGCTGAACCTTGCTCACCAGACCGCGAGCCTTCAAGGCCTCGGCGTCGACAACTTCGCCGGCCTGGAAGCTGGCGGCGATGCGATCGAGGCGCACTTCGGTGTACTGCTTGCTGAAGTGGTTCTTGAAGCCACGCTTCGGCAGCCGGCGCGCCAGCGGCATCTGGCCGCCCTCGAAGCCCGGACGCACGGTCGCGCGGTCCCACTGGCCCTTGCGACCACGACCGGCAGAAGTGCCCTTGCCGGAGCCCTCGCCACGGCCGACGCGCATGCGCTTCTTGGTCGACCCCGGCGGCGGGGAGAGATGGGAGAGTTCGTTGGCCATGTCAGCTCCGAGGGCAGCGCGTGCCCCGCTGAGAATTCGATTACTGGTCGACCTCGACCTCGGCGACATCGACGAGGTGGATCACCCGCTTCACCATGCCCCGGATCGCCGGGGTGTTGTCGAGCACGCGCGAGTCGTGCGGACGACGCAGCCCCAGACCGCGGACGGTCGCCCGCTGGCGGTCGGTCGAGCCGATGGTGCTCCGCGTGAGCGTGACCTTGAGCTTCTTCATGTGGTCCTCCGACCCGGCTCAGGCGCCGGTGCCCCAGGCCTGGGCGCCCACGTTGTAGTTGCCGAGGATCTCGTCCAGGGGCCGGCCCGTCCGCACGGCGTACTGCTCGGGCGACTCGAGGCGTTCGAAGGCGTCGAGCACGGCACGAACGACGTTGTGCGGGTTGCTGGTGCCGACCACCTTGGTCAGCACGTTGTGGTAGCCGGCGGCGTCGAGGATGGAGCGCACAGCCGAGCTGGCGATGACGCCGGTACCGGGCGAAGCCGGCCGGAGGATCACCTGGGCAGCGCCATACTCACCGATGACGTAGTGCGGCACGGTGCCATCGACGATGGGAACCTGCACCTGACCCCGGCGCGCCCGCTCCGTGCCCTTGCGAATCGCTTCGGGCACCTCGTTGGCCTTGCCGTAGCCGACACCGACCTTGCCCTGCCCGTCCCCGGACACGACGATGGCGGTGAAGTTGAACCGCCGGCCACCCTTGACGACCTTGGCCACACGGTTGATGTGGATGGTCTTTTCGATGAAGCCGGAGTCTTCTTCTTCCCGGCGTCGCGAGTTGCGCATCTTCGCCACTGCGATCCTCCTGCGGGACGCGTCCCGCGCGTAGCTGTCTAGAACTTGAGCCCGGCTTCACGGGCCGCGTCGGCGAGCGCCTTGACGCGACCATGGAACAGGTAGCCGTTGCGGTCGAAGGTCACGGTCGTGACCCCGGCGGCGGCCGCCTTCTGCCCGACGAGCGCACCGACCTTGGCGGCCATCGCGCGGTTGCCGTGGTGTCCGTCCTCACCGCGCAGCTCCGGCGACAGCGAGCTCGCTGCGGCCAGGGTGCAGCCGCTCACGTCGTCGATCACCTGCGCGTAGATGTGCTTGGTGCTTCGGAAGACGCTCAGGCGCGGCCGCTGAGCGGTGCCATGGACGGACTTGCGAATGTGGGCCTTGCGGCGCTGACGCGCGGCATGACGGGGGTTGGTCTTGGCCATGGGTACCTCGTCTACTGACCGGACTTGCCGGCCTTGATGCGGACGTACTCACCCTCGTAGCGGACGCCCTTGCCCTTGTAGCTGTCCGGCGGACGGAACGAACGGATGACGGCGGCCGCCTGGCCGACGCGCTCCTTGTCGATTCCCCGCACGACCATCTTGTTGTTCTTGCCGACCTCGATGTCGATGCCCTCAGGGAAGGCGAACTCGACGGGGTGGCTGTAGCCCAGGCTCAGCACGAGGGTCTTGCCCTTGACCTCAGCCTTGTAGCCGACGCCAACGATCTCGAGCCGACGCTCGAAGCCCTTGCTGACGCCCTCGACCATGCTGGCCAGCAGCGACCGCATCAGACCGTGGTTCGCGCGAAGCTGCGGGGTGTCGCCGCTCCGCTTGACGACGACGGTCGAGTCCGCCTCGTCGAAGTCGATGCCGGCCACGATCTTGCGAGTGAGCGAGCCCTTGGGCCCCTTCACCAACATCGAACCGTCGGCGATCTGGAAGCTGACGCCCTTCGGAAGCTCAACGGGCTTGTTGCCGATTCGCGACATGAAACTCTCCCGCTACCAGACGTAGCAGAGGACCTCACCGCCGACGCCAGCCTGACGGGCCTGGCGATCGGTGAGGAGTCCACGCGGGGTGGTCAGGATGGCGACACCGAGTCCGTTGCGGACGCGCGGAATGTCGTCCTTGCCGACGTAGCGGCGGCGGCTCGGCTTGCTGATGCGCTGCAGGCCGCGGATGATGGCCTTGTTGGAGTCGTCGTAGCGCGGGAAGACCTTGATCCAGCCCTGGGGCCCCTCGGCGACCTCGATGTAGCCCTCCACGAAGCCTTCACGCTTGAGGATCTTGACGACCTCCAGCTTCAGCTTGCTGCGGGGGACCATCAGGCTCGAGTGGCGGGCCTGGACCGCGTTCCGGATACGCGTCAGCAGATCGGCGATCGGGTCGGTCATTGTCGTGTGCTCCTTTGGGCGCCCGGGCCGGCCGCTCCGAGAGCGGCGGACCGTGGACGGCTTGGGCTCAGGTCTGGTCTACCAGGACGCCTTGGTGACGCCGGGGATCTGGCCCTTGAGCGAGAGCTCGCGGAAGCAGATGCGGCACATGTCGAACTTGCGAAGGTAGGCGCGCGGGCGACCGCACACCTTGCACCGGTTGTGCACCCGAACCTTGAACTTCTGGGGCCGGCTGGACCTGGCGATCATGGACTTCTTGGCCATGGCTACTGCTCCCGGAACGGCATGCCGAGGGCCTTGAGCAGAGCCCTGCCCTCGGCGTCGGTCTTGGCGGTGGTGACCATCGTGATGTTCATGCCCGTGATCCGTTGGACCTTGTCGTAGTCGATCTCGGGAAAGACGATCTGCTCGGTGATCCCCATGCTGTAGTTGCCACGCCCGTCGAACCCGTTCGGGTCGAGGCCGCGGAAGTCACGCACCCGGGGAATGGCCACCGAGATCAGGCGGTCGAGGAACTCCCACATGTGGGCCCGCCGCAGCGTGACCTTCACGCCGATGGGCATGCCCTCGCGGAGCTTGAAGTTCGCGATGGACCGACGGGCGAAGCGGATGACCGCCTTCTGCCCGGTGATGGTCGAGAGCTCTTCGGCAGCCTTGTCGAGCACCTTGCGGTTGGTGATCGCTTCCTTGAGGCTGACGTTGAGCACGATCTTCTCGAGCCGGGGAAGCTGCATGGAGTTGCTGTACGCGAACTGCTCCTGCAGAGCCGGCACGACTTCTTCGAAGTATCGCTGGCGACGCCGTGGTTCCATGATGGAGACTCCGGGTGTTCCGCGCCACCCGCCTTGAGGCGGGCGCAGGCGCTCAGGCGTTGTCGATGATGTCGCCGGTCTTCCGGTCGACGCGAACCTTGCGGCCGTCGTCGAGGACCTTGAAGCCCACCTTCATCGGGCGGCCTTCAGCGGCGTTCCAGAGCGCGACGTTCGAGATGTGGATCGGGGCTTCCTTCTCCATGGTCCCGCCCGGCCGGTCACCCTGTGGCTTCACCTGGCGCTTGACCAGGTTCACCCGCTCGACCAGCACGCGGTCCTTGGCGGTCAGCACGCGCAGCACGCGTCCCGTCTGCCCCTTGTTCTTGCCGGCGGTGACGACGACCACGTCGTCACGCTTGATCTTCATGCTTGCCATGGTGCTTGCTCCTCGCTCACAGCACTTCGGGCGCGAGGGAGACGATGCGCATGAACTTCTTGGCCCGCAGCTCGCGCGCGACGGGTCCGAAGATGCGGGTGCCGATCGGCTCACCCTCCGAGTTCACGAGCACGGCGGAGTTCGTGTCGAAGCGGATGTAGCTGCCATCCGGCCGGCGAAGTTCCTTGGCGGTCCGCACGATCACCGCGCGCGCCACCTGGCCCTTCTTCACCTTGCCGTTGGGCATCGCTTCCTTGACGCTGACCACGATGATGTCACCGACGGACGCGTACTTGCGCTTGCTGCCACCGAGCACCTTGAGGCACTGAAGCTTCTTGGCGCCGCTGTTGTCGGCGACGTCGAGCACTGACTGCATCTGGATCATGGCTCACCTCGTTTCAGTCGGACGGGACGATCAGGCCGACGGGTCCCGCTGCTCGACCACCACCCAGCGCTTGGTGCGCGACAGCGGCCGGGATTCCTTGATGACGACGATGTCATCAACCTTGTAGGCGTTGTCTTCGTCGTGGGCCTTGTACGTCTTCCGCCGGTTGACGTACTTACGGTACTTGGCGTGAAGCACCCGGCGCTGGACCTCGACCACGACGGTCTTGTCCATCTTGTCAGACACCACGCGGCCCACCAGCACCCGGCCACCCTGGGAGGCGACGGTGTCGGCGGACTCGACATCAGACTCAGCGGAAGCCGCTGCGTACGACTCGGTAGACATGGAACTCTCGCGCTGGTCCGCCATTCGGCGGAGCGTTGAAGTGTGCGCTTCAGCCCGGGTCTCCCGCAGAGCGGGACTCACGGTCCGGCGTCGCCACGCCCGCACCGGCCAGAGCGGCTGGTGCATCGAAGGGCCGCCACCTCACGGTTGCGGCCCGAACCCCTCCCAGCGGGAGGAGATACGGCAGTATCTTCAGCCGCCGATCTTGTCAACGAGACCCTTGAGGAAGCCACCGGACGAGGCCTGTTCACCGCCCGCGTCGCCGGAGCCCGCCTGGAAGCTGCCCCGGTGCTGGTTGCGCAGCGAGTCCTTGGCCAGGCCCTGGTCGAGCTCGCGGCTGCGCTGGGCGGTCCGCGCACGCGCGATGTCCTTCCGCAGCCGACCGAGGCTCTCGGTGTCTTCGAGCTGGCCCGTCCGCAGGCGGAAGCCCGCCGCGAGGAGCTCGCGCTCGAGCTGGAGCTCGCGGTGCACGAGCTGCTCGTCCGTCAGAGCGTCCAGGTTCTGCTTGGCCATCAGAGCACCTCGTTCCGCGTCACGAAACGCGTCGCGAGCGGCAGCTTGTGACCACAGAGGCGGAACGCTTCCTTGGCCACGTCTTCGGGAACGCCCTCGAGCTCGTAGATCACGCGGCCGGGCTTGACCACGGCGACCCAGTACTCGGGGGAGCCCTTGCCCTTGCCCATGCGGGTCTCGGCGGGCTTCTTGCTGATGGGCTTGTCCGGGAACACTCGGATCCAGACCTTGCCACCGCGCTTTACGTGACGGGTCAGCGCCACACGGCCGGCTTCGATCTGGCGGGAGGTCAGCCAACCACACTCGGTGGCCTGCAGCCCGAAGTCGCCGAAGCTGACTTCGCTGCCCCGGTACGCCAGTCCCCGCATGCGACCCTTCTGCCGCCGACGGTACTTCACTCGCTTCGGAGAGAGCATCTGTGACTCCTCGAGGCGCCTGGGCGCCCAGAACCTTTACTAGGAGGCGCGCTCTTCGTCGCCCGGCAGGACCTCGCCCTTGAAGATCCAGACCTTGACGCCGATGACGCCGTAGGTGGTCTTGGCTTCGGCCGTGCCGTAGTCGACGTCAGCGCGCAGGGTGTGGAGCGGCACGCGGCCGTCCATGTAGCGCTCGGACCGGGACATCTCTGCCCCGCCCAGGCGACCCGCGCAGCGGACCTTGACGCCCTTGGCCCCGGCCCTGCGAGCCTGGGTCAGCGCCTTCTTCATCGCCCGCCGGAAGCTCACGCGCTTCTCGAGCTGGGCAGCGATGTTCTCAGCGACCAGCGTCGCGTCGGTCTCGACCTTCCGCACCTCGATGATGTTGAGGAAGATCTCGGTCTCCGTCATCTTCTGCAGATCGGCCCGCAGCGCATCCAAGCCGCTGGCCCGCTTGCCGATGATCACGCCGGGCTTGGCGGCGTGGACGAAGACCTTGGCCTTGTTGGCCGCACGCTCGATGGTCACGCGAGAGATGCCGGCGGTCTTCAGCTTGTCCTTGAGGAAGGCGCGGATGGCCAGATCCTCGTGCAGGAACCGCTGGTAGTCCTTCTCGGCGTACCACTTCGAGTCCCAGTCACGGATGACGCCGAGCCGGAAGCCGATCGGATGAACCTTCTGACCCATCAGGCCACTCCTTGTCCGACAACCACGGTGATGTGGCTGGTCTTCTTGTGGATGCGGGTGGCCATTCCCCTTGCGCGCGGGCGGAAGCGCCGCAGCGTGGGGCCCTGGTCCACGTAGATCTCCTTGACGACGAGCTCGTCGACATCGACGGACTCGTTGGCGCGCTCGGCCTTGTGCTCGGCGTTCGCGACGGCGGACTCGAGCAGGCGCTTGATGATGGGCGCCGACTTCTTGCGGGTGAACGCGAGGATCTCGATCGCCTCGCCCACATCGCGTCCGCGTACCAGGTCTGCGACCAGCCGCGCCTTGCGGGGACTCACCCGAGCGAGCTTCAGCTTCGCCTTGGCTTCCATGAGCTTCTCCTCGGAGGCGGGTCATGCGCTGACCCGCTCCCACGGGCTTCAACGGCCCTTGGACTTCCGGTCGGCCGCGTGGCCGTAGAAGGTACGGGTGGGGGCGAATTCGCCGAGCTTGTGCCCGACCATGTTCTCGGTCACGTAGACCGGAATGAACTTCTTGCCGTTGTGCACCATGAAGGTGAGGCCGATGAAGTCGGGCAGGATGGTGCTGCGCCGGCTCCAGGTCTTGATGGTGCGGTTGCCGCCGTCCTGGGCAGCAGCGGCCTTGGCGACCAGGTGCTGGTCGACGAAGGGGCCTTTCTTGATGGAGCGGGCCATGGGCCGTCCTCCTGAAGGAGTTTCCGCGCTACTTGCGGCGCTTGACGATGAACTTGTTGGAGGGGTTCTTGCGGGCGCGGGTCTTGTAGCCCTTGGTGGGCTTGCCCCACGGGGTCACCGGATGGCGTCCCTTGGCGCGCCCCTCACCACCACCGTGGGGGTGGTCGATGGGGTTCATCGCCGTACCGCGGACCACAGGGCGTCGACCGAGCCAGCGGGTCCGCCCCGCCTTGCCGACCACCTGGTTCTCGTGCTCGAGGTTGCCGACCTGGCCGACAGTCGCACGGCAGCGACGGTGCACCTGGCGCAGCTCGCCCGAGGGGAGACGGAGCAGGACGTACTCGCCCTCCTTGGCCATCACCTGGGCGTAGGAACCGGCGGAGCGACACAGCTGCCCACCCTTGCCGATCTGCATCTCGATGTTGTGCACCCAGGTACCCAGAGGCACCGCGAACAGATGCATGCAGTTGCCCGGACGGATGTCGGCAGAGTCGCTGGTCACGACCTGCTGCCCGACCTCGAGCTTGTGCGGCGCCAGGATGTAGCGCTTCTCGCCGTCGGCGAAGTGGATGAGCGCGATCCGAGCGCTGCGGTTGGGATCGTACTCGATCGCCGCCACGGTGCCCGGCACGCCTTCCTTGTCACGACGGAAGTCGATCACACGGTAGCGCCGCTTGTGGCCACCACCGCGATGGCGGACCGTCATGCGGCCACGGTTGTTGCGACCGCCGCTCTTGCTGAGAGCGACGACCAGCGACTTCTCCGGCTTGGCCCGAGTGACCTCGGCGAAGTCCGAGGAGCTCATGAACCGCCGGGACGGAGTCGTCGGCTTGAACTTGCGAGTGCCCATCTCTGCTCCCGCCTACGCGTCGAAGAAGTTGAGAGCGTCACCTTCAGCGAGGCGCACGTAGGCCTTCTTCCAGTTGGGACGCTTGCCGTAGAACCGACCGAAGCGCTTGGTCTTGCCGCGGACGGTGACCGTCCGGACATCTTCGACGCCCACGCCGAAGACCTGCTCGATCGCCTGCTTGATCTGGATCTTGTTCGACCGGAGGCCCACCTCGAACACGTAGACGTTCTGGTCGTCCGTGAGGATGGTGGACTTCTCGGTGATCAGAGGTCGGATCAGGATGTCATGCAACTCGGCCACGGATCACCTCCCCAGCCGCGCGACCACGCCCTCGACGGCGTCCTTGGTCATGGCAAGGTTCTTGTGCTTGAGGACGTCGTAGACGTTGAGGCCCTCGACCGGCAGGACCGTCACACCCGGGATGTTTCGCGCCGAACGCAGCACGGCCTCGTCCCGACCGGGAAGGACCAGCAGCAGATCGTCGAACTCGAAGGTGTTCATGACCTTTGCGAAGGCACGGGTCTTGGTCTCGGCGAGCGCGAAGCCGTCGAAGACCGTGAGCGCGTCGTCCTGGACCCGCTTGCTCAGCGCGCTGCGAAGCGCGGCCCGACGGACCTTCTTCGGCAGCTTGTGTGCGTGGGAGCGAGGGTGCGGCCCGTGGACCACGCCGCCGCCGCGCCAGTGCACGGCGCGCGTGGTGCCCTGGCGGGCACGGCCCGTGCCCTTCTGACGGTACGGCTTCTTGCCGCCGCCGGAGACCTGGGCCCGGGTCTTCGAGGAGTGCGTGCCGGCCCGCCGCTTGGCGAGCTGGTACCGCACGACCGCGTAGAACAGGTGGGGCTTGACTTCAGCACCGAAGATCGCGTCGTCGAGGTCGACGGAGCCGACCTTGTCGCGTTCGGTGTTGTAGAGATCGATGCTCGGCATGAGCCATTCCTCCACGAGAGCGCGAGGCTCTCAGGTGGTCTTGATCTCGACGTGCACCCCAGCCGAGAGGTCGAGCTTCATGAGCGCATCGACCGTCGCCTGGGTGGGCTCGAGGATGTCGAGAAGACGGTGGTGCGTCCGGCGCTCGAACTGCTCGCGCGACTTCTTGTCGACGTGCGGTCCGCGCAACACGGTCCACCGGCTGATGGTGGTCGGCAGCGGGAAGGGTCCCCGAACGACCACACCGGTCCGCTTGGCGGTCTCGACGATCTCCAGCGCCGACTTGTCGAGGAGCTTGTGATCGTAGGCCTTGAGCCGGATCCGGATCTTGGGGGTGCTGGCCATCTGGCTGTCCTGGCTGTGAAGCAAAGAAGGACGAGCGTCGCCGCTCGCCCGGACTGGATGCCTACTCGATGATGTCGGAGACGACGCCGGCGCCGACGGTACGGCCACCCTCGCGGATCGCGAAGCGGAGCTGCTTCTCGATGGCGATCGGGGTGA